>NZ_JBALDN010000104.1:0-125158 GCF_036917375.1 Nostoc sp.
AACCGGACATCCACCAGCTATGACTTCAACGGCGACGGCAAAGTTGATTCTGTCGAAACCTCTACTTATGATGCCAAGGGCAACCTGACATCCGATAGCCGTGACGACAACGGCGACGGCAAAGTTGATTCTGTCGAAACCTCTACTTATGATGACAAGGGCAACCAGATATCCGATAGCCGTGACGACAACGGCGACGGCAAAGTTGATTCTGTCGCAACCTATACTTATGATGCCAAGGGCAACCGGACATCCACCAGCTATGACTTCAACGGCGACGGCAAAGTTGATTCTGTCGAAACCTCTACTTATGATGCCAAGGGCAACCTGACATCCGAGAGCTATGACAACAACCGCGACGGCAAAGTTGATGATGTCGAAACCTATACTTATGATGCCAAGGGCAAGTTGACATCCAAAAGCATTGACAACAACCGCGACGGCAAAGTTGATTTTGTCGTAACCTCTACTTATGATGCCAAGGGCAACCTGACATCCAAAAGCATTGACGACAACGGCGACGGCAAAGTTGATTCTGTCGAAACCTCTACTTATGATGCCAAGGGCAACCTGACATCCAAAAGCATTGACGACAACGGCGACGGCAAAGTTGATTCTGTCGAAACCTCTACTTATGATGCCAAGGGTAACCTGACATCCAAAAGCATTGACAAAAACGGCGACGGCAAACTTGATGATGTCGAAACCTATACTTATGATGACAAGGGCAACCAGATATCCGATAGCCGTGACGACAACGGCGACGGCAAAGTTGATTTTGTCATAATCTCTACTTATGGACGCGCATTCGCTAGCTATGACTTCAACAATGATGGTGTAATTGATGCAGTTGGCATCTACAGCTACGATTTTAACGGCAAGCTGACATCACAAAAAATTGACAAAAATAATGATGGCATCTTTGATGAAGTCACCGCTTATAGTTACGACGCTAACGGCAAACAGACTGCACAGGTAGTTGACAAAAATAATGATGGCATCCCTGATGAGATTACCACTTTCAACTATGATCGCAATGGCAAACTAATTTCCGCAGATATTGACAACAACAGTGATGGCATTACTGATGCAGTTGCCACTTATCTGTATGATACCAATGGTCAATTAATCAACAAAAACACTACAGAAGGAAATGTGCCAAAGATTACTTTAAACGGTGGAAAGGGTGCAGATCAACTCAGTGGTAGGGCTGGTAACGATCAAATTTCCGGCAAAAACGGCAACGATCAACTCTTTGGATTAGCCGGAAATGACAAACTAGTTGGTGGTAATGGTAATGACATCCTCAATGGTGGCGCTGGGCGTGATATCCTCACAGGCAATTGTGGCGCTGATAAATTTGTGTTCAGTAGTCTGAGTGATTCGCTGCTGTCTAGCTTTGATAAAATAACTGACTTGAACATTTCTCAAGATAAAATTGATGGGCTGTATGCAGTTAGCGCTGCTAATTTAGTTCAACTTGGCACTGTTGCGAGTCTAAATCTTTTCGATATACAACAGATATTGACTGCAACTGCTTTTGTAGCTAAAGGTGCGGCAACTTTTACCCTTGGTAAAGGCAATAAGGGGCAGACTTTTCTGGCACTCAACGATAACACTAATGGATTCTCTGCCCTCACGGATGCTGTGATTGAGATTAGTGGCTACAAAGGCAGCTTGAATAATTTAGCAGTTGTCTAACTTCATGCTGCTGACCAAAACTAGAGCGTGGTTCAAAATACAAGTCCCTTGGTTCAGAACAAAAGTCCCTTCCCTTGGTTCAGAACACAAGTCCGTAGCGATCGCCTGAGTAAAGCGGGAGCATCCCAAATGTGCAAGTTTATGTCTTGACTGGTAAATGAGAAATTGTCCATAAGATCAGTAGGAAGATTAAGTAAATTGCACCAACTAATCCAAACTCAATCAGAGGAATATAAGTTACTTCGTAAATTCTGCCCAAGCCGCGTTCAGTCAGTGCATAAACGGTTAGGACACTCACTAAAAAGGCTCCGTAGATAGTACGTTTAGTCCAGATACCCACAGGTAAACCGTGAAGCTGAGTAAGTACCAGAATGCCAAAAAAACCAAAAAGAAATGTGGGCCACTTGCTTTGTCCTAGTATTAATGACACGATTACACTATGTAAAAGCACCGAAGCCTCCAAAGTAAATGTCCACCAACGGTTTACATGGGTGCGGTTAAAGATTAAGGAAGATTGGAGCAGAAGCAAGAACATATAGAGAAAACCAATTAAGTGCCCCCAAGTCGCTTCCATTGGGTGATACCAAAAGGTGTAGATAGCGGCAAAGGAGAAAAAATAGCCGTGGTACAGTTTGATAATTTGCAAAAACTGTTGATGGAAGGGAACAGAATTACCAAAAAATAAACCGCGTCGAGGTGTTTCTAAAATCAGTACGAAGACTAGTAAGAGTACAACTGCACCTTGAGAAGCCCAAATTGAAGTATCTTGAGCGAGAGCATCGTACCAAATATATGTTTGGAGAAAGTGTAAAGCGATGAATACACCATTGATGGCAAGCATGAGGTAATTTATCGGATGCAACGCCGATTTGTATTTCAACTGCGATGCCTGCGGCGGGCGTAGCCATCGCTGCGCCCACAATATACACGCCCAGATGCTAAACTGATGCCCAAGGTACATGCCCCAAGCCGTCGCTCGACTCCAAAAGGTTGGTTGGGGAAGCTTCCAGTAGTACCAGTTTAATCCTTGGTCGGGGAGTTTGATGATGCTTGCAGGAATGCTCCCACCGATCCAAATTGCGTAGGTGAGAAGGATACTTACAAATATGCCTAAAAATAATGCTCGGCGACCTGTCATATTAATTTGTAATTCGTAATTCGTAATTCAGACTTAGATTTTTAGGCGATACGTTCTGTTTTTGGCTCAGATGCGCTTTTAGTTACTCGCAAACTAAGAGTCAAAGCTACTACCATTACTAAAGTTCCACTCGAAAAAGGAGCAGAACTTCCAAATTTCATAAAACTCACCCCTGCCCACGTTGGCCCGGCGATGCGTGCCAATGCAGAGCAAGAACTGGCAATTCCTAATATTTGTCCTTGTTCTTCTGGGGATGTCATCTGGGAAATTAAGCTGTTTAATATTGGTTGGCTGACACTAATTCCCCATGCCACAAGTGTGGTGGCGACTAATAATAAAATTAAGCTTTGCGAGAATCCAATTAACAGTAATCCTAAACCTAATCCTAATATTCCTAAGATAAGTAACTTGATTTCACCTAATTGTTTCTTGAGGAATCCGATTAGTCCTCCTTGAATGATTGTGCTAACAATCCCCATGAAGGCAAAAAGATAACTAGCTTGTTGAGCACCCCAATTTAATTGCTGCTTAGACCATAAAGCTAATGTAGAGTCCATAGCTGCAACAGCAAAGGTGACTAAAAAGTAGATGCCAACAAGTACACAAAACTGCGATCGCTGTGACAACTGTAACAAGTTTAGCGATTGCTGACGGTGGCGATGAAGTTGGATTTTGGCTTTAGTCTCAGAATTTAGAGATTCTGGAAGTAATATCAAAGCACACAGAAATGCTAATAAAGATAATCCAGCTGCAAACAACGACGGTAGATGAAAGTTAGCGTTGTTCGGATCTGACCCGATTAAAAGACCTCCAATCGCTGGGCCGAGAATAAACCCAAGACCAAAAGCTGCGCCGATTACACCCATGCCACGAGCTCGATTAGTTGGCGTGGTAATATCTGCTATGTACGCCTGAGCAGTGGCAATATTCCCTGACATAATCCCCGCTAGACTACGAGCAATAAACAAAATCCATAGGGAGTTGGCAAAACCTAAGCCTGCGTATGCAATTACCGAACCGAATAAAGTCAGTAATAAAATCGGACGGCGACCGTAGCGATCGCTAAATCTGCCCCATAATGGTGCAAATAAGAACTGCATTAAAGAATAAATAGCTACAAGTAAAGTCGCTTCATTAGGTTTTGCACCAAATTGTTCGGCATACAAAGGCAGTATCGGCAGAATAATTCCGAAGCCGAGCAAGTCTATAAATACAGTCAAAAATAAGACGAATATAGCCCTGCGATTATTTTTACTCTCCATCTGTACAATTCCATTTTATAAAAAAGATGTCTAATTTGGATTAGTTGTAAAGACATCCGAGAACGTTTTATTGTAAAAATCTATTAATTACAAACAGTAATCAGTAGACCTCTTGCAAAAGTAACTTTTGCAAGAGGGGGGAAAGGGAAAAGGTTAAAGGGAAAAGGGTTTTTATTAGCCCTTTCCCTTTTTACCCTTACCCTTTTCCCCACTTCTGCAAGAAGTCTAGTACATACAAAATGTTTGAATTTCAGTGTGGTTAAGCAAAATAGCATGGAACAAACCCGTGATAAAAATCAAGCCAATAATACTACTAATAAAAGCAACTATAATTTCGTGCTTCCGTATGGCTTTTTGTATCTTAACGTCTATGATGTTTTCTAATTCTTTGTATAACATTGACTTAAATTTGGTTAAAGACAAGAATTGTCTGGAACTTACGTTACGTACTTACATAAGTTTGAGTATGTCCGAAATCTCTAACTTATTAAATGAAAGCTATTTCGATGCTGTAGGAGTATCAAGTATGTTTACGTCGTTTCAAAACAGCACTTGAAACTCCAAAAGCTAATATTGCTAAGGTATAAGTTGGTTCGGGAACTGCAAGAATACTTACCTGATTAATAGCCAAGCCGTATTGTGGAGCAGAACTGCTAAAAACAACTCGTGAGATGTTTGCAGTATCACTACGAATCCCCAAGAATACTGCCGAATTATCTAATGCTAAGGACGAAATATTTGGAACGGAGAAAGTACCCAACAGGTTATTAGCGTTATCAAAAGCGGCGATCGAATTTTCAATTTTTAATTTACTAGTGTCTACAGCTATCTGAGTTCCAGCGCCAAAAACTGGCTGGGCAAAACTAATCGAAAAAGGCCCGCCGTTCCCCTTAGTTCCAGGATCGGGAGTACCAGGAGGAAGAGGGATAAAACCTGTTGGATCTATACCTCCGAAGAGAATAAAATCACCTAGACCGAAGTTACTCCGAATGCCAGGTGAAGGTAAAGTTTGAAAAACAAATGGTGGAGTAATTTGAGGCTTATTAGTTGGAGTTATATTTATATCCAAGCCTAAACCACGTTGCGATGTTGCTGAAAAAGAGTTAGGTAAAAAAGCCGAAAAATCAGGAGCAGAGGGATTAAATACTTTACCTAAACTTTCCCAATTAACTCGATCGTTGCCTCCTAAACCAGCGCGCTCAGTTACTAAAAATGTAGCGGCTTTAACTGGTAATGGGAGAACCGTTATTATGACTGCGATCGCTGAAAAATATTTTACAGATAACTTAAATAATCGATCTATTGTAACTCCCACAAGCTTTTCTCCTGAATTTTTTAAGATAATATCATCAAAATGCAACAATTAAATATTCATGATGAAACAATGCCTTGCTCAGATCGAGAGAGTGCCCCGACTGAGCTTAAATGTTTTATTGGCGATCGTTACCAGTTAACTTGTTATTGTCCTCTCTCCACCATCAATTAAATTATTTCTCAGACTAGCAGAGATATTGTCATTGCCTCCACGAGCAGAAATTCGGTCGTCATTACTAGTATTTTGTCAATAAATCATCATTAGGAATATCAATAATAATAGATATAGAATATTCCTTGATACTTTTTATATCAAACGTACTTGATATTTGTAATACTGACATAGTACAAATCTCAAAATTATAAATTTCTGATGAAATCTACCTCAAAACAGTTAATCATATTTTATATCTCTGGTGAAATAAAAATGCGATTATTTATTTTTTTAAATTATTTTATTTCTTCAAGGTTATCAGAATGCGGGCGCTATCGTGTTGAAAATATAGGCAAGCAATAAAATATAGGACTCCTACAGCAGATTTCAACTTCTCTACGAACGCGAACAGCGTGTCGGAGAAAGAGGCTACGTCAACGTCAGGTAAAGAAATATCTCATCCACGCAACAAGCACACGCAAACTCAACTCTTAGCCCACTGCGTTAAGCAGGCAATGCCCTGCTTGTTCGCTCTTAGCGTTCCCACGATGAAAGCAAGTGGGGTGAGGGTTGAGTTCGGGTATACTTCCAACAAATAGATTATGCAATATTGTAAGGTATTTTTTTTATTTGTCAGTCCCCTATGGCAATTTATAGCTACCAACACGTAGATTTAACTGACCTTGGCGCGGGTTATGGCTGAATATAAATGCACCTTCTTCACTTTCCCCACTAGATAAAAAGTCGATCTGTTGCTCTCCTGTTTCTGTAACTTTGCCGTCAATCATTAACTCAGCCATAATCTGAACTGACTCAGCTGTATCTCCTCCATTATTCACAATTTCAAAAGGAACATAAAACTGACCATTAATTTCTCGAATTGTTTGTTTTTTAGTGACAGAAAGGATGGGAGGTTGATTTTTTTCGTTCAGCCAAGTGTAGCCTACTAGAATCACAATGATTGCTAGGATGAATGAAGCGATGCTGAATGTTATCCACTCAGCTATTGAGCGCTTTGGTTGTTGTTCTGTTTGAGTCATATTGCTAACCTTCCGGCTGCACCACCAATAGTTGCGGGTAAACCCAGTATCAATGTGCGATCTAACCACATTGTCCAGGGGTCGCTAAAAGTTAATTTTTGAAAGAACCACAGCATAAAAGCACCTGCTAGCAATGATACTAGGTAGGACATAATGGTTTCGCTCGATGGTCGTTGAAAAATTCCCTTTTGCTCTTTACGTTTTTGCTGGTTAGAAAAACCTGCCTGAAATACAATGCTATAAGAAATCAGCAAAGATGCGGCAATCATTGCCAACTCCCAAGGTGGAGAGGTTGCGGCTGCAAGCATAGGAATTTCATCTGTGGGAGCGATGTTAAATGCAATTATGGTTGCACCAATCAGGGTTCCACCCACATCAGCAAAAGTGGCCTGTAACTCATCACCTTTGTTCTTGGTTGCGCTATTTTCCCGATCGCTTCCTTGTCCTTTTCCATTGCTGTTTTCAGCCTCTCCCAAAAACTGATTCGCTAATGCTACACCGAGAGCGAAGGGCACACTTTCAAAGATGATTTTACCTAAAGATTCCTTTAGGGAGGTTTCTGGTGTCAATTCCTGCAATAGTAATAGTATAAAGGTAGAACAAGCTATGCCGATCGCGATCGCTTCTACAGTATCCATTACGGCTTGATGAGCGAGGCCTGTATATCTGCGTTTCCGAAAGCCTTCTGTGTAATTGAGCAAGTAAACCACAATAAACATTAATGCGATCGCCGTCATGATAAATTGTGCTTTTGCCAACGAGCCAATCCACCAAACCTCCATTGTGTACAGCAAGGGTATGCCAAATAAAAAACCTCCGCAAGCACCTCGAATGATGTCATTAATCTCACTCCTCCAGACATTTTTTTGACTTTTTGTTGGCACTCCTTTACTTTCCTTTTGTTGAAAATTTGCTTTGACTTACACTAATTCTCTATGAAGGTGCATATAGCAGCCCTAAATTCTTCGTGAAAAGTTAGATCCCCGGCAACTTTTACGAAGTTGGGGAGCTGAACACCGCAAATTTATAATATTTTCAGATTTTCCAAGGAGGGTGTTCTAATACTGTTCGGATAAGCATTTTGAAATCAGAATAGGGTTTGGGGAAAAGGGGAATGGGTTTGCGGTTAAAGGTTTTTTATTCCCCTTTCCCCTTTACCCTTTCCCCTTTCCCCTTTAACCGAACCGTATTGGAGGGTGTTCTGTCACACCCCGTATCTATCTTAAGATACATAATCTAAAAAATTCTTCTCTCGGTTGATGGAAGTCATAAATAATACACTATTGTTAGTTTAGGTAATAGGTCAATCAACTACAAGCTGGAAATAAAAACCATGAGTGCCGAAAAAAGAGTAGAAGCTATTGCAAAAAATATTGAAGGGAAAGTTCAAGAGGTTGTGGGTGAAATAACCGGTAATCCACAAGATAAAGCTGAAGGACAAGCGAAGCAAGCTGAAGCCCAAGTTACTCACACTGTAGAAAACATTAAAGACGAACTTAAGAAAGCTTTAGATTAACTTACCTTTTTGGACTGAAAAGAAAAATACTAGATTAGCGATGATTCGTTAATCATAGTTAAACATTAAACCTCTTGGCATTTGTGCTTTTTGCAAGAGGGGGAAAAGGGTAAAGGTTAAAGGGGAAGGGGACAATACAGAACTTTTTCCCCTTCCCCTTTTCCCGACTTATGCAAGAAGTCTATTAATTACTCCACTTACTTTGAGAAAGTGGAGTTTTTGTATTGTTAGTGTAATATTTGAAAGGGTAAATTACTAAAAAATTGGTTTTAGATTGGAAGTCTTAGCTACACGGGTACATACGCGCTAGCGGCTTGCTTTGAAATACGTTTAAGATGGGGAAATATCAATAATCATTGGGAGGAATCAATCGTCATGACTGTTATTGTTGCTAAGTGGACGATTGACGAATATCACCGCATGATTGATGCTGGCATTTTGAGCGATCGCAAAGTAGAACTACTTAAGGGGGAAATTGTCGAAATGTCGCCGGAAGGGGAACCCCATGCTTATTGTAGTGATGAAGCTGGGGAGTATCTAGCAAAGTTATTGGCTGAACGCGCCAAAATTCGTGAAGCCAAGCCTATCAACTTACCCAACGACTCGGAACCAGAACCAGATATTGCCATTGTCCAACGTTTAGGACGCGAGTATCGAGAGCATCATCCCTATTCAGAAAATATTTTCTGGTTGATTGAGTATGCTAACTCCAGTTTAGAAAAAGATTTAGAGATAAAAAGCAAAATCTACGCAGAAGCAGGTATTTTAGAGTATTGGGTTGTAAATCTCAAAAAGCTTTATTTAGTGTTGTTTCGAGAAATCTTAGATAGAGAGTACGCAACAAAATTGACATTCACTGCGGGAACAATTCAACCTCTGGCATTTCCAGATATTTCTGTTGCGGTGGAACGGATTATTAACAGTTAAGGTAATTACAATTCAAAATTAAAATACAACAAAATCGATACGAGGAATACTATATTTTTTCTTTAGAAAAAAAGTTTAAATCAACTGTATTGCACCCTAACCCTCCCTTATAAAGGCTATGGTGTACGCACAAGTCGAATTACCCCCCTTAATCCCCCCTTGGAAAGGGGGGAAAAAACAATTCTAGTTCCCTCCCCAATACATACGGGGAGGGTTAGGGTGGGGTAAAACCTTGGTTACTCAGCTATTTCAGACTTGTGTATACACTGTAGCTTTATAAAGGGGAGGGGACTAGATAGTGTTTGACTGAGTTATTGCATCAAAATCTGACGGCTTAAAATACTCATAACTTCATGTGGATTACCTGTTGGTAGCAGGGTACTCCAATCACCGACGTTGGCATAGCCAAGAACTTGCAACAAGTGAATTGTGCTAGTAACGGCTTTTGGTGAACCAATCAATAAATGTTTAATCGGTTCTCTTTTTGGCAATGGCTTTTGCTCAAATAGATTCAAAAGGGGCGCGTTGTTGTCTTGAGTAGGTAAATACTGCTTTTGTTGTGATTTGGCGAACTTTTTTGATTGTGTCATCATCGTAGTTGACTCCAATTGTAGGGGTTAAATGAAAGGCGATCGCCCTCGGCCAAGAGTCCGCGATCGCCTTTCTTATTTTAATTTGTAGTATTATTTTATACTTGTCAATAGGTTTTTAAGTATTTTTACATAGATTAGTCGTGAAGATGTCATTAGTCATTTGTCCTTTGTAATCACAACTGACCAAGGACGACCATAACAAAAATTCTCACAACTCAAATAAGATTGCTATAAGTTCCTATATTGAATTCGGGTAGTCGTTTATCGAATTCGGGTACTCGTTTATTGAATTCGGGTAGTCGTTTATCGAATTCGGGTAGTCGTTTATCGAATTCGGGTACTCGTTTATCGAATTCGGGTACTTGTTTATCGAATTCGGGTACTTGTTTATCGAATTCGGGTAGTCGTTTATCGAATTCGGGTAGTCGTTTATCGAATTCGGGTAGTCGTTTATCGAATTCGGGCAACCTACAAGAATTTACGTAAAACTATTTTAGATATTTGTAATAAATAAGTCGTTTTATACTGAATAATGCGGGTGTCAAGTAACCCTAATTCTGTTTATCTTAGTGCTGTAGAGTCCAGGGTAGAAGTCAGTTTTTATCCTGGCGCATTATTAATAAAAGAAAGGTGATTTATGTCACGTCTAAAACGCGGGTCTAAAGTAATTGATAGAGCGCAGCGTCGGATTGCGGCTTTGAAATCGATCAGTCCCACCTTAGACTTAGGGAATGGGGTAACAATTGATGCCTTTGCAACCCTTATCAAAACAACACAAGATAAGTTGGAAGCTTATAACTCAAGCCTCTCCACCGTGGATATGACTCAGGAAGCCTTAGAAGTTACCGAAAAGTCGCTAATGGAACTAACAGAACACATGTTACTGAGTGTAGCTGCAAAGTATGGCAAGAATAGCGATGAGTACAAAATGGCAGGAGGCGTTCGTCGAAGCGATCGCAAGCGTCCGGCGCGAAAGCCTAAGCAAAACGCTGTTGCTTGATAAATCTGGGTTTTACCCCACCCCAACCCTCCCCGATGGATTGGGGAGGGAACTGGATTTTCTTGTTTCCCCCCTTTATAAGGCAGGGCTGATTCATTCCATTTCAAACAGGATTTGTCAAGATGGTTAGCAAGAAAATTGTAAGTAAGCGTGACGAAGAGATGAATATTTAAGCACTGAAATATCAGTAAAATAGTTGGTTTCATCGGCACGCTAGTAACAAAATAACTAATTTTTAATTGCTAGAACCCTTGATTTTTAAAGCTCTTTTGGGAATGAAACAGCCCTGCTTTATAAGGGGGGATTAAGGGGGGTAAAACGCCTGTAGAATAAGCATTTGAGCTTAAGTTAACACGTATGGGCATTGCGCCATGCCCCTATGAGAAATCTATATGTATTAGAATTTTTGTGAATTAATATCAAAGGTGTTTTTTGTCCTTTGAAGAGATGGTGAAGTACCAAAAAAGAGTAAATTAGAATTTACCTCAAATCCCACTTAAAATTTTAACACTAATTGCTCCACTTTCTATAAGTTAGTGGGGTTTTTTATGGCGTAAAATCTGAAAGTGTTAGTTCCTAAAAACTTACCTTTTCAATTAACCATGAATACTAGCATCTACAAAGCAATCATGTTTATCCATTTTAATAAGAATACAGTGTCCAAAAAATAGGTTTCCATCGTTATAGTAGAACTCTGCTTCACCATCTGGAAAAAAGATCAATCCTTCAAGCGTCATTCTGGTTTTGAACTCCTCAGATGTTAATGTCTCACCTTCATCAAGCCATGTCTCATTCTTAAGCTTTAGCAATTGTTGAACAGCATATTCTTGTGCCATTTTATCATAATGCTTCACCTTTTGTACAACACTACTAGCTCTGTCCAAGGCTGACTTAACCTTATCATTATCGTCTGTTGAAATATTAATTGTAAGTTGTGTTTCAAAGAATACAACTTGGCTTTCATACCAATCTAATTCGGAATTATACCGTAAATATCCCAAAAATTCATTTTTGATGTCGGGGTAATTCATACATTTTTTACAGCTATTGTAATGTCTTGCCAAAAACATCAAATTCCATGACTTTTTCCAATGACCCAATTACGCCGGAAAAACCGAGCTAAAGCTGATTCTTCTAAAGATAAATAAATTGGCCGTCCGTGGGGACAGGTGCGAGGGTTGCGAGTGCGTTGCCAATTATCTAAAAGTATCTGCATTTCTTGTTGATTCATCGGTGTACCATTACGAATTGCACTGCGACAGGCGACAGCTACTTGGGCTGTTTGTAAATCGCCTCCCCAACTAAGTTCTAAAATTGCTTCTGCATAGTCGTCTCGCTGTTGTAAAGGTGCAGGGATGTTTCGGACAGCCCAAAGTTGTTCGCCAAAGGGTTCTATTTCTAAACCGATGCGTTGCAGTTGCAATACTTGCGCTGGCGATAATTGATAAAGAATTATTGGCGGTTCGACGGGGACAAGTTGCCAATCATCGCATAATCGCTCATACAAAACTCGCTCATGGGCAATGTGCTGTTCTACTAACCACATACCACTTGGATGTTCCGCCACAATATAAGTATTGCTAACTTGAGCGACAGCTTTTAAGGAGTTAGGAGTTTTGGGATTTTCGTTGGGATTTTGAGGATTGAAATTGTAACCGCCTTTGGCTTCTGCGGCTTTGAGTAATTTACTAACTCGTGTTGTGTGAACAGCTTCTTTGAGATTGTTAGAAGAGATACTGAGTGCTTGGTTAATTGCTTGGGTAATTTGCTCTTGCCAATAAATGATTTCGTTGAGATAAATTTCTGTTTTTGCTGGATTGCGATTCCAGTTGATTTGATCGGGGGAAATGGCAAGATGTAAGAAACAAATTGGATAGCGATCGCGTGGTAATGTTCTATGAAATGCTGATAATATCGTTTGCTCTAGTTCCGGCGTCTGCACCATCCTGCCGTTAATGGCTACACGTACCCAATCTGGACGATGACGATGACAGCGATCGGGTAATCCTACCACTAAGGTAAGTGCTGAGTGCTGAGTGCTGAGTGGGGAGTGGGGAGTGAGGAGTGAAGAGTGAGGAGTTAGGAGTTCTGAGTTTAGTGGGTTGGGTATTTCGAGTTTTACTTCTTGCAAGTCACCTTGTCGCACTTGCGGTAAAATCTGCGGTAGTAGTTGTCCAGTTGTGGCAGCAGGACAAATGGTGAACCATTGACGGTCATTTTGCCAAATCTGCCAGGTGACGCGGGGATGACAGAGGGCGATTTGGTGAATTGTGGCTTGCACAGCTTTCATTTGCTGTGCTGTTGTGGGTAATCCCTGACGACGAGATGAGCAATTACCGAAAAGATGAGAAACTGTAACTACTGTACCAGGTGCGATCGCAGTTGCTTCAACTTGTACAACTTTCCCGCCATCGCCATAAATTATCCGCCATCCTAAATTTCCGCCCAGAGGACGACTCAAAATTTCCAACTCTGCCAGAGTCGTTAAACTGTGCAACGCCTCACCACGAAACCCTAAACTGTTAATTTTCCACAAATCGGCACTAGAGCGAATTTTACTAGTGCTGTGGGCTGTGGCTGCTTGTTGCAAATCATCTAGGTTCATTCCACAGCCATTATCTGCCACCCGAATTCGCCATTGCTGCGGCCACAGAGAAACCACAATTCGCGTTGCACCTGCGTCTAGGGAATTTTCTACCAATTCCCGCACCACAGAGGCTAAAGAGTCGATTACCTCTCCAGCTGTAATGAGATATACAACTTCTGTTGGTAGAGCTTGAATAGTAGATGCCATAAATTATAGTGTAGGCGAACTGCCGACTACTGATATAGAATAAGGAATTTTATTCACACCTCAACAAAAATTTTTATTCTTTGTAAAGAAAACTCAACGGCTCGGCTGTTCCCAGTTTTAACCTTGCGTTACTTGTGCCACCAGATGACTACATTTCATTTGGTCTTTGCTGAATCGGCTTCGTGTGCGATTGCCAATACGGTTCGGTTAAACCGAAAACTAGATAAACTGATAATTATAACTCAAGCGTATTATAAAAACTATAACTAGTTAATTCAATCTAGCGGTTTCCCGAAGGCGATCGCATGAATGCTTGCTTTGTGACAACTAAATTTATAGCGACAAACAAACAATATAACCCAGACTTGAAAAGTTGCGTCATCGCTTGTGTTAAGCAGAATTATTCTGTACTAATTACCCTTTAAATTGCTAGATGCAAGATATCAGGTTAAGAATTGCTTAGATTGTGCTAATCATGGTCTAATTAATTCAGAATTTAGCTGTTAGCCCAAATGTGCAATTTTGAGATTAGCTAGATTTTAGAGCTTTAATCAGGGAAGTAACTCCACCAATTATAGTTGCAATACTTAGGGCGTAATTTATAAACAGACCGTTTACTTTAGTTTTGGAGATGATTCTAATGAAACTAATTCCTGTTTTATCATCGAGTTTGATAGCCTTGAGTCCTATCGTGTTTTCTCAAGCAGCTTTTGCAGATGGTTGGCCAACCAGTGTGGTAGGAAACTGGAGTGTGAATGCTAATAATAGTACTGGGACTCTGAGTATTACAAATCAAGCCACAACTGGCAACTGTAGATCAATCACAGGCAGCATATTTGGTAATCCGATTACAAAAGGCTTTTACTGTCCATTCAGTGGTCGCATCCATTTTATCCGAAATTTGAATAATTCTGCCTTCCAAGTTTACAGCGCTAATGTTTCGCAGAACGCAGCGGTACTTAGGATCAGTGGGTTATTTAGTGATTTTGGACAACCTGGAGAGTATAGTTTTTTCGGCAGTAAATAGTTGGTCGTGGCTTTGTTGAATGAATAGGGAAAAATGGTAAATTTTACTTATCCCTATTCAACCCAACTTTGACCATGAAGATAAAAGCGAAGTACAAAGTTCGCTAACTATCTTAATTACTATCCCCGATCGCCACAAATTGCGGAGGTTCAGGTTTGAGCAAACCGTTCAACAGTGATGCAGGAGGTTGACTGTAAGGCCAAGCAAAAGCATGACGGAAAGCTGCATCTTGACAAGCTTGTAGTTGTTCAAAACTAATAATGTTGTAAGTCAATAGATTCTCATACTCAAACGGTAGACGCACATTGTGCAATCCAGCATTATCAGTACAGATAGCGATATCAACTCCAGCATCAAGACAACGGTCAAAAACTAATTTGAGTTGACGTATATCTTGCAAAGTTCCAGTTTTTAGGTAAGTTGTCGGACAAACCTCCAAACATTGCCCGCGTCTAGCCACATCATTAAGTAGCTCTGGATATAGTAGGGGAATTTGAATGCCGTGACCAATCCGCATCAAATATGGTAACAGTTCTGGGTAACAACCAGCGGTGGTTTCATATAGATGTCCCGTGGTGTTAACGCCCAGCGATCGCGCATAATCATATAAGCTAATCCATTCTTCTAAGCGATCGGCGTAATAACTATCACCTCCGGCTACATCTACTGCACAGACATACTGTTTATTTTGCGCCGCCAAATCAACAATCGCCTTATTCACCTCATAAGGTAGGCGCGTATGCATACAGAGAATTTGGCTAGTAACAATCGGATATTCTGGCTGCTGGCTGGCAAGCCCTACGACTCGGACAATTTCTGCCATCTTGTCAATTCTTTCAGATTGACTCAGATGCTCAGGTGTCCGCAAATAAGGAGTGTAGCGCAGTTCCAGATAAGCCAAATTTTCAAATATGTAAGCACCACGCACCAAGCGATAGATAAAATAAGGCAAAGTCTCCACAGTTTGCACGCTTTCTACCAAGGTGTGTAATTCTAGATACTCGTCTAGGGTGTTACGTGGGCGGGTATAAAAATCTTCAAAATCTGAATAGTCAGCAAAGCGGGAAATTAACTCCGAAGAATGCCGCTCGAAATATCGCCATAAAACTCGTGGTACGACCGAGCCGCCTAGATGTCTATGTAATTCAGCGTATAAAGCCATAGTGGTATTTTTAGGTAAAAATTTCAATGATTGTAACAAAAACATCGAGAGAAAAAGTTGTCTTCAAAAAAATTTTGCTCCAACTTCTTTGGAATAGAGGTTTCCCTACATCTGAATTTCAACAAATACTCTGCTGCGCGAACGATTTGGTGGCTTGGAGTTAGATAGGGTTGAGAGCAACAGATAAATTTCTGCCTCCTACCTTCTGCCCTAGTATTTGCAGCATGAATAAACTTGACATTACCAAGATTAAATTGATAGCATTGATATCCTTAATTTTTTGTGCTATTCTAAAGGAACATTGTTATTGTTAAGCGACTGAGATATAGCAATATATTTTTTCTTTAACAAAGCAAATTCCTGGCAAGGTTGGTATTAATTGAAAATTCAAGCGTTGGAAGTCAAGGCTGGCGATCGCATTATTGCTTACTGCAACAATAAAATGCAAACCTGCAAGGTAAAACGCATTTTAGATCCAGGTCAAGCCAATATCACACTATCAGTATTCACCTCTGAGAATTATCGCGGTTGCTCAGTTTCATCTATAGTCCGCTTCCAAAGCAACGCTTTAGTTGATTTGGTAAGTTAAAAACCAAGTAAATATTCAAGCTCAAAAATATTTCTAGCTATTGTCCAGCCTCAAACTGGACAAAATTTTTGTCAAAGGTGCGATCCTGCGGTTTTTGATAGCCAACGCACATACAGATTCATTAATTGTAGCTAGATGATTTTTCTGAAAATCTAAAACACCATTTAGTTATTGGTAAACTGTTCTAGATATAATTAGTATATCTAAATTTAATTAAAATATTTTAGGGTGGACAGCATTCTGCTGACCTCTACTGAGCGTTACGAAAGTAGCGCTGATGCTAAAGTGTTGCCCACCCTAATTATGCAAGTTAAAGGTGGAACAGTTGATTACTAAACTTAACCCTCGAATTGATGGCTTTTTTCATTTCTTTTTTACATCACGAGCCATGTTGAGGTAATAGTCATCAAGTTTGGCATTAGAACGACGGCGGTTAGGGGCAGGAATTTTAGTAGTGTTATCCCGATTCGTTTCAATGGGCTGTTTAGTTGAAACTTGATTTACGCCTTGCGCCCCATCGGATTCCAAGAAATAACCAGACTCAGAGAATCCGAAAAGCTTGGCAAAAAAACCAAATAAATTTCCGAAAAAATTAGAAATACTTTGGAATAAAACACCAAACAAGCCTTCAATACGAAGGAACAAGTTCCGAATAATTTGAGTTAGACGAAGCATAAAAGCACCTTCAATGATTGCCTATTATTATTGTGACTCAATTCGGATTCAGGAATTGAGGATATGGCAAAAATCTACCAGTAGATAGGTATAGTTCAACTAGGACTTTTGCAAGTCTCATATTTTTCTCGTAGAGGTTGTCCAGAACGGACTACCCAGGATGATAGAAGAATATCTTTCAGCAGCCCGCAGTTGTTCACCTTAATCGCGTGGTTGTGGCTTAACCCTCAACTTGAACCGAACAAATAGACCTAATTAAAATACGGTATGGTTAATGGTGTAAATAAAATCAGTGCCTAAAGTATGGATGCTGAAGAAATACTCAGATGGTATGCTGCTGGAAAGCGAAATTTTAGCGGAGTTGATTTGAGCAAAGGAGTCTCATTAGAAGAGGCTTATTTAATTGAGATCAATTTGAGTAGGGCTAACCTGTACTCTATTGATTTGCGTCATAGCGATTTGAGCAATGGCAATTTAAGGGGTGCTAATTTGGAAGAGGCTGACTTAAGCGTTGCTTATTTGATTAATGTTGATTTGAGAGATACTAACCTGACTGGGGCTGAATTGAAATACTGCAACTTGACTGCGGCTGACTTGAGAGATGCCAACCTTATGGGTGCTAACTTGAGCCAAGCTAACTTGACTGACACCAATTTGATGGGAGCTAACCTGAGTGGTATTAACAGCGAAGAAACTTTATTCTGCCACACCATCATGCCAGACAGCAGTATTGAAAATGACCCCATAAGAGTGATTAGTACCCAAGAATTCCTCAGACGCTACGCTCTCAGAGAGAGAAGGTTCCCTGGTATCGTTTTGCGTCACGCTGATCTGAAGGGTCAGGATTTGCGTGGAATTATTTTGACTCATCATGAAGTTCTTAAACAGCTCAAATATCCGGCTCATTTAGCTAATGCCAACTTGAGTGAAGCTAACTTGTCAGAATGTACTTTGAGTGGTGTCAACTTTAGAGGAGCCAACTTGAGTGATGCCAATCTTTACCGCGCTATCTTGCGAAGTGCTGACTTAAGTTATGCCGACTTGAGGGGAGCTAACTTGGTTTATGCCGATATGGAAGGAGTTGACTTTACTGGAGCTAATCTGACTGGGGTTAAGGTTGACGACGCAAACAGTCTGTATTGGCGCACTTTTTTCCGCAACACTACTATGCCAGACGGAAAAGTTATTGTTGAACCCACCAGTTATAGCGATTGACTAGAACTACAACCGCGCAAGAGAGTTACGAAGTAATGTCTCTCAAAAGCATTGATATAGCTGTGCTAAATATTAATCAGAAATTAAGGGTTGAATTTTCTTACTTTGGAGCAACAGATGGCATTTGGGTTAAGGTTTTTGATTACTGAATCGATACTTTACTTTTCTTGAACCAGCAAAACCGACTTCACAGGACGCTTGATAGAATTTCCCTCTAAATCAACCTTTCCGTAAAAGGTTTTCCCGTTGTAATAAAGCGAAGACGAACTTCCTCCATCCAAATTCATCGCTTGCTCGGCTCCAAGAGTTTTCATCAAGTCAGCTAATGCTGGCAAAGATATTCCAGAGTTTGCGGGAGCCGAGGGTTTTTGAGCCACCATAACTAAAATAACGCTGCCATCAAGGGTGATACCTACGGCAGTTCTAGCGTTGGGTTGATTGCTGCCAAGTGCATCTCGTTTATTGGCATTATCTACAAAGCCCTCTTTTTCTAAAGTCAGTTCTGGTAATAGGCGCGGGCCAGCACCGATAGCATCAACTAACTGACAACCTGCTGGTGGTGACTGATTGTGTAGGGCAATAGAATAGTGGGTAGTTTGCCCGCATAAGTAGCGACGGAATTCTGAGCGATTGAATATTTGACCCAAATAAGATTTTAAGTTGGGATTGTTCACCAGCCGCTCGTTTTCCTTGGGATCGGCTATCAACTTTCCTTGTCGGACAACATAAGATGTCGTTTTTTTGTTGGCTGGGTCAAAAAAGCCTGCATTCAAAATAGCTACGGCTTGATACTTTTGGGCAAATTCCTCTACAGTGGCTACCTTCTGTGATAGTGCAGGAGTCACCAAAAATTTGCTATTAGCTGGAATCAACACGACGTGAGCGATGCTTTGGGGCAAAGTGCGATCGAAGTAGCGGATAGTTTTTGGTGGTGAAGCCGCAATAGTGGGTATTGACGGTGTTGAAAAACGCAAATTAAACCACAACACCATTGCTAAACTAATTAATATCAAAGCCAGTAGTTTGATTTTTCTCACTTTTAAACTCACGTGCGTTTAGCTCAAACAAAGTTCCACATTGTATCGCAAAACGTGATTGAATTTTGGAACGTCTGCACACGCCCAACAGAGCGAAATGGCTTAGGGCGTACTGTAGCAGAAACACAGGTAGAAGTTAACCGTTTAAAGGTCTTGTTCTCATTGTTACTGGGCGATCGCTAATTTTTGCCTGATGGTAAAAACGCTCTTAAAAGCCCCACTCAATTAACTGTCGCACACCTTGCGGTATAAGTCTTTTAAAGACTTGACACTCTTACAAGAGCTTGAAAACTTTGCTATTATGTACACATCCGCGCAACTAAAGCTTAAAACCCAAAAATAGCAAAGCTTTCAAAGTTCAGACTTTGCAAAATTTGCAAAACACCTTATCACTGATAGAGATTGAAACAGTTAGAGAAACCCTTGGTTAACATAGCGGGTCAACGTTGCAAAACACCTTATCCGTCATAGGGATACGCTTGAAACTTACTAAATCCCTATTGGGGATTGAAATTAAGACCATGTTAGGAAACACAAACCTAAAAAATATCTCTAAAAAATTCGCTATAGCTAGAAATTCTGCTTCTTTCAAAGAAAATGAAGCAATGAGAGCTATTACATATAGTATGGATTTACTATTACCTGGTTTGTATATATGGCTACTTGGTTTTAGTATTCGCATTGGTGGAAGCGTGCCAGATGATATTCCCTATAAATATCCAGGTAAAATTCACAGCAACACTGGAATTGCTTTAGTATTACCAGGATATAGAATTTTTACGACTTACCAGGGTAGCTATGACCCTAAACAAACATCAAATACAGGGACTAACAGCTTTTAATTGTGCGGTTCTCGATTCAAATACTTTTGAAACTTTAATGACTCAGGCAGGATATTCAATCTCAGGTAGCGCACCTGCACAGTCTAATAGAATAAAAGTATGGTGGATTCATAACGAATACCTAAGGGTCGAGTCCATATATAGTCCAGATAAGAGAATAGTGATAACGGCATATCATATTAACTGATATTTTTTATTTCTATTAACCTAGAAAACCTGCTAACCTCTAGCGATTTGGCAAGTTTTTAATAATCAAAAACTTACTTTTTTTCAAAAATTATCCATAACTATTCAACCTTTTTAATACTTACTTCCCCAAAATCATGGAGTTTATAACTGCTATCGAAGTTGAGGTAGAGCTTCTTATTCACCATTCTCGTCGTTTACGGAACATTGTAGTGAAGCACCTTGAATTACCAGGCTTTAGTTTTAGGGTGACTCCAGATTCTACAATTGGCGGTTGTCCAATCGAAGCACTCGATATCCCACCAAGGGCAAGTCATTCAGATGGTTCACCTCGCTATGACTTGTTAAACTTCCGGCTGAGGACTAAGTTAGACTGTTCTCATTTCCAACGTGGGCAGAAAGTTTTGGTTGATAGAATTATTGCAGTTTGTGATACTTTCAACAGCAAAATCAATTAACCATCTCCTGTAACTGATTCCAACTCTGGAGACAGCGAATGTATATCTTTAGATATTGAGGCAGGCAAGTAGACTGTAAATTGAGTACCTCTGCCTACTTGACTGTAAACATTGACAAAACCACCGTGATTCTTAATAATACCCAACGCCGTAGAAAGTCCTAAACCTGTACCTTTGCCTACCTCTTTAGTGGTGAAAAATGGTTCAAAAATCCGTTGCTGGACTTCTGACGACATCCCCATACCAGTATCCGTCACCACGATCGCAATATAAGAACCAACTTTCGCATCTATATTTATCTGGGCAGAATGTTCGCCAATCACCAGATTTTCCGCCGCAATCCGAAGAATACCGCCATTGGGCATAGCATCGCGGGCGTTGATTACCAAGTTTATCAATACCTGATGTAGTTGAGTGATGTCTCCACGAACATACCAGAGATTTTTAGGGATATCTATCTGGCAACTAATGGATTTGGGAAATGTTTGAGCGATAATTTGCTCAATTTCTGCCATCAAAGGCTGAATTTGCACAATTGTCCGTTTGCTTTCAATACCCCGTGCAAAAGATAACACTTGCTTGAGCAAATTAGCACCGCGTTTCACATTATTTTCTAAAGTTTGCAGTATTTGCTGACTCTGGGAATCGGGCAATTTCTTCTGCAACACTTGAACTGACATTAAAATTGGCGATAGTATGTTGTTGAGGTCGTGAGCAATACCACCAGCTAGAGTACCGATACTTTCCAAACGTTGCGATCGCAGAAGTTGAGCTTCTAGTTGTTTCTGCTGCGTAATCTCAGTGTTCACACTCAAAATGGATTTGGGTTGTCCATTATCATCTCGGATCAGTGTCCACCGACTTTCAACGATAATTACTTTGCCTTCCCTTGTCAGTTGATGCAACTCACCCCGCCACTCACCTGTATTCATCACCCTCAAGTAAGCATCTTCTAGCTGTGGTGAATCTTTATATAAAAGTTGTAAAACATTTTTACCTACAACTTCCTCAGCTTTCCAGCCGTATAGACTCTGGGCACCTTTATTCCAAAATAGGATTTGGTTGTGGATATTTCGCACCAAAATTGCATCAGTTGATACATCTAACAGCGCCGCTTGTTCGCGAATTTTCTGTTCTGCCTGTTTTTGCTGGGTTATATCTCGCGTCAGTGCCAAATGGATGAATGTGTTATCAGATTCGTTACGTAGTGGTACGGCATGAGTTTCCATGTAGCGGCGAGTGCCTTTACATCCTACTATTTCAAACTCCAAAGTCCCCTTATTACCTTGGCAGACACTTTCATGCAAGTCGGCAAAGGCGGCTCTATACTCTGGCACAATTACGGCATCAACTGGTTTACCAATCAAGATATCAGCACTTTCTACTTCCATCATTGCCAGCCCTTCTGCATTAATTTCTAAAAGGGTGCCATCTCTGGCAATTAGCTGGATGCATTCTGGTTCTGCATCTATCATGGCTCGTAAACGATTTTCGCTTTGGCGTAGGGCCAATTCCGTCTGCTGAAGTTGCCTGATATAACGCCACAACAAATCATACAGCAGCGCCACCAGCACCAAATCCACAATCGCAGCGATAAAAAATGTCACTATCGCCTTTCGGGAATTTGCTTGTGACTGCTGCATTTCTTGCTGTAATAAATTTTTCTCGGCTTTCAAAGAGTCGTTAATCAACTGGTGAATCTCTTTGCCAATTTGTTTGTCATTATCAGATAAGATTTTCTGCCGAACTGCTTCTAATCCCTGGTTTTTTCTGAAGTAAATTTCTTGTTGTAAAATGTTGAGTCTCTTGGTAATTTTCGGCTCTAGTAAAGCAATCCACTGCTGCTTTTGCCGATTATTGGCAGTTAACTTTTTGAGAATCTGAATATTGCTATTTGTTTGTTGATAAGCTGCAAGATAAGTTTGTAAATCATCTGCATCTGCTGTAATTAAATAACTACGTTGTGCAGTTTCAGTATCTTTGAGTGTAGATTGGATACTTTCAATTTGGGTAATAACTTTGTAGGAGTATGTTAGCCATTGCTGGTTGTGAATCAGCTTCACAGTGTTGCTATACGAAACTACAGCATTAGTAAATACAACAGCCAATGCTAGGACGAATATTGCTTTCAGCTTTTGGACTCGATACCATTTTTTGCTCATGCGATCGCCCCTTCTGCCGCAGATGCCCTCCATCAGTTAAGATTAAACATTAAAAACAAAAACAAATACTGAGAATATTTTAAGGATTTTGATAACACGGGTAGCAAAATACAATCTGTTATAGTTGTAAATGTCTGGATTTTTTTGGATGATAATTTATACATAATACCCAGAAATAAATCCGCGAAATTTTAATATAAATTCATTTTGAACTGTAGTATCGTCAATAGAGTTCGCATTGGGTAATTTTCCTATTCATAATATTTGCAGAGACGTTGCAATGCAATACGGTTCGGTTAAAGGGGAAAGGTTTTGAATACATCCTTTACCCTTTTCCCAGACCGGAGGAAAGTGAAAAATGCTTATCCGAACCGTATTGTGCTGCAATGCAACATCTCTGATTTGAAATTTTAATTAACCCCACACTATCCGTAAGTCCAAAACAAAACCAGGTAATATATCTTCTCCAGACAAGCTAGTGGGAGACTCTAATACTTCTTTTGGTTGTCCTTGTCTATAAATTTCGACGCGACGTGTTTTGCGATCGATTAGCCAACCAAGTCGCACTTTTGCATCCATATATTCGCCCATCTTGGCTTGCGTCTCGCTCAAGCTATCAGATGGAGACATTAGCTCTAAAACAAAATCAGGAGCTATAGGAGGAAATTTCTCGCGCTGTTCGCTACTGAGTGCATTCCATCTTTCTAACTGTATCCAGGATACATCGGGGGAACGGTCTGGGCCGTTGGGAAGTTTAAAGCAAGTGGAAGAGTCGAATACTTCTCCAAGTTGGGTTTGTTCGTTCCACAAGACAAATCGGGTAGTAAGTTTGGCATTGCATTTTCCAGTTTCTCCCCCTGTTGGTGGCATTACAACTAATTCTCCCTTGGCGTTGCGCTCAAATTTGACATTAGGATTATCCCGACACAGTTGGTAAAATTGGTCGCTGGTAAGTTTGATAACGTTATTAAAGTTGATGGTAATCGCTGTCATAGCAGGGTGACATGATAAATCCACAATGGAATTTGCTGTTAGGGCGCACGTCTGTACGCTCTTACTACAATTAGCTTGACATGATTCAAGCAATATGTTAACAATAGTAGTTTGTGGAAACTTTACTTCTTAATATAAGCTCTTGGCTAACGTCATTGTCATAGGTGCCCAATGGGGCGATGAAGGAAAAGGTAAAATAACTGACTTACTCAGCCGTTCCGCAGATGTTGTGGTGCGTTACCAAGGGGGTGTCAATGCTGGACACACGATTGTAGTTAAAGGTCAGACCTTTAAACTGCACTTGATTCCCTCTGGGATTTTGTATCCAAATACTGATTGCATTATCGGCTGTGGAACAGTCATCGATCCACAGATTTTGATCGCAGAACTCGACCAACTAAAAGAGTTAAATATTTCCACTGACCACCTGCTGATATCTGAGACAGCCCACGTAACGATGCCTTATCATCGATTGATTGACCAGGCATCTGAAGAACGACGGGGAAGCCATAAGATCGGCACAACAGGTCGGGGCATTGGGCCGACTTATGCTGACAAATCTGAGCGGACAGGCATTCGGGTTTTAGACTTGATGGATCCGGATGGGCTGCGCGAGCAGCTAGAGTGGACGATTAATTATAAAAACGTCATTTTAGAAAAGCTTTACAACTTGCCACCTCTAGATCCACAAGAGGTGATTGAGCAGTATTTAGGGTATGCAGAACGCTTGCGGCCTCACGTTGTTGATACATCGTTGAAAATATCCGATGCAATTTGGCGACGACGCAATATTTTGTTTGAAGGCGCACAAGGTACGCTTCTAGACTTAGATCACGGAACTTATCCTTATGTCACCTCCTCTAACCCGGTGGCAGGTGGGGCTTGCGTTGGTACTGGGGTAGGGCCGACAATGATTGACCGGGTAATTGGGGTGTCAAAAGCCTATACAACCCGTGTTGGAGAGGGGCCATTTCCCACCGAATTGGATGGCGAATTAGGAGAATTGTTGTGCGATCGCGGTGCCGAATTTGGCACAACCACCGGACGCAAACGGCGCTGTGGCTGGTTTGATGCCGTCATTGGTCGCTATGCCGTGCGGATTAACGGTATGGATTGTATGGCGCTCACCAAACTGGACGTTCTCGATGAATTAGAGTCAATCCAAGTTTGTGTTGCTTATGACATAGATGGCCAACGCAGCGAACACTTCCCCACAAGTTCTCGTCAATTTGCTAGATGTCGCCCCATCTACAAAACCTTACCGGGGTGGAAAGTGTCAACAACTCACTGCCGCACCCTAGAAGACTTGCCACCGCAAGCACTGGACTATCTAAAATTCCTCGCTGAATTAATGGAAGTCCCGATCGCGATCGTCTCACTAGGAGCAAGCCGCGATCAAACCATAATCGTAGAAGACCCCATCCACGGGCCCAAACGTGCTTTATTGCAGGCTGACGGTACACCTGCTACCCTGCTCAGTGCGTAAATTGGTCATTAGTCATTAGCAAAGGACAAATGACTAATGACCAATACTTCGACTACGCTCAGTACAAGTGACTAATGACAAATGACTAATGACAAAGGACAACTTTTATGGCTATTACAGTCGAATCTCAAAAACGTCCAGAAGGTAGCAAGCCAAAAGCTTTGCGCCGTGCTGGATTGATACCTGCCAATTTGTATGGTCATAAGGGTACAGAATCCATTTCTTTGACCATTGAAGCTAAAACTGTTGAGCGTTTGCTCAAAAGAGCTTCCGTCAATAACACCTTGATTGAGTTGAATATTGCCGATGCACCTTGGCGCGGTAAAACTTTGCTGCGGGAACTTCAGATCCATCCAGCCAAAGGTACGCCTTATCACCTCAGCTTTTTCGCGGTTGCTGGCCACGGTGACACCACTGTAGAAGTACGTCTGCGTTTTGTGGGAACTGCTGTTGGTGTTAAACAAGAGGGTGGCGTGTTAGACACCGTAGTTACTGAATTGCAAGTTAGTTGTGCGCCAGAAAACATCCCAGATGTGATCGAAATCGATGTCTCTAACCTGCAAATTGGAGACAGCTTGAGTATTAGTGATATACCCTTTCCTGAAGGTGTAACACCTCTAGCTGAATCAGAGCGACTTATTGTAAGCGTTTTGCCACCACAAATTAGCGCTGAAGATGCTGGGATAGAAACTGAAACTGAAGCAGCTTCTTAAGCTAGGTAAACTGTGTAATAATTTTTGATGATATCCAGGGGGGAACTCCTGGTTTTTTTGTATTTGAACCGCAGAGGCTCAGAGAGCGCACATAACAGAGATGACAGAAGCGATTCCAGCTTTAATTCAGCAAATGTTGCAGCCTGAATTTTATCCGCATACGGTAACAGAACCTATTCAACTAATTCAAACCCACGCTTCTTATGTGCTGTTAACTGGGGATTACGCTTATAAGCTGAAAAAACCTGTGAATTTTGGCTTTTTGGACTTTTCTACCTTAGAGAAGCGGCAGCATTTTTGTCAGGAAGAGTTACGTCTAAATCAGCGCGGTGCTGGCGAACTGTATTTAAAAGTTTTGCCCATAACTTTGGTCGGGGAACAATACCAGTTAGCTGGAACAACCGAGGCTGTAGAATATGTGCTGAAAATGCGCCAGTTTCCTCAAGAGTCGCTATTAAGCACACTTTTTGAAGAAGGTAAGTTAAATGAGACACGCTTAGATGAGTTGGGACGGGTGGTGGCTCAATATCATGCCAAAGCTCAGACGAATGATTACATTCGCACTTTTGGCGAAGTGCCAAATGTTCGAGCTGCCTTTGATGAGAATTATCAGCAAACTGAGAAGTATATTGGTGGCCCCCAGACTCAGGTGCAATTTACAGAAACAAAGCAATATACAGATAACTTTTTTGCCGAACGTCCAGAATTATTTACTAGCAGAATTCACAACGGTTATATCCGTGAATGTCACGGAGACTTACACCTAAGAAATATTGCCCTGTGGCACGATAAAATCTTGTTGTTCGATTGCATTGAATTTAATGAGTCGTTTCGCTTTGTCGATGTGATGTACGATGTGGCGTTTACGGTGATGGATTTAGAAGCGCAGCAGCGTAAAGACTTGAGTAATGCGTTTTTGAATTCCTATATAGAGCAAACTGGAGACTGGGAAGGTTTACAGGTTTTGTCTTTGTATTTAAGTCGTCAGGCTTATGTCCGGGCGAAGGTAACATCATTTTTGCTAGACGATCCGAGTGTAGCCGCGACGGTGAAGGAAGAAGCGAGAAAAACCGCCAGTGACTATTACAAACAAGCTTGGCAATATACTAAACCAAATCTGGGACAACTAATTTTGATGTCGGGGTTGTCGGGTTCTGGTAAAAGTACCACAGCAAGGTCTTTAGCCCGTCAACACGGAGCGATTCACCTGCGTTCGGATGCGGTGCGGAAGCATCTAGGGGGAATTCCCTTGTGGGAACGGGGTGGCGATGATTTGTATACACCGGAGATGACCGAGAAAACTTACACACGGCTGTTGGAATTGGGAATTACCCTGGCTAACCAAGGTTTTTCGGTAATTTTAGATGCCAAGTATGATAAGCAGCAATTGCGGCAAGAAGCGATCGCACAAGCTACAAAACATCAACTTCCCCTTCAGATTATCCAATGTACAGCACCACTTGAAGTTTTAAAAGAGCGTTTGAACAATCGCACTGGTGATATTGCTGATGCCACCGCCGATTTATTAGCCTCACAAATCAAACAAGCTGAACCTTTCACTGAAGAGGAACAACCTTATGTAAAGATTTGGGATACAACTCAACCACAACAGGCACAATTAAAATAATTTGTAATTCGTAATTGAATCGAAAATTAGAAATTACGTTAGGGAGTCAGACGCTCCTACGTCGCTAACACTACGCTATCGAGTGTCATTAGTAATTAGTTAAATAAGTTTTTTATTTTATGGCAGACAAAAAGAACGACCTATTCAGTATTTCTCCCAGCTTCTTTTCTCAACTATTATTTGGAGCATTTTTAACATTTATATTAATAATGACTGGCTCGGCACCAGCCTTAAGCATCTTCTTAGGAATCATGGGCGGTTTCATCTTAAGCTGGATCGCAAATGTAACCGATAATAGCCCCCAAGCTCCAGCTGTTGCTTCGTCTGATGGTGTTGATGCAGGACTGAAATACTGGTTATTTTTCATGCTGGGCTTTGTATATTTGGGCTATCCAGCACCCATGAGTATCTTGCTCGGTGGATTAGGTGCTTTAGCTGGAGGCTGGATTACTGCTTGGTGGGGAAGTAAGGAAGAAACTAGAACTCAGTTGCAAGTTGAAGAATCAGAAGAGACAGAAGTTGAACCAACGAATGACAGGATCAACAAACGGCAAATCAGAAGAGCCGGTCGCCGTTACCGTCGCGCTCCTGGAAGTAGTTTCAATTACAAGTTTTGGGAAAGGTAGTAATTTGGGAATTTGGGAATTGGGAATTGGGCATCGGGCATTGGTCAATAATCAGTAGTTTTTTCCCCACTGGCTCTTCTCCTATTTCCCATGCCCCATGCGCTATTCCCCATGCCCTAATAATATGTTTTTATATCTATCCAAATTACTGCCACTATTTTTTTATCCACTAGGATTAGCCTGTGTAAGCTTGGTAGTAGCATTAGTCACTTTGTGGAAACGACCGCGGACTGCGGCGATCGCAATTGCTTTTTCCCTAATTTTATTGCTATTTTGTAGTAATGCTTGGATCGCTAAATCATTAGTGCGATCGCTAGAATGGCAAAATCTTCCACTAGCCCAAATACCTAATGCAGATGCAATTGTGGTTTTGGGTGGCGCAACAAAATCAGCTTTTCCCCCAAGACCTACTGTCGATTTAAGTGAAGCAGGCGATCGCGTCATCTACGCTGCACAGCTCTATCGCCAGAAAAAAGCGCCTATAATCATTCTGAGCGGAGGACGCATTGATTGGCGTGGAAGTGGTTCTCCAGAGTCGGCAGATATGGCCACAATACTTACATCTATTGGTATTCCATCTGAGGCGATTATCCAAGAACCTGACTCTCTCAATACTTATCAAAATGCTGTAAATGTCCGCAAAATCTTGTTATCTCGTGGAATAAATCAAGTATTATTAGTTACTTCGGCAATGCATATGCCGCGATCGCTTCAGATTTTCCAGCGTCAAGGAATCAATGCTATTCCTGCACCCACTGACTTTCTAGTTAGTGAGGGTGAGTTGCAAGAACTCGGTAGTACTCCCAAAGCCGCGATACTAAATTTATTACCCGATACTGACAACCTACACCAATTTACCATCGCTTTAAAGGAGTATATTGGTTCTTTAGTTTATCGCTTACGCGGTTGGCTTTAATTAAAGTTAGGAGTTGTTAGAAAGTTATGAGTTATGAATTATGAGTTATTAATTAGGAAGTGCGGTAATTACCTGAATCCAAAACAGACGCGATTAATCGCGTCTCTACTACTCCGAATTTTATGTCAAAAAATTTACCTTATATTATTCCAGTTGCTCAACCCCAAGTTGAGGAAGCTTTTGCCTCTTACCAAACAACCCATGAGTTTTACCACGAAGTTCGGTCGCGATCGGAGTTTCAGCGTTATTGTGATTGGTATTATACCACAGCAGAACAAAACCGCCAAGAGCTTAAAAGAATGCGCGGCGAACTGAATATTTTCCAGTGGTTTCGCCGCCGATAAGTGCTTTAGATGATTTCTAACTCATTTTCACGTAAATGGGCTTTAAACTTTTTACTAAACTGGACTACAATCGGCAGATTAGCGCTTACTGGTCTGTCTCGCCATTGGGTGGCAATAGCTACTATATCGCCTTCTGTACCTTTGATATCAAAAGGTTGATTCCGATGTTCAGGATGATGATACACCACTACCGAATCTTTAACGCGGACGCGATCGCCAACTTTCATAACAACATTTACACCTAGCATTTTCTTTTCCACAAGTATCTGCTACAAAATATATGATTAAATCGCTTAGAATTTGATTTAATCAGCTATTTCTTGACGCTTCATCGGGGTGCAACGGCTTAACCCTCTGCGTCCAGGCACGTCTTAGCAATCCGCGCGTACTTTTTTCAGTTTTTTGCCACGTTAATAAGTATCGCCCATAGCCTTTCTCTTTAACCCAAAAGCAGGGAAATGAAAGAAAATCAGGCGATATCGGATGTGCTTAGTACTTTGACAAGATATCCAACCCTTTTATCTTGACTCTAGGATGTTCCCCAGGTCAACTCTCTCACGAATTTTAGTGTATGGCAGATGCTTGGTGATTGCGATCGCTTCATCTGTTAAATGCGTATTTTTATACTAAAACTGGGTATTACAAATAAGTACTTTTGATGGAATAGGTTTTCAAAGATGATTTTAAGCTTTAGAAATACTAGTGCTGTGTGTGCCGTATTTTTATTAGTCAGTGTCAGCAGCTTTCACAATTCAGCCATAGCCAATATAAATAATCAGTCCCAATTGATAGCACAGCAGAGTAAAACTCAGTCACACCCAGTTTTTAAATCTATTCTGCCTAAATTAAAGCAAAAAACTCAAATTCGGATTCTTTTACCAAAGTTCATTCCTGAGTCGGATGGGGAAAATCCAATTTACGCAACTATAGAAGCTGCTACGCAAAAAAAGTATGATATTTTACTGGCTTATAGTCCAGACTGTAATGGTGCTTCTGCCTGTCGTTTAGGCGTTGTTTCTGCCGAAGCCATAACCCGCAAAACACCCAGCCTGACTGGAAAACGTGTGTCCTTAGCTAAGAACATTACTGGCTATTTTGTAGATTTTACTTGTGGTGCTGGTTGCTCAGATGCTACCTTGACTTGGAGACAACAGGGTGTGCAATATGTTTTTGGATTGAAAGGAGGCGATCGCACTTCTTTAGTAAAAATGGCTAATTCTGCGATTAATCCCTAGCTAGCGTCATTTGATTGTACTTCCCAATGAAACAGCCGCGGCAATTGAGATACATCTATAGCGTAGTTAACAATCCACATCACCAATTCAAAAATCAATAAATATCGTACCCACTGCAACTCGCTTGTAGAATCCAAAAGTGTCAAACCCTCATACAACTGCCAAAAGCGGTAAGGGAGATATATATAAGGAACCATCACCCAGACAACATTTTGCAACTGCCTAAGCGTCACTCTTTCAGAGATGATTTGCAACCCTAAGACGATAAAATACCAAGCAAGCACAGCTAACACCGTGCGATCGCCCCACCATACACCCCACAATAGCATGACCACTAATGGCGGCACTACTGCTAGCAGTTGCACTGAGCCAAACCAGATTTTATACCAACCGGGAAATGGTAAAGGTAGAGTATAAGGCTTTGCGTTTTTCCATCCCCAGTTGACAACCAGAATGAAAAGTGTGGCAATAAGGAAAAAGATGAGATTTTCTAGGAACAGATACAGGTTGATGTTTAAGGAAGTCACGTCGCTGCGCTCCGAATTCAAAATTCAAAACTTGTACTGAGCTTGTCGAAGTATTCAAAATTCCCATAAATAAATTTAGTTGCTCTGTATCCTTTTGTTTGTCGCTCATGAGGGTATGAGCAAGCTCTGATGTTTATGGCTTCAGTAAATCAATATACTTGTCTCTAAGTATCTAGGCATAAATAAATTTATTGTTTGTAGTAAGGACTTTAGTCCTGATAATCCTTGCTCTGAGGGATAAATCGCTCACTACAAACTAGGAGTTTATTTTATATTTAATTATGTCTACCTACTTACAATAAAACATCTACTAAGGAGCTGCAAAAATATTTCAACTTTTGTTTGCTCTATTTTCTTGTACCAAATGAATAATCGATGGTATCAAAGAAATTACTATAATTAATCCAATAATCGGTAACAAATACTTATCTACCTGTTCAGGTGGCAGAGATTTTCCTAAGAAAAACCCTAACAGGGTAATGCCAAATGTCCAAAGAAAGCCACCAATTAAGTTGTAAGACATAAATGTGCGATAATGCATTGCACCAATCCCAGCCACGATGGGCGCGAAAGTGCGTACAATCGGTAAAAAGCGTGCTAAAACAATCGTTTTTTTACCGTGCTGGTGATAAAAGTTTTGAGTTTTCACAAGATGTTTTTTATGAAACAGCCATGAATCTTCTTTATTAAATAGTCTTCTGCCAAATTTATGCCCAGTCACATAGCCAACATTGTCACCTAAGACTGCACAAATAAAAGCACCAATTATCAGAACCCAAATGTTCAATAAATTCTGAGATGCAACAAATCCAGCGGTGAACAATAAGCTATCCCCAGGTAGAAAAAAACCAATTAACAAGCCAGATTCAGCAAATACAATCGCCCAGACCCCAAAATAGCCGAGTGATTTAATCAGTTGTGGTAAATCCAGATGCATAGAATTTCTACTTTTAAACAATAGATCCACAACATCTTAACGTTCAGCAATTTTATTGAATAAAAAGTAATATTAAATTTGTGTAAATTTATTATGTAATCTTGGGAAATGTAATGACAGATGACAGGTTTTGAGTTATGAGTGCAAGAGACGAAGATATTTGAAAGTACTAAGAATATTTTGGGGTGCTGCGATGCCTACAGCGAGCTTTGCTAACGCAGCAGAGTTGGAATATCGTGTTAACTTTTTCATAGCTACGCTTAGAGATATGAAAAATAATCAAATTCCTCCTGGAAGCTTTGGTTTGCCTATATTAGGTGAAACACTCTCCTTTGTTTTCGACCGCGATTTCGCTAAAAAGCGCTATCGCCAGCATGGGCCCATCTTCAAAACTCATCTTCTTGGTAGACCGACTGTAGTGATGGTCGGGCCGGAAGCATTGGAGTTGCTTTTGTCAAGCCAAATGGAGAATTTTTCTTGGCGCGAGGGATGGCCTGATAATTTTAAGACATTACTGGGTGAATCGCTTTTTCTGCAAGATGGAGAGGAACACCGCAGAAACCGCCGCTTGATGATGCCGGCGTTGCACGGCCCAGCATTGGCGAATTATGTCTCCACAATGGAAGATATTACACGCGGCTATCTCCAAAAGTGGCAGAAAAAACAGGAGTTTACTTGGTTTCCAGAATTTAAACAGCTGACATTTGATATTGCTAGTCAATTATTGTTGGGTACGCGTCCTGGGCCTGAATGCGTGCGCCTGAGCGAGTTGTTTACAACCTTGACCAATGGGCTGTTTGCTATTAACCCGTTGCCCTTACCATTTACTACATTTGGTAAAGCTATAGCCGCTCGTAATCAAATTTTAGAACATCTAACTCAAGTTGTCAGAGAACGCCAGCAAAACCCAACAAAAGATACCATCAGCTTGTTAATCCAAGCTAGAGATGAAGATGGTAATAGCCTCAGCGAAAAAGAACTCATTGCCCAAGCGGTGCTGTTACTCTTCGCTGGACATGAAACTACTACTTCGATGCTGACTTGGTTGTGTGTAGAGTTAGCCCGTCATCCAGAAGTACTCGAAAAAGCAAGAATTGAACAATTGCAACTTGCAAGTACAGGTGACTTGGATTTAGAACAATTAGGGAAAATGCCCTATTTAGAGCAGGTTTTGTGGGAAGTTGAAAGATTGCATCAACCTGTCGGAGGCGGGTTTCGTGGCGTAATTAAAGACTTTGAGTTTAAAGGTTATCACGTTCCTGCTGGTTGGCAATTATACTATTCAATTGGAGTTACTCACCGAATTGAAGAAATTTATTCTGAACCAGACCTGTTTGAGCCAGACCGTTTCAGTCCCCAGCGCCAAGAACATAAAAAGTATCCTTTTAGTTTAGTTGGTTTTGGCGGTGGGCCACGCATCTGTATTGGTCTAGCCTTTGCCAAAATGGAAATGAAGATTGTTGCTGCTCATCTTCTACGCAATTATCATTGGGAGATATTACCCAATCAAAGTTTAGAGGAAGTTGTGGTTCCCACTAATCGCCCGAAAGATGGATTGCGGGTTAGATTTCAACCTCGGTGAAATGTTTTATGACATCCCAAATAAACATACATTTGCCTAACGGAGTTTTACAACGCTTGCAAAATGTGAAAGATTTTGTCGGCGGAAGCGTTAACTCTCTAAGTAACTCAGCCCAACAAGCTGGTGAGTCTTTGAAGACAACAGCCACTACAACTACTGATAGAGCAATTGATACAGTTACAACAAGTTTAGAGCAAACTTGGCAAACAGCGGAGCAATTTAAGAGTACAACATCGGGAGCAGTTAAAGATGCGATCGCATCTTCTACAAGTGATTGGCTAACACAACACCCGATATTTTTTCGGTTAGTTCAAATACTAGGTTGGGCGGCTAATCACCCAATTATTAGTGTAGTCATTTTGCTGTTTGCACTTGCTCTACTTTGGAGCATCATCAAAGCAATTGTCCACTTAATTGAAACCGCTAGTTGGTCAATACTCAAAGTTCCGTTAAAATTGCTTCAGGCTTTGATTAAAGTTAGTTTTCTATCCTTAACTAAAGTTGGAAGTTTTGCTGTTCAACGAATCACAGGTGCAAAAACAACTGATAATCCGCCTACTTTATTACCTGAAAGTTTTCAACCAAATAAACAACAACGATTGACAGAAATTTCTAGTCGTTTGGTAGCAATTCAAAAGGAACAACATGAACTTTTACAAGAAGCGGCAGACTTGATTGCTACCGACACAATTGATATAGAAATATCAAAAATTAAACAGCTAAAAAGCGCTGAATCACATCTTGGCTAAGTTCGGTGGTGGAACCGGAGGCGACAATACCACCTTTTTGCATAGCGTAATAGTAATCCGCCTGACGGACAAAGTGTAAATGTTGCTCTACTAATAACACCGAAATACCTGTAGTTTCGACGATGCGACGGACTGCGGCTTCAATTTCAAGGATGATGGAGGGTTGAATACCTTCGGTAGGTTCATCTAAGACGAGTAATTGAGGTTCTCCCATTAAAGCACGTGCGATCGCTAATTGTTGCTGCTGTCCTCCGCTTAAATCACCACCCATCCGCGAAAGCATGGTTTTTAACACCGGAAATAAACTAAAAACTTCCTCTGAAATTTCTGCTTTTTTGACTGGTTTGCGTCTAGCTTCCAATCCCAGCAGTAGATTTTCTTTAACTGTCAACCGAGGGATAATCTCTCGTCCTTGGGGGACATAACCAATTCCCAACTTTGCTCTTTGGTCTGGAGATTTGGAGTTGATTAATTCTTCAGCTAAATTAATAGTACCGCTACGGGGTTTGAGTAAACCCATGATAGTTTTGAGTAAGGTAGTTTTTCCGACACCATTGCGTCCAATTAGGCAAACCATTTGCCCAGATGGTACGCTCAAATCTACATTGCGGAGAATATGGCTTTCGCCGTAATAAACGTTTAGGTTAGAAATTTTTAGCATAAAATAACTTTTAACTGTTTAGTTTTGATATCAAGTTTCTAACTGGCGATCGCTCTGTTAATAAATAATTAGCCACAGTTTACTAAAAGTCTGGTTAACCTCTTATGATACCTGATTGTGAATGATTTTTTCTGGTTTCAACTAATGGATAATATGACCGGGCGATCGCCATTTCCATAATATGGAAATAACCTATGCGCGTTTCAATCCCTAATAGGGATTTTAGTTGATTGCGATGTTAATCCTGTTCCCGATGCTCAGAATCAAATGTTTCAATCCCTAATAGGGATTTTAGTTGATTGCGATCTTTTCTACCCAGGCATTAAATTCATGTAATGTGTTTCAATCCCTAATAGGGATTTTAGTTGATTTCGATTTACTATTAGTTATTTATCCGAGAGCCGCCCTTGGTTTCAATCCCTAATAGGGATTTTAGTTGATTGCGATTCAAGGTGGCTGCATCTGTTGCACCAGTGTTTGGTTTCAATCCCTAATAGGGATTTTAGTTGATTGCGATAAATATCATTTCCAGTGGTGTACCCGCAGCTAAAGTTTCAATCCCTAATAGGGATTTTAGTTGATTGCGATGGCGTTTCTCAAGATATGAGCCAGGTATGTATCTAGGTTTCAATCCCTAATAGGGATTTTAGTTGATTGCGATCTTTAGGAGATCGCCTAGCAGCAATCGTCAAGGCGTTTCAATCCCTAATAGGGATTTTAGTTGATTGCGATCGCAGGCGTCTGAAAGCTATGTGTTATTTGGTTTTCAAGGTTCAACAGCGCGAATGCGAAAATCATAACATAAGGACTGGGAATTGTGCTAACTGTAAATAGTTGAAAGTCAGTTTATATAAGGTGCGCGGATGGTTTCAAGATGCTAAAGCTCTCAAATTCTTGCAGATACGGCAATCTAGCCATTTTTGTACTAACCCCTTCACCAACACCTACCCATTCGCGCACTTAGCAAAAAAACTAGTCTAATTACTTAAAAGTTTTCCTTAGCAGCTAACATCTGTAAAATCTTTTCTACACGATCCAACTCTCCAACGATGCGCCGAATTGGGTGAGGCCAAACCTTGACAAGGGTAGGAGTTGCAGAAACTTGATTTAGTTCTGCTTGTTCTGGATGACTTAAAACATCAATCACCTTCAGAGTATAAGGATGTCCGAGCGATCGCTCTAACAATTCGTGTAAATTTTGCAGAATGCGTTCAGTAGAACTGCTATGTCCGGCAACAAACAAGCGGAGAACATAACCTTGGGTAATGGCTTCTTTTTTTTGTACTATTACTGGTTGGTGATATTTTGGTACAGGTTCAGAAAGGTCTAGACGGACAATTAAATCGTGATCCTCCCAAAGCTGCCCAAATGACGAACGATAGGTTGTTAACACCATGCGATCGCACAATCCCTCTTGCCAAGGAGCTGCTTGCCATACTAATTCCCCTGTGCCAAAAATGGCATTAAGCAAAGCTTGATGTCTAATTACAGCTGGATAAGCTTCAGCAAAAGTTCGCACTTGTTGAGTGCGCGGATCTAACCAATTGTCAATAGTTGCAGTATAACAAGGCACTAAAAAGTGCGGTGGCTCTGGTAAATCTAGAATTTCTTGCAAAGCCGAGCACAAATGCAAATGCCATCGACCTTGTTTGCTAGGGTCGATGCAGTAAATTAAATCTCCTCCAGGCGTAAATAGCGCAATGCCTTTAAACAGCTGGGGTGTAGATAGTTTGTTTGTCGTCAAGTTATTCACAGAGGCTAGGGAACTAAAAGTAAAAATTCTTTCTTTTACCTTTTACCTTAGCTATAACCTCAACCAGGATTGCAAAAATATTTGCGATTAGGTACTTGAAGATAAGGGAGCGAGGGGAGCAGAGGGCAAAGGAGCAGGGGAGCAGAGGAGACAAGGGAGACAAGAGGGAAAAGTCTCTCTTGTCTCCCCCCTCTTCCTTGTCTACCTTGTCTCTTCTCCATGCCCAATGCCCAATGCCCAATCCTAAACTCGACCTCGGAGAAACTGCGCCATTTCGTTAGGAGTTGGTGACATTTCCAAAGCAGTTTCTTCAGTGATGCGTCCGTCTTGATAGAGATTCAGCAATGACTGATTCATCGTAATCATGCCGTCAAAGCCAGCTTGTTTCATCAGCTCGCCAATTTCATCATACTTACCGTCTTTGATCCATTCTTTAATTGCCTCAGTATTGATCAGCACATCATGGAAAGCAGCCCGCTTACCGTCAGTAGTGCGACACAAACCTTGAGCAATTACTGCCACTAAAGACTCAGAAATTGCCACCCGCATTGCATCCTGTTCATCACCAGAATAGAGGTTGAGAATCCGCTCAATGGTTTTGACCGCGCTATTGGTGTGCAGTGTTCCCATGACTAAGTGACCAGTCTGAGCAGCTTTTAGGGCGGTGTTAACTGTTTCCTTGTCCCGCATTTCCCCCACCAGAATCAAATCTGGGTCTTCCCGCAAAGCTGCTTTCAAAGCGTTGTCAAATTTCCGGGTATGCATTCCCACTTCCCGCTGTTTGACTAAGGACTTGCGGCTTTGATGGACAAATTCTATCGGGTCTTCAATGGTGATGATATGTTTGGCCATCTCCTTATTGATGTAGTCAATCATCGCTGCCATTGTGGTGGACTTACCAGAACCAGTAGGCCCCGTTACTAGAATTAAACCTTTATGGTGATGACAAATATCCCGAAAAATTGGAGGTAATCTCAACTGTTCCATAGTTAAGATTTTTAGCGGAATCAACCGCAACACCATTGCAGGCCCTTTCAGGGAGCCAAAAACATTAATCCGCACGCGAGCAAATTCGTATTGAGTTGCTCCGTCAAATTCTAAGGTTTCTTCAAAGCGCTGAATTTCTCCCTCAGTCATCACCTCCCGCAACCAACTCATAAAAGTTTCTTTATCTGTTTCTGGATGATCTCCTGATTGAATTTCTCCTCGGCTGCGGAAGCGGGGTGGTTCACCCACACCCAAGTGCAAGTCAGAATATCCCTGATCGTAAGCTTCTCTGATTAACTTCTCTAAAGTGAGTGCTGGATTGTTGTTTTGAGGGCGAACTGAATTAGGTATTGGCGGTGGACTACCCGGACGATGACCTGCAACAGGTGGATTAGTGCCCCTATCCATTGACATATCGAGTGTTTGTGTCATCTGCCGCTGCGTACTAAAGGTTGGAGTTGGCGGTGGTGGCGGCGGCATTGGTGGCAAATTACGTCCGGCAGCAGAGTTAGAATTTAATGGAGACTGTGATTCTGTCATATATCTTCACATTTGGCAGTTAAAAAGTTGAATTAACGAGAAGTAAAGTCACTTGCTTTGATGACTTTTGGAGAATGCTTGTCTGCAAGCCTTAGCGGTGATAGAAGGCGATTGAAACTCTAAAACCACGGTCAATCTATTTCATCCACCTCAATTGGTATCTTTTATTTCCTAAGATTTCACTACTCAGAATATTTAGATAGATTATTTAACCTATCTAAACTGGTTTAACACACGCAAGTACTTAAAAGACCTCAGTAAATACACATGGATTAAAAAGTAGTTTTTAATGCTCTTCCTTTAAAGTAAATATTCTCATGACTTAGATGAGAAATTTATCCCAGGCTTGGGCACAAATTGCCAGCAATTAACAGTACAAATACTAGCAGTTCATTTATTCTGCCCATCTAGGAATTATGAGAAAGACTACTAATTTTTATAAGAAATGTTAAGTTGAATCGGAGCGATATCGTGGGGATCGAGCTTAAAAGCTCATACCTTTTAGGTTCTATACCTGAAGGTAGATGCAGTAAACAAGTTTTTTTAATAGATATAAACTTGACTTTATATCCATAATTACAAAAAACTAACTGTGAACTTTAGTAAATAAATGCTCATTTTTCCAATTAGTTTTTATATACTGGATTTCACTGAAACAATTCAGTTTGCTCGCGAAAAGTGAGAAATTACTGAAATTAAAATTTGTTGTGTATTTTTGGGAGGAAAAGTCATGGTTTCTGCTCAAAGCTCTAATCAAGGAAAGACCTACTCCTTGTTGATGATTAAAAGCTTTTTAATATGGACTTTTACATTAGCAGTATGTTTGTTGGTTGTGGGTTTTCCACTAGTTGTCTTGATGGCTACGGTCGGATGTCTGTTGTCGATTGTCTTGCAGTCTGTGATGCCTGTTAGTGCGGTTTTGCTTGTAGCAGGCGCTCTAATAATGTTTAATGTCATGGCAGTTGTATTGGCTGCGGGTGTACTAACTGTTAAGGGAGTTCATCCTAGTGATGTTAAATGGTTAAGCTGGCTGCATGGAGAGGCAGACCAAATGCAGGCTACTGTTTATGCTGCTTGCCCTCTAACTTGTGAGATCAAATAGTTATTACAGGTTAATTAGACAAACAGTGCGTCTGCCCGGTTAAGCCGGGTTTTTTCATGGTTTTTATAATGTGAACTTTTAAATAGTCATTACAGATTAATTAGACAAACAATACATTTACCCGGTTAAGCCAGTTTTTTTATATCTTGTGTGATTTATCCATTAATATTTATGGTTTATGTGAGGATTGACTGCCGACTATTGACCATAGACCATTGACTATAGACCATTGACTATAGATGGTAAATTACAGATGACTAATGACTAATCAAAAACGCGTTTGCATTATTTTAGGTACTCGCCCGGAAGCGATTAAACTCGCTCCAGTTATTCAGGTTTTCCAGAAATCTTCAGAATTTCAGTTGCAAGTAATTCTAACTGGACAACATCGGGAGATGGTTGAGCAAGTTATGCAACTGTTTAATATCAAGTCGGATTATAACTTGGAAATTATGCAAGTTCAGCAATCTCTAAATGATATTACTTGCCGTAGTTTACAAGGATTAGAAGCATTATTTAAGGCGGAAAAGCCAGATTTCGTAATTGTGCAGGGAGACACTACGACTGCTTTTGCCGCAGCTTTGGCAGCTTTTTATCAAAAAATCCCTGTTGGTCATGTAGAAGCAGGGTTAAGAACTGATGATATCTTCAATCCTTACCCAGAAGAAGCTAATCGGCGGTTAATTTCTCAGATTACTCAGTTGCACTTTGCTCCGACTCCTTGGGCTGTGGAAAACTTGCATCGTTCTGGTGTTTTGGGTGAAATTCACATGACGGGCAACACGGTAATTGATGCATTGTTAAATGTCGCTGCAACCCAAGTAGTTTGCGATGTCCCAGGCTTAGACTGGGATTCATATCGGGTTTTATTAGCAACAGTTCATCGCCGGGAGAATTGGGGAGAACCTCTATTAGCGATCGCTCAGGCGTTTTTACAAATCTTAGACAAGTTTCCTGATACAGCTTTGCTTTTACCATTGCACCGCAATCCGACAGTGCGAGTCCCGTTGCAGGAACTTTTAGGGAATCATCCCCGAATTTTCTTGACAGATCCTCTAGATTATGGAGAATTGGTGGGAGCAATTGGGCGATCGCATCTTTTGCTCACTGACTCTGGTGGCTTGCAAGAAGAAGCCCCCAGTTTGGGAAAACCCGTACTAGTTTTGAGAGACACCACCGAAAGACCAGAGGCTGTGGTAGCTGGTACAGCCAAACTTGTCGGTACTACGACTGAGAATATTGTTGCAGCGGCTGCTGAGTTACTCAGTGACTCAGATGCTTATGAAGCGATGGCAAACGCAATCAATCCCTTTGGAGATGGTCATGCAGCAGAGCGCATTTTGCAGATTGTCCAAAATTACATTCATGGGTAAAAAAGTTCGTAGTAAGGACTTTAGTCCTTATTTCTCAAGCACTAGAGTGCTTACTACAAACCCTCAAAACTAATTTGATAATATTTACCAAATCACGAGATTTTCCAAGGGTGGCTTTTGGTTAAATACCCAGAGCTGCTCTAGTTTCGGGGCCTACAACACCATCTACAAGTAGACCTTTACTTTGCTGAAAGCTTCGGACTCGGCTAACAGTTTCTTGACCGTAAATTCCATCAATTCTAAGATTACCTAAAGCTGTTTGCACGTCTCTAACGAGCTGACCTTTAGAACCAGGGGTAAGAATCACCGAACCGCCAACACCACCTGGTCTAGTCACAGGACGATTGTTAGGTTTATTACCAATCCATCGGGCAAAAACGTATCTACCCGTAGAAAGTCTGGCAAAACCGTTTTCATATCGTTCAATTGCTGGAAGTGTTGCGCCATTTGGTATACAGTCTACATACGAGTAGTTGCTGCTTGGGCCGGAACGAACACGTAAACAACTGCCGTTAGTTTTGACATAAGCAGCCGAACTCACTTGAATTTGGGTTACAGCAGCAAATAATACACCAACACCAGCTAAAGCTAACCAAGCCGAAGATTTAAGCAGTTTTTTCCAATTGAATTGAGGTTGAGGAAGATGATACTTAATATTGCCAGATGCCTCTTCTTGAGCAATAAACATCTGGGAATAAGCAAGATATTCCATAATGCACTCCTTGATATGAAAAAATGAGTACTCGCAGAGAATTACTTAGTGTTCTCTGTATTTATTCTTAGTATATTTTATATCACTGTATTTTAAAAGTTTTTTATTGCTCCCGAAATTAATAAAAATTGAAGAAGGCAGGAGGCAGTGTTTCGACTACGCTCAACAACCGGGCAGGAGGCAGAAGGAACAATTGGAAGACGATTCAGATCCGAATGACACTAAGAAAAGGCGAAAGGCTTGTGTCATCTCGTTCCCAGTCTGAAAACTGGGAATGTGTTCCAAGAGGCTCTGCCTCTGGTCAAGCCACTGGAGGCGGAGCCTCCGAGAAGGGTTCCCAGCCTCCAGGCTGGGAACCAGTTAGAGCAAAGCTTATAGCTTTTCTTAGTGCCATTCGATTCAGATCCCTCCCAATTGTAAGCGCCGTGTAGACTGCGGGGTTTTAGGGACTTCCAGAAAATAAATTATCCCATTTTCATACTGGCAGATTCTTTCTCCTCTGCTTCCTCTGCCTCCTCTGCCTCCTTTGAAGATTCCTGAAAAAATGCGATGTCTACACGAGTTAACCCGTTGTAGACATCGCATTTTGAAAATAAATAAAATTTAGTTAAAGCTTTTTTACATAATCGCTTGCCCCCGATTACATTTAAGTATGACAAGTGTATTGTTCGGTTCTAGTTAAAGTAGCAACCATAGAAGTTAACTCGTCTACGTCTATTGGCTTGCATTGGTATATATCATAACCTGCTAATAATGCACGTTTATGGTCATCTTCGAAAGTAGATGCTGTCAGAGCGATCGCTGGAATCTTTCTACCTCGCTTTGCTTCCAAATTTCTGACTTTCAAGAGTAGTGAGTAGCCATCTTCATCGGGTAAGCAAATATCACTAATTAGGATGTCTGGTTTAAAAGATGACATTCTTTTTAGAGCCTCGTCTGCTGAAGCGGCTGCAATCACTTCTGCTCCCTCTAATTCAAACAGAAAAGTAAGTAATATTCTCGTATCAGCGTCATCATCAACAACGAGCAATCGCAGACCTTGAAAAGACATCGATTGATTAGACATTATTTTCACGGCTCCGTAGCTTAAAGACTTGAAGTAGCGATCGCATCAAATACTACTTATTTGACGCTATTTGATGCATACTTTACTAAATCTTAAAGGAAGCAATTAGCAAGCGTCTGTCCGGTGTCGGACATAGTAACTTAATATTTTTCATTGGCGATGTCTACGACGGGCTACGCCTACGCACTTGACTGATTCCCTAGCAACCGAGCAAATTCTTTTTGGATAACTCGATAACACTCGCAGCAAGTTGCTTCCAAATCCTCTCGGTTTATAATGCTAATTTGACCGCGTTGATAGCGAATCATTCCGGCTCGGCTGAGGGTGCTAGCCGCTACTGTCACACCAGAGCGCCTTACACCCAGCATTTGGGCAATAAATTCTTGCGTCAACGGAAATTCTTCTGATTCCAAACGGTCAGATACTGTAAGCAGCCAACGAGCCAGCCGTTCTTCTAGGGTATGAAGACGGTTGCAGGCACATGATTGTGTAAGTTCGGTATATATAGCTCGTACATAGCGCAGCAGCAGCTTTTGAATAGCTCCGCCCCGATTGAACTCGGTTCTAAGTACATCTGCATCCATCTGCATTGCAGCGCCGGCAACTTGGACAAACGCTTTTGTGGTTGTTGTCTTGCCTCCTAAAATTACTGGGATACCTACCATGCCTTCATTACTCACTATCCCAATTTCCACCGTCGAACCATCTTCCATAATAGTGACGATAGAAACCACTGCCTGTTGGGGAAAATAGACCTGTGTGATGGGTTCTCCTGGTTCGTAAAGAACTTGCCGAGTGGGAAGCGAAACTAACTTTAGGTGGGGAATAAGACGCTCATAATCACTGGTTGGCAAAGCCGCAAGTAACCTATTTACTTGCGGCTTAATTATGTTGTCGCTCACTGAATATTAAAAGAGAAATCTGCTCAAAATACTTTAGATCGAGTTACTTTTGCCAGTCTGTTCGGTTTCGCACACATAACTCAAAAAAATTTTCTGGCTCGGTTATATCATGTTCGGATAATCACTTATGATAAAAGTAAGGAATGCAATGATGAAAGATGCCGAAACGAATCAGTGTAGCTACACATTTAACAATTTATGAGTTGGAGCAATTGTACCGACAGTCTAAGAACACGGTAGAAAGTCGCCAATATCAAGTTATATGGTTATTGGCACAAGGGAAAAAAACCGAAGAAGTGGAGGAAGTTACAGGCTATAGCAGGACATGGATATACGATCTGGTAAAAAGGTATAACACTTCGGGTATTTGTGGAATAGGCGATCGCCGCAATGAAAATCAAGGAGCAAAAGCTTTAATAGATGACATCCAGCAAGCACAACTATGGCACGCTTTGCAGTCACAGGCTCCAGACGGGGGACTTTGGAACGGTCGAAAAGTTGCGGATTGGTTGAGTGAAGTTACAGGAAAAAAGATCAGTAGATATCGAGGGTGGGAAATACTGCGACAGATGACTTTTCGGCTACGAGTACCTCGCCCATCTCATAGTCAAAGTGACCATTTTGAGCAAGAAGCCTGGAAAAAAAACTAGCTACACAAGTTGAAGAACTCAAAACTGCTTATCCAGAGGCTGAAGTTGAACTATGGTGTGAGGATGAACACCGTTTAGGACTCAAACCAGTCATTCGACGAATTTATGTTCCTGAAGGTGAAACGCCAATTGCCAATGTTAACTGGAGATATAAGTGGTTATGGTTGTACGCATTCGTACATCCCAAAACCGGAGCAACTTATTGGTGGATTCTTCCTTATGTCAATACAGAAATCTTTAACCAGGTTTTAGCCGATTTTGCTCGTGAGTTCAACTTAGGTACAAATAAGCATATTCTCTTGGCTGTTGACAAAGCTGGGTGGCATACCAGCAAAGACCTAAAACTTCCGTCTGGTCTACATTTGACATTTTTACCATCTCATTCACCTGAATTGCAACCTGCTGAAAGATTATGGACTTTGGTTGACGAACCCATTGCTAATCGCACTTTCCAAACACTTGATCATTTGGAGGAAATTTTATTTTCCCGTTGTCAATCTTTACTTCAACAGCAAGATTTGATTCAAGGTTTAACTGGTTTTCATTGGTGGATTCAGATAGGCGCTTAATCGTAAGTCATTTACCGAACATGATATTACTCGGCATGAAGCCGAGTAACCGAGCAAATTCCTTTTGGATGACTCGATAACACTCGCAGGAAGTTGCTTCTAAATCCTCTCGGTTCAGGATGCTAATATGACCACGTTGGTAGCCAATCATTCCGGCTCGGCTGAGAGTGCTAGCCGCTACTGTCACGCCAGAACGACGTACACCTAGCATCTGGGAGATAAATTCGTGCGTGAGGGGAAAATCTTCTGATTCCAGACGGTCAGAAACTGTGAGTAGCCAGCGAGCCAGTCGTTCTTCCAGTGTATGGAGGCGGTTGCAGGCAGCACCTTGCGCTAGTTCAGAGTATATAGCTTGTACATAGCGCAGCAGCAGGGCTTGAATAGCTCCGCCCCGATTGAACTCGGCTCTCAATACATCTGCATTGATTTGCATAGCAGCGCCCGAAATTTGCACAAAGGCTGTTGTGGTTGTGGTGTTGTCTCCTAAAATTACTGGGATACCCACCATGCCTTCATTACTTACTATCCCAACTTCCGCCGTTGAGCCATCTTCCATAGTGGTGATTATAGAAACTACTGCCTTATCGGGAAAATAAACCTGGGTGATGGGTTCGGCTGCTTCGTAAAGGATCTGCTGAACTTGGAGCGGAACTAGCTTTAGATACGGGAAAAGACGCTCATAATCACTGTCTGGCAAAGCTGCCAGCAGCTTATTTGGTCGTTGCTGAAAGAGATTTTTATTTAACGACATCAGAAGCCACTCTCCTTAAGGTAGGTGACTTTAGAAAAGCCAACTCAGAGCATAAGGAAAGGACTTCTTGCAGAAGTGGGGGAAAGGAGAAGGGGGAAGGGGGAAATGGATGGAATTTTCCCTTACCCTTTACCCTTTAACCTTTCCCCGAACTCTTGAAAAAGGAACTTTTGCAAGATGTCTAAAGGATTAAGGTTCTCATCCTAATGTTAAAAGGTGTATTCTCTAAAGGAACGCGGGAACAATCTAAAAAATCTTAAAAGAACACGGTTCTTCAAGTCTGTGCGATTTCGTACATAGAAGCTAAAAAAAATTATTTTTTCCGTTTATTGGGCTTATTGCCCAATAAACGGACATATTCATCTTCTATAATCTGATAACATTCGCAGGAGGTTTTTTCTAAAGCCTCTCGATTCAAGATGTTAATATGACCACGGTGGTAGGTGATGATTCCGGCATCGCTGAGGATATTAGCTGCTTCAGTGACACCAGCGCGACGTACACCTAGCATCTGTGCAATAAATTCTTGGGTGATCGGAAATTCTTCTGATTCCAGACGGTCGGAAACTGTTAGCAGCCAGCGAGCCAGCCGCCTCTCTAGCTTATGAAGACGGTTGCAAGCAGATCCTTGTGCTATTTGAGTATATATACCTTGTACGTAGCGCAGCAACAGGCTTTGAAGAGCTGTACTTCGATTAAACTCACTTGTGAGTATATCCGCATCCATCTTCATCGCACTGTCTGGAATCTGCACTAATGCTGTTGTGGTTGTGATGTTATCTCCTAAAATTACCGGGATACCAACCATGCCTTCATTGCTCACTAAACCAGCTTCTACAGTTGAGCCATCTTCCATAATGGTGATTATAGAAACCACTGCTTTATTAGGAAAATAGACCTGTGCGATCGCTTCGCCTGCTTCGTGAAGTATTTGCCGATTTGAAAGCGAAACTAGCTTTAGATGGGGGACAAGGCGTTCATAATCACTGGCTGGCAACTTCGCCAGCAGCTTATTTGCTGGTTTATCAAGGGTATTTGTGTTTAATGACATTAAAATTCTCCTAAATATAAGCGTCTTTAGAAAAGACAACTCACAACATAAGGAGAAAATTAAGAGTCTAACCTTAATGTCAAAAGGTGCATTCCCTAAAAAAGTTCTAGTAAGAGACTGAGGCTTTTATACTTATATCTATAATATAGCAAAATGAGTTGTTTATAATAACAACAAATCCAAATACATTAACTTGATTGCATTTGCGATCGCATAATTAAATGAAATTATGTTCGCTAATCATTTTGCTATAGATATGAGCATGGTTGGCAGCGATCGCAGCAAAAAATTCCTGATTATACAAGTCATTAAAACCTAAATCTTTTTCATTGCTAGCAAATGTGTTTAGCTCTCCCAACTAGTCTTGGTATATTTTAATTATCTTAAAAGAAGGTACTTAGAAACAACTATATTAATATGAATATTTATTAAGACTTCATTCTAGAAGAATCTTAAGATTTTTAATATACTACGGTAAGCCTACCAATTTATTGTAATATGTACTTAGGCTAAAACAGTCGATTTCACAAATACTCAATAAAAGCAAGTATTTTCGACTACATATTTAAAATTTTGATTACCCAAAACTAAGTCACTTATTTGGCTTATCTGTGCAATAATAAACAGCTATATGCATTAACTACACTTTGTTTACCGATCTACGGTAGTATAAATCATATTTTCTCTGAAAAATTTATATTGGCTTAGTCCCAAATCGAGTACTGTTTGAAGCTAATTTACTTAAAAAATAATAATGCCCTTGACAAAATGCAAAATCTCCAACAAAAATATCACTGTTCAATTGACTGAATAACAAAGCAGAAAGATGAAGTATAACCAACTTGGCAAGAGTGACTTAAAAGTTTCTGAAATTTGTCTGGGTACTATGACTTATGGACAGCAAAATACTATTGAAGAAGCCCATGAACAACTAGATTATGCTATTGCCCAAGGAGTCAATTTTATTGATGCAGCAGAGATGTATCCTGTCCCAACAAGTGCTGAAACTTATGGACTAACTGAAACTTACATTGGGGAATGGTTAAAACGTCAACAAAGAGATCGAGTTATTATAGCTACTAAAATTGCTGGCCCTGGTCGAGGCTTTAAATGGGTACGTGGAGGAGCCAAAGCAATCGATCGTGATAATATCAAACAAGCTGTAGATGATAGTTTAAAAAGATTACAGACAGACTATATCGATCTGTATCAGATCCACTGGCCAGATCGCTACGTACCACGATTTGGACAAACAGTTTTCGATCCGACTCAGGTGGGAGAAACGGTTCCCATTGCTGAACAGCTAGCAGTTTTTGACGATGTAATTAAGGCTGGGAAAATTCGCTATATCGGTTTGAGTAACGAAACTCCTTGGGGAGTTGCCCAATTTAGTAATGCTGCTAAACAATTAGGATTGCCCAAAGTTGTTTCGATTCAAAATGCTTACAACTTGCTAAATCGAGTATTTGATGGAGCTTTAGCAGAAGCAGTTTATCACGAGGAAATTGGCTTACTAGCTTATAGTCCTTTAGCATTTGGCTTCTTGACTGGCAAATATCTCAACGGCAAACCAGAGAAAGCCAGAGTCACTTTGTTTGAAAATTTCGGTCAGCGCTATCTGAAACCGAAAGTCAGCCAAGCCGTATCAGCTTATGTAGAAATTGCCAAGCGCCATCAACTAAGTCCAGCGCATCTAGCCTTAGCATTTGTGCGGAGTCGTTGGTTTGTCCCTAGCACAATTATTGGTGCTACCACATTGGAACAACTTAAAGAGAATTTAGAAAGTGTGAATGTAGTTCTCAACAAAGACATTTTGGAAGAATTGGATATAGTTCATGCTCAGTCGCCAAATCCAGCACCATAAGAGTGCTGAGTAGTGAGTGCTGAGTGCTGAGTATTGAGTGCTGAGTGCTGAGTATTGAGTGCGAATTGTTCTGAAGCGAGTAGAGATAAGTAATGTATTCTGTCCTAATTTTTAGATTCACAACTAAATATTTAGTAGGTAAAATATGACTTTTACAGCAACATTAATTGACCAGAATACTATTCGTCGTCGGGGTACTGGTTTAAGAGCTTACAATCCTGAAAAAGCCTTTAAAGGGTATACACTTTTCACACCTCTGACAGGTAAAGGTGAAGTCTACCTTCTGAACTTGGAAGGAGAAGTAGTACACCAGTGGAATCTGCCTTATTCACCAGGGTTATACGGTTATCTTTTGCCCAATGGCAACCTTTTTTATAATGGTAAGACTCCACCAGAAGAACCCCTACGTTTTGCTTTATGGGCTGCATTCAAAAGTGGCGTTGTTTTAGAAGCAGATCCTAAGGGAAACATTATCTGGGAATATAAGCATCCAGATCATCATCATGACGGGCGCAGACTTGCCAATGGCAACACAATTATACTCGCCATTGAAAAGATACCTGAGTCTTTGGTTCCTCGGATCAAAGGTGGCGTACCAGGTACTGAACCAGATGGTGATATCTATGCTGATGTGCTTTATGAAGTGACTCCAGCAGGTGAAATCGTTTGGATTTGGCACGCCCACGAACACCTCGATCCAGATATATTTACGATTACACCCCAAGATCATCGACATGAATGGACTCATGGGAATACTGTAGGTGAACTCGCTGATGGCAACATTATAGTGAGCTTTCGTAATATCTCCACAGTTGTGATTGTCGATCGCAAAACCAGCGAAATCATCTGGACGTTGGGTGATGACGTACTAGCACAGCAGCACTTCCCGAACGAACTAGCTAACGGTAATATCTTGATTTTCGACAATGGCGCACATCGTCGTAACATTGCTCTCAATTTCTCCCGTGTGATTGAGGTGAACCGTCTAACCAAAGAAATAGTTTGGGAATACACCGACAACCCACCCCAAAATTTCTTCAGTTCATATATATCAGGAGCGCAACGTTTGGCCAATGGCAATACCTTAATTACAGAAGGTGCTTATGGCCGAATATTCGAGGTGACAGTTACAGGGGAAATTGTTTGGGAATACATCAACCCCTACTTTGCATCTCGGAATATTCCAGGTGAGAAGTCGCCGGTAACTCGTGGAGAGCAAAATACAGTCTTCCGCGCCTTCCGTTATGCACCTGAAGAAGTGCCCTGGCTTTAGTAGTCTGTCAAGTTTAAATTGATGGGTAAGCAAGTTTGTAGTAAGGACTTTAGTCCTTATTTTCTAAGCACTAAAGTGCTTACTACGAACTTCTGATGATTAAAAGTTTGGTTAGTGTCGAGAATTTTTCACGCTACATTCGCTTCAAAAAGATTTTGTGACACTAACAATTTAAGATTTGGGATTTTGGATGAAAATTCAATTCCCAATGCCGATTAACAAGTCCTATTTATTAAGGAACTTAAACATGGCCCAAATCAAAGTATACAGTGCAGTTGTTTGTCCTTATGCTCACCGTACCCGCTTGGTACTCCAAGAGAAAGGCATCGACTTCGATTTGATTGAGATTGATTTGCAGAATAAGCCTGAAGGATTTACCAAAGTTTCCCCCTATGGTAAAGTGCCCGCACTAACTCATAACGAAAACCGAGTTTGGGAGTCAGCGGTAATTAACGAATATCTTGATGAGGTATTTCCCAATCCACCACTGTTACCTAGCAACCCCATTGATAGGGCGCAGGCTCGCATCTGGATAGATTTTGCTAACACCAGATTCGTTCCCGCTTTTTCTACCCTGCTGCGGAGTTCAGATCCCGAAAAACAAGAAGAAGCGAAACAGGAACTATATAAACACCTGGAATTCATTGAAAATGAAGGTTTAGCAAAGCTTTCTGGAGAAGGCCCTTACTGGTTTGGTGAATCTATCAGTTTGGTCGATTTCACTTACTTCCCTTGGTTTGAGCGCTGGGCTGCACTGAAGCAGTATCGTGGCTTTGGAATACCAGAGCAATTTACCCGTCTACGCCAGTGGAAACATGCTTTAAAAGAGCGCGAATCTGTGAAAGCGATCGCTCACTCTAAGGAATTCTACATCGAGCGATATGCTAAATTCGCTGCACCCACTCTCGCTGCTGTTTAAATGTAATTCATAACTATGTTTCAAGTGGGAATTTAAATTCCCACTTGAAACATAAAATTAAACTCTTGTGAAAATTATGAACTTGTACTGGGCGTGCCCTAAGTATTACTAATTACAACTTTACCGAAGTGAGCCGCGCTTTTAAGGTAATGATAAGCTTCCCGCGCTTCAGTAAAGGGGAAAACTCGCTCGATAATCGGTTTGATTTGATGCTGTTGCATCGCCTGATTCATCGCCTCAAACATTTCTCGACTGCCAACATAAATTCCCTGAACTGTTAAACTCTTAAAAAGTATTGGCATGGGGTCAATTTCATTTCCTCTGCCCGATAATACGCCAATCAAACTAATACGTCCCCCAATGCGGACTGCTTGTAGTGATTTTGGCAGAGTACCTGCACCGCCTACCTCAACTACATGATCTACACCTGTGCGATTGGTTAATTGATAAACTTGCTTTTCCCAATCTGGTGTTGTTTTGTAGTTAATTATCTCGTCAGCACCAAGCTGTTTGGCTCGTGCCAACTTCTCATCACTGCTAGAAGTAATAATCGCTCTAGCGCCATGTATCTTGGCAAACTGGAGAGCAAAAATTGAAACTCCGCCAGTACCGAGTAATAAAACACTATCACCTGCACCAATATTGCCTTTTGTCACCAGCCCGTGCCAAGCTGTGACTGCTGCACAGGGCAAAGTTGCACCTTCAATGTAGGATAGGTAATCAGGTAATATTACTAAACCATCTTGGTGTAATAAGACATACTCAGCCAGCATTCCATCGATACCGCCTCCGAGATCGGATTTCATTTTCTCTTTGGTTAAAGAGCCATAAATCCAGTCTTGGAAGAAAATACCAGCGACGCGATCGCCTATTTTTACCCGTGTCACACCTTCCCCCACCGCTACAACTTCTCCCGCACCGTCTGACATGGGAATTAACGGATATTTCTGTCCAGCACCGTAAGCTCCTTCAATAACCAGCAGATCGCGATAATTTAAAGATGTTGCCTTCACTTGAATTAGAACTTGTCCAGGTGCGGGTTTTTCTTCAGGGCGATCGACTAATACCAAAGCATCAATTCCGGCGTTGCTTTGAATTTCGTAAGCTTTCATAGATGTCTTTGTTCTAGCTACAACTTTGGTATTGTAGCTAGGGTAAAAAAGAATTTAGAGACGTAGCACTTGCTACGTCTCTATAAAGGTTCTGCATAACGCATATTTAATTTCACTAGTAGGGTTGCCCTCATCCCCTAACCCCTTCTCCCAATATGGGCTACGGTGTACAAACATCTTGGTAATGAAGCCCCAATCCGGAATTTACCCCCCTTAATCCCCCCGATGTATTGGGGGGAAATATCCGGTTCTCCCCCTTTACAAGGGGGAGTTAGAGGGGGTCAGAAGGACTTGTGCGTACACTGTAGCCCAATACGGGAGGGAACTGGACGCTAAAGTGAATCTATGAACTGCTGTACTTTTTCTAAAAGTGGCTGATATTCAATTTGCTCTGCTAACTCTTGGGCATTTTGGTAGCACGATCGCGCCATTTTTTTCCGTTTCGTGGAGGCGTAAACGCTTCCCATATTTAGCAAGGTTGAAATTTCTCCGAGATTATCGCCCAGTTCTTGATAAATCACAATGGCTTGCTTGTAGAACTTCATTGCTTGGCGATGCTCTGCCAGGGTGCTGTAGGTAAAACCAATGTTGTGAAGGGTTGTTGCAACACCTGCGCGATCGCTGATTGCTCGACGTGTCAAAAGAACTTGATAGTAGAGCAACAGTGCTTGTTTCGGTTGTCCTAAATCATGATAAACAGAAGCAATATTGTTCAAGGTGGTTGCTTCTCCGAGCAAATTCTTGACAGCTCGTTGAATTGGTAGCGCTGCTTGAAAAAATTCTAGCGCTTGCTCAAACTTGCCTAAAACATTGTAGGCAAATCCAATGCCATTGAGCGTTGTTGCTTCACCAGAAAAGTCACCTAACAATCGCCGCATCCTCAAAATCTGGTGTTGTAGCAACAGCGCCCGTTTCGGTTCTCCTAACCGCGTATAAATTAGCGCGACATCATTAAGAGTAGAAACTTCGCTTTGAGTATCTTGCGATCGCCTAAAGATTGGCAGTGCTTTGTCAAAATATTCTAACGCTTGCGAAAAGCGTCCAAGACGGCTGTAGGTAGAACCCAGATTGCTAAGTGCAGTGGCCTCTGCTGGCGTGTTGCCAATTTCAATAGCAACCGAAAGCGCCTGATGAAAGCGCTCTAATGCTCTTTGAGGTTGCCAGCAACTGAGGTGAGCTAAACCGAGGTCGTTTAATGTATAACCTTCTCTGGCTCGGTCTGGAATTGCTCTAGCCAAGTGTAAATTTTTGGTTGCAAGATCGAGAGACTCTTGAAATTTCCCCCGTTGGTAGTAGCGGTTTGCTTCATCACGACGTTGTTCCCATTCTTTGACTTGATTTAAAGGTTGCGTCATCTGACCTCAGTTGCATTCTGCGATAAGTAGGTAGAACATCTCTTGGGCATGAACCCCTCTTAGGTTTCCCAAATTTTAACCTCAATCTTCTATCTTTAGATATAAGACGTAAATAGATAAGTATGCTATTTTTTCATACTTACAGGAATATTTATGAAGCAATTAATACAAATGCTGTAGGAGCGCACTTCTATGCGCCCTCGGATTCCCGATTTATCTCAAAAGTCGGGAATCTTGTTGTTCTATCGCTATTTTCAACTCAACCGTTGCCGCAATCGCAAGGCCAGTAAAGGCAATGCCAGTTGATAACCTGGCTCGGCATTATAAATCAAGCCTTTGTGCTGTAACCCAGTCAGCGCACCCTGAAGACTTCCACCCCTGGAAAGTCCTTATGTTTAGCAGTTGGTTCGCCAATGATTCTGTAGGCTGCGGTTGTGAATCGTTTTGAGCCGCCAAATTAAATTAAACCTCTTGCAAAAAGAACTTTTGCAAGAGGGGGAAAAGGGTAAAGGTTAAAGGGGAAGGGGACAATACAGAACTTTTTCCCCTTCCCCTTGCCCCTTTTCCCGACTTATGCAAGAAGTCTATTAAACAGTGGCAACAGTGGCAACATTTCTGGGTAGGAGACTGATAGTTTTAAGATTGCAAAATGTAAAGGGAATCAGCCAAATCTTGAGGAATATCGGGTTTTAGTAGTAGTCTTGCGGTTTCTATCTCAGGCATGGTATCAGAGTAGGAAGATAAACGCTACTTTAAACAAGCGTGTTTTTTTCCAAACATTAATATAATGCTCTTACTATGAGCATCTACCAATCTCTGAAAAAATCATATACACCAGATCGTCGGCGTGAAAATGACTGGCGGTTATTTTTGCGTTTGGTGCCTTATGCCCGTCGTAACGGACGGCTACTAGCACTGTCGATGTGCCTACTCATACCGATCGCACTAGCTAATGCCGTACAACCTTTTTTGATTGGGCAAGTAATCTCTCTGATTCGTCATGAACCAAGCACTTACGAACTTTTCAGGAATCGTCCCTTCTCGCAAGGGCTAAATATCCTAGAGGGATTATTGGTAATTGCGATCGCCATCCAGGTGACGTTGACAGGTTTTCAAGGTTATGTAGTTCAAAAGCTAGGCCAACAAATCACCGCAGCAATTCGCCAAGACTTATTTCAGCATGTAACATCTCTAGCAGTGCGCTTTTTTGACCGCACACCCGTAGGTAAATTAATTACCAGAATCACCAGCGATGTGGAAGTGTTAGGCGATGTCTTTTCGACTGGGGCAGTTGGCATTATATCCGATTTGTTTTTAATGCTGGTGACTTTGGGTTTAATGTTTTCCATTCAGTGGCAACTTTCTTGCTTGCTGTTATTGATGCTGTTACCAACTAGCTGGGTAATTGTTTACATTCAAAAACAGTACCGCAAAGCCAATTACAAAGGGCGAGAAGAACTTTCGATCCTAAATTCACAGTTACAAGAAAATGTACTTGGTATTAACGTCGTGCAGTTGTTTCGTAGAGAAAAATTTAATGCCGAATTGTTTCGTGCTACGAACAGGAACTACACACAGCAAATGGATAAAACCATCTTTTATGATTCATTTGTTTCAGCAACCTTAGAATGGATTGGGCTGATTGCGATCGCATCTGTTTTATGCGTAGGTGGTTGGTTGCTGTTGGAAAAAAACGTGACTTTTGGGACTTTATCGACATTTGTATTGTATGCCCAGCGATTATTTGACCCTTTAAGGGCTTTTGCCGAAAAATTTACAGTAATTCAAGCTGGTTTCACTGCTATTGAACGCGTAGGCGATATATTAGATGAACCGATAGAAATACGCGATCGCGCCAATGTCCGCTTCTCAATATTTGATGCAAAATTTGGCTACATAGACGAAATCCTAGCAAATCTAGAATCCCCAGACCTCACTTCTCCCCCAGAACTGGGAGAGATTCGTTTCGATCATGTCTGGTTTGCTTACAAAAATGATGATTACGTAATTAAAGACTTAGATTTTACCATTCATCCTGGTGAAAAAATTGCATTAGTCGGCCCCACTGGTGCGGGTAAAACTTCGATTATCCGGCTTTTGTGCCGCCTCTACGAACCCACCCAAGGACGCATTCTCATAGATGGTGTCGATATTCGGGAAGTACCACAAGCAGAACTGCGGCGCTACATGGCAGTAATTTTACAAGAAGGCTTTTTGTTTGCTGGCGATGTTAAAAGCAACATTTCTTTAGGAGATGGCTACACCATTGAACAGATTCAACAAGCAGCCGAAGAAACCAACATTGCCCAGTTTATAGAAGAACTACCCCAAGGTTATGATACTCAACTTCGAGAACGGGGCACAAATATTTCTAGTGGTCAAAAGCAACTTTTAGCCTTTGCGCGGGCTGCGATTCGCAATCCGCAAATTTTGGTACTAGATGAGGCTACCGCTAGTTTGGATGTTGGTACAGAAGCTTCAGTTCAAGAGGCATTAAACCAGCTTTTGCTTAGACGTACCGCCATTATTATCGCTCACCGCTTGTCTACAATTCGTAATGTAGACCGGATTTTTGTTCTCAAGCGTGGCGAATTAATCGAACAAGGAAGTCATGAGCAACTACTGCAACAAGGAGGGCTTTATGCCACTTTACATAACTTGCAGATGTTGGGAAGTTAGGATATTTTATAATCCCAAAGTGGAAAATAGCGATCGCTACGTTCGCCGCAGGCATTGCTTAAAATGATGCTGTTATTGAAAGTGCGATCGCTCAAAATCAGCGGATGTTGGCAAGTGCGATCGCATAAAATAATTACGTCATTGCTATTACTAAATTTCTCCAAAATCTATTGCTAACTGTTACCTCTATATTCATCAACTAAAATCACAGGCTCAAGCTTATATCGCTATTTCTAAAATCAAGAATACGCCCCCTAAGTTTAGATTTAATCCAATATCTGCCGCAGTCTACTAGATACGCATCTGACCTACCACTTTTGGCGCATCAACCCGTAAATTCATCTGCTCGCAACGTACAGTTAACCAAGGCTGACCTAAACCTATTCCAAAAAAAGGACTTTCGGCAGGGATTTCTAACTTAGAACCAATCAAACCCAACACAGACTCAACTTCAGCAGGGAACATCAGCAAATCGGCACCCTTGGCGCTGAAAGCAGAGACACTTAACCACTGTCTCCATGCCAAGCTTTGTTGATTATAGTTAAGACTACACAGCTTCCGGTTTTCCTGATGCACAGTAACATACTTTCCTTGTTCCCAGGTAAACTTAGCTAATTCCTTTGGTAGTCCCCAAATTTCTCGACCGCCAGCCACCGAATCAGCATTATCTACATAAATGTGAGAAATCCAAGCGCCGATTTTGCTCTGGTAATTAACCAAAGCTGGGACAACAATTAACTCGCTATACTCCAGTACTGAGCCTGACCCGTAATTAGATAAATACACGCTACTGAGGGTTTTACCAGGCCATACAGAAATAATTTCTAACTCTAAGGGAATTAAAGGGCGCACTTGGTCAATATTTATCAAATGCAGAGTTTGGATGGCATAACCTTGGAGTATCCAAGGTGCTTGTGGATATGGCATAAGAAATTAACCCAACTTTATATAATTCCTAACCTCTAACTCCTAAAAAAAAATCCCCACCCAGGCATTAGCCTGAATGGGTAATATGAGGTCGAACAAAACAATCTTCCCAAAAGAGGTAGAGGAATTATTTGCTCTCTGTAAAATCAGCGTCAATCACATCGTCGCCGTTACTAGAACTAGAGGAACTGCTACTATCTTGAGGTTCACCACCAGATGTAGCACCAGCACCAGCACTGGCACTAGCACCAGCTTGTTGATAGATGTTGCTACCAACAGCGAATAACGCTTGTTGCAATTCTGGGGTGAGCTTCTTGATTTGCTCATCGTCTTCTTTCGCAACTGCTTCCCGCACTTCTTTCACTAAACCTTCGACTTTAGTCTTGTCAGCATCGGGAACTTTATCGCCCAATTCTTGTAACTGCTTTTCAGCTTGGTATGCCAAAGAATCAGCTTGGTTCTTGCGTTCAATCTTCTCACGCCGTTCTTTGTCAGATGAAGCGTTCTGTTCAGCTTCTCTTACCATCCGGTCAACGTCAGATTTATCTAGCGTAGAAGCGCCGGTTATGCTGATGGACTGTTCTTTACCAGTACCTTTGTCCTTAGCGGTAACGTTTAGGATACCGTTGGCGTCAATGTCGAACACCACTTCAATTTGAGGAACGCCACGTGGTGCAGGAGGAATACCATCGAGGCGGAAGGTTCCCAAGCTCTTGTTATCGTTAGAGAATTCGCGTTCACCTTGGAGGACGTGAATTTCTACGTTGGTTTGTCCATCCACAGCAGTGGAGAAGACTTCCGATTTCTTGGTGGGAATTGTGGTGTTGCGGGGGATAATTTTGGTCATCACGCCGCCCAATGTTTCCACACCCAAAGATAGGGGTGTCACGTCTAACAGCAAGATGCCAGTTACATCACCAGCCAGTACTCCGGCTTGAATGGCTGCACCAACTGCTACAACTTCATCAGGGTTCACGCTTTGGTTGGGGTCTTTACCCAATACCTGCTTCACAATCTGTTGAACTGCGGGAATCCGCGTAGAACCACCAACTAACACTACTTCATCAATATCACCTTTGTTTAACTTGGCATCCCGGAGAGCGTTTTCCACAGGAATACGGCAACGGTCGATTAAGTCAGAACAAAGTTCTTCAAACTGAGCGCGAGTCAGCGTTGTATCCAGGTGCTTGGGGCCATCCTGGGTAGCTGTGATAAATGGTAGGTTAATTTCTGCTTGGCTGACGCTAGAAAGCTCAATTTTGGCTTTTTCTGCGGCTTCCGTCAGACGTTGTAAAGCTTGCTTGTCTTTCCGCAGGTCAATACCTTCGGCTTTCTTGAACTTCTCAGCTAAGAAATCAACTATTTTTTTGTCAAAGTCGTCACCACCAAGGTGGGTATCACCAGATGTGGCTAGTACTTCAAAAACTCCATCTCCTACTTCCAGCACGGATACGTCGAAAGTACCACCACCAAGGTCAAATACTAGGATGGTTTCGTTACTCTTCTTGTCAAATCCATAAGCCAGAGAAGCAGCGGTAGGTTCGTTGATAATCCGCAGAACTTCAATCCCGGCAATTTTCCCAGCGTCTTTTGTTGCTTGCCGCTGAGAGTCATTGAAGTATGCAGGAACAGTGATTACAGCTTGGGTTACAGTTTCACCCAAGTATTTGCTGGCATCTTCAACGAGTTTGCGAAGAACTTTTGCAGAAATTTCTTCAGGAGCAAACGGTTTACCAGCAATTGGACAATCTAATTTGACATTGCCGTTGCTGCTAAGAACTTTGTAAGAAACTTCTGTAGCTTCGTTACTAACTTCATCGTAGCGGCGACCGATAAAGCGTTTGACTGAGTAAAACGTATTTTCGGGGTTCATCACCGCTTGGCGTTTGGCGATTTGGCCAACCAAGTTGTCGCCATTTTTGGCAAATGCGACTACTGATGGCGTTGTCCGAAAACCTTCAGCATTAGCAATTACTGTGGGTTTACCACCTTCCATCACTGCCACGCAGGAGTTCGTTGTTCCTAAGTCAATTCCAACTACTTTTGCCATTTTAGGTGCTGGCTCCGTATAACTACAAATGAATGAATGAGAATATAAAGCACTAAATTTTGAACCAACAGGGTCAATAAATCAGCCAGTTCAGCATGAATACCTTTGATTTGGCTTTCCTGGGGTTAAAACTCCAGACTATGCTGATATATATACTGAAGCTTAGTGGTAGCCAGTCCATGAAGGGTGGTTTCCCGAACCTTACTTGGGACGGTTAAACTAACTAAATTTTGTTTTTAGTTGGTTCATGGATTAATTTGTCTTCACTCTGTCTAATGTAGAAGAATTAATACTTTCAGTAATTAGGGTGAACCGTAACGTCCGAGTGGTGTTTGCCGTCTTTTAAGGCAATAAACTACAGAAGCAGTGAGGATTCGGGATTGGGCATGGGGGATTGAAAAGAGGCAGAGGGGCAGGGGAGCAGAGGAGCAGAGGAGAAATAATAACTCCTAACTCAGCACTCAGTACTCAGCACTCAGTACTTACTCAATCCTAGAAAAAAGAGTTTCCCAATCAATTACAGGTGGTCTTTGTCCTTGGTTGACTATTTCAAAAATTTTCCTAGAGCTACTTGGCTGAAAAAGGCATTCTACACAAGCATTTGCGACATCAATCCGGCTGGTATCACCCGAAAGTGTATCCCCAGTGCCTATGACCACACCGTACTTACCCCCAGTTTTTGCCTTAAGGAGGGTGTTGAGGTCGTATGAGGTATAGGGCCCGTCAATGAGGCGTCCTGGGCGGATAATGGTATAGGGCAATCCTGAATTAATAATGGACTCTTCGCCTTTTTGTTTGGCATCCAACACGCCAAAAGCATTAAGAATACTAAAAGGAAACTGATTTTTACGGAGAATTCCACAAGAAGAGACGAAAACGAATCGCTTCAAATTCTGGGGTGCTGCTGCTACTAGATTGCTGACACCTTGAGCATCAATCTTTGCCGGACTATTCTTTGCTTTTGCTTCACTAGATTTGGGATTAAGGAAAATAATTCCCCATTCAATCAAGTTCGGGGTTTCGTCAAATTCCCATCGTGCAGAGGGAAAGGCAGTAGTTCCAGTACAATTTATGATGTGGGTAACACGTGCCATTGCAGCTGGCAGTGTCGCTGGCTGGCGGATGTCACCAACAGCAATTTCCACTTTTTGGTTAAACATCTCTTCAGCTTTTGCGGCATTGCGTGTCAGAACGCGAACTTTTAAACCCTTTTCCAGTAACTTGCCTACCACTAATTGCCCGACTCCACCTGTAGCACCAGCAACTAGTACCAAATCTTTAGCTGAATCAAAAGAAGTCATAAAGTGCCCTTGAGATAGTCTATTGCTAATCTACCTAAAAAATACGATGTCTACGACAAGCTGTGACGCTCGATAGCGCAGCGTTAGCGACGCAAAAGCGTCTAGCTCGCTAACGCATATAAAGAGTAAAGAAGTTCACCTGACTTTACTTCAGTGATAATACAAGAGGCAACAAGGAACGAGGAGCCAACATTGTATTGTTATAAGAGAATAAAGCAGGTAGGAGGCAGATAGCGCAGCGTCTCGTAGAAAGCATTCGGAAAGAATTATGAACTTCCTCGCTGGGAAAAAAAATGAATCAAAATCCTGTAGCTGCTTCCTTGGAGTTGAATGCTTCTCGCCAGTTTGCTCCGTGGCTGTTCGAGCAAAATCTGAGTCTGGCCTTTACCACCTATCAAGCAGGTAAATTATTTTTCATCGGCTTACAATCTAGCGGCCAACTATCTGTATTCGAGCGCACCTTTGAGCGTTGTATGGGTTTGTATGCCCAAGATAGTAGCTTATATATGAGTTCGCTATATCAACTGTGGCGCTTTGAAAACATCTTACAACCAGGACAAGTTCACAACAACTATGATGCTGTCTATTTGCCCCAGATGAGTTATGTGACTGGAGACTTAGATATTCATGATATCGCCCTGAGTAATTCTCAAGCAAATCATGACTCACAGAATTTAATATTTGTCAATACTTTATTTAGCTGTTTAGCCAGAGTCAGCCAAACCCACAGTTTCATTCCCCTGTGGCAACCGCCGTTTATTAGTAAATTGGCAGCAGAAGACAGGTGTCATCTCAACGGGTTAGCAATACGAGATGGTCAACCTAGATATGTCACTGCTGTGAGTCAGTCGGATGTGGCAGAAGGATGGCGGGACAGGCGAGCTGATGGTGGTTGCGTCATTGATGTGGAAAGTAACGAAATACTCATCAGAGGACTTTCCATGCCCCATTCCCCTCGGTGGTATAAAGACAAGCTGTGGTTACTTAATTCTGGGACAGGAGATTTTGGCTACCTAGACTTGAAACGGGGCAGCTTTGAACCTGTGGCATTTTGTCCAGGATATATGCGTGGTTGTGCATTTCATGGTGACTTTGCGATCGTTGGAGTTTCTCAGCCCAGGCATAACAAGACTTTTAGTGGTTTGCCTCTAGACGAAAAATTATTTCAAAAAAATGCTGAACCTCGCTGTGGACTACTGGTAATTGACCTGAAAAGCGGTGATATTGTGCATTCCCTGCGAATAGAGGGGATGGTACTGGAATTATACGACGTGGTGGCGCTACCAGGGGTGCGTCGTCCAATGGCGATCGGCTTTAAAAGTGATGAAATTCGACGGATAGTGACGATGGGATGAGAGACGTGGAATTTCACGTCTGTACAGCAGACAAACAACACAACGAAGGAGAATCAACAACAATGGCTAATGCAGTTTTAAATCTATCTGAGCTTAATGGCAGCGCGAGCGGTTTTGGCAGTGGTGGTTTATTTGCAACTTTAACTGGTGCGCCAACTTTCACGGCATCAGATTTTGTGTTGCAAGCATAGTTTGCCCAAAACGGAGTTCCAAAAAGAACCAGATTAAAGATTTGGCTAATGGTTGTTGACTCTGTAGCTTTCAGGCTGATAAGTGGGAATTTTAGGAAAAGGGCAAACTCCCAAAAACTGTATTAGCACAGTAGTCAGCACTTGAGGTTTTGAGCAGGAATGAAAATTAGTCAAAAATTAATTTTAGGTATTCTAGGAATGGCTACTCTCTCAGGAATTATTGGTGTGATTAGTGCTAATCAACAATTGAAGATAGCTAAGTATCTTGCTCAACAAGAGGCCGAAGAAGTTGCTGGACTACTGGGATATTTTGTCAGTCATGAGCTTGAAAACCACAAAATGCGATCGCAAGATCGGATGCTAGCCCATTTGCAAGAGCATGTTCAATCGCTACACAAGCAACGTCAGCGCGATCTGGAGATTGTAGACCGTAATAAAATCATTCTGGCAGATGTAGTTACGGAAGATATCGGTACGCGATTAGATCGCGATCGCAATAATGAAGTTGGTAAAACTATTCAAGATGGCATACCCAGAACCTATATTGAGGGCAGTCCTGAATATCCAAATGGAATTCAATTGATTGCCGTTCCTTTTAAGACTAACGACGGTGAAACAATGGGTGCAGTAATTTTGGAATATACACCACTTTATAAAGCAGCACTAGCAACAGCCTATAAAAATATTGTTGTCACGTCGATTATTAGTTTGGGATGTGGCATCTTTGCATTAGTAGTAGGTTATCTGCTCTCCAGAAGCATCTCAAAACCGATTAAACAACTCCAGGAAGCTGTGATGAATCTAGCTGAAGGTAAACTGGATACCAGAGTTAATATTCGCTCCCAGGATGAGATTGGCGAGTTAGCTAGCTCGTTCAATAAAATGGCAGACGATCTCCAATATTCTAGAGATGAGTTGGTCAATGCTAACGAACAATTACGAGACGAAATTAGCGAGCGCCTACAGGCAGAAGCAGAACTTCAACAAGTTCTGAAAGACCTGAAAAAAACCCAAATCCAATTAATTCAATCGGAAAAAATGTCGAGTCTGGGTCAACTAGTGGCGGGAGTTGCCCATGAAATCAATAATCCAGTTAATTTTATCTACGGCAACCTGCAACACACTGATGATTACACTCAACAGTTGCTGCTGTTAATTAAGCTTTATCAAAATCATTATCCCAACCCAGAGCCAGAAATCAAAAATGCTAATGCAGAAGCAGATATTGAGTACCTAACAGAAGATTTGCCTAAGATGTTAACCTCAATGAAGATGGGGGCTAAACGCATTCGGGAAATTGTTCTCAGTCTCCGAATTTTCTCTCGTTTGGATGAAGCTGAGTTCAAAACGGCCGATCTCCATGAAGGAATCGACAGTACTCTGTTAATTTTGCAACACCGTCTGAAGCCACAAAATAATCGCCCTGAAATTAAAGTGGTTAAAGAATATGGTGAAATACCTCAAATTCAGTGTTTTGCAGGGCAAATGAATCAGGTATTTATGAACCTCTTGACAAATGCAATTGATGCCTTAGAAGATTGTTTCCAAAAAGAACTTTGTCCAAATCCCTTGATTCGCATTTCTTCTGAACAGGTAAATGAAAATGTAATTATTCGGATTGCTGATAATGGGATAGGAATTCCAGAAAAAATCCAATCGCGTTTATTTGACCCTTTTTTCACCACGAAACCAGTTGGTAAGGGGGCTGGTATGGGCTTATCGATTAGCTACCAGATAATTACTGGCAAGCATGGTGGATCTTTGCAATGTATTTCATCACCGGGACAAGGTGCAGAATTTATAATTACAATCCCAATTCGAGTAGGGAAACCAGCACAATTATCAATTTGCGATCGCCATGTATCGATAACAGGGTAAAGGCGAATGTTTTTCAGATCCTAAGTGCGTAGGCATAGCCCGTTGTAGACATCGCAGTTAGAGGGGAATTGCCCCTGAATTGTTCGGTTCTACCACTGTCACCAGTATACAAATAGTTATAACCTCTTAGATAGTAGTGAAATGTCTAACCTAGACGCTGTTAGTCGCTCTTGAATTAAGGGGTGAAAGCCTGTGTACCAATGGATATTGCCAAGCCTGAGCGAAATCTTGGCTGAAAATCAATCAAGTGTGGCAGAATGTTCACCTGCTAAAGCAGAGCAGCAGTGGCGTATCAGCCTCGCAGCGACAGAACATTTGCTATTAAATACTTTAGCAGACCCTTCAGTTGACACAACCCAAGGATTAGTTTTAGCCGCACCAGCACCCTTGTTTAGTCAACCAAAATTGACTCAAAGTTTACAAACAGTAACTTTTACAGCAAAACCATTTAACCCTTTGGCGCTGATGCCATTTCAGATGCCAGGTGCAATTGCGTCTGTCAATGAAGAAATTGCTCCCAATGAATCGGTACTCCCTTTACTACCTGCCGATCCGCTGGCGGCAGAACAGTTTTGCTTAGTTTTTACAGATAAATTCAGATTAGTACTAGTTTTAACAACCCACAAAAACGGTAAAAAAACCTTTTCATTTTCTTTTGAGCCAGAGATAGTGCAGCAGGCTTGGCGATCGCTTGGGGCACGGGTTATGCTGGCTAATCCAGAGTTTTTCGGGCGCTTGGACGCACTAGTAGAACAGTATTCTCCGGTAGCACCAGACTACCGCATGATGATTCACTTTAGTCAGTTATTGCTTCAGGAATTAACAGAACCAGAAGAGACTAGAGATTCTTTACTAGGGACTGGGGAAGAAGCAGGGGAGCAGGTGGTCACTGAGCGTAGCCGAAGTGGGAGCAGAGGAGCAGAGGAGCAGGGGAGAAGAGTTTTCTCCAATGCTCAATGTCCACTTGCTCTGAGCAAAGCCGAAGGGATGCCCAATGTCCAATCTCCAAATCCTGATGTAGAATTGCTCCAAGCCTTTGCTCACGAAGTGCGTACACCTTTAACAACTATTCGCACCATGACTCGTCTGCTGTTAAAACGGCGAGACTTAGATGCTAGCGCGATCAATCGCTTAAAAATTATCGATCACGAGTGTACCGAGCAAATTGACCGCATGGAATTGCTGTTTAAGGCCGCAGAACTGGAAACTACTGCCTCAACAAAATCATCAAAAACTCAACTCACGCCGATGTCTTTAGATCAAGTGTTGCAGCAAAGCATTCCCCGTTGGGAACAAGCTGCGCATCGGCGGAACTTAACTTTAAATGTTATTTTACCCCAGCAATTACCAACAGTAGTGAGCAATCCCACCATGCTGGATCAGGTTCTCACTGGTTTGATGGAAAATTTTACTCGCAGCTTACCTGCTGGCAGCCATATTCAAGTACAAGTTATCCCCGCAGGAGATCAACTAAAGTTACAATTATCGCCGCAATTCCGGTGCAAAGATTCAAATAAAGCTACCATACCTGCAACGCCACCAATTCGCAAGGCTCTAGGTCAACTGCTGATGTTCCAACCAGAAACAGGTACGATTAGTTTGAATATCGCTGCAACCAAACATTTGTTTCAGGCGATCGGTGGCAAACTAATTGTGCGCCAGCGTCCACACTATGGGGAAGTGATGACGATTTTCTTGCCTTTAGAAGTTAGCAATAAACAGAAACCAATAGTCACGAATTAGAGATATAGCCACCCTAAATGAGATTGTGAAAATTTTTGTTATGGTCGTCCTTGGTCATTTGTCCTTTGTACTTTGTTATTTGTGACTACAATGGACAAATGACTAATGACATGAAACAAAGTACTTTTCCACGCATCTAACAAATATTTCCACACCCATTGCTAAGGCGGTTTCGTCAAAATCAAACCGGGGATGATGATGGGGATATGCTAAGTCTTTCGCGGGATTAGCAGAACCCAGAAAGAAATAACAACCAGGAACCTCTTCTAAAAAAAATGACATATCTTCAGCAGCCATAGTTTGGCATTCTGGCACAATACCCACAGGAGTTTCTACCACTTGTTCTGCTACAGATCGCACTAGTTCTGCTATTTTAATATCATTAATTACTGGTGGATAAAGTGACCAATATTCTAAGTCATAATTTGCACCATGACTCTGACAAATTCCAGCAATAATCTGCTCGACACGCTGGTTAAAAAAGCCTTTCAAACTAGGATTAAAATACCTGACAGTAGCACTCATTCTCGCTGTATCAGCAATTACATTGCGTTTGGTTCCAGCGTGAAGTTCTCCCACTGTCACTACTGCTGAATCAATGGGATTAACATTTCGAGCGACAATGGTTTGCAAAGCATTGACGATTTGAGCAGCAACAACAACGGAGTCAACAGTTTGATGGGGTAGTGCGCCGTGTCCACCTTTACCCAAAATTGTACAGTTAAAGCATTCCACAGCTGCCATCAATGCGCCAGCGCGCACACCCACTGTTCCTAAAGGCAAATTATTCCACAAGTGCAAACCAATAATCGCTTCAACATCTGGGTTTTTCAAAACTCCAGCTTCAATCATCGGCTTTGCGCCTCCTGGTGATTCTTCTGCTGGCTGAAAGATAATTTTCACAACACCAGAGAAGTCTTGGCGATGCTGTTGGAGATAATAAGCTGTACCTAAAGCGATCGCTGTATGTCCATCATGTCCACAAGCGTGCATCACTCCATCATGCTGCGATTTATACGGCACTTCGTTGAGTTCTTGGATTGGCAAAGCATCCATATCCGCGCGAATCGCTAAAACTTGGGGAGTTGGAAGTCGGCTTGCCGTGAGCGTAGCCGAATGGGAGTCAGGAAGTTTGTTGCCTTTGATGGTAGCAACAATGCCAGTGTGGGCAATGCCAGTTTGATGCTCAATTCCCCATTCTTGCAGCTTTTGTGATACAAACTCAGCAGTCAGTTTTTCTTGAAAACCCAACTCTGGTTGTTGATGCAATCGCCGCCGCCACTCTACTAATTGCGGTTGCAATGAGCGAATCGAAAGTCGGATGCGAGATAGATCGACAGAAGCGGGATTGGGAAAGGTGGAAACCATTATAAAGACAAACTAGGTTGATTACAGCTAATACCAATTTGAAATATCGTGTCGCAAAATTTTTTTAAATTGGTATAACTTAGATTATTTTCCCAGTTTAACGTTACTTGGATGAGTCTTCATTAACGAGGTACTCAGCAATGAATGTGTGTTTAAAGAGCCTCTAGTTGATGGTTGTTAATTTTCTCTCTAGATCAAATAAAAATCCGTGGATATACTCTTCAGTCCATTCCGCACCATAGAAGCGTTTAAACATTCCTCGCGCTGGGTCTTTTTCAGCCCTATATCGGAGGTATCGCAGTTGGGCTTGCTCAATGGCTACTAAATTTTGGGAATCTGTTACAGGTTGTGCCTGCTCTACGAAATCGAGATAAGCTTTCAAATAGTCTTTGAAAGCGGCAAATACCTGAGTCTCAACTACAGACGTTTCTTGGGGACGAGTCCACAAAAAAGCGGGAGAGAAAAATGGCTGTGCTTCTTCGGGAAAATCCCCTCCCCAAGATAGATGTTGTTGATGGGCGCGGAAAATGGGCAGAATTGGTTCGGTATATTTCGCCTGATATGCTGAATCATCCCGAAATAAAGGCTGCATATCCAAAGCAATTAGATGTCCTCCTGGCAATGTCACCAAATCTGCCCCAAAAAATGGTAAATCGTAGTTGAGGCGGGGGAAAATCACAAAATTCAGCACTTGCAGCGAATTGCCACCCTGTACGTGAGCTGCACGAATTTGCCGCAACTTTGAAGTTTGAAAGGCATAACTGGTGGTGACAACCTCTTCCTGATTCTTTCCCTTACCCACAACAGCACTCTTGGACTCAAATCCAGTGGGGATAGGATAGGGCTGTAAATCCAAACGCGATCGCATATAGGCGATCGCATAATCGAGAAATGGTTGATAAAGCGTCACGTTGCTTCGCTCCGAATTCAAAATTAATAATCCCCAATGCCCCATGCCCAATGCCCAATGCCCAATGCCAATTATCTTTTGCCGACACCGACTGCTAGGGGAACAGCATCTTCAAATAAGAATTCATGGAGAAAGCGTTCTGCCCATTCATGACCAAAGTAACTGCTAAACAAACCAGATGCGGGATCGCGGTCTGCACTATATTGGTCATAGTCTTTTTGGGCTTTGACAATCCGCTGGATATCTTCAGGGTCTTGGAGCGGTTTGGCATCTGCTAACATTTGCCAATACAAGTTTAAATAATCCTGAAAAGCTTCAAAGACTCGTGTTGCCACTGTTTCCGGGTCGGTTTTGGCAAACAATAGATATTTAGAAAAATACTGGTTGGCATCGTAAAACTTCATTTCTAAGTTTTGTGCCAAATCTGGGTATTTATCGTGCAGAGATTTCAGCGGAAATATATATTTTTTTTGATAATCTTCGTCTTGAAATAAAGGCTGAAAATCAAGTACAATCAGGTTTTTGACTTTCCCAAATGATAAAAAATCAATCCCTAACAGAGGTAAATCGTAGTGGTGACTGGGATAAATTACGCTGTTAAAAATTTGAGCGCTTTCCCCAGCATCAATGTAGGTATAGCGAATTTTCCGCAACTCTTGAGATTGGTAACACCAACTGCGAATAGTTGCTGGGTTTCTGCCGCGATCGCTAACTTTGAATTCCAAACCAGGGGGAATAACCCTACTTTGTAAATCAAATCGCTGAAATAGCTCTTTTTCTAAAAATTCCAGGAAAGGCTTATACATGGAGCATGATTTGTTAACCCTTGCATGAAAATAAGTTATGGCGATCGTGCACGTCTCATTTATGAGAAACAAAGCAACATTCCTTAATGGGGCATGGGGAAGAGGCAGAGGGGCAGCACTTCTCTACGAGACGCTACGCGAACGGCTACGCTCAGTGACCGAGGGGAAAAATTTACTGTAACTTCTCCTCTGCTCCTCTGCTCCCACTTCGGCTACCCTCAGTGACCACCTGCTCCCCTGCTTCCCACTAACGCCTAGCATGATTGCGACTAATCATTTGCTCCAAGACTTCTTGGGAAACACAGCGACGCTCGGAACAATAAGTCATTAAGTTGATTCCGTTCATCATTCGTACTGTACTGACTCTCACACGAAAATCATCCGTAACAAACCAACAACGTTCCTGACCTTGATTGTTGTCATAGTCAGTATCAATCGTCAGCACTCCATCATCAGCAAACCGATATCGGCTCACAACTGGAATGCTCTCAACATAGCCTTGGTTGCGAATCAGTTTTCCAGAACGCCTCGTTTCGTCGGGAACATCAACCAAAATCGCAGCATTATCGGTATTCGGTAGCCTGGTATCTAGGTTAGCCTGCCATGCGAAGCTAGCACCGCTTGTTGCTTTACTAGGATCTATCCCTTGGGCTTTACAAACTTCTTGGACTTTCGGATCGTCCTTTTCCATGACTTTTATAATTAAATTCGACTCCCCCGACTCATCCGCCGCCGAGTCAAAATGATGAACGGCGCGTTCTGTAAACCATACACCTTCACTTTTACGGAAGAAGTCAATCATTGTCAAAGGCGGTATTATATGCATCTGTTTTGAAACCTCGTTCGATCAAATTTTGGCGTTATTAATACTGAGTGATGAGATGAAGTCCCGGTTTAGCTAAAGTGTAGAATAACTCCAAAAGTGATATTTTAATCAGCCGATGACAAATAGTGAAATTCAACTTATTACAAGCGTTCGCCCCAGTCCAACTCCAGAAATTTTAACAGCCCTGAAAGCCGGAATCCCTGTGGATTCGATAGAGTTGTACCAATTCAATCTAAAGGAAGTCGATTTCCGACAAGCTAACTTGAGTAAAGCCAAGCTATTAGGAGCCGACCTCAGTGAGGTGGTATTAAGTAATGTCGATTTGAGTGGAGCAGATTTACGAGGCGCTAATCTGCGAGGAGCCGATTTGAGTGGGGCTAATTTGCAGGGAGCCTATTTAAACCGTGCCGATCTCCAACAAGCAAATCTCAGTGGTGCAAATTTGGAGGGAGCCAAACTCCAAGTAGCGCGTTATGATTCACAAACGAAATGGCCCGAAGAATATAACTACAAAGCTTCGGGAGCGGTAGGGCCGGGCGCTAATCTCAATGGTGCTTTTCTGAATACAGCTTCTTTACGAAATGCAGATTTACAAGGTGCTAATCTGCGTGGAGCCTACCTGAGTGGCGCTGACTTGACAGGAGCCAATTTGCAAGGTGCTTCTTTGAGTGGTGCCGATCTGACAAAAGCTTATTTGACAGGGGCTTGCTTGCGGAATGCTCGATTGACAGGAGCCGATTTACGGGATACAGACCTGCGAGCAACCGATCTCAGTGATGCAGAGATGGAGCATCTTCAAAGTATTGCTGGAGCAGATTTTACTCTTGCTCAAGGACTCACAGAAGCAACTAAAGCCATGCTTTCCAGTCGTCCACATTCAGAACTTGATGTTTGGAACGCCTATACCCGCACAACAACTCGTGAAAGTTTGAGTGCTTGACCAATACAGTGCTGAGTAACGAGTGCTGAGTTGTGAGTAGGAATTAAAGAGTAATTTATAGGCATTCATCACTTTTAACTTAACACTTTTCATAATGATTGCCAGTTCTTTTTCAGGAGTGCTAAAAATGTCGCGTATCCTTCGGAAAAGCCAGGCGGATCGGGTAGGACATATTGGGGAAATTCTTTATACGATCGCCAAGGTTCCGAAGCATTATGCCGCAAATGTAAGGCAGATTCTGAAGAACCTGGTAATCGCCAAGTCATTTGACCAGCTTGTATATCAGTCACAAATACCTCCTCTTCTCGAAAAAGTTGATCTTTTCTTCCAGAGTTTGGCAGATTAACCGGATATTTTAGTCAAATTTAAGGTAAAATCAAATATTTACTTTTTTTCTGATAAGTTTTCTCACAATATTGCATTGCAGACAAACCCACACCGCTATTGTGGCAACAGGTCTTCTAAAGCAGCGCCGACAACTCGGTGATCCTCATCCTGTCTGAGTTGGTTCAAGGCTGCTTTGGCTTCCGGTCGATCGAATTGTTTGAGAGCATAGCTAACTCGCACGCGCATCCGCCAAGATTCATCATTCACCAACGCTAGTATTTGGGATAATGCCGCAGCATGTTGACTAGAATTAGCTAGTAAGCCAAGTGCATCAACAGAAGATTCCCGAACAGTGAAATCTTCATCTTTTAAACCCTGAACGCATATATCAAATAGTTCTTCGGGGCAATCCATTTCAGCGATCGCAGCCAAAATGCTCCGTCTAACTAGCCAGTGGTCATCTTGATAATATGCCAAAACTAGATGAGAAACTGCAACTCTTCCAAATAGCGATAACGAATTTGCCGCCTCAGCTCGCACGTTGGGAGTATCATCAAATTTCATAATTTGCATCAAAGCTGCAAAAGATTCCGCTGATTGTTGATTACCCAAACCCCTAGCCACAAAAGAACGCACTAGAAATTCTGAGTCACGAAGTTTACTCGTGAGCAGAGGAACTGCAACTTCTGATTCATAATCATTGAGGGCAGCGATCGCCTTCAAACGATGGTGAAAATCTGGGTTCTTTAGTTCTGCTTGGATTTTATGGATTTCCATAAGTGCATTTGGTACAGCTATTCTTTACTTTATTTTACAGATGTCACCAAATGGCGATCGCATTCTAAGAAGATTGAATTATGGGCATAGGGCACAAGAGGCAGAGATGCAAAGGGGTAAAGGGTAAGGGGAAAAGGGGAAGGGATTAAAAACCTTTCCCCTTTCCCCACCCCTCACCCAAACTTACTGCAACTTCTCTCCTGCCCCTCTGCTCCCACTTCGGCTACGCTCAGTGACCACCTGCTCCCCACCCCAATGCCCCATTCCCCATGCCCTATCCCCTAAATCAATGACTCAATTAAGCGAAACCGTTAAAGAATTAATCGCTAAAGCTAGAATTGTCAGCTTTGCTGAGTGGGAACAGTCTCATCCAAAAGCAGCGATCGCTATATTTCAAGCTGCGGATGATGCTTTTCGCTACCTGAGCGATGAAGAATTATTGCAGATTAAAACCTTGTCACCCGATAATTCTGAGTTGATTCCTGTTGCTCAATTGTTACGCGATCGCGCCGCCGAAATCATTGACGAATCTAGGGAACAAGTGTTGACAACTTATCCCGAAATTATCCAGCCTGGAGGCGGTCTTTATCCACCTGAACGCGCCCAAGCTTGCTGGCGAGATTTTTGGCATTTTCTTCGCTGCATTACTTATGGCATAGCAGGTGGTCACACTGAATATACAAGTCCCACAGGGCTGCATTATATGAATTTGCTCTATCAGGAATTACAAGTTCCATTGGATGCAATGATTTTAGGCTTAAAAAGTATCAAGGCTGCTAGTTTGAAACGCTGCCAAGCCGATCGCCAGCAAATTCTTGCTCCCTATTTTGACCATTTAATCAGCCAATTGGCTACTTTCCAAATTCGATAAGTTAAGTGTAAGTGGGCATGAATAATCGAAGGTTTGTAGTCAGAGCTTCAGCCCTGACTAAAAGACAATATTACTTAATTTTATATTGCGTAAGATAGTTGAATTTATTCACGCCCACTGGTTGAGATAAACTTAGGTGACTCAGCACAATTAATACTCTGGCTCAAGGGAATGGCACAATACCATCACTTGCATCCCAATTGCAAATCAAATACTAAAAAAAGCTGAATTTTCTCTAAAGTATGATTTAACTTAACAAATTTTAATAAATATGGTTTCGGCATCGTATCACAATGTGTAAAGGCAAACGATGCAAAAACTTAAAATCATCACGACTAATAAGGATTTAAAGTTTATATGTCCCCTACTTTGTCACTATGATGTAAAGTTTTTTAACATCTGCTGAATATCCTTCTCATAAAATTTAGTTGTTAACTGGGAGATAGTTTGAATGACTTTTGGACCAGCATCACGATTAGGGGTCGCTCTGTTTGAAGACGCCGATCCCATCGATCTGTGGCCAAATCGCTCTAATGAGGATGTTGAAACCGTAATTAGAACCGTCTATAAACAAGTTCTAGGCAACGCTTATGTAATGGAGAGTGAGCGGCTTTCTGTTGCTGAATCTCAACTCAAACGGGGTGAAATTAGTGTTCGCGGGTTTGTGCGTCAAGTCGGGAAGTCGGAACTTTACCGTTCGCGGTTTTTTGATAACGCCCCTCGTTATCGGGCAATTGAATTAAATTTCAGACATTTCCTTGGTCGTGCGCCATTGGATCTAGAAGAAACGCGTACACACAGCACTATTCTGGATACAAAGGGCTTTGAGGCTGAGATTGATTCCTATCTAGACAGCGACGAATACCAAGAAACTTTTGGGGAAAGCATTGTGCCTTATATTCGGGGCTACAAAACCGAAGCTATCCAGAATTTGGTTCAGTTTACCCATTTATTCCAACTGGTACGTGGTTCCTCTAGCAGCAGCCTGAAAGGTGACTTAGCTGGCAAACAAGCAAAATTAAACAGTCTGCTAATTCAAAGCACGCCTACTCCTGTAGTTTCACCAGCCAGTAAGGGTGCTGCATTCCGCAACCCAACATCTACTCCTCACACTCGTCAAGGTGTGGGATCTGGTGATGATGGTAAGGTATACCGGATTGAAGTTACTGGCTACAAGGCAAATGTGGTAAATAGCATTTCCCAGTTTCGCCGCAGTAACCAAGTCTTTTTCGTGCCATACAATAAGCTTTCACAAGAGTATCAGCGGATTCACAAGCAGGGCGGTGCGATCGCCAGTATTACTCCTGTCAACTAAAGAATAGAAATTGGGGATTTAGAGATTAACGATTGAAAAATGATTCCGCTGTACTCAGTCTCTAATCTTTCAATTCCCAGTGTTACTCGTTCTGGGATTTACGCAAAACTAAACGCGTTTAAGGGCAATACCTTGCGGAAAGCCGCTTCTGAGCGAGACACTCCGCGTAGCTTGCTTCCACCTAGAAGTATGCGTCTATATAAAATTGCCTTTACCTGAAAAAATGATTTTCGGCTATTTTTTGCGTAAATCCCGATCGAGCAAAAGTTAGCCAAAGCGATCGCTACTGTCAGTTGTGATATACGAAGACATTTAACATACTTTCACAAACTAAAGTTTTACAAAAGCTAGTCAGTGGCAAAAATAACTGACAACTGATGGGAAATTCTACCTATACAAGGGGTAGGATGCTCGGAAATTTAATTAGCGTTTTTCAGGAGATACTTTAATGTCACTTTGGGCTATTGATTCAACTACTGTTGAACTGCGTCCGAACACCAGCGAAAGTGAATTACAAACACTGATTCGGGCAGTTTACAAACAGGTTTTGGGTAATGCTCACTTGTTGGAAAGTGAGCGATTAGCCACTGCTGAATCGCAATTGCGCGATCGCAAAATCAGCGTCCGCAAATTCGTCAACATAGTTGCAAAATCAGAACTTTATCAATCCCTGTTTTTCAACTCTTCTTCCCAGTATCGGTTCATTGAACTGAACTTCAAACATTTACTAGGGCGTCCTCCTGCCGATCGAGCAGAAATTTCCGAACACGTCCGCATCTACAACGAACAGGGCTATGATGCTGAGATCGACTCCTATATTGATAGCAACGAATATCAGCAGAATTTTGGCGAGAATATTGTTCCTTATGTTCGCAGTACAAGCTCCCAAATCGGAATTAAAAATGTTACCTTTAACCGCACCTTTAGCTTAGTCAGAGGATTCGCTAGCAGCGATAGCGATCGCAAAGCCAAACTGATCGGCGATATCGGTTCTAATTTACCCACACCCATCAAAGCTCCCGCAGCTGGTTCTAGTGTCAGCAGCACCGACAAACGCTTTTTGATTAAAGCTGTCAAAGGTGCAGGTAATCTCCGTACTCGTCTGGGCAATCTGGAATACGTAGTTAGCTATAGCCAACTGTCTGGACAAATGCAAAACATTCATCGCACAGGCGGCAAAATTATCAGTATCACTGAAGTTGCTTAGATTTGTCTAAGTAGGAGACTAGAGACAAGGGGGACAAAAGAAAACTCCTAACTTCTCACTCTTGTACAGACGCGATTAATCGCGTCTTTACTCCTAACTCAGCACTCAGCACTCCAAATTCAGCACTCCAAATTCAGTTGTAGTCAAGGAGGCTAACATATAGACTAGGAGAATAACCTTCTTTTTTGCCAAAATATCTCTTGGATTTTAAGCTACTTTTTTAAAATCACTTTTCTAATGGAAATTACTGAATTTTTTGAACTTTCAATTGGACGATGGCGATCGCAGCGTAGCGCTCATCATTTAGCATTTGCCCACTTTGAAGAAGTATTGTCTAACATTGAAATTGAGTCTCTATCCACTGACGATCCAGCAGTGGTAGCGATTTGTCAATTGTATGACACTGAACCCGCCAATATCACTCACCCTTTTCGGATGACTTGGGAAGGTGAGTCAGACTGGGACGATAAACCAATCTCTGGCAGTACTGTACTAGTCCCAATTCCCGATGTCGAAAATCCTTCTAGAGGAAAACTACTGCGAGACAAGGGTTACGCTGAAACAATTCCAGCAGTGGCTAAATATCATCTGAGCGATGATGGTATTTTTACTCTGTTAACGGAGTATGAACTCGCTGCTGCTGAGGAGCGAATTTGGTTTGCTAACCCAAATCTCCGATTTCGGGTAGCAACGATTAAAACCAGTGATGGGAAAGGCGTGACAACAGCTTCCTTTTCTTCAGAGATTCGCTCTTTGTCTTCAACCAAATAGCAAATATCAGGTTAAAACATAAAAGAGTACAAGCTCCTAATTTATTTATGGGGATTGTAATGTGTGAATTTTGAATTTTGAATTTGGAGCGAAGCGACGTGACGATAGCGCCCAGCGAATCTAGCACTAACGCTAGCGATTTGCTCACCTTAGCCTGTTGGATGGCAGGAGATTTTAGCAACTACAAGCAATCTTTTGCAAATCCGCAACTTTACGCCCACATTCACATTTATTTTCGTCCTTTACCGATTGAATTTTTTTCTGGTATCGGTTTCTATTCTGAACAAGCTTATGACCACGATTTATGGACACCCTATCGTCAAGGAGTACATCGACTAGTCGATTTGGGCGATCGCATTTACATCGAAAATTACAGCTTGAAAGATCAGATGCTTTATGCAGGTGCAGCTCGTGAATTAGATATTCTCAAAACCATCACCCCAGAAAGCATCGAACGGCGTTATCACTGTTCAATGGTTTTCCAACGGGAAGGTGAAATGTTTCGAGGTAGTGTGGAACCAGGCAATCAATGTCTGATTCAACGCAATGGATGTCAGACATATCTTGTCAGCGAAGTAGAAATAACCGAGCGTACTTGGATAAGTCTAGATAAAGGTATGGATATTGAAACCCATAAGCAAATATGGGGATCTACCGCTGGCCCATTGCAATTTGAAAAACGGGAAAGTTTTGCTGATGAATTATCTGCGGTGAGCGCGTTATGTTGATTCAGCTTGAATCTGTTAAAACCAAAATGTTACCTCCACAGGCTGAAAGAAAAATGCGTTGCTGGATTCGCAGCCGCCATTTGATTTGTTCGGGTAACTTTTTTATATTCGAGACATTAGAATATACAACGATTGAGAGATTTTCTGAATGCGTTGCTTCTTTAGGAGGAACAGTAATATCCGTTGACCCGGTTAACAAAATTTGGATGGGCGATCATCGCCAAGTTATTTTATATCAGGCAAAAGCTAGTTTACATACGCCTCATCATACTTTGAAACAATACTGGATAAAATACGGTGGTTTCTACACTAGATTTGATGAGCGTGCTTGAGAGTTACTATCCTGTAGTAATTATTCTGACAGGCGTTTATACTCTAATTCAAAATTAAGTTTTGAATTTTAAATACTCCCCAAGGGGGTTGACGGCTAATTATTAATGTCTAATTGCTAATTTCTCATTGTGATTAGCTGTTAGTTATTAATAGTTAGCCGTCGAAGTTTGTTAGAAAATGTAACTAAAAAGATCCCCAAAAGTTGATAAGTTAATATCAATAACCAGTAGACTTATTGCAGAAGTAGGGAAAAGGGTAAGGGGTAAAGGGTAAAGGTATGGAATTTTATCTTACCCTTAAACCTTTAACCTTTCCCCAACATCTTGGCATTTGTTACTTTTGCAAGATGTCTAGCAATTAGTAAATCTTAAGTAGGGACTGTTATGGCTTTGCATTTTAGTATTGGCCATCCTGCTACAGAAATTTTATTTTACTTGACAAATTAGTTACTCTTACCCACTAATAACCCAACTATGCAGACCTTTTTAGACGAAGCAACCAGACGACGCCAATATCAAGCATTTCCCCAAACAGAACCTATAGAACTGTGGACTACTGCTTCAATTGATGACATTGAAATTGTAATTCGAGCAGTTTATCGGCAAGTGTTGGGTAATGCCTACATCATGGAAAGTGAGCGGCTCGTAGTTCCAGAATCCCAACTCAAGCAAGGTATAATCGAGGTGCGTGAGTTTGTGCGTCAAGTTGCCAAATCAGAGTTGTATCGCTCTAGATTTTTTGATAACGTTTACCGCTACCGAGCAATTGAACTTAACTTCAAGCACCTACTCGGACGCGCTCCCGATGACTACTCCGAGACGAAACATCACAGCAATATTCTAGATGAAAAAGGTTTTGAAGCGGACATTGATTCTTATCTTGATAGCGACGAGTATCTAGATGCCTTTGGCGAGAACATAGTGCCATATTACCGGGGTTATAAAACTCAAACGGGCAAAAAGATATTGGAATTTACCAATATGTTACAATTGCTGCGGAGCAACTCTAGCAGTGATAAGAACCTAGCAACGAATAATGAACCTCAACTGGTGCGATCGCTAATTACCAACGCTCCTTATGGTAGACAGAAACCCACGGATATTAGGGCATTGCTGGCTGAAGTATTCAAGCCCAAGCCAGAAACTGCTGCTCCAGTTAATACCTTTATTGCAGCTTCCACATCAGCCGAGGAAAGCTTGCGGCAAAAGATTAAAGAGCAAGAAAGCCAGATTGAAACTTTGCAACAACAATTAGCAGACTTACGACCATTTGCCAGCATCGGCACAACAAAATTTAGTAGTAGTTGGCAGTCTTCTAGTTTGCCCGCCAGCACAGGTGAATATACATCTTTGCAACAGCAAGCTGACGCTCAAGAAAAACAGATTGCAGCTTTGCAAGAGCAAATTGCTGATGCTCGACGGTCTGCGACAATTGGAGAAGCCCGGTTGAATAAGTGGCGCAGTCGCGTTTTTAATGGCTAATTTCTCTAATGTTTAGTTTTATCGGGTGGGTTAGGCAAGTTTAACTCACCCATTTTTTCACTACGAACAAATAAACTACTTTAACCCTAATTCGAGAAGCTGCTTGCAGGAAAGGGAGACAAAGCGTAGCTTTAGCGAGGTAAGGTTCTTCAGATTTAATAAGTAATTAAGGGGACAAGCTTTCGATGTAACACTATCTTTGGCGCTAGTCAGCCAGTCGGTTGCTGACGCGTGAAAACCGCTAATTGAGCGGCGAAAGCACGCTTGAAGGCGGGTCGCGCTTCGCCACGGGCGACATAAGTAGAGAGATTCGGATAGTAATCTAGTATACCCGAGTCTTTCAATCTGAGCAGCACTTCCACCATCATCAGGTCGCCTGCGCTGAATGCGCCATCGAGCCAGTCGGCATCTCCAAGGTGACTGGAAAGTTCTCCCAGGCGGTTACGGATGCGACCTTCGAGGACACGCAGGCGCTGCTCGTACCAGTCCCGATCGCGCTCTAAGTACGTGGCGATTTCCCGATCGACGATTGGCGGCTCCATCGTATTAAGTGCAGCAAACATCCATGCGATCGCTCGCGCTCGACTATTCGCATCGTCTGGCAACAGCCCTGTATGGCGCTCCGCAATATGGAACACGATCGCCCCCGACTCGAACAGGGCGAGATCGCCTGACTCATAGGTTGGAATTTGCCCGAAAGGATGAAGCGCACGGTGCGCGGGTTGCTTCATCTCACTGAACGAAACAAGACGAACGTTGTAAGGTTGGCGCACTTCTTCGAGCGCCCAGCGAACGCGCATATCACGCGCCAGTCCCTTGCCGCCATCAGGCGATCGCTCAAAGGCGGTAATAGTGGGTGTAATTGGAAGGGTCATGGTGATTTCTCCTTTACCATTAGTTTTTCTACTTCCAAATGTGTAACTTGTAAACTTACTACTGCTGGGTCATTTTGTCATACTTTAGTTTAAACTCCAGTCACTAAAGATTTCCTGATATTTTCCGAGTAAGCTTGAAACAACAAATAATCAGAAAGTGTCTGAATTATTGTTCTAATAGACTTACAACTTATGAAAAAAGCTATAACTTATCGATATCGTACTTATGGACTAGTTGGGTTAATATCCTTAAGCGCTGTATTAACTACACCTACATCTGCCTTAACACAATTGGCAAGCGATTCTCCAATTAGGCAAACTCCTATCCCTACTGCTAACTTAATCTGGCCAACTAAAGGGTTTATTTCTCAAGGCTTCCGCAAATATCAACATGAAGGCATTGATATTGCAGGGTCTTCTGGAACTCCTGTTGTTGCTGCGGCATCCGGTACAGTTGTTAAAGCAGGTTGGGATAATTGGGGATTAGGAAATGCCATAACTATTAAACATCTCGACGGCAGCATTACTGTTTACGGCCACAATCGCCGTTTGTTGGTGAGCAAGGGTCAACAGGTTATTCAAGGTCAAATGATTGCCGAGATGGGATCTACAGGCAATAGTACAGCACCTCATCTGCACTTTGAAGTTCATCCAAATGGTCGAATAGCAGTTGACCCCCTTCGTTTGTTGACATCCGTAACTGCAAGTGTTGGCTCTGGTTCTAAAGTTCAACAAGTGGATAACCAGAACCGCCCAGTCTCGCCACCTCCAGTAGCAAATCAAGTTTCACCCTCACAGCAGTCAATTCCTATAGATTTTGCACCTGTAAGCACTGATACGAAATGCAATGGAATTAGTCTTATTGAAGGTGAGACTGCAAGCTCTCGTGTAAAAGTCTGTGAAGAAAATGGTCAATTATTTTATATTGGGCAATTGAAGCAACCCTCAAGCAAGCCTATAAAGATAGTAGCTTTAAATATTGGTAAAGACAGATATCGAGCAGATAACGGTAGTTTTTATTATTTAGTCACTCCCCAAAGAGTTGAAGTTTGGCGAAATGGTAGTCAGATTCGTTCTGACAGTTTTTATAATTTAATGAAATCGCCTTGATATTCTTTCTACCTTACTTTGGTGAAGATGATTATTTTAAATATCACTCTTTGCTATACCAGATTGTTAAAAACTTAACTACTACGCAGACTTTATTTCGCTTAAATTCAGGTTTTTAACCGCTTTGATATCCCCTGCCTATCAAAAATTCAGACAGGGGATATTACAGCAATTAGTTGAAGAATACAGAATTCAGAATTCAGAATTCTGAATTCTGTTCAATAAAACTTTCAGTTAACACTTAACTAAAAGTTAAGTGTTAACTGAAGCAAGTGGTTGAGAACCATTTGGCACAGAGCTATTATTTAGGATAGGCTGACGAGTTTTCAGGTCAAATTTGAAGCCATGTGGCAAAATATGAAGCTTTGCTCCACAAATCGCCAAAGATTCATCCTTCAAAATTTCGCCCATATTGTTATATGTAGCTTCTGATTCATCAACAATCGTAACCGCACCTTCACCAATTACTTCAATTTGGTTATCTGTCACTACCATAGCGGTATTTTCGTCAATCCCAAATCCTAAGACAGCAGGTTCTAGTATTAAAGCTGAAATCAAGCGTCCCAAGCGTCCACGCTGAGAAAAATGCTGGTCAATTACTACCCCTGGTAAAAATCCCATACCTGGGCCCATTTCAACAGTTTCAATCCGAGGATGTGTCTGCGAATCACCTTCCACAATCATTTTATCTGGCATCACAGCAGCCCCGGCACTTGTGCCTGCTATCACTACACCTTCAGAAAAGCGCTGGTGAATCGCCGTATCGATTTCGGTATCCTTGAGGATGCTGGTAATACGAGCTTGGTCTCCCCCTGTAAAAAATACCCCAGTTGCTTTCTTAATAGCTTCCAATGCAGTAGATGAAGATGCATCTTCACGGGTTTCTGTATCAATAATACGAACAGTTTCGGCTCCCAGGCGCTCAAACACTCTGATGTAATTTTCTCCCACTTCTCTTGGTAGTTCTGTGGCTGCTGTCAGAATTACAATATAGGCCTTTGTACCTCCAGCGCGTCGTACAAAGTCCCGTAAAATTACGGAATCTCCCTCTTTATCTTCGGCTCCCCCAATAATTACTAACTGCCTTTTAATATTACTTTCCACCATGATGCCCCCTGGGATTTGAGTTAATAAATTTCACTAAAACATGACAATTCAATGTATCAAATCATCCCTTTGATAGATTCCTTGACAAAACTAGGATTAACATTTGCGTAGACGCATACCCCTACGCGGAGCTTCTGTCTGCGACACGCTGCGCAAACGTAGAGAAGAGGCTTGTTGTTAGACATCGCAATTAGACCACAATACTTTTCTGAAAAATTATCTAATTTTCCAATCACTAAATAAAATCTACAACGTCAACTGCCTCTAGAAGTATTTTCTAGAGGCATTTTTGGCTATATTGCTAATTGTCGATTGGAGATTTATCGGGCGATGTGAGTAATTGGTATTGACCCTAACTAGATGCAAATAGATATCTGATGGCAAGTCCTAATGAAGCCGACTTCTGTAAAGCAAGTTAGTTAAGAAAAAACGTGCTTGTTCTAGTGGGAGATGCCTGGGTTTGCCTTGGTAGACAATTTGATACTCATTCATGTCTGCCCCATCTCCATGTCCAGAAATCAGCTTTTGGTGAAAAGCTTCGTCAGCTAGTTCTCGAATTTCATCTCTTAGAGCAGCTTGTGTGCTATTCATACTTTGCTGTCTTTTTATATTGTCTTTTTAATGCCCCACATTTATTATTTATACAATTTTGAGATGAGTGTTGCACCTTTCAAAGGTTATATCTTTGATTATTCATGAGGATGAATTGACTGTTCTTGCTTCCTGGCAGAAGAATGGGGATTTAATTATGCCTTAAGATAGTTAAAAATGCTTAGTAATAGAGTTAGCGTGGGTTCTGATTAGCTCACTGGCAAAGCCATCACTCTCCAAAATTAACTCGAGCCAATCTACAATCAATAAGTCTGAGGAACTATAACTCAGCATTAAAAATTCAGGGTGTTTAGCCGAAGGTTCGTAATCAATGGTTCTACAAAAAAGCAGTGAATTAGTCCGCATTAATGCTAGAAGAACGGATGTATTCGATATTTTCAACTTCAAGCATTACCTTGGCCCCAACCCTTATTTAAATGTAGGGGCGCTAGTATTTGATTTTGCTCTAATTGACTCTAGAGAGCCTTTGCCCATTGAAGATTATATTGCCAGCATTGGCGATCGCTATCCAAATCTTCTCGATCAAACCTACGAATCTTATGCCCATCTCTTTGCCCAAGTTGTGTCCGAAGCCGGAAAATTGGACATGGATTTACACCTTAACCGCTGGAGTGTGAAGCCATATCCAAATCTGACGCGGATTAGCATCCAATCACTACATGAACGGACAACTAGAGAGGTAATTTACTTTGTTTGGGATTGGTTTGAAGCAATTACCCAAGACGAAGACTTTGCCTTTGATGAGCAGTTGGTGAGGCTGCAAGATAGATTTCGCGCATCTGTCTACGGAGGCCCCACGGTTTACGCCCTATTGCGAACAGCTTATGAGAAAGGTATTCCCGCCTTTTATTTGTGGGAAGAAGGATTGATGCAATACGGTTTAGGAAAAAACCATGTCCGGGGGGTAGCAACAACATTTAACTGTGATAGCCATCTAGATTCCGAGTTTACTACCCGCAAAGATGATTGCAAGGCATTTTTGAAAACCTTGGGTTTCCCAGTGCCTGAAGGTAGTATTGTCTTTTCCGAAAAAGAAGCCTTGGCAGCAGCAAGAGAAATTGGCTACCCAGTGGCAGTTAAGCCAGTGGTAGGTCACAAAGGAATTGGCGTTACGGCTGATGTGCAAGACTCAAAAGAACTGATCTCTGCTTATAATCGTTCGCTGGCAGCGATTCCCGAAAATCAGCAAACCCGAATAATTGTTGAGAAAAGCATCTCAGGATCGGATTTTCGTATGTTGTGTGTCAATGGTCGATTCGTCGCCGCCACAGAACGCCGTCCTGCATCAGTTGTGGGTGATGGGTATTTAACACTTGCAGAGTTAATTCGCCAAGAGAACCGCAAACCTGCACGTTTAGACACGCCAACCTCGCCGATGAGTAAAATTCAGATCGATGAAGCGATGGAACTCTACCTAGAGGAACAGCGTTTATCATTAGACAGTGTGATTGAGAAAGGACGCACTGTTTACCTGCGTAAAGTTGCCAATCTTTCAGCCGGAGGTATGAGCATCGATGCAACTCCAACAGTTCATGCTGACAATATTATCTTGGCGCAAGATATTGCCCAACATTTTCAGCTAACTTGTCTGGGAATTGATGTTATTACCAAAAGTCTCGCAGAATCTTGGAAATCCAGTAACTTTGCCATCCTGGAAATCAATGCTGCACCAGGCGTTTTGATGCATCTTAAACCTTCTGTTGGTGAAAGTGTTGATGTACCTTCTCATATTTTAGAAACCTTTTTTGAGTCGGGTACGGATGCCAGGATACCAATTATAACCTTTAACAAAATCTCAGTTGAAGAACTGCAAGCAACGATTGACCATATCCTTTTGCAAAATCCCAACTGGATAATAGGTGCTGTTTGTCGTGATGCCGTTTTTGTGAATCGCTCGAAAAAAGTATTAAGCAAAGATTACAACAGTAATGTTCAAACTTTGCTACGTCATCCCAAACTTGATTTGCTAATTGCCGAGTATTCTGAAGAAATCCTCGAAGAACAGGGCATATTTTACCAAAATAGTAATATCGTAGTTTTGGATAATCCCACCGAAACTGAGATGATTTTGGCGCGAGATGTTTTCGATGGTTCGACTGTGGTGATTAGAAAAGGCAACGATATTTCTATTCGTCGCAAAGGGTTGATTGAAGATTATACTTTGGGTGAAGATGAACCATTTACGCGGGTTTATTTGAAGGAAACTGGAGCGATTTTGTAAGTTAAGTAAATAGGCGCTTTGGGATTGGAGAGTAGGGGAGTAGGGAAGTAGGGGAGCAGGGGAGCAGGGGAGCAGAGGAGAAAGTTGCAGTCAGTTTTTCCCCTCCGCACCTCTACCTCTGCCCCTCTGCTTCTTCCCATGCCCAATTTGTAGTTCAACATTCCAATGCTAGGGAGATTAAAGCCGTTTACGACGGGCGCGATCGCTTCTATTATGGATGGAAGAAACTAAGTCAAATCCTCTTCCCTCCTGCCTCACTTCTCTACGAGAGGCTGCGCCAACGACTACGCTCAGTGACCACCTGCCTCCTGCCTTGTTTCTTAGAAGAATGCCTGGAGTCAGCTAAACTAAAGAAGAAATTGCTTAAGAAGTTTTAATAATTCTGCTGTTATGAGTACTGATTCACCTGTTAATTCTCCCGAAAAACCTGAATCTACATTCGGGAAGCGTCTGAGAAACTTCTTAATTGTAATGGTAGCGATCGCACTTAGCGTTTCCCTCGTCTTAGGATTGCGAACTGAAACAACCTCGGCAACTCTAGCTAAGTTAAGCGAGACTTCCACACCGTTAGAAGTAGCAATCAGCAATGGCAAACCATCTCTAGTAGAGTTTTATGCTGATTGGTGTACTGTCTGCCAAAAAATGGCACCATATATCACTCAACTAGAAACAGAGTATGCTGGCAAGATGAATTTTGTCATGCTGAATGTAGATAATACCAAGTGGCTGCCGGAAATGCTGAGATATCGAGTGGATGGAATTCCCCATTTTGTATTTTTGAGTCAGCAGGGAGAAACCGTAGCTCAAGCCATCGGCGATCAACCCCGGACGATTATGGCTAGTAACTTAGAAGCTTTGGTTACTGGTTCCTCTCTCCCTTACGCTCAAGCTAGTGGCAAAGTTTCCAAGTTTTCAGCCCCAGTAGCACCAACGGCGAATCAAGATGATCCCCGCAGTCATGGCAGCCAGGTGGTAAATTAAAATAATTCGTAATACTTCGGCTACGCTCAGTACAAGTTCGTAATTCGTAATTCAAGACTGTTATTTAGTTGGTATGTCAGTTCTTCTGCCGTATAGGATGGGTTGACTGTGGTGATTACTCCACCCAAAGTGGTGACTTTTTATCAGTACTACTCTTACTTATTTAATCCCTAGACAGGACGATTTATGTAAGAGATTGTCGCTTGAGACGCTTTTGAGCATACATTAATTCGTCAGACCTAGCGATTAGTTGTTCTAGTGACATATTGGTTTCTGGTGAGTAACGCTCTATGCCGATACTCATCGAAAGTTTATACTTACAGTTTTGCTGTTGATTAAAGTTGGCGATATTTGTTTGTAGATGCGCTTGGATACTATCAGCGTCCTTAAAGTAGCTAGAGATGAAAACAATGAACTCATCCCCACCCAAGCGGGCAACAATATCTGAGTTCCGAAAAGTTTGCTTAAGTAATCGACCAGCATCAATAATCAAGGCATCTCCCATGTCATGACCAAGGGTGTCGTTAATCTGTTTTAGACCATCTAAATCAATGAACATCACCCAGCAAAACACTTTCATGCGGTGAGCAATTTTCAACTGCTGTGTAGCCATTAGGAAGAAACCACGTCGGTTATGCAAACCTGTTAATTCATCGGTCAGCAATAACTGTCTTCCTTCGATCTCTGCTTGTTTGCGGTTGCGAACTTCCTGAATGAGTTCTATTTGAGCGATCGCCTGACGACTTAGACGGCGCAGTGCATCTAACTGCTGATAACTTAGATGATGAGGAATGGTATCTAGAACACATAACGTCCCAATTGGAAAACCATCGGGCGTAATTAGAGGGACACCAGCATAAAAACGAATTTTGGGATTACCTTTGACTAAGGGATTGTTATTAAAGCGATCGTCTTTAAGGGCGTTAGGAACCACTAATATATTATCTGGTTGAAGAATGGCATAGGAGCAAAAAGACCAATCTCTTGGTATTTCGCTACTTTTTAGTCCAAGCTTAGATTTAAACCATTGGCGATCGCTATCAACTAAGCTAATTAAAGCAATTGGAGTCTTACAAATGTAGGCAGCAATAGCAGTTAGGTCATCAAAAGCTTGTTCGGGTAGAGTATCTAGAATATTGTAGTCCGCTAGGGCTTTGAGCCTTTCCGCCTCATTGTCAGGTAGAGGAGCCGGTTGGGTTTTCACAGATGAGTGTTTAAGCCTTAGCCAGGAAAGTCTGGGATGCTGGAAATTTTGGAACAACCGCAGTATTACCTCTCCAGCAACAAGGCTGGGTAACATAAATATCTCTGCAACGAAAATCAACATTCGGTTGAATATACAGAAATATTTTATTACATGATGTTCTTCATGCCTTTGATTTGCTCTGTTGTTCATGTCACCCTAACTTTCCCTGTGCAAATTCCCTAAGTATCTAGATACTTACAAGGTCTTTTGCCCAAAGAAATCTTAAAAAATATCAATATTCGCAAAAAATTATCAAAACTTATTATGTTGTTAAAGTTCTTAATCATGAATTAATGTTTTTGATACCACTAATTTGTTTATATCTACATAAGTTCCGAGAGTTAGAAACCGATTCGGAGGACTTCTTCTCACAATTTGTTCGAGCGATGTCTACGACGGGCTACGCCTACGCTTAACTTTGCAGCACAGTTTTGCTCATCTCTGCATGCTTATGCAGAGATGAACGGTTTTACCCCACCCTAACCCTCCCCGTATGTATTGGGGAGGGAACTAGATTTCCGGTTTCCCCCCTTATAAGCTACGGTGTACACACAAGTCTGAAATAGCGGATTAACCAAGGTTTTACCCCACCCTAACCCTCCCCGTATGTATTGGGGAGGGAAGTAGATTTCCGGCTTCCTCCCAATACATCGGGGGGATTGAGGGGGGTAATTCAACTTGTGTATACACCGTAGCCTTGATAAGAAGGGTCAGAAGGACTTGTGTATACATCGTAGACCAAGAGCAGGGGGGTTAAAACGATCTCAAATTCTCACGAATGATTTAGGACTGCTATATAAGCAACAGATACCTTAAAGTCATGTTGAGGTACTCCAAAGTCGTGTTGAGGTACTTAAAAGTCGTTTTGAGGTACTCCAAAGTCGTGTTGAGGTACTTAAAAGTCGTTTTGAGGTACTTAAAAGTCGTTTTGAGGTACTCCAAAGTCGTGTTGAGGTACTTAAAAGTCGTTTTGAGGTACTTAAAAGTCGTTTTGAGATACTTAAAAGTCGTTTTGAGGTACTTAAAAGTCGTGTTGGAGTACTTCAAACTTTGTCGCACCGCAATCAAGTACACAGGTGCATAGGCGTAGCCCGCCATAGGCATCGCTTTCATAATCTTCACAAACAAATCGACCGCTTGACTTTTAAGACAGTCGTTACATTAATAGATTTTATTATAAGTAACCACCTGAACTTGATATAATTAGCTCGACACAATCTAAGATGCTAAATCTCTGAACGCGGTGGAATAATTTTCTCTACCTAGACTAATTTCCAGTATTACATTTAGCTCAAACTACTCTTTATACGACTCCAAAATTCCACTGCGAATCATTAGTTGTGGCCAAAACAACACAAAAAATGCCATCCACGTTCCTATCGGGATGGAAACGAGAACTGTTAGCCAGATAGTTTTAAATAGTAACCAGCTACCACCAATCAGTGTTACACCTGTGAGAACTATAGACCAGGGTTGACACCACCAAGGTTTGTAGTTCCAAGGATTTATGGGCTTTTGTTCAGACATTAGTTTTATTTAGTCAAACTCCAAATATTCTTTTAACAATTATCAATTGTTTTGTCAGATTAAGTTTTATCGTACTCTATTTTGCCATAGTCAAGTTTGATAATTCGGTCTGCTAAATGAAAATAGCGATCGTCATGGCTAATCACCAGCACTGTTTTACCCCGCGATCGCAGTTCTGGGAGAAGTTGAGTGTAGAATATTTCTTTGAATACTGGATCTTGATCGGCTGCCCATTCATCAAATAGATAAATTGGTCGATCTTCCAAGTAGGCTGTGAGTAAAGCTAGCCGTTTTCGTTGTCCTTGAGAAAGAGCAGTGGTAGAAATTTGCCCATTTTCAACTTTCACTTTATGGTCTAGTTGGAGTTTTTGTAAATATTTTCTGGCTTGAGCATCCAAGTGAGAATTTTTTAATCCTAAAAGTTCTTCAAATAAATAAAAGTCGGAAAACACCACGGAAAAATGCTGGCGATACCATTCTCGATTCTCTTCGCTAATTAACTCGTCATCAAACCATATTTCGCCATTTTCTGGTACATAAAGCCCAGTAATTAGTTTGGCTAATGTAGATTTACCGCTACCATTACCGCCGACAATAAAGACTAATTCTTGAGGATAAAGTGTTAGATCGACGGGGCCAAAAATAAAGCTATTGTCTTCTTGCTCTGTGTAGTAAGTGTGGGTAACACTTTGAAATTTTAACCTGTGCCAGTCAGATTTTAGAGCAGGTGGAACAGTGGATATTTCCGTTCGACTAGCTAGAGATAAACCTAGTGATTCGATTTTTTGTAAGGCAATGCTGGCTTTACTTAATAGAGGAAGTTTACTAATGATGTTATCCATTGGTAACACCAAGTAAGTGAAGGTCAAAATGTAGCCAGAGAGAGTTTCGGGATTGATAGTAAGCAGATTAGGCAGGACAAAAAGTACAAAACCGAGAGCGAAAAAGAATATGAGTTGACCCCAACTTGAAGTTATGGCAAAAAGGCTTAGACCGTTAACGTTGTGATCGCGAAACTCGTTAGCAGTTGATTGTAGTTTCTCTTCTAAAAAGTCTTCACGCCGCTTATAGTTTAGTTTAAGCTCTTTGACTCCTTCGGTAATGGTGCGAAAATGTTTAAATAAATGATCTTCATCTTCACGAGCTAGAGTAAGTAATTGTCCGCCTCTATTGAGTAGCCACTGACAACTAGCGATCGCAACTACTGAAATCCCACAAACCATCAACAATACTAACCAAGAAAGCCAGGTTATATACGTTATACAACCCAGGACGATCGCTAAATTAATAAAGATAAAAGGCATCTGATAAACAGCATTAGCAACCGCCTGAATATCTTCTGTTAAAGTAGCCAATAATCGAGGATTTCCTAAGCGTTCCAGATGACTCAACTCGGAAGCAAGAATCTGGCGACTCAAACGCATCCGTAATTGTAAGACTGCATTCTGAGAAAGGCGAATCAGCATCACTTGAGAAACGATACTGGTAATTAGTGCAACTATAGCCAGCCCCGCAAAACCCCAGATTATCGATGTGAGGCGGGAAGCATTACCGCTACTTGCAGCATGGCTAATTAAGGCAATTAAGCCAGCACTACTACCGCCACTCAAAAATCCGGTAGCGATCGCGATCGCTACCATCCCCCACGAAGAACGCAAAAGAAAGTAAATCAAATTCATGACAAATGCCTATACCCAGTTGGACACAACAAAAAATGAAAATCTCTCTTTTTATGTCCCATGCGCGATTTCCATAATAGTTGTTTGCCAACCAATCAAATTTGCATTGCGAGGGTAGATTTTATATTTTACCAGTTAAATACCCTTTCAAATATCACGATGAATCATGCAGAAGGCAACATTGGACGATTTATAATCTTTAGGACTTTGTTTTGAGCAAAAATATATTAGACCATTAGACCTCTTGCAAAAATATATTTTTGCACTTTTAGGGAAAAGGTTAAAGGGAAAGGGGAAAGGAAAGAATTAAACCTTTACCCCTTACCCCTTACCCTTTCCCCCAGCCGAAGGCGTTCCCCCCGCCCCTTATCCCCAGAGGGGGCCACACCTTCCCCTTTACCTCGACAAATGCCAAGAAGTCTATTTATAATCCCTTCTGCCTTCTACCTTTCTTTGGTAAGCTAGTTGGAATTACAGCTAATTATGTCAATAAACTGTCAAATTACCTGCTCAGTTTTCCAGGGTGAAATTTGCGATGACTGTAAATTTAAAGTCTTTAGAGAACCAAATTAATGTAGCGGGCAATTCCAAAACCGCTTCTGTCACTCAAGGAACCCGCTACGTTCCTTTGCACCATCGACGCATTCTGTGTATTTTTCCCAAGTACAGCCGTTCCTTTGGTACTTTTCATCACGCCTACCCACTTATGGGTAGTGTGCGGGCTTTTATGCCACCTCAAGGTATTTTAATTGTGGCTGCTTACTTACCTAAAGAATGGGAAGTGAGGTTTATTGATGAAAATGTCAAATCAGCAAGTAGGGCTGATTACCAATGGGCTGATGTGGTGATTGTGAGTGGAATGCATATCCAGAAACCACAGATTAATCAAATTAATGAACTTGCCCATCGAGCCGGCAAAATCACCGTTGTGGGCGGCCCTTCAGTATCTGGGTGTCCAGAATATTATCCTGATTTTGACATTTTACACTTGGGCGAATTGGGAGATGCCAGCGATCGCATGATCGAGTATCTAGACCAAAACTCTCAACGTCCGCAACAACAAATTCGCTTTGAAACCAAGGAACGTTTACCCTTAACAGAGTTTCCCACCCCAGCTTATCATCTGCTGAATATCAATGATTATTTCTTAGCAAATGTGCAATTTTCTAGTGGTTGCCCTTATCACTGCGAGTTTTGCGATATTCCTGAACTCTATGGCAACAGTCCCCGAATGAAAACGCCAGAGCAAGTAGTCGCGGAGTTAGATGCAATGCGACAATCTGGCAATTTGGGAGCAGTGTATTTTGTTGATGATAACTTTGTTGGCGATCGCCGCGCCGCTATGAAGTTACTTCCGCATCTGATTGACTGGCAAAAACGCAATGGCTACCCCATCCAGTTTGCCTGTGAAGCCACGCTGAATTTAGCTCAAAGTCCAAAGCTGCTGGAAATGATGCGCGAAGCTTATTTTTGCACAATCTTTTGTGGTATCGAAACCCCGGAACCAAATGCTCTCCATGCGATTTCCAAAGACCAAAATCTGAGTATGCCAATCTTAAAAGCGATTCAGGTTTTAAATAGTTATGGTATGGAAGTAGTTTCAGGAATCATTATTGGGTTAGATACAGATACACCAGAAACAGCAGACCGAATTATCGAATTTATGCGGGCATCGCAAATTCCCATGTTGACAATTAACCTACTTCATGCGTTACCGAGAACTCCATTATGGCGGAGATTAGAAGCAGAAGGGCGACTTGTCTATGATGAAAGCCGGGAATCAAATGTTGAATTTTTGATGCCTTACGAGCAAGTTGTTGAGATGTGGCGGCGCTGCATTACAACGGCTTATGAGCCGGAATTTTTATATCAGCGATTTGCCTACAATATGGAACACACCTATCCAAATCGCATCGAAGTACCTAACAGCCCAGCTCGCACTTCTGCGGCTAATATTCGCAAGGGTTTAACTTATTTAACTAATATTTTGGTGCGGATAGGCTTATTTAGTAACTATCGTCAGACTTTCTGGAAAATGGCCAAGCCAGCACTAAAAGCAGGTAATATTGAAAATTTGGTTCACGTTGGACTTGTCGGACACCATTTGATTAAGTTTGCCCAAGATTGTGCCAAAAATGAAGAATCGGCTTCGTTTTATTCCCAAAAAATCGTTACGAAAGTTCGTAGCTAAGGTAACAATTAAAATAAGTTTTGAGAGGTTGAAAGTCTGTTAGAGGTATATACAGAACTGTAAAAAAGTAACCTTGAAGATACACTAGCGATACTTCCTTGGAAAGACGCAATCGCACTGCTACCTGCCTAAGATTGTAAGGGTTGAAAGCCCACAGTCCATGCAATTATTTGGTAGCGAGAAAACCATTGCAAGCGAGTGTGGAGCAGTTACATAGGAATTTTTAGATGGTTATGAACAGTTCATTGACCCGACCCTTGGCTGTCGTGACAGGTGCTTCTAACGGCATCGGTTATGAACTCGCAAAACAATTTGCTCAAAACGGCTTCGATCTCCTAGTTACAGCCACCGGATCGAGCATTGACGAAGCGGCTATTGCCCTCGAAGGGCTGGGTGCTAAAGTTGAGACGGTGCAAGCCGATCTGGCTAGCTATGACGGTGTTGAGACACTCTACAACCAAATTAAGGCGACTGGGCGACCAGTAGATGCGATCGCCATCAATGCAGGTGTTGGTGTCGGTGGTGATTTCGCCCGTGAAACCGACCTAAAGGATGAACTCAATCTGATCGATCTGAATGTTGTATCCTCTGTACATCTTGCCAAACGGGTAGTGAAGGATATGGTTGACCGTGGCAAAGGTCGAATCCTATTCACATCTTCGATTGCTGCCCTGATGCCCGGCCCGTTCGAGACAGTCTACGCCGCCTCTAAGGCCTTTGTGCATTCTTTTTCAGAGGGGTTACGCAATGAATTGAAGGATACGGGCGTTACCGTCACCGCCCTCATGCCGGGGCCTACCGATACCAACTTCTTCCACCGTGCGGGTATGGACGACACAAAAGTGGGCACGGATCAAAAGGACGATCCGGCCGAGGTAGCCAAGCAGGGTTTTGAGGCCTTGATGGCAGGCAAAGATCGCATCATCGCCGGTTCGCTCAAAACGAAGCTTCTGGCGAATGTTAGTAAGGTTTTACCTGATACAGTCACTGCTGAACAGCACCGCAAGCTCAGTGAGCCGGGGTCAGGCAACAACTAATTTGCTACCTAATCAAGCGAATATGCTCAGTCGGCACTCTTTTCAAAGAAGAGGCAGGGAAAAAAGGAATTGGGGAAGGGGGATTTTCCCTTTTTCCCCCTGCTTGCGATCGCTTGGGCTAACGGCACCAGCAAAGCTAATCGCGCAGTCGGCAATCTCACACATTGAAAGTCAGAGTCGTAACGGAGGATTTATGAAAATTCATCATCTCAATTGCGGCTGTATGTGCCCAATTGGTGGGGCCCTGTTCGATGGCTTCAGTCGCGGCCCGAAAGCTCACCTCGTCTGCCACTGTCTGCTGATCGAGACAGAGCAGGGACTTGTTCTGATTGATACCGGCTTCGGACTGCGCGATATCAAATCCCCTTACTCCCGCCTCAGCCCGTTTTTCATTCATTTCAATGGCATCCAGTTTGATAAAAAATACACAGCGATCGAGCAAGTTGAGCGGCTGGGCTTTTCCCCGCGAGATGTGCGTCATATTGTGCTTACTCACCTCGATTTCGATCATGCCGGTGGTCTGGAGGATTTCCCAGAAGCAACCGTACACGTAATGCAGACTGAGATTGAGAATGCCCAGGATCGGCACGGCTTCATTGGCAAACGGCGCTATCGTCCAGAGCAGTGGGACGAGGTTAAGCACTGGAAGTACTATTCGGCAGGAGGCGAACATTGGTTTGGTTTTGAAGCAGTACGTAACCTTGATGGGCTACCGCCAGAAATTCTCCTCATTCCCCTTGTTGGTCATACGCGGGGTCATGCTGGTATCGCTATTGATACACCAGAGGGTTGGCTTTTGCACGCAGGTGATGCCTATTTTTATCGGCACGAGATGGACTCAGCCAAAAAAAGCTGCACGCCAGGTTTGCGTGCCTACCAATGGATGATGGAAGTGGATCGTCAAGCTCGATTGCTCAATCAAGATCGGCTACGCGCATTATCAAGCGATCGCAATAAGGGCGTGCGCCTCTTCTGTAGTCATGATGCTATCGAGTTCAAAGCATTCGCTGACCAATCTAGTACAACACGGCAAAAATAAACCAATCATTCCAAATCAACAAAAGCTTGGTTATAGCGATTCCCAGTTAAGTGAAGTACAGATAGTATTTTGAAACGCAGAGGGACGCAGAGATTTGTACCTCAGATTAAAAAATATTTTTCGCTAAAGAGAGAGAAATAGAAAATTTAATGAATGATTTAGAACTGCGATCGCATCTGCTGCCCTTTAGGTTTTATCCTAAAAAAGTGTTAGCTAAAACCTGCAAAAGGAAATCTACCTGTGAAAAAAACTTTGTTTCTCAGTCCTCCTTCCTTCGATGGGTTTGATGGTGGTGCAGGTTCCCGATACCAAGCCAAGCGCGAAATTACTTCCTTCTGGTATCCGACATGGCTAGCGCAACCCGCAGCCCTTGTGCCTGGTAGCAAGCTGATTGATGCACCCCCACACGGTCAAACAGTAGAAGATGTCATCGAAATTGCTCAAGATTACGAGCTAATTATCATGCACACCAGCACGCCTTCGCTGGCTAATGATGTCAAGTGTGCCGAGACAATCAAAGCTCAAAACCCTGATGTGAAGATTGGCTTAATTGGAGCGCACGTCGCAGTATTACCAGAACAAACGCTGGTTGAAAACCCAATCATTGACTTTGTGTGTCGTCACGAATTTGACTATACGTGCAAAGAAATAGCCGAAGGTAAATCTTGGGAAGAAATCACAGGTTTAAGCTACCGCGATCGCCAGGGTAATATCCATCATAATCAAGACCGCCCCTTGATTCACGATTGGGATTCTATGCCCAGTGTATTGCCGATTTATCATCGCGATTTAGATATTACCAAATACTTTATTGGCTACTTATTGCATCCATACATTTCCTTTTACACTGGGCGGGGCTGTCCGGCAAAATGTACCTTTTGCCTTTGGCCGCAAACAATTGGCGGACACTTATACCGCACAAAAAGCCCCGAAGCTGTTGGGCGCGAGATGGAAGAAGCCAAAGCCATCTTCGGTGACAAAGTGCGAGAATATATGTTTGATGACGACACATTTACTATAGACAAACAGCGAGCGATCGCAATTAGCGAACATCTGCGGCGACTCAAACTAACTTGGAGTTGTAACGCTCGCGCCAATCTAGATTATGACACCCTGAAAAAACTACGCGATAATGGCTTACGCCTACTTTTGGTAGGATTTGAATCCGGCAATCAGCAAATTTTAGATGGGATTAAGAAAGGAATTAAGCTGGAAGTAGCGCGTAAGTTTATGGAAAATTGTCATAAACTTGGCATTACCGTACACGGTACATTTATCATTGGTTTACCCGACGAAACCCAAAAAACAATAGAAGAAACAGTCCGGTTTGCTTGCGAGATTAGTCCGCATACAATTCAAGTTTCCATCGCAGCTCCCTATCCCGGAACAGAACTTTATCGTCAAGCACAAGAAAATAATTGGTTTAGCAACACTTCTTTAGTTGCTAGTTCTGGAATTCAAATGTCTACACTGCAATATCCAAATCTTTCCAGTGCTGAAATTGAGGATGCAGTTGAGAGAATGTATCGGAAGTTTTACTTCCGTCCCAGAGCGATTATTCCAATTGTTGGTGAAATGCTCACCGATCCCCAAATGTTAGTGCGCCGCTTGCGTGAAGGGCGGGAATTTTTCTCTTACTTAAAAGATCGTCGTACTCAAGCAACTGCGAAAGCAGAATCAGTAGTTGTTGGTTAGTTGTTGGTTATTTTTATGGAGGAATTGAGGATAACCTAGCCAAATAAGTAAATGCACAAAAATAATTTACTGCGATCGCGATCGCACTGTGTAATTAATTCTGTCCCACTACTTATCAACAAGTTAAAAATTCTTCAGCCATGAAAATAGGAAGCAAAGAACACAAAGAGCTTTTTTGTCGTAGCTTTCTTGAAAGTCACTTGGAGTATGAGCCAGAAAGCCTCCCTTGGCCGAATCTGGATAATGTAGCTCTCCAAAGCTTGCGAAGCATTCCCTTTTGGAGAGAAGCACTTAATACCGAACAAGAAGCAGGAGTGATGGTAAACGCTTTTGCAGCTACAATTAGCGACCCTTTATTAAAAGAAGCGATCGCTCTCCAAGGGATGGAAGAAGTTCGCCACGGAAGACTAATTAAATTCTTCATCGATCGCTACGATATTCAAATTTCCCCGCCTCCTGAACCTGTACTTCCTAGTAAGATTAAAACCGCCTTCCTTAACTTTGGTTTCGGTGAATGTTTGGACTCTTTTTTAGCTTTTGGTCTATTTGGGCTTGCTCGTCGTCATATCAATTACATCCCAGAATCATTGTTTAATATCTTTGATGCGGTTCTGGATGAAGAAGCTCGTCATATCATGTTCTTTATTAATTGGGTAACTTACCAGCAAATTCAGGAGGGAAAAAGTAATTGGTTACGGGGAATTAATGCTCTTGTACATTACAGCAGAGCATTACAAGATAAGATTAAAGCCTTTAGTGGTTCTAACGAAGAACAACAAGAGGGTTTTACAGCTACCGGTGCTAGCAACTTTATAGATAATTTAACCCCAGAGTTATTGTTATCTACTTGCTTACAAGAAAACACTCGACGGCTTGGTGTGTTTGATAAAGAATTACTTCAACCGCAACTGATACCAAACTTAGCTAAAACTGCCTTAGCTACTCTCAGGCTTATACCTCGGCGTCAGTCTAATTCAATAGCTCAATTATCGGAACCTTAAAAATCCAAAACTTATGCAAGCACAGCGATTCGCCATCATCAATGGTGATGACTTTGGTTTCTCTGAAGGAGTTAATCAAGCAATTATCAAAGCACACAAAGAAGGAGTGCTAACTAGTACCAGCCTGATGGTGAGCGCTGATGCTGCAAAAGAGGCTGTCACTTTGGCAAGTGCCAATCCAAATTTGGCTGTTGGACTACATCTTGTGTTGGTATGTGGTCGTTCTGTCTTACCGCCAGAGCAAATTCCCCATTTAGTTGACAAACAAGGTAACTTTTCCAACAGTCCATTTTTTGCTGGTTTACGCTATCAATTTGTCAAGGAAACCCATCAAGAATTACGTCAAGAAATTCGCGCCCAGTTAGAAAAATACCGTTCTACTGGTTTGCCTCTTTCTCATGTGGATGGACATTTACATTTGCATATACATCCAGTAGTTTTGCGAATTTTAGTTGACTTGGCAGCAGAATTTGATATTAAGGTAATTCGTCTTCCTAGTGAGGAACTAGGAATGACCTTGAGAGTTAATCGCAGTCATCTACTGACAAAGCTAGTTTGGTCAGGAGTATTTGGCAGACTACGCCGCTATGGTGAGAAACTGCTAGAGTCTCAAGGTATTGGCTTTACCCAAAGAGTTTACGGTTTATTGCAAACTGGGGGCATTACAGAAGAATATTTACTTGGATTGATACCTCAGATTCAGGCAAACTTGGTTGAGATTTACTCTCATCCAGCGATGCCTGCGGCGGGCTTCTCTACGAGACGCTTCGCGAACGCCAACGCAAATGGAGAACTAGGGACAGGCGAAGCAGAACTGGCTGCATTGTTAAGTAGTCAGGTACGCGAAGCGCTCCTGAGTAACGGTTTTGAACTTACCAACCATCATTTCCTATGCCAACGTATCACCTAAATTTGATTTTCCATAATTCAAAGTAATAACTTTGTCATCCAAATCCCATCTAACGTACATACAAAAATCCTAAACTTATCGGCAGTGAATCTAGAAAATGCTAATACTAATTGCCTGGTAATGAATGGCCATGTTTGCATCTACTTTCTTAACAAATATTCATGCGGTCGCTAGTTATTTTCTCCTAATTTTGTGCATACCGTCTGTTTTGTTTTATTGCTATGCAATTTATGCAGCAATAACTTTTTTTGCTGTTCCCCAGGCAATTAATCGAGAGTTTCATCCACCTGTTAGTATCCTCAAACCCATTTGTGGGCTTGATAGTAATGCTTATGAAAACCTAGCCTCATTTTGTCAGCAGGACTATCCAAAATATCAAATCATCTTTGCAGTACGAAACTCTCAAGACCCTTGCATAGAGATTGTAGAGAAAATCATCCACAATTTTTCAGATTCGGATATTTTGCTGATTGTAAGCGATCGCGTCATCGGTACAAACCTGAAAATTAGCAACTTAGCCAATGCCGCAGCCAAAGCTAAATATGAAATTCTCGTCCTTGCTGATAGTGACATTCGAGTTGGAGGTGACTATTTACAAAGAGTTATCCAGCCGTTACAAGATAAAAACGTGGGTGTAGTTACCTGTATGTATCGAACCGTAACTCAAGGATGGATATCGATATTAGAAGCTATTAGTACTACTACTGAATTTCACGCCGGGGTTTTAGTCAGCAACATTAAAGAAAATGGGATAAAATTTGCCTTTGGTTCCACCATTGTCATCCCGAAAAAAGTACTAGAAGCTATCGGTGGATTTGAAGCGATCGCTGATTATCTGGCAGATGATTTCCAACTAGGCTATCTACCTGTCCAAGCAGGTTACAAAGTTGTGCTTTCCGACTACATAGTTGAACACGTACAGATAAGCAACAACTTAGTTGATGCCATCAGACGACAGATTCGTTGGGCACGTGGTAAACGAGTATCTCGTCCTTGGGGTTATCTAGGACTAATTTTTACCTATGGTGTCGTCACCAGCTTGTTGCTACTGATTGCCACTAATGGTTCAATATTAGGATGGCTAGGACTATCTATCTGTTGGATAACAAGATTAGTGATGGCTTGGGTTGTTGGTACTATCAGTTTGAAAGATCCAATAGTCAAAAAGTTTTTGTGGCTCGTTCTTGTGTGCGACTTGTTAAGCTTTGTTATTTGGTGTTTTGGCTTTATTGGCAACACTATAGAGTGGCGAGGACAACAACTGAAGCTAACTAAAGATGGAAAGCTATTAGTACCAAAAGACAAAAATGATGAATTATCAATTAAGGTTTTGACTAATAAAGGCGCATAGCAGTATGCACCTAGCGCATGTTGCATCCAGATGAGAACCGCTATATATATATTCCAAGACCAGATCAAATTTAAGTTCATCTATGATCGCAAAGCCTTGGGATGCTCAACTTGCTTACTGGCTAATTAAACCTCTAAAAGACAGTTGGGTAAATCCCAATCATCTTACTACAGTGCGACTTTTGACAGGGTTGGCGGCGGCTGCCGCCCTTGCAGTTGGTGATACCATTTGGGTTAACATTGGGGCATGGCTATTTGCTTTATCTAACTTTCTCGATCATACAGACGGTGAATTAGCTCGTTTGAGTGGGAAAAGCAGCAAATGGGGACATCAGTATGACCTTATTAGTGACGCCATCATCCATATTCTATTGTTTGTGTGTATTGGATATGGTCTTAGGGAAGGAAAATTTGGTTGGTGGGCGTTGGTGATGGGGATAGTATCTGGCGTGTCTGTTGCTTGCATCTTTCATTTGCGAAACGAAATGGAACAACGTTTGGGTAAAGACGCCAGCCGTCAACCAAATTTCGCCGGCTTTGACATTGAAGACGTGCTATATTTGTTTCCCATAGTTCCCTTACTGAATGGATTAGAACCGTTATTAATAGCAGCGACAATTGGTGCGCCAACCTTTGCAGTATGGGTAATTTGGCAATTTTGGACACTCCCGCAGCCGGAATCAAACTAGATAAGGAAGCAGTGAGAGAATAAATAAATAATTATCAATGGACATCAATGGAGCTTCAAACTGAAATTGATAAAGCTATAGCAGCCGTTGATTACCAGAAACTTCAAGCTGAGTTTCAAGCTCAAAATGAATTTTTGGTAATGGAGAACTTTGTCCCTAGCTGCATCATTGAGCAGTTCTTGGCGCTATTGCCATCTTTACAACCTGCAATCAACCGCAACTATATTCCCAATCATAAAAAGGGCGGTAGTATCAGCCGCTATAGCTTAGACAGTCTTGCTCCGATTTTTGGAGAGTTTTATCAACTCAGTCCCTTTTGCGATTTCCTTAACCAAATTACGGCAGAAAAACTCCTTCCCTGTCCTGATTCAGATCCCCATACTTACGCGCTGTACTATTACACTGAGCCTGGAGACCATATCCAGTATCATTACGATACTTCTTACTATCACGGTAAACGCTATACAGTGTTGCTTGGTTTGGTTGATAATTCATCCAGTAAGCTGGAATATCAACTCTACAAAGATATTCCAGAACGGGAGACACAAACGCGATCGCTCTCCTTAACTCCTGGTACTCTAGTCTTATTCAATGGTGACAAACTTTACCACAGAGTTACCCCTTTAGGTAATAACCAACAGCGCATTGTCTTGACTTTGGAATACGTCACCGACACCCGCATGGGTATGCTAAAACGTTTTGTCTCAAATATGAAAGACGCGATCGCCTATTTTGGTTTTCGCCAAGTGTTTCGCTCTTAGCACCACCATCTTACATCCCTCCTGTCTCACTTCTCTACGAGAGGCTGCACTTCGACTACGCTCAGTGACCACCTGCCTCCTGCCTCCTCCATGTTAAGAATTAGTTAATAAACGTTGAATTGAGCAAAATACAGTCATTATAAAATATTGGGAAAATTTCCAGATTTACTGGTGTCTAAGCTACTGTTGGTGATTTGACGATGAAGGCAATTATCTTAGCTGCTGGCGTTGGACGACGCTTAGGTAAAGACGGGCAAATCCAACCCAAATGCTTACTGAAATTTAACGGCAAATCTCTACTAGAACGCCATTTTAACTATCTCCGTCATTACCAAATTGATGAAGTAGTGATTGCTGTGGGTTATCAAGCACAAAGAATTCAGGATGAAATCAAAGCATTAGGAGCCGAAAGTTGGGTCAGTACAATTTATAATCCTGACTACACCAAAGGCAGTACGATCAGCCTTTGGACTGTACGTCAACATTTACTTGCTGGCGATGACATATTATTAATGGATGCAGATGTATTGTGCGATCGCCGCATCATCGAACGACTGGTAAAGACAAATATCCCCAACAGCTTTTTATTAGATCGGGATTTTGAACCAGGAGATGAACCCGTAAAGCTTTGTGTTAGAGATAATTATCTAGTGGAGTTTCGTAAACAAGTTGCTCCTGGTTTAGCTTATGATTTTGCGGGTGAGTCAGTAGGATTCTTTCGTTTTGAAAGTGCTGTTGCTCGCCGTCTTGCGATTCGCACAGAACAATATGTTGCAGACGGACGGGATAATGAACCTTATGAAGAAGTAATTCGGGATCTGCTCTTAGAAACTCCAGAAACATTTGGCTACGAAGACATCACTGGATTACCTTGGCTCGAAATCGATTTTCCCCAGGATATTCAACGCGCCCAAAATGATATTTTACCTCAGATAGAAGTCGCAGAAAATGTCTGAAAATATCTTTGAAAGGATTCAGGAGTCAGGAGTCAGAATTCAGTATGAATTATTTGTTACTAGCGGGTGAATCAAGGAGTTCAAAATCCCCATTAAATATCCTATTTAGTGGTCAAAAACATAGTGACAATTTTGAATCTTCCACTAATTGATTCTGAATTCTGGCTTCTGAATTCTTCTTTCATTATTACTATAGGTTGACAAAAGCAGAATAAATGCATCAAATATTTGCACCCAATGATACCTCTGCAAAATTAAATAAGTGTGCCCAACTACGGCTATTATTAGAATCGCCTCAACTCGACTTCATCATGGAAGCTCACAATGGGATTAGCGCCCGGATTGTGGAAGAGGCTGGATTTAAAGGAATTTGGGCGAGTGGATTAGCTCTTTCTGCTCAATATGGCGTTCGAGATAATAATGAAGCCAGCTGGACGCAAGTTGTAGAAATGCTGGAGTTCATGTCTGATGTCACCAGCATCCCGATTTTATTAGACGGGGATACTGGTTATGGCAACTTTAATAATATGCGCCGTTTAGTGAAGAAGTTAGAACAGCGAGGTATTGCTGGAGTCTGTATTGAAGATAAGCTTTTTCCCAAAACCAATAGCTTTATCAACGGTAATCGCCAACCTTTGGCTGATATTGATGAATTCTGCGGTAAAATTAAGGCGGGTAAAGATAGTCAGACAGACCCAGATTTTTGCATCGTCGCCCGACTCGAAGCTTTGATCGCCGGCTGGGATCTTTCGGAGGCACTGCGCCGAGCTGAAGCCTACCACGCCGCCGGAGCAAACGCCATCCTAATTCACAGTAAATCATCGCGTCCCGATCAAGTGCTAGCCTTTGCTAAAGAATGGGCGGGTCGTTCGCCGTTAGTGTTTATACCGACTAAATATTACAGCACGCCTACTGATGTTTTTCGCAAAGCGGAAGTTAATTTGGTCATCTGGGCAAACCATCTGATTCGAGCTGCTGTTGCTAGTATGCAAGCGATCGCGCGTGAAGTGAAAGCCAGCGAAACTTTAATCAACATTGAAGATGATATTGCTCCCGTAAAAGAAATCTTCCGGCTACAAGGGGCGGATGAACTTCAAGAAGCTGAAAAACGCTACTTTAACAACGGACGACAAAATACCCAAGCGATCGTTCTGGCTGCTAGCAGAGGCCAAGAATTAGCAGGATTGACGCAAGATAAACCAAAAGTAATGTTACCTCTTGGAGGTAAACCTCTACTCAGGTTATTGGTAGACAAATTCAAGAAACTTGCTATCAATGATATTACCGTTGTCGCCGGTTACAAAGCAGAAACCATCAATGTTCCGGGCACTAAAGTCATTCGCAACCCAGATTATGAAACAACGGGAGAATTAGCATCCTTAGCCGTAGCTCAAGCTAGTTTTGGCGAAGAAATGTTGGTGCTTTATGGCGATTTACTATTTAGAAGCTACATCTTGCGAGATTTATTAGAATGTCCCGGAGAAATTGTGGCTGTAGTTGATTCTGTGGCCAACAGCAAGTCTGTTAGCGGTTCACCTGACTACGCGTATTGCTCAATTCCAGACGATCTTTCTCTGTTTGGACAGGATGTCAACCTGTTGAATATTTCTAAAACGACACAAACGCAATTAGGAAAGTCTAGCGGACGGTGGATTGGGATGCTGCGTTTGCGGAGTCAAGGTAGACAATGGGTTAGTGAAGCACTCAATGAATTGCAAAAACGACCGGAATTTAACAGTCTGGGTTTGCCAGAATTATGCAATTATTTAATCGAGCAAGGCAAACCGATCAAGGTACTTTATATTCGCGGTAACTGGTTAGATGTTAATTCTTTAGACGATCTTGACCTTGCTTTTCAATTAAAACAATAGGAGTGGGGCATTGGGCATTGGGCATTGGGCATGGGAAAGAGCCAGAGGGGCAGAGGGGCAAACTGACTGCAACTTCTCCTCGGTCACTGAGCGTAGCCGAAGTGCTGCTCCCCTGCTCCCACTTCGGCTACGCTCAGTGACCACCTGCTCCCCTGCTCCCTACTTTCCACCCCCCATCTCTTAATATGATCCAGGCAGAAGAATTTGTAGAAGCTGCGCGTAATCTTGGCTTTGGGTGGTACACTGGCGTACCCTGTTCTTTTCTCACGCCTTTTATTAACTACGTCATCAATGACGTTCAACTTAGATACATCTCCGCAGCCAATGAGGGAGATGCTGTAGCGATCGCAGCTGGAGCCGCAATTGCTGGTAAACCTGCTGTGGTGATGATGCAAAACTCTGGTTTGGGAAATGCAGTTAACCCGCTAACCTCCCTCACTTATATTTTTCGGATTCCACTGTTGCTGATTTGTACCCTGCGAGGCGATCGCGTGTTGCAAGATGAACCGCAACATCAATTAATGGGGCAAATCACAGAGAAATTGCTGCAAACAATGACTATACCTTGGGAATTTTTTCCCACAGATGCAGCACAAATAGAACCCGTTCTGCAAAGAGCCACAGCCTATATGCAACAAGAACGTTGTCCTTATGCTTTAATCATGCGTAAAGGAGCGATCGCCCCCCATGCACTCACCCGTTCTTCTATCCCCGAACGAGAAAATAGTGCTAGCGCTCATATTCAGCAAAGCTTTTTTTGGGATAACAAAGAACAACGCGTTTCTCGCAGCGAAGCATTAGCTCGGATTGTGGAACTTACCGATCCAGAAAACACTGTAGTAATTGCCACCACCGGATACACGGGACGCGAACTCTTTGCTAGTAAAGACAGTGCCAATCATCTTTATATGGTCGGCTCGATGGGTTGCGCTTCCTCAATGGGATTGGGACTATCCTTAGCACGTCCAGACCTCAAGGTAGTAGTAATTGATGGCGATGGGGCAGCATTAATGCGAATGGGTAATTTTGCAACTATTGGTACTTATGGCGGTGCTAACTTGACCCATATTCTTTTAGATAATGAAGTCCACGATTCCACAGGCGCGCAAGCCACCGTTTCTGCGGGTATCTCCTTTGCCAAAATTGCGGAAGCGTGCGGTTACGGCGTGACATTAGCCGGAGATGACCCCGCCCTTTTAGATACCTTGTTTACCGCAGATGCTAACACTAGACCTAAATTCGCTCATTTAAAAATCCGTCCCGGAACTTTAGAAAAGCTACCCAGACCCAACCTCACCCCGGAAGCAGTTTTACAACGCTTTATGAACCATATTGGTTCTAACTGGCAACTCCTAACTCCTAACTCCTAACTTTGGTAATGATTTTACTAAATCCCGGCCCCGTTAATTTAAGCGATCGCGTCAGAAATGCCCTGTTGCGTCCCGATTTGTGTCACCGTGAGGTGGAATTTTCCCAACTTCAAAGCAGAATCCGCGAACAGCTACTTCAAGTTTATGGTCTTGGAAGCGGCTGGGCAGCAGTTCTCCTCACGGGTTCTGGAACCGCAGCAATGGAAGCGATGATTAGCAGTTTAGTACCCACAGACGGGAAATTGCTGGTAATTGAAAACGGTGTATATGGCGAACGACTATCCAAAATCGCCAAAATTCACGGCATTGATTACATCACACTTTCCCATCCTTGGGATGGCGAAATTGATATCAAAGCTTTAGTCAAACTCTTAGATGAAAACGCCGACATCACCCACCTTGCTGTCGTCCATCACGAAACTACTACCGGTCGCTTAAATAATTTGGCGGAACTTGCCCCAATTTGCCAAGAACGCGGTATCAAATTACTAGTAGATGCAGTCAGCAGCTTTGGTGCTGAGGAATTAAATTTTGCCGATTGGGGAATCACCGCTTGCGCTGCGACAGCGAATAAATGTCTGCATGGTGTCCCTGGAACGTCTTTTGTTATCTTGCAACGGGATGCACTGCCATCAGTAGACACCATCCCCCGCACCTTATATTTAGATTTAGCAACCTATTACCAGCAGCAAGAACGAGGCGGCACACCTTTTACGCAATCAATACAGACATTTTATGCTTTAACAGAAGCTTTGCAAGAAATGACAGAAGCAGGAGGTTGGCGTGCTAGACACAGCCATTACAACCAACTTGCCAGCTTAGTCAGAGACGGGTTAGCCTCAATCGGAATTAAACCCTTACTTCCTCTTGGCAGTTCATCCGTTGTCTTGAATGCCTACTACTTGCCAAACGGTTTCAGCTATGAAGAATTTCACGACCAACTGAAAGCACAAAATTATATTATTTATTCTGGACAGGGAAATTTAGCTCAATCTATTTTTAGAGTATCAACAATGGGAGCCATTACCCAAGCCGACATGGAACGCTTTGTTGGCGTTGTTAAAGAAATTATTCGGTAAACTGACTTGAAGCGTAAGTTTTACCCCTCCCTAACCCTCCCCGTATGTATTGGAGAGGGAACTAGATTTTCTGGTTTCCCCCCAATGCATCGGGGGGATTAAGGGGGGTAATTCGACTTGTATGTACACCAGAGAGGTTATTTTCCCTACTCCCCATTCCTTAAATACTGTGCGATCGCATTTACCAGTGGGAATCATAACAAACAGATTTACCACAGTAAATAACCAATGGCTTACCAAAACATTACAGGCTCCCTTTCCCCAGCAGATATCCAAGAAATTAAAGCAGCGTTTGCGACTATCCAAGCAAAGATGCCTTTTCTCGTAACCCTGAGTGTGGAAGAACGACGCAAGTTATTTAAGATGGGCGATAAAAGCCTAGCTTTCGTCAATACCAGCCTGACTGCGGCCCAGTCTAACCGAGATATTCTCCCAGCCAGCTTTGATGTCGATGAATTTGTGCGGGATTATCAATTAGCAATCACACTTACTGAGCTTTTGATTGGATTGCGACAACTGACAGAACAAGTAGATGATACTTTAATGGCAGTCGGCAGCGAAGCAATGGGCAGCAGTTTGACAGTTTATGATTACGTCAAGACTGCTGCTAAGAAAACTCCAGGGTTAAAAAGTCTTGCCGAACAGTTAGGCGATCGTTTTAAGGCTATTAAAAGTAAATCTGCTAAAACTGCTTCTAATTCATAAGCTGTAGTTCAACGCACAAGATAAGATCCCCGACTTTTTTGAAAAGTCGGGGATCTGGCATTTAAACGCAATTTTAATCTTGTAGTCCAATATGTAAATGAATGAGTCTTTGATACTCGTCGGCGAGTCTTTGATACTCGCGCGAGAGTCTTTTATACTCGTGGATGAGTCTTTGATCCTCGTGGATGAGTCTTTGATCTTCGTGGATGAGTCTTTAATACTCGTGGACGAATCTTTGATACTCGTGGATGAGTCTTTGATACTCGTGGATGAGTCTTTTATACTCGCGGGCGAGTCTTTTATACTCGTGAGCGAGTCTTTTATACTCGTGGACGAGTCTTTTATACTCGTGAATGCAGATCGCCTACTACTTGTTGATACTAGGTTGCATTCTCAATCAGGAATTACGGATTGCAAGGTTGTTATTATACCTCAAATTCCTCAAGGATGAAAAGGTTAACTCAATTGTTCGTTACAGTGCGGCAGTGGCATTGAGCAACTTCGGGCAGGCGGCGGCTCAATACATCCCGGAAATCCTCAAATTCCTCAAGGATGAAAAGGTTGACTTAAGTGTTCGTCGCAGTGCGGCATCGGCATTAGCGAATATCAGAAAACTGGAGTTAAAGGAGGTTGTTGTAATTCTGAATAATATTTATGAGCCTGGTAATTCAGAATACTTAAATTGGCGTTTTCTAACCTATTTCCTGGGCGGTGGCACTGAGGAAGTGAAAACTTTATTGAAATGGCTTGGCTCTCCTCAAGTAACTCCTGACAAACTCTCACATGATGAAGGCATCAAAACCCTCAATGTATTTCTGCAAACTTGGAATAACAGCCAAGAGCTAGAGCGTTTACGCAGCGACTTAGCCAAGCAAATCTCGGAAGTAGCCGCCAACAGAAACGTTCCTTGGAAATTACAAGATATTGGTTTACTGCAAAGCCATTACAACAACCTTAAAAAAATCAACTCCACCAATGCTAATGCGGTGCAATCAGCAATAGATAATTTGGAGGGTTGGGGGTGGTTTTTCAAAGCCAGAAACATTATCATCATTCACATTGCCTTTTGGCTAGCCCTCATCTTTGCCTACCCAAAATTCCCCCAAGTCCAAGCCATCTTCTTCTGGAACCCTTGGGTACGCCGGATTCTTGGCGTCGGCTATGTCGGCTTTCTCCTCACTTGGTTTCCCCCCTTCCGGCGCAAATTATTTGAACCATTCAAACCTTCCCTATTAGCCGATGCCGGGTTAGATAATTTTTATGACCAATCATACTTCCCAGAATCTAAAGTCAAAGTTCCCACTTCAGGAGACATCCAGCCAATTACCGCAGCATTACCCAGTATTCAAGGACAAATTATCTTAGAAGGAGATTCCGGCTTAGGCAAGTCGATGTTTCTCCGCTATCTGTTGAAAAATCAAGAGCGCATTGTCGTTTATCTCCCCGCCCAGAAATGTCATAAAGGCGTAATTGAAGCCATCCAAGACAAGCTACACGGCCAAGCCCAAGATGCCGGCTTCCTGAAAAACCTGATTTACAGTGGTGCGATAGATATCTGCATCGACGGACTCAACGAAGTCACCGCCGAAACACGCGCCAAAATCTGCCAGTTTGTCGAAAGCTATTTCCGGGGCAACATTATTATGACTACCCAGCCTTTAGAGTGGATACCACCCTCAACAGCCAAGATATATAAATTGCAGCCCCTTGAGCAACAACAAATTCAAGAGTTTTTGATATCCCGTCAGCTGCGACTCCCCCAAGATGCCAAAATTCAAGGTGCTGATTACGCCAAAGCCTGCACTGATTATTTAACAGAAGTCTTCCAACAACAACAAGCCAAAGAAGAGTTAGATGCTATCCGCCGAATTCTTTCCAATCCAATGGATCTAACAGTGGTAGCGCTGATGTTATCACAAGGCAAACACCCTAACTTGTTTCACCTGCAACAACAGCAATACAATTTAATGGCGGCAGAATACCTCAAAGAATGGAATCAAGAATTTCCCTTAAAGAAATTCTCCGCCGCCGTCTACGAAATGCGACTCGCAGACAAACAAGCTTTACCCGCCGATGAATTTCACCAAGTCGCCATGTCTTTGTCAGACGAGAAATACAAAATGGTAGTCAGCCGTCAGTGGCAAGATGAAAAAGGCGAAGCGAAGAAAGAATGGTATTTCCGCCACGATAAAATCATGGATTTCTTCTTAGTGCAAAACTTTCTCGGCGAAACTGATGCCGCCGAAGGACTATTAGTTGATAGAATGGGCGATCCCCGATTTCGTGGCGTTTATTTCTTGCTAGCAACCTTACTTGAGATAGATGCAGCCAAAAAACTGCGAGAAGAATTGATTCAATACGCCGCCGATACTAAAGATAATACGGTGAGTAATACTTTCGTGCAGTTATTGCGGACTAGATAGTACAATACGCTTGGCTTTGTGGAAATTTATTTGTTAAGGCAACGTGAGTTCGACAAGCCCTTTTTTGACCTCTCCCCCAACCCCTCTCCGACACGGAGCTACGGTGTACACACAAGTGTTGGTGCAGTGTATCTATCCCGCCTCGGAATAAATTCCAAGTCTCATAACCAAAGTCCTCTAAAAGAGGACTAAACAAGAAATTTAGTTTAGTCCTCTTTTAGAGGACTTTAACTTATCAGCCCGGAACTTTAGTTCAGGGCGGGATATTTGCTCAGTGTGGGACTTTCACTTGAACAGAAATATTGGGTGGGTAGGATTTTTAGAGATGTGTGTACACCGTAGCCGACACCTATTCTTGAGCAGGGGAGACAGGCGAGGCAAGATAGAAGCGCAATGTGAGATTTCATTTATTAATAAAGATACAGCTACGGCAAAACTTGTGCGTACACCGTAGCTTTGTAAAAGAGAGAAATAGAAGTGAGATTCAAATATCTTTAACAGGGCATCAAAGCATCAAATCTCCCTATTACTGCCATATCTTCTTCATCTAACTCCGCCGGAATCCCACTGCGAATCAATTCCGAAAAGTCTTCATTGGGAATCATCACAGTCAACGTGTACAAGCGAGTAGAGCCAGTGTTTTTAATCAAATGAGTACCAGTGGGAGGGACTAATAAACTATCTCCAGCTTTGATCGTGGCACTCTTGCCGTCACATATAGCGATCGCTTCCCCTTTGAGGACGAAAAACATTTCCACTGCCCACTGATGGCGATTTGGGGGTGTTTGTCCACCAACATCAAAAATTTCTATGCAGCAAGTCAAAGAAGTATTAGCATTTGTTGAATCGAAGATAATTGCTAATCGATTAGAGGCGTCGGGACTGATGCGATATACTTGGTAATCTTTGCTAGATTTGATAACCGGAATTACACAACGAGTAGCGTACATTTATTTATCCCCTCTGAAGTTATCGATGGGTATGAAAATTCCTAAAATCTAAGTCTTGAATCACAGAATTTTAGATTTTAAATTTTGGATTTTGGATTGAATAATTCAAAATTCAAAATTTTCTGAGAGTAAGCGAATTTAAACGCGAGAAAAAATCTAAAATTATTGAACGAATAAAGAGCATTAATGCATGGGATCAATCTAAAATCTAAAATCCAAAATTGGTTCACTCCTCACCATTTTGCAGCGCTGTTAAAATTCTTTGCGAGTCAGTGACAAAACCGAAGCATTGTTTGACATTATACAATGTCGCCTGCCAACAATATTCAGGAGAAGTTGTGGCGGTGCAGTCTTTAACTAACACGCAGTCATATCCTAAGAAGTTGGCATCACATAACGTGGTCAGCACACATTGATCGGCATTAATACCAGCAAAAAATAATGTTGTCCTTCCCAAATTCCGCAAGATACTATCTAAAGGCGTATCCCAAAACCCACTCATGCGGTATTTATCCACACGAATATCTTCGGGTATCTGTTCTAGCTCGTCTACTACTGCCGCAGCCCAACTACCTGCCATAAGTACTCTAGCACCATTGCTTGGTAGTGGATCGCCCAAACCCACACCTTCCCCTGTGGGATTATAAACGTGGCGCGAACTAGCACTAATATTGAGCAAGTCGGGACGATTCCCCCAATTTATCCAAATGACTGGAACGCCAACTTCACGCAGTTCTGGAAGTAAGTTGTTCAAAGGTTCAATAGGCTGGCGCGCTGGAGTTACGTCTACACCGATATGCGCTAACCAACCATCAGGGTGACAGAAGTCGTTTTGCATATCAATGACGAGGATAGCAGTCTTTGCCAAGTCTAGGCGCAGGGTTTTAGTTTCTGTTGATAAGATAACGGGTTGTGGGGTCTTTTGAAGACGAGTGATATCTGCGATCGCATCATTCACTGTCCACGCATTTGGCGCAACTCCCAATGTCCGTAATGGTAAATTCATAAAATTCCAGTACCCAACACCATTTTCTATTTTGTAACTTGAAATTCAAGCCAAAATACAATTACTTAATCAAGGTTAAATATGGTGAACTACCTACAGCAAAGCGTTGCGTGAGAGCAATTCACTATGTCATCAACAGCAATTACCACCGCGATCAAAATGATGGAGTCTTTACCCGTTGAAGTACAAGACCGGATTGCAGAGCATCTACGGGAATACATTGACGATCTGCAAGATGAAATTAGATGGAATGAATCGTTCCAGAGAACACAATCAAAACTTATTGCTGCTGCAAAACTTGCTAAACAAGAAATTGCACAGGACAAGCCACTGCAATGAACTACGACCAGCTATGAAGTCAGCAGTACTTCCTTCCTTTTGGTCTGAGTATCGACAGTTGATATTTTGGAGAAGCAAGAAGTATCTATGGTGCGTATTCTGCACATCCGACACGCTGCGCAGCAAATCCTTGGTGAAGATCCTGAAGAACCCAACGCCACCTAACAAATCACTTCACCCGATCGCCTAGAAATTATATCCTGGGTGTTCAATGTTACTTACCACCAGTTATCTTGGTCGTTATGTCGTTGTGTATATCTTTACATAGTGAGTAAATTTCAAGATTGGTTCTGGGAAATCCAAGAATGCAGACAAGGCCCTCATTACTACTTCAGTGCCACTTTTGCTCCGTCTAATGCTGAACGCCTTGCTGCTTTGGTGCGCCAGCATCCACTGTCAGGTTTTAAACGTTGCCACTTTGTTGGCAAATTAATCAATGCACCATGTGGAAATTCCAATACTCCAAGTTCTTACGATTTGTATGTTGACCAGAGCAACTATGCTGAAGTTATGTCGGGTATACAAAGAGATGAACCTATAGTTACTGTTGCACACTATACCTGGCAAATCATTGGTGTTTGCGATCGCAATTTTGGCATTGAGTCTGGTTATGGTGGGATAACTGGCACAGATAACCAAACTGACACTTCATTGATTGTGACCCTGGCGCAGTCACCAGAACTCACCTTAGTTGATTGGAGAGTCGTTTCTGGGGGAGACGGTTACGCATCGGTGTTTTTTAGAACTGGCACATCAGCCGCAGAATTGCTTGCTTACTTGCAGATGCAGCCAGAAAAGCCTGACTTTTTACAAATAGAAAGGGAGTTACGTTTAGCTTTATCAGATCCAGCATTGTCTAAAATTTATCGCTTGGGCGAGTGTAAAATCAATGGTTGGCGGCTGGAAGCAATCGTTTTGCATAATATTGAAAAAACCACAAGCTATGGTGGCGAAGGATGGGACATGACACCACACACCAGTGAGCTTTCTAAAGTCGCCCAAACTGTTAGCGATAAGTGCAAGATTCCGGGTTGTGCAGGCGGTGCTGCACACGCGCCAAATGACTTCTACACACTCATTGGCAGCCATCTTAGCTTTGGCTACCCGCGCCAATAGGGGTAATTTTAAATCGGAATTTGAATTACAAATTCTGTACCCTCTCCCTGTACGGAATTAACATCTAGAGTACCACCATGTTTTTCTACAATAATTTGCCGGGCGATCGCTAATCCTAATCCTGTACCTTTACCGACAGATTTAGTTGTAAATAAATGGTCAAAAATCTTTTGTTTGACTTCATCAGACATTCCCATCCCATTATCTTGAATGTAAATTAAAACATGATGTTTGTCTTCGCTAAAACAAGTTTTAATCTCAATTCTATTATTAATGTCATGAAAATTATGTCCAACATTAGACTCCTCTAAAGCATCAATGGCATTTGCCAATAAATTCATAAATACTTGATTCAGTTGACCAGGAAAACATTTGACTAAAGATATATCTCCGTATTTTTTCACAACTTTAATCTCTGGATGTAATTCTGATGCTTTTAAGCGATGCTTCAGAATCAAAACTGCACTGTCGATACCATCGTGAATATTAAAAGCAACTTTGTTTTCTGTATCTGCTCTGGAAAAGGTTCGCAAACTATTGCTAATACTCCGAATTCGATCGATACCTAATTTCATCGAAGAAATCATTTTTGGCAAATCTTCTCGGATATATTCTAGGTCAATTTCGGCAATTTCTTCTTCAATTTCTACACCCGGATTTGGAAACTTTTCTTGATAAAGCTCGATGAGATGAAACAAATCTTCAACCAAATCAACAGCAGGTTGGATATTACCTGCAATAAAGCCTACAGGATTGTTGATTTCGTGGGCTACACCTGCAACTAAATTACCTAATGCTGACATTTTCTCGTTTTGCACCAGTTGTAGTTGCATTTGTTTTAAATCTGTAAGTGAGTGTTCTAATTGTTGGGCATTCTCTTGCGATCGCTGATAAAGAGAAGCATTTTCTAAAGAGATGGCAGCTTGCGAACACAATAGATTTATTACTTGGAGTCTATCATGGGTAAATACTCCTGCAATGAGATTATTTTCTAAGTAAAGGATGCCGATTAACTTCCCTTGGTGAAGAATGGGAGTACACAGCAAACTCTTGGGTTGTTGCTGGATAATGTAGGAGTCAGATGTGAAGGAATTGTTCGCAGTTGCATCATCAACTACCAATGTTTCTAAAGTGCGTTTGACATAGTTAATTGGAGTTAGAGGGATCTCTTGGCTCAACTCAATGGGAATAGATTGCAGAATAGTTGGCGCTTTCTGGAATGTTGCGATCGCTTCGATCGCCCAAATATTATCCTTGAGTAAAATTAAAGCAGATTTTTTGGCTCCGGTATTTTCCATCACCACTTGCATTAATATCGACAACAACTTCTCTAAATGAATTTCGCTAGATAGTGCTTGAGAGGCTTTGAGAACACTTGCTAAATCTAAAGCTTCGGAAATGCTGGTGCTACTAGATGAAATTGTTGCACCAGTATTAAAAGTAGACAGAGGCATTTTATTATGGAGAGTAGATACTATTTCTGTGGAATTGAGGCGAATTTTTTCCGATTGGAGAATCGGGGCAAGTAATTGAGGATAACGTTTTTCTAAGTCATAAACTTTGGCTTTTGCGCCCCAACGAACATAGCAGTAGTAAGCGTTTGTCAGATAGGTTTGGGCAATTTGTTCTCTACCCCATCCTAAATAAAATTTGGCGGCGAGTTCGTGAGCGAGAGCTTCTTCTTGAATATATTCGTTTTCTTTTGCTCCTTGAATGGCGCGATCGTACATTTCCATTGCTTGAATATATTCGCCAAGAATGCGATAGCGTTCAGCCTCCACTAAATAAAACTTATGTAAATGATTCATCGGTGCATGATGTGCCCAATTCTGCATTTTTTCCTGATTGGCTCTAACCCGTTTCAAAATGAATCCTTGCTCATCTTCAGAAGCATCATAATATACGGCTAATTGGCTCAGAGAATCATAAAAATGAAATAGAGGAACAATAATACTTCCAATCAGACTATCTAAATAATTCCGTGCTACTTCAGCATTTTCAATCGCATCAGTATACTCACCAAATAAATAACAGAGAACCAATTTATTAAAATACAATGAACAAATCATGGTTTTATCATGACTTTGCTGATGAAGAGGTAGCATAGTTTCTTCATTGTAAGCATCACCAATTAAACGGCAAGGATTTTCATTTCTTGAGAGTAAGTTAAGCACTGTCTGCCGATAAAGTTCATTTCTAATTAGCGATGGTTCTTGGCGAATTTGTGCGAGTCCTTGACTATAATTTGCTATTATTTGTACTACAGAAGATAATTCTTTACCAGCCAAATATGAATTCATGGAATAAATAAATGCACAGTAACCTGCAAATTCTAAATCTCCTGTTTCTAGCCCGCTAGCATAGGCTAATTGTATAGGATGCAAAAGTTCTCTAATATGATTTTTCCAAGAATTCAAAGAGCCATAAACAACCGCATAGGTCTTAGCTATGAATTCTTTAGCATTCAATTTGTCTAATAACCTGAGAGTCAGTTGACCGAATTGATAACCAGATTCAACATCTCCCAGAAAAGTATACAGAATCAGTCCATAACATGAATATCCATAGAGAGAATTAGCAGTATTTCCATACTTGAGGGACAAAATAATCTGTTTGAACAATATTAGGGGATAGAGTTCTGGGATTACTAAATAAGCAGCAGCAGCTATATTTGTCAATATATTCATAGCTGCTAACTTATCTGGCTCCGTCATTACTTTTAACTCTAGTAAGTCTTCAATGGCTTTACCCTCTAAAGCTAATTGTGTCTCCTGTAGTCCACGAGAAATATCTTCTGGTGTTGGCTGTTCTGGTAGTTCTATGTCCAATAATTTGAGAACTTGGAGTCCCGTTTTTATCGCCTCCCACATTCTGTTTTGTGCTACCTGAGATAAGATTTTAACTTCGTAGGCTTTGACTCGATCGCTTAGTGTTTTGCCATTTTCTAATATTACTTGTACTGATTGCTCCATTTGTTCAAAATCACCATTAAGATGGGCTAACTCAGCAGATGTCGAGTACAGTGCTAAAGCTAACTCATACTGATATTGCCAACAATCTTTTGTGAGTAACCTAATGCCAAAATTTGTGTATTCTATAGCAGCTTCATAAGCAGTGGAAATCTTTGCTTTATGACTTGCAGTTAGATTTAATTTTGCCAGTTCCTCTCGTTCCTCTGGCTGGGTAACTAGTTCAACTCCCAAATTTAATTGATTGACTAATTTAAAGAGATATTCTTCGCGCTGTTCAAGGGAAATATTCCTTAAAAGTAATCGCCCAATTTTAAGGTGTACTGTTTGTTTTTGGTCTTCAGGAATTAGAGAATAAGCAGCTTGTTGAACGCGATCGTGCAAAAACTTATAGGAACAGGAGCCATAATTCATCATCCCAGAATCAGAAGCAATTAGAGATGCTCCTGGCTCCTGTTGATAAAACTTGTAAACTTCAGTTGTGGGGATGACCAAACCTTCTTGCAAAGCTTTCCATAGGTCTGCTGCTGTCTCTGATAGAGATTTTTCATGGACAATTGCGAGAGTTGCTAAGTCAAACTGATTATCAATAGAAGCTGCAAGCTGCAAAACTTTTTGAGTAGCTTCTGGTAACTTCTGCAACTGAAGCACCATAAACTCTACCAAATCATCAGTAAATGCTAATGCTCTAACCTGAGCAATATCACATTGCCAATGACCCATATCAAAGTTATAGTTAATTAACTTCTCTTCGTGTAGCGATTTGAGGAATTGATTAGTGAATAAGGGGTTTCCTTGAGTTTTCTGATATATTAAATCTGTGAGACTTTGGGTAATTGCTAAGTCACATTTAAGAGTATCATTAATTAGATGATTTACATCTGCGCGATTAAGATTTGCTAATGTAATAATATTAATACAATCTCTAGACTTATGAATTTCTTCTAATGTCAATATTAACGGATGCCCTGGATAAACTTCATTATCCCGATAAGCACCAATCACTAACATATAGTGAATTTCAGCTTCATTCATCAGCAAATGTATCAACTTTAAAGATGCTGAATCTGCCCATTGTAAATCATCAAGAAACATCACTAAAGGATGCTCTTTGGTTGTGAAAACTTGGATAAATTTCTGGAACAGTAAATTGAAACGATTTTGTCCAGCAGTCCCTGGAAGTTCGGAGACTGGCGGTTGTTGCCCAATAATTTTTTCTAGTTCGGGAATAACTTCGATAATTACCTGAGCATTTTCACCCAAAGCTGTTAAAATCGAGGCTTTCCATTGTTCAAGTTGAGCATCGCTTTCACTAAGTAATTGCCCCATTAAATCTCGAAATGCTTGTACAAAAGCTCCCAAGGGAATGTTGCGTTGGAATTGGTCATATTTCCCTTTGATAAAATAACCCCGTTGTCGCACAATGGGTTTATGGACTTCGTTAACAACGGCAGTTTTACCAATACCAGAGAAACCTGCTACTAAAATCATTTCTACCCCCTTGCTAAGGGGGAATTCAGGGGGGTTAGCTACTCTATAAAATGCTGCGAGTAAGCTTTCTACTTCTGCTTGCCGACCATAAAGTTTTTCTGGGATGATGAAGCGATCGCAAATATCTCGCACTCCTAACTCAAAGACATCAATCCTGCCAGCTTCTCGCCACTGACGCCAGCAAATTTCTAAGTCATACTTCAACCCCAATGCACTCTGATACCTATCTTCGGCATTTTTCGCCATCAGTTTGCTGATAATTTCAGACAGAATTGGGGGAATCTCAGGATTGAGACTATGTACCTGTGGAGGAAGCTTTGCCAAATGACAATACACCAACTCCATCGGTTCATCAGATTTGAAAGGTAACTGTCCGGTGAGGAGTTCAAAAAAGGTGACACCCAAGGAATAAAAGTCGCTGCGGTAGTCAATTCCCCGGTTCATTCGTCCAGTTTGTTCGGGAGAAAGGTATGCTAATGTCCCTTCTAGAATATTTGGATTAGTCAGAGTTTGTGTTTCTCTGGAAAGTAAAGAGGCGAGACTAAAATCGATCAGTCTTATATCTTTTGTGGTGGGGTTAATCAAAATATTGGCGGGTTTGATGTCTTTGTGAATCACCCGATTGTGATACAATCCATCAAGAATTGAGACAATTTGCAAAGCAATGTGAAAAAATGTCTGCAACCCATCAGCATTTTTCCCCATCCCCTTATCTCCCCACCTAGCCATCTCTGCTTGGAGAGAAATGCCACCCAAATCCTCCATAACTAAGGCATAGCTGTTTTGATAGTTCTCCAGGCTATAGGTTTTAATAATGCCGTCAATATCTAGATTTTTCGCAATGGTGTACTGATTGCGGAACCGCACGAGTTCATAAAATGTTGGATACTCACGCCGCAACAGTTTAATTACTACTGGTTTTCGATCTGATTCTCTAATGCCGCGATGCACTAGGGTTTTAGATCCCGAATAAATTAGCTCATGTATTTGATAACCGATCAGCGCCACCATAATTCTCTTTTCCCTCCAAGGTTAATTTTTTCCTGTTTACATTGGTTGTTCCTATTAATACAAATGTGCTTAAGGTTTGGGAAGGCAATTTTGTAACAAGATATGAATGTACGTAGGCGTAGCCCGCACTTCTCTACGAGACGCTCCGCGAACGGCTGCGCCCTTCGGCTACGCTCAGGGCAGGCTCAGTGACCACCGTAGACATCGCTAAATTCTTATTTACAGCATCAAAACTCTCGTAATTGACTACAAAACCAGAAAAAAAGGCAGATTTTGTGTATGCTCTGTGACTAAGTGCCTTAATAATACCTTTTCAGGAGTAAACATGGAACGCGCCATCTCTGCATTGGGAATTTTAGTTTTTCTCAGTATATGCTACGCCTTTTCTGTTAATCGTCGTGCGGTGCGTTGGCGAATAGTGGCGTGGGGTTTGGGATTGGAATTTGTGTTTGCACTCGTGATTCTTAAAACTGCTTGGGGTTTAAATGTGTTTAAATCTCTGGGAGATATTGTCGGTCAATTTTTAGCATTTTCTGATGTTGGAGCAAAATTTGTCTTTGGAGAAAATTTTAAAGATCATTTCTTTGCTTTCCAAGTGCTGCCGACAATTATCTTTTTCTCTGCTTTCATCAGCGTCTTGTATTACTACGGTATTTTACAACGAGTCGTAAATGTGATGGCGTGGGTAATGATGAAAACGATGAAAACATCGGGTTCTGAATCTTTATCCTGTGCAGGTAACATCTTTTTGGGGCCAACAGAGTCGGCGCTGATGGTTAAACCTTATATAGCGAATATGACGCAATCGGAACTCCATGCCGTGATGACGGGTGGTTTTGCCACAATTGCGGCGGGAGTACTAGGAGCATATCTTTCCTTTGGCATCCCAGCAGAACACCTGATTGCAGCTTTCTTTATGACTGCTCCCACATCGTTGGTGGTATCAAAATTACTTTACCCTGAAACAGAAGTATCAGAGACGGCTGGCAAAGCAAAAGCATATATAGAAACCAATTATGTAAATGTAATTGATGCCGCTACTACCGGAGCAATTGACGGCGTGAAGCTAGCAGTTAATGTTGGGGTAATGATTATCGCTTTTTTGGGATTATTAGCTGCCCTGAATGCACTTTTGGGATGGTTGGGTGCATTTGTGGGCTTACAACAACTCTCATTACAGTGGATTTTGTCTTTTCTCATGGCTCCCGTGGCGTGGCTAATGGGCATACCTTGGGCTGATTGTCGGCAAGTTGGGGCTTTATTGGGTACAAAAACAATTTTGAATGAGTTTATTGCTTTTTTAGATTTGAAGGCATTAATTGAAAGTGGCAAAATCTCTCAACGGGCAGTAATTATTACAACTTACGCATTATGTAACTTTGCAAATATCGGTTCAATTGGTATTACCATTGGCGGCATTGCGGGGATAGCACCTAATCGCCAACATGACTTAGCTCGCATGGGTGTAAGGTCAATGATTGGCGGATTGTTAGCCGGTTTTATCACCGCTTGTATTGCTGGGGTGTTGATTTGAAGAAGAACTTCTGCCTCCTGCCTTCTGCCTCCTTCAACAAATGCCCTATTCATCTATAGAGTAGAACTGTTGGGCGTAAAAACGGGCATACCGTCCTTCCTGAGAGAGGAGGGAGGTGTGAGTACCAGCTTCAACCACCTCTCCTTGTTCGATGACGAGAATGCAGTCAGCCCGACGAACGCTGCTCAAGCGATGGGCGATAATAAACACGGTACGGTTTTGCATCACTCGTTCTAGTGCTTCTTGAACTAGTGCTTCTGATTCAGAATCAAGGGCAGACGTGGCCTCATCCAGGATGAGAATTCGAGGATCGTTGGCAACTGCTCTGGCGATCGCTAATCTTTGGCGTTGTCCTCCCGATAGGTTAACTCCACGTTCTCCCACCCAGGTATGATAACCCTGAGAAAACTGGGTGATAAAGGAGTGAGCGTTGGCAATCTTGGCTGCTTCCTGAATCGCTGCTAAATTTAATTCTTCCTGACCGTAACCGATATTTTCAGCGATCGTTCCCGAAAAAAGAGTAACATCTTGGGGAACAATGCCAATTTGATGGCGCAAACTGGTAAGTGTGACATCACGGATATCAATATCGTCAACCAGAATTTGACCCCTTTGAGGGTCATAGAAGCGAAGTAAAAGGTTGATTAACGTCGATTTACCGGCTCCAGAAGAACCAACTAAGGCAATGACATCACCTGGAGAAGCGTTCAGGCAGAGATCCTTTAGCACTGGCTGGTTGGGATTGTAGGCAAAATCGACATGACGATACTCTACCTTGCCCATAACTCGTGGCATTGCCTGAGCATTCGATTTTTCGCTGATACTAGGTTCCTTCGCCATCAGTTCAAAGATGCGTTCAACAGAAGCTTCGGTCTGTTTGTACTCGTTGTAATTGCTAATTAGCATATCGATTGGCTGAATCAGTAAAGCTACAGCAGCCAAGAAACTGATAAACCCTTGAGATGTCAGTTGCCCCTGAGAAATCTGCCATCCTCCTAATAAAAACAGCAGCATAATACTAACTGCTTCCAAAAAACCGACAACGGGAAATTGAATGGATTTGAGTTGTAGAGCGCGATACTTAGCTTGGCGATTGATTTCTGCTTCTTTATTGAATCGCTTCACTTCATATTCTTGAGCTGCAAAAGCTTGAACGACGCGAATCCCGCTAAATACTTCAGTTAGCATCGCCGACAAATTGGAAACCTGATTTTGGCTCTGGCGAGATAGCACGAGCAATCGCTGACCAAATTGCCCGATCAACCAAGCCATTAAAGGAGCCAAAATCAAACCTGCCAGAGTGAGCGGCCAATTCAGGTAGAGCATGTAAATGGGAATTGCAATTAACTGCAACAAATTGGAAAGAAACTGATGGGATAACTTGTCCACAATTTCGCCGACGCGATCGATATCTTCAGTCAGGCGATAAGTCAAATCTCCCGTCTGTGTGGTTTCAAAGTAATCTAATCCAAGTTTGTGCAGGTGAGCATAAACCCGCTTACGCAAGTTTAAAACCATGTTCAGGGCAGCAGCGATCATAAAGACATTCTGCCCGTATTGACAAAGCCCTCGAACCAAAAAGACAAAAGTGGCTAGTCCGAGCCAGTAGGCAATTTTGTTTACATTTCCCTGGCCAAGATAAAAAGCGACCTGACCTGCTAAATAGGGCACTGCTAGGGTGAATAACACAAATCCTAAGATACAAGCCAATCCCCGGATTAACAGCGGCCATTGGGGCCAAAGATAAGGCAACAGTTGCCAGTAACTAGAGCGGACTTTCATAGGTAAGTAAGAATTCAGGAGTCAGGATTCAGGAGTCAGGATTCAGAATTGAGATGCATTACGGCGTTAGCCTACCACATCATGTTACCGAACCGTGCCGACTCCTGAATTCTGACGCAATTTCTACTCAGTTTCTCCTAGAGAGTTTAGTATAAAGCGGGCAATTCTCTCAGATGCGCCGGGTGGGCCAAATCGCTCAGGGCCATTTTCTTTGCACTTAGCAAGGTAGTCTGAATCTTCTAAAGTTTCAACTACTCGTTTAGCTGCTTGCTTGAGAATCTCAGGGGTTGCTGGCTTAGTGCCGATGGTTTGGGCAGAAATGCCCAACAGCCGCGTTTGCGCTTCTGCAAATTGATAGGTAAATTGAGGGCCTTCTCCGGGAATCTGGATGATAGGTTTGCCGATCGCTACTGCTAAATCCACTGCCAACCCTGCCATACCAATAACGAGGTTAGAGTAATATACGATATCACTGAAGGCATCTGAGTAACATCTCACTTCTACAAGGGGTGATTCCTCAGCAGAACTTCCTGGAGAGGAATAGGTGAGTATGCCTTGATTCAGTTGCCAACCTTGACTTTTAGCAATGTCATCTAATTGCGCCATCAAATTTGGTACTAAGGCGGCGCGAAACTGGAATCCTGACTCAGGCATCACCTTGGCGATTTCTATCACCAGTTGCAACTGCAAACTGAAATTTCGCGCGGCTTCCGGCATTCGCGATCCTGGTAAAAGTGCGATCGCAGGAACGTCCGGTTTCAGGTACAAGTCTTTGCCAGTGGGAACGAGGCGATCTAAAGCCGGAATTCCACCAAACCTAGCTTTAGCTATACCTTGCCGTTGGAGATCGGAAGCCGTATAGGAATCTCTGGTAAAAACTGCCAGACATCGAGAAGAATTAAGGTCGTGCCACAGCAGTGGATTGATACGCAATCGCCCTTCATAGAGGGCAGAAAGACAAGAGATAAACGAAACGAAGGGACGCTTTGTTAAGTAAGCAAATGTCTGGGAGATAAAATCCCCAGTAGACATAATTAAATCGCAGTTAGGAGCATACTGCAACACCGCTTGTAATTGTTGCCACGTTAACCCAATCAATCCCGATTGAAAATCTTTGAGCAAATAGAGGCGCTTCATGTAAAAGAATCCGCCAGAGGGCATTGTTTGTGTGGGCCCAATTATGGGAATGTCCAAGCTGCGATAAGCTTTGCCTTCTCCTACAATCGGCATTGCCGCCATTTCAAGAGAAGGACACAATTGGCGCAGGGTCTGAATAACATGAGAGGTGTGGTTGTCCTCTCCGTGGCCGTTACTGATAAACAAGATTCGCTTAGAAGGCATCTTGGGGTTTGGATAGGTTCTAAAATGCTTGTTTGGTGAAATTTTTAACCTACATTGGGTGAGTAGGCTAAGAGATTGATAGTATTTTTACTATTGAGAGTATGTAATTTTATAGACAAATCTACAAAGTTACTTTTTCTGGTGTAAACCGGAATGGAATTACTCCTAATCCCTGTTTTGCAGACGCTAATCTATCAGAGAATACAGTATTAGGAGTACAAGCGCTATGGGTACATCGATCTGAGTTCAATTCAAATATGTAGTAATTGTTGCAACTTCTGCATTATGTAACTTCTTGGCAAATACCTGTTCCAATACTGCTCGGTTAAGCATTTTAAATTAGAATTGGGTTTGGGGAAAAGGTTAAAGGGTAAAGGTTAAAGGTTTTTTCTTTCCCCTTTCCCCTTCCCCTTTTCCCCTTAACCGAGAAGTATTGATACCTGTTCAATATTCTGTTTTGTTAAAATTCAAATTTTTTGTAGATACTCAGGTGGCACGCGATCGACTAACCAAACACCATTAGCAGAACGATAGAAGATGTAACCGGCCTGATGCATTGCCGCAGTATTTACAGCAAAAACCACTGGTTTTCCATGTCTTGCACCAACAGTTTGTGCTGTTTCTATATCCTTTGATAAATGGACATGATGTCGTGACATTTTGCAAAGTCCTGTTTGCAGAATTGACTCTACAGATTTGTGTCCTGTGCCGTGATAAAGCCGATCTGGAGGAACTACAGGTTCTAACTGTAAATCGACTTTTACACTATGTCCTTGGTTCGCACGAATAAGATTACCTGTAGAATCAAAAGAAAAGCGTTGTTTCTCGTTGAATTCGACTACCAACTGTAATTCCTGGCGGGTAATCGGAAACTTATTTTGAGCACAAGCGGTAAGTAAGTCATCAACAGCAACCCAACCACCAGGAGCAAGTTTAATGCCAATAGCATCTGGTGTGTGGCGCAGATATTTGCTGAGATATTTGCTGATTTTGACGAGGCGAGAATCACTCATTTGATTAAGTAGTCATTTGTCATTTGTCATTGGTCATTGGTCATTAGTCATTTGACTCTCGTATTGCAGTTTAACTGTGGTTAATATATTTATACTACAATTATAGTTTTTTGTAGCACATAATTTTTATTGATGGTTTTATTTTGTGTAAATTGACAGAATTTGTCTTCCGATCATAGCTAATGCCACTCCAAAGATCGCAATGAGTGTCACCTTGCCGCCAGGAACGAGTGGTTGATTTGTGCTATCTGAGTTTTCACGTTGCTTCCAACTCATTAACGCCGGAATAATTCCACCTAGAACTGAAATACTAAATGTTCCAGTGTAATCTAGGGCAGTAAAAAAGATGCTGGGGTTAAGCGTTCCGAGAGTCATCGGCGGGAAAAGAACCAGGGAATAGAGGGGTAAGCGGCTAGAAAGTTGCCACTGTGCAGGTAGGAAAATATCTTTGAACAAATCCAGCAACCCGTACACAAATCCAATGAATGATGTGACGATCGCAAACTCTGAAAAAATAGATACTAGTACTCCTAACCATTCCCCCGCGCCACCTGCTCGGAGAATTTGTAGTGGATCGAAAACACTTGTACCATTAGAACTGCTATGTAGCATGTCGGGACTGACGCTTCCTAAAATTACGGCATTCCACGCCAAGAACATAATTAGAGGAATTACAGAACCAATAAAGATGGATTGACGAATTTTGCGAGCATCCCCTTCGAGTTGCGTCACAACTAGCGGCACAACGTTTTGGAAAAACAGCGCCACAGACATCACTGAAATGGCACTACTAAGGGCACTCCAGTTTTGAAATAATAGTTGGGCACTCTGAATATGCCTTCCTCCCAGAAATAATAGTCCTAAGAAGGAAACGATGACAATTCCGACAAAGGCGCTGTTTAATTTCTCAATAAATTTTTCTCGTCCAAGATACATAATGCCACCAAATAAGAGCGTGAAAGCCATTGTGCCCATCCACGTCGGCAATATCTGCATACCCCAGACTTTTGCCGCCGCTGCTCCTAAAATTTCTCCACCTTGGGTGATGTATGCCACCAACAGAGCATAGTGCATGAATAAATATGCACCGCCAGCAATTCGCGCTCCCACCTTACCAAGGATCTTCTCAACAATTCCTAAAAAACCTATACTTGAAAGCCCTTCTGTTCGCATCGTGTTTAAGGTAACTTCTGCAACCAATAACCCCGAAACTAAAGCGTAGAGCCAAACAGCAATGAGTCCAGATGTGGATGGTACAATACCAGATGGCAGGGTAACGGCTGGTAGAGCCAGAATCCCAGCCCCAACCGTGGTTCCTGCAATCAATGCAGTACTTCCCAATACACTACCCGGTTGATGATTGAGTTTGTTTCCATCAAATTCGAGATGAGAAAACAACCGAGTGACTTGCTCTGAATTTTTTAGAACGGTCTTTATGAGAACCATACTGAATATCCGTACCTAAACGAAACAATATTAACATATGTAAATATGATTCGTAAAAGCCCTGATGTTCTTGGTTTTTCAAGCAAATTTTTTTGGTTAATAAACGATCGCTACTTCATATCAACACAATTTTTTGATTATAAATGTCACTTATAGCACTTTATTAATTAAACAAACCACGCAGGAAAAAACATTTTTCCTATACACAGATGTCGTTTATAGGACTTACGCATTGACAAAAATATTGTCTATGTAATACGGACAATGCCATCACTGCTAAGGTTTGCAAAAATATAGTTATTGGTAAAGTTTGATGGAATTATTACATATTTCAGTTTGCGTACTTTCCTCTACTGACACAAGGCAACTTTAGCAAGTTAATTTCAACTTAAGGCTTTCGTAAACCAGAGAGAGCGATCGCCCACATAAACCACATCATCAAAAGTGCGATCGCACTGCCCAACTGCGCTCAATTTTTCCATCCCCGCGAAGGGTAATAAATTGAAAACTTCTCATAACGCGATTTGTGTTCTCAAACTGGGGTTTGAGTTCTCATTTGAATATATTTAGTACACAAAAGCTAATATTGAGTTCTCAAACTGGGGTTTGAGTTCTCATTTGAGTATATTTAGTACTCAAAAGCTAATATTGAGTTCTCAAACTGGGGTTTGAGTTCTTTTTTGAGTATATTTAGTACTCAAAAGCTAATATTGAGTTCTCAAACTGGGGTTTGAGTTCTTTTTTGAGTATATTTAGTACTCAAAAGCTAATATT
>NZ_JBALDN010000105.1:0-313999 GCF_036917375.1 Nostoc sp.
CTGGGGTTTGAGAAAGTAAAAGCTGCTTTTGCTTGCGGAAAACACCAAAATGAGAAAGCAAACTGGGGTTTGAGAAAGTAAAAGCTGCTTTTGCTTGCGGAAAACACCAAAATGAGAAAGCAAACTGGGGTTTGAGAAAGTAAAAGCTGCTTTTGCTAACTAAATTTGACCTTATCTATATTTTTAAGCTGCAATGGCTAGTTGCGATCGTTGTAATGGTAGTACGATTCGGGAAGATGCTGTGTTTGTGCTTCATCTGTATCATAGATTGAAAGCTTCACTGACAAGTGAAAAAAGTTGAGATAGAAGAAAAATAACTGTGATCGCATTAACCCAGTTGCTTGTATAAGTGCGATCGCAACATCTCGTTCCCAGTCTCAGACTGGGAATGCCGTCCTAGAGGCTCCGCCTCCCTTGCTGGCGGGGCTTTTACCGTAATCAGAAGTACTGAGTACTTCTTAAATTTAATCAGCACTCAGCACGGGATAAACGCCCCGCTACCGCTAACAGCACTCAGTACTGAGTTGGTAAACAGGCAACTTACAATAGTTTACCTACATTTGACTAAAGCTCGGTTCACCTAGAACCGAGCATTGATTGAAATTTTATTTGATGATCGTAATGGCGCTTAGAGGATGTTTTAAAAGTCCCAAAAGTGATAATTTTTTAGTTCTGCACTGAGTTAAGTACAACGCCAAATTAAGGTTTTAGCTATGTATTAAGATACAATGCTTTGCTAACTATGAGAGCAAAAAACCCTTTTAAAACATCATCTTAGACAAGCGCAATTGCTTTTGTATTCAGACAAAGAGGTTTTACTTGCGAGTTAGGTTAAGCAGTTCTTTGGGAGAAGCAAGTAAGTCAATAGCCACGAAGTAAATTTGACCTTGAGGATCGAGTAAAAATCGCCAAGCAATGTTCATCCCTACATTACCTCCAAACCAAGGAGTTTCGACCGTACCAGTAATTTTATGCTGTGTGTAACCATCTTCTATAGTTTCCGAAACGCCTTTAGTTGGCTTCATTACTAACCCTTGTCCCTCATCTCGTAGGTAGGAAGTGATCGCTTCTCGACCAACAATTGGTTTTTGGAAAGGTGGTTGCAGCGCACCATTATTAGCAAATAAAGCAACAGCAGCTTCAAAGTTATCTGCATTCATGGCTTCAATGTATTTCAGCACTGTTGGTTCTGTAACTCCTTCAATAGTAAATTGGGGAGTGGCAGATGCACGTGGGAACTTAAAGTTTATGACTTCTGCTTGTTTGTTATTAGCCAGAGACGGATCATACCCCATATTTACTACAGTATTGCGTAGTACAGTAATTTGCTGACTCTGATCGATTTTCTGAACAGCTTCTAGCACTGCTTTAACTTCAGTTGACATTTGATAGCCAACTGGCATAGGAGCAACGATACCCTCTTTCATCCACTCTCCTAACTGCCACCAGAATCCCAGCTTGGCATTGACACCAAAGTATGCATAAGAACGGCTAATAGGAGTATCAGCATTACTCGCTAAATCACTCATTAATTGCGTTTGCTCTTCATGAGACATCCGCTTAATATCGTTGAATATACCTTCCATTAATTGGAGATTTGCTTTTCCGGGAGCAGCTGGAGTAATTGTACGACCTACTTCAGCGTAGGCATACCAAAGAAATGCTAGTTGATCCTCAATGTTGAGTTTAGCAAACATTGCTGTAGTAGCTGGAACAGCATCTGCCACTTGAGTGCTAGAGAAAATATTGCGTGCGGAATCGATAGTATAACTCATGCTTATTACCTTAAAGATTTAGCTATTCAGTAGTTGATTTCGGCTACAATTTTGCAGCTTAGGGAATAAATCTAGAGCATTTTTCTTGGATGACACAATTATCTCTAGATATCCAAATCCGAATCACGATCATTCACTCTGGCATCATAACTGGTAAACGTTAATAAAAGACTAAGGTTTAGAATATTTATCTGATGAATATCATTGAAGGAAATGTATATCTACTATTTATTTTTCAATTTATGGTCAAATAGAAGTAATTCCTGGAAAAGCTATCTTTCTAAAGTAAGATGTTTTAACTATTTAGCATCTATCTATGTAAATAGATATACGGGTTAATTTTTTTGCAATAAAATATAGAATTTGGTAATTGCTTAAATTAGTTACTATATGTCTTGCAACAGATTTATCTTTAGCCGTAGGTTGGGCTAAACAAAGTGAAATCTGTCTAATGCAAGCGCTCGCTTCGTTTATTAGTAAGATGCAGCAAATTTTTTGCGATCGCCAGATTGGCTGAGATATAATCGCTGTAATTAATAGTCTGCCTCCATAGCGATATACATTTCAGGTGTGTTTTTCGCCTTTAGCTAAAAGCCATGCAAAAAGGGGAAAGCTCAATCGCCCAATAAAATGCAAGATGACGAACTCTGGCATTAGCAAATAGCACACATGATCCATAACCATGAACACTGCTGCTAAGATTTTAATGTTAAAAGCTGAAAGTTTAATCACAACGTTACACTTACCTTAGTCCTTGATATAAAATCTCTAAAATTTTATTTAATATAAGAGTTATTTAATATAAGAGTTATTCAAAATCATAGCAATTTGGTAACATTAACAAAAATGGCAATGTCTACGACGGGCTATGACGCTCCTGCGGACGCTCGCTGGACTCGCAACCGTTATCAGTAATGCCCTCTTTAGCAGAAAATGCAGAAACACTATGGCAAAGCGTAAAAAGAGCAATCTTCAGTGGATAAAAGAAACGCTTGAACTAAAACCTGACCATCGCTGGGAATCTCCATCAGGTTACAAAATTTTTGTAGCAGATCGAGGCGCTGTTCGTTTCAATGTTCCCCAAAATTGGGTGTTTGAGCCACAAGATAAATCCTTCAAGTTCATGGATAAAAAACCGCCCAACGATGATTGCTGTCTGGAAGTATCTTTTAATCGTTTGCCACCTAACGACTGGAGCCAGTTTCCGCTAAAATCCACGTTGAAGAAAGTCCTGGAAGACGACAGCCGCAACGTCATTGAGAGGGGAGAAATAATTACTGTCAAGCGTCAAACTGCAAGAATTGTCTGGACAGAGATGAAGTTCATTGACACTCAAGAAGAACCACGCGAAGCTTTTTCACGGACTTGCATTGGTTTGGGGTCGAATGTTCAATGTTTAATTACATTCGATTATTGGGCAGATCAAGCAGAACAACTAATACCCGTTTGGGATGAAGCAATACGTAGTCTCACATTAGGGTTGTATATCCGTGATCCCATGACTGGTTTAGCTTTTCCAGACTGAAGCCCAAGAATGATTGCTCAAACTTGCTTGGAAGATACCAATAAAAACGCTATGCTTTCTTTTTTGAAGCGGACTGTTGAGATATCTTGGTGTGTATACACAGGTTGTTTGGGCGTTGCATATTTGGGGGATAAATTGAGATTTTTGAAGAAAGCTAAAGGTAAATTCTTTGCCTCTTGCCAATTTGCCTGTTAGCGATCGCCGTCAATTCAGCTTTAGGTGAGGGTACTGAGTTTGTAATTAGGCTCCCAGTGAAAGCATAACTGGCCAGAGAGCGATCGTCCGGTGATTTTATGCTTTGGAAATCCCTGAATATCATGTCTGGGTAATCAAGCATAATACCTGAGAACCCAAAGAGCCAAAGCTGTGCTTGAGCTAACCTCCCTGAAATAGCGAGGAAGGTTTCTTTGATTATGGGTAATTTGTCAGACACGATATGATAGCTAATTTGATGCTGTTTGGGTAGAGATTGTTAAAGTTCCAATATCATATAATCCAGCTTGATTGGCAGGAATCTGAAACCGCGCTACCTGCTGTAAATCGCCAAGCAAACGCATTTCATAGCTTCCTGGCTTTAACCCTGGTAATGCAAACTTACCTGCTTTATTAGTAAATAGCGTTAATGTTTGCCAATTAGGGTCTGAAAGCGAAATAATCTTACCAGATTGTAGGGCAACTGCTTTGCCATCAACTGATAGCAACCTGCCTTTGAGGAAAACTGTGGCATCTGTACCAACACGAATCAGTGTACCACTTTTATAACTTGGTAAAACTGTATAATATTCTTTGCCTATATCGTATCCCAAAGGCAGATTTGAGCTATCAATTTTAATATTAGAAACGTTATAGGGTTGGAGATTAGTAACAATTCCTGGGCCTAAGCGATCGATGCGTGCAGTATAGCCATTTATAGCAGGGTTAATTCCAATAGTTTGATTTTCTAAGTTATGATGAGGTACTACTAAAGCAAAACTATTTTCTACAGGACGCGACCAGCCAAAATAGCCGTCAGCAAAAACTAAAGCTGTACCAAAAGTTAACTTGGTTTTATTACTGCTACTGCCATCATTTAAGGTAGATAATGCATGAGAAATATCAATTTTTCCCCGATAATTTGTGTAAGATAACTGACCAGTGCTTTGAGAAATATTAGGATTTTTTGAAGCATTTATCGAACTGATAATTCCACCAAGAGGTTTTGGAGAATTATAGTTCCAACTCATTTGATTATCTATTCCAGAATTGCTAATTTCTATGTTGTTGCGTATTGATTGTTGTTGCTGGGTTCTCGACCAAGAAAAGCTGATGTAAGCAAGTTGCTCATCTTGTCCAGTGTTATCAAGACTTTGGCTGATATTAAAATTAATCCTCAAGCCATTTCTAAAATTTTTTGACAGGCTAAGATTAATTGTTCGCTTGTCAGGTGTACTGCCATTTCCAAACTGATATCTGGCACTTAAATTAGTATTAATTTCATCGAATATTTTTTGACCGTAAATAGCATAAATATCCCAGCTATACTTATTGTTAGCCTCATTTGCCCAAGACATAAAATTCGCACCCTGATGCTCTATAGCGATATTGAATGTCCGCTGGGAAGGATTATTGTTACCAAATTTAAAATAGTTGTAACGTAATTTAACAGCATAATCAGTACCAAAATCATTGGCATTACTAAAAGCAACATCCCAACCCAAATTTCCTAAAGACGTTGCCATAATTCCTTCAATACCTGCTATCTGTTGTTTAGCATCGCCTTGTAAGTATCCGCCCATTGTCAGATTGTTAGATAAACCCCAACGATGAGATAATGAAAGTGTAGGACGTTGCCAATCATAAGTATAAATTCCATTTTCTATACGAGCAGGGAAACCAAAGCCATAGGCGAATTGTTGTAAACCTGGGGCGAGTAAATCGTTAGCCAGAGCAGTAGAAAAGTTAAGTCGAGAAACACGTCCTACATTATCAGTAATTAACAATTGGATATCGTTAGCACCAACAGCCAGAGGTAGGTCGCGGATATCTTGTTTACCAGCAGATAATTGTAAAGTATTTACTAAACGATTGTTAACAAATACTTCAACCTTTGATGGTGTTTCTAAAAAGAATTCAAATTGGCTAATGGGTCTTGTTACTCGATACGGCTGTAGGGAAAAGTTTTTCGCCACGGTAACTCCTGCCATTTGTATGCTTCTTTGATAGCCAGTAACGGGGGTAGAAACATCACCAAAAACGTAGCGCAGCGAACTAGCGGGGTTATCTTTAACTAGGTGCAAATCACCTCTTGTGAAAGGAGTGTTTGCTCCTTCTGCAAAATTACTACTTCCTTCTAACACCCAGCCGTTGACGTTCACAGCTCCCTCTACATCTAGCTGTAGTGGTTGGCGCTCTAAACTTGTTGCCTGGTTCCCTGACCAAATAAACTCTTCTCCACCACGCAAATTGATATAGCCACTAACTGTACTAGGAGGCAGGGCATTTTCTGCTTCTGGAGGTATGCCTTGCTGTCTAGATTGGTAAATATTTGTCTTTCGCTGTGTGGGTGGAATCTGGATTTGTAATTCTAATGTTCGCTCATTAAAGGCTGCTATTAAACCATTTTGTTGCAACACATCTAAGGAGAGATTCCCTTCACTATCAATTCCTGCTGTCAGTTGTTTTTGTAGATCAGGACGGATAAATTTGGCAATTTCTTCTAGGACTGGTGCTGCTTGCAAACGAATTGCGGCTATACCACCAGTAGACAACAAAATAGTAGTCTGACCATTTTGTTGTCCATCAATAAAAAAAGGAACTACTACTGATTGGATACCAGTCGTTGGCGCTCTCCCAAAGACTTTTCTAAATAGTTCTTCTTTGTTTTCTTTATTAGTAGTTTTTTCTGGTTGAGTTTGTGCTGAAATTGGTGTGGTAAATAGCACCAATGCACAACTCATAAATAAAATTAGGTATCGACATTGCATTTTTTCAGAGTTTGGGGCTGGAAATTGTCAGCGAAAGAAGGTTATTACTTTTGTTGCTCAAAATTTAAGGTTGCTGATACATCTCCTACAGGTAAACCAACAGGCCAAGTAATCACAAAGCGACGTTTGTTTCCAGCAAGAATAACGGCATTGTTTATTGCTGCTAGTTGTTCGGAGTTCAGATCAAGTGTTGTTCCTTGCTGTTGAATAGTCAGATGTAAACTCGGCTTTTTCAAAATTGCACGAGCATTACCTTGATTGTTTAAGGTAATAGCTAACTCATTGACACCGTTATTACCTTTTTGCAGTTTTACGGTATCTACCACTACTTTCTGTTGTACATTTTGGGGACGGATAAAAACAGAACCCATGTAGCGCATTAATACTTTTACTTGGCCTACAGTCCTTGTTTTATTGTTTTGATTAAGCTGCAATTCGATTGGCATTTGCTGCGCTACCAGACGATATGCTAGTTCTAATGTTGGTTTAGAATCACCTACCCACGTTACGCGCACAGTTTGTTTTTCGCCAGCTTTCAGCAAAATTTGTGGTGGATAAATCAGAAAATCATCATCAGCATCAGAGTAGCTTTCTGTACCTTGTATATCCATTTGTCGTTTGACTACAGACATTTCTACCGCTAGTGGTTCATTGGCATCGTTCACAATTTCATAGGACTGAGTTGCGCCTGAACCACTGGGAGTAAATACTCTAGACATCGGCAGTAATTTAAATGCTAAAGCGGGTTGTACACCCAAAAAGATTAACAAACAAGTAAATACAATGTGTCGTAATGAAAATTTCATAGTATTAACATCTCAATAATGCTGGTGCGATCGCACTTTTAAAACAGCGAACAATATCATCTGTAGCTATCAGTCACTATGGTCTTACTCACAACCAAAACTTTGAATTGAATTGATGCGGTGTTTCATCTCTGCGTTCAAGCAGAAAACTAATACAGCAAATCAGTCAACTCATTTTAGATTTTAAATTTTGGATTTTGGATTGATCGCGATCGTAAGGGTATGGGGCTTGAGGATTTTAAATTTTGGATTTGTTCTGCCCACTAGGAGCGGGGCATGAACTGAAATAATCTAAAATCTAAAATTGGCACGATCAAAAGTTTTTAGTTTATTAGAATCATTCAAAATTAATCAGACAGACTACTCGTTATCAACTACATCTAAATTCAGACTGCTATTATAATTACCGGGGTCTTGCAAAACTGCTGGTGTGTATTTGATGTATAAATCTAGTGAGGCTAAATTTGAGGGGAGTGTGTAGTTATTTCCCGATGGAGTGGAGAAAGCAGCCACTCCTGGAGGAGGTGAACCCCCAGGAACTGTGGTGACTTGAAAAGGAATCGGAGTTTTACCGTCAGCTTTTGCTAAATTTCCAGAACTATCTGAACTAATCGTTAACGTAAAACCATTAACACCAAATTCTGCGATCGCTAATGTTGCTACTTTAACGATATATTCTAAGTTATTACCCTCGCCTGCTAGATTGAGATTGCTATTATTAGTGTTAGCAGATACCGTAATCGAAGGTTGGGCAAAAGCAGGTTGCATACCAGCTAGAAGCAGTAATAAAGAAACTAACTTCTGCTTAATTGCCAGTCTCATAGCCATTTTTCTCTATTGAGTTTTATTTGTTTGCACGGAAGTTAGTTGATGTGCAACTTTTTTCACCTTCGCTTTTAGAGAAATGTAGTTAGATAGTAACCTGTGTCGATAACAGAAAAAAAGCGTAAATAAGGGGATTGCAGAGTGAGATTTTTTTCCAAGTTGCACATCACGCCAAGCCATAATAGGGATTAAGTAAGGCGTTGTCGAATTGAGGGATAATAACAACTCGATAAAATTTCTCTCCCTGCCTCCTGTGTACTCTCTACCCAAGAATATTCTGTCTAAATTCATCCCACAGTTCTTCAACACGGGGATTGTTAAAGATTGCAACTATGCTTTCGTGATGTTTAGCCAGTTGAAGATCGGGGTAGCTAACAACGCTACCCTTACCATTATTTCTTAATTGTCAGCAACACTTAAGTTAATTGTTCCATTGTAAGCGCCTGGATCTTGAAGACCAGCTGGGGTATATTTGATATATAGAGACTTACCATTAGTACTACTGGCATTAGCTCCAGAGGTTCCATAACTTAAGTCAGTACCACTAGCAACAGTGAAGTCTCCTGTGACAGGAGCAGATGCAGTACCGTCAATCACTTTTACTTGATAGCTGATGGGAGTTGCTGAGTCGGGGTTGCTTAAATTTCCGGAGCTAGCGGTTAATGTGTAACCTGTAGAGTTGTTGGTATCGATAGCGAGGTCAGCCACTTTCACGATTGCCTCGTTGGGAGTGGACAGGTCGAGACTACTAGCTTCAGTGGTAGCGAAAGCTGAAATATTCAATGTAGAGGTAACTGTACCTGAGATTGGCACAGTAGCTGTGGTGCCTGCAAAAGCAGCAGGTACGAAAGCAGCAGTAGCACCGAAAACTAAGGCAGAAGCTAAAGCAAAATGTAGTTTCATAATAATCCTCAAAAAATTCAAAGTGGACTTCTCAGCTAGTAGGTAGTTGCTTTTTGGGTTAGTTCCTTCTAGCGAATAAATTTATTATTCATGTTTTCAATAAAAAAATAATCGAGGAAACTGATGAATTTTCTTCTTGATTAATTTGATAGTATTTACTGGTTTTTTTATTTTGAATTGGGGGAAAAATACTTAGCTGCTATTCTATAGCTTCTGTAAGGTTGAGGAAAAATATAAGTGGATCTGCAAAAGTTAATTAAGTTGGTTACTCAAACACCCAGTACAATGTGATTGATTTAAAAAAACTCAGCTTGAATGCTCTAGAATATAAGGTTTTGATACTGCCCGTCTAGCTCTTAGTGGATGAATTTTCATCGCAGCAAATTTACCGAAAGCTCTAAGAGGCTTTTTACGTAAAATTGCTAGAGTCAAAAAATCTCCTCACTTACTTTTTTCTGACTTCTACCCAATTCCATGATTAAATCCCTCATAAATTCTATGAAGGCAGGCATTGATTCAAATCTATGGTGAGCAATGCTCCAAAGTGAAGTTGGGCAAAAAATGAGCAATGTCTATCATTGGCTGCGCCTACGCAATCCTTAAGAAGCACGGCAATTTACAAAAAAAGGCAGAGAGCAGAAGGCAATTATGAACCAATTCCCAGTCCCGGTATGCTAAATTTGGAGCGGGATAGTAACAAAGTTACAAAGCTATGGTTCAGGTTTTATCTACCTGACTGGTGCGCCTATCTTTGGTATGAGCGTATATCGCCGAGTACTTTAAACTATATTGCTTGATTAGCTCAGTTGGCAGAGCGATCGACTCATAATCGATTGGTCACAGGTTCGAGTCCTGTATCAAACCCCAGGAAGTTAGCTCACTGGTAGAGCAATCGACTCATAATCGATGTGTTGTAGGTTCGATTCCTATACTTTCACCCAACCCTGTCCGGGTCAAAAGACAATACCCTTCCAAGGTAGCCAATATGGTACGGATCTTAACAGATTCGAGACCCCTCATTTTCTCAACTCTGCGGTGCAAGTGTTCTGCTGTCGGTCATTACTCGTAAGGGTGATGTTCGGTAGCCACAGTCAAGGAGTAAGCGCAACTGTATCTCTCCCTAACTTGAGTATGTCCCTTCGTTTTCTACATCTAGTTTTCCTTCGGTATTCTGGATTGGTAAATTGAACGGTATATTTGAGCGCAGTTCTTTTTTCGAGATTGCCATTGAGCAGTTTGGGAAAAGTAACAGCAATCTTAATCCAGTTTTGGAGAAGCATTGGCCCACACCTAAACTGTAAACACTTGCACTTGCAGAGTAAAAAAATATTTTGTATGATGTACGGCAAAAATCTAAGCACTACTTCATTAGCGACTGAAAGTAATCTAGAAAAGTTGCAAACTGATAATTTAGCACTTTTGCGATGGCTACGCCCGCCGCAGGCATCGCATGGTTTAGCTGAATATAATACTGCCGAAGAAATAGCCTTTGCAATGGGGATAAGCTTAGAAAAACTGCACTCTTTAACAACTAGTACATCCCTAACTAAACATTACCTACCTTTCAGAATTTCAAAAAAGACAGGTGGAGAAAGAATTATTTCTGCACCAAAGCCCGAACTTAAAGCTGCTCAAAGGTGGATTCTAGAGAATATTTTAGAGAAATTAGAAGTTCATAATGCAGCGCACGGTTTTTGTAAAAATCGTTCGATAGTCACCAATGCTAAACCCCATGTTGGTGCAAATGTAATAATCAATATTGATTTACAGAATTTTTTTCAGTCAATTTCTTACAAACGTGTCAAAGAATTATTTTCTGGTTTTGGTTATTCAGAACCTACGGCGACAATTTTCGGTTTGCTTTGTACAACTGCTGAAATAGCAATAAATGGACAAATTAACTATACAGCTTCAGAAAACCGCTATTTACCTCAAGGTTCGCCTGCAAGTCCTGCGATTTCTAATCTAGTTTGCCGTAATCTCGATAGTCGTCTTGCTGCGATCGCTGAAAATCTTGGGTTTTGCTATACGCGGTACGCTGACGATTTAACATTTTCTGCTTCTGAGGATACATCGTCCAAAATATCTAATTTGATTAAAAATACTAAATTTATTATTAATAGTGAAAATTTTACCGTTAACGATCGTAAAACTAAGATTTCCGGTAAATCAGTGCAGCAAGAAGTAACAGGTGTTATTGTAAATACGCAATTAAATATATCTAAAAAGACATTAAAAGCCTTTCGCGCAACTCTATATCAAATAGAACAAGAAGGTTTATCAGGAAAAACTTGGGGAAAATCAACTAATTTAATTGCCGCAATTACCGGGTTTGCAAATTATGTAGCAATGATTAACCCGAACAAAGGTGCAGAATTTAAATCAAGCGTGGAACGTATCAAGCAGAAATATGGTCACTCCCCAAAAGATGAAGTACGTTTTTAAAGCTGCTTGTTTAGCTAGAAAAGACTTATTTAAGTGTATCTCAGCCAATAATAGTCCGCGCGAATGGAATTCACTCTTTTAACTTTTTTCCTGTGCTAGATTTGAACCGAGATAGTAACAAAGTCGCAAAGCTGTAGTTTGGGTTCTGTATACCCAACTGGTACGCTAACCTCTGGTAATAGCGTATACCGCCCAGTACTTTCAACTATTTCACCATGAAAGTTAGCTCATTTGGTAGAGCGATCGGTGTATCGCCGATTGGTTATAGGTTCGATTCCTATACTTTCACCAAAAACCCTCGCCCTGGGTACGGGCACCTTGTTAGGGACAAGGCCGCAGAGTTATTGGGTATTGAAAAAGACCCAATCAAAAAACTTCTTGTTTTTTCTACTCTGTCATGCAGGTATTTATAACAGTAAAAGAGCTAGCGCAACTGTATCTCTCCCTAACTTGAGTATGTTCCTTCCTTTTCCTACATCTGGTTTTCCTTTGGGGATTCTGAATTGGCAAAGCGAACGGCATATTTGAGCGCGATTCTCTTTTTTTAGATTGCCATTGAGCAATTTGGGAAAAGTAACAGCAATCTTAATCCAGCTTTGGAGAAGCTTTTGCCCGCACCGGAACTGTAAAAACCTGCACTGGCAGAGTAAACAAATCTTTTGTAGTATATAGTAGTACAAGCTGCTAAAACTAATTTTTTAGCCTTTGTTTAAAGGGTTGTAAAGCCTAAAGAACCTCTAGATAAATTCTGTATACTCCAGTAGTTAAGCCGTGAGACATCGGTGGTATTTGAGTTCAAGCAAGGTTATAAATGTGTTGTTCTAATCTTCTTAGCTAGTTGTAATCGCCTAGCTTACTTAAGCTATCACACAAATTCTTTATGCAAATCACTATGTGGGAAACGTTTTATATCAAACCTAACGAAATCGGTATTACAGTCCGAATTCTCAGCCGGATTATCCCTAACCCAGACTTTCCCCTGGAAGATGTACTCATTGAAAAACATCCCGACTTTATTGCTGCTTACTGTGAAACCGTGCAATTACTGGCTTCGCAAGTTGCAATTGTGCGATATAGAGGAAAAGTGATTTCTATTTTGCCACCTACCAGCCGCAAGCTATTTTGGCAGGGTGTTGCAGTGGAAATTCTTGACATCAGCGCTGATGCTCAGTTACAGCCTAACTTAGTGGCTGAGTTAGTTGAAGGTTCAACAGAAGTGAAATTGCTCAGTCGTAACTGTTTGCATATTTGCCAAGTGCCAGCACAACACGTGGGACTAGTATACATTAATCAAGAGTTTCAAGGACTGCGATCGCCAGGTACACACGCTTGGTGGTTATTTGGCCGCTCTTTTCAAACCGAAACCATTGACCTGCGACTACAAAATATGGAAGTATCCGGTCAAGATATCCTCTCCAAAGATAAAGTACCTCTGCGGTTGAATTTGACGGCAGGCTTCCGCATCCAAGACCCACTGAGGGCAAAAAACGGCTTATCAGATATTTCCGGGTTCTTATACAAAGAATTACAGTTTGCTTTGCGTGGTGCGGTTGGCGAACGCAACTTAGACGCTTTATTAGAAGATAAAGGTGCAATTGATAGAAGCATCTCTGAATATATTCGCCAAAAAGCAGCAGACTATGGAATTGAAGTTGATTCTGTAGGTGTCAAAGATATTATTTTACCTGGCGAGATTAAGACTATCTTGAGCAAGGTAGTCGAGGCAGAAAAAGCCGCTCAAGCAAACGTAGTCAGACGTAGAGAAGAAACTGCTGCTACCCGCAGTATGCTAAACACAGCCAAAGTGATGGAGGATAACCCCGTTGCATTGCGTTTAAAAGAACTCGAAGTATTAGAACGCATTGCAGAGAAGATCGATCGGATTCAAGTTAACGGCAGTTTGGATAGTATTTTGACAGACTTGATTCGGATGAATCCGCAATGATTTAGTTATTAAAGATTGAGAGTTGGGTTAGGTCGCATATTGATGAATTTAATTGTGAAAAAATGTTTGCGATCGCGCCTAATCAAACTTGTAAAAAGTTGCTTGTCTCCGGTTAGCTGAACCCTTCAGTATATATACTTCCATAAATCTATAAAAAAATAAATGACATATCTATTATTTTTCGTGTCCATTGGATTAGCAACTGCACTTACTTTGGTGGCTAAACAGCTACAGCAACGCAAAAACGATTATACAGTAGCTCAACAGAGATTAAAGGAAACAGACAAGCGATTACAAGAAGCAGATCGGAAATATGGAGGACTTATATCCAGAGAAGATACTGCTAGGCAACTAGACACGCAAATCACTGTCCTGACAGATCGAATTAAACAACTTGACAAACAGGCAGAGACGGACGAGCGAGAACTATCTGTTAAAATCTCAGGGCTTAGGGCACAACTTAAAGGACTTGAAGAGCAAGAAATTTTTGAAGCTTTCGGGTTTTACGAATCCAAGTATGATTTTCAAGAGGCTGAAGAGTACAAGCAACGCTTGGACAAGATTCGTGCCCAGCAGAAACAGATGATTAAGGATAAGCAAGCTGCTGTCTGTCATACGGAATGGTCGGTTGGCGGCAGTGTGAAAGAAGGCAAAAAAATGACCGATAATTTTCTCAAATTGGTTCTTCGCGCTTTCAATGGCGAATGTGATGCCTCTGTAGCAAAAGTCAAGTACAGCAATATCGAAACAATGGAAAATCGCATTAGAAAAACCTATGGAGACTTGAATAAGCTGTCTCAAACTACACACTGTGAGGTTGCACCACGGTACTTAGATATCAAATTAGAAGAACTTTGGTTAACCCACGAATATCAAGAGAAAAAATATCAGGAACAGGAAGAACAGCGTACTATTCGTGAACAAATGCGTGAAGAGGAAAAAGCATTACGCGATCTTGAGAAAGCTAAACAGGAGGCTGAACGTGAGGAGTGTCGTTATGAAGAGGCGCTGGAAAAAGCCCGTAGAGACATAGAATCAGCGACAGGAAAGGTTCAGCAGAAACTCTTTAGCCAAATCGAAGAGTTACAAAAGCGGCTTGCAGAGGCAGAAGCAAATAAAGAGAGGGCTATCTCTCAAGCTCAACTGACTAAATCTGGACACATCTACATCATTTCAAATATTGGTTCCTTTGGTGAAGATGTCTATAAGATCGGTATGACACGCAGGCTTGAACCAATGGAACGAGTTAAAGAGCTAAGTGATGCTTCTGTTCCTTTCCCTTTTGATGTTCACGCTATGATCTTTTGTGAAAATGCTCCAGAGCTTGAATCTCGCTTACACAGGTGTTTTCACACTAGAAGAATGAACAAAGAGAATAAGAGAAAAGAGTTTTTCCGAGTTTCGTTAGAAGAAATAGTCAAAGTTGTACGAGAAACAGATGCAGAACTTAAAATCTGTAGGTCGGAGATAACTTTTACAAAAGTTGCTGAGGCTGCTGATTACCGAAAGACTCTAGCTCAAGAACGTGAGCGTCAATAAAATAGAGCAGCGTCAGCAATCTAACAATAGACATATCAGCCAATTAACCTCAAAGCTCTATAAATCAAGGATTAAAACCTATAATAAGTGCTTGAAAGGCTAGGTTGGAGAATTCACCGCATTTGGTCAACAGATTGGTTTCGTAACAAACCTGTTCAAGTTCGTCTGTTGATAGAAAAAATTAAACAACTACAACAAAATAAATAGCTAAAAGGTTTGTCCGGTGTGCGATCGCTTTTCGATAGGTCTTGCTGTGTTCTGCGATTAAACTAAAAAATAAAAACTTTACATCTTTGGTATTGCCATACTTCCAAAGGTGTATATACACTTAGTCTTCGTTAAAATATATACTTTATACATAAACTTTAATTATGCCGATTCAATGGCATGGGGTAACAGCAATGTCAATTGATGAAGTTGAAAACCAACAAAATAACGATCTAGTTCAAACCGCAACAGACTTAGTAGAAAAGCTAGTGAAGGCAAAAGACAAGAAAAAAGCTAAAAAATCAAAACGGATTTTTGATGGTAGCACAGAAACTTTTGCCAAAAAAATTCCCAAAAAGACTTTTGAAACTGAACTAGAGCAACTCCAGATTGAGCTAGTCAAAATGCAATACTGGATTAAGCACGTCGGCTATCGGGTTGTCGTCATATTTGAAGGGCGCGATGCTGCCGGCAAAGGAGGAGTAATTAAACGCATTGCCGATCCACTCAATCCTCGTGGCTGTCGTGTAGTTGCTCTGGGAACTCCTTCCGATCGCGAGAAAACTCAGTGGTATTTTCAGCGTTACGTGCAACATCTTCCCACAGCAGGCGAAATTGTTCTGTTCGATCGCAGTTGGTACAACCGAGCCGGAGTTGAACGGGTGATGGGTTTTTGCACTGAAGCAGAATATCAAGAATTCATGCAATCTTGCCCGGAATTTGAACGAATGCTGGTGCGATCGGGCATTGTTTTAATCAAGTACTGGTTCTCCGTCAGCGATGAAGAACAAGAAAAACGCTTTCTGTCTCGCAGTCACGATCCAGCAAGACGCTGGAAACTCAGCCCAATGGATTTGGAATCACGCGATCGCTGGGTAGAATATTCCAAAGCAAAAGATACCATGTTTGCTTACACAAATATTCCAGAAGCCCCCTGGTTTACCATTGAAGCAGATGATAAAAGACGGGCGCGGCTCAACTGCATTCATCATTTGTTGAGCAAAGTTCCTTACGAAGATATGACACCTCCTCCGTTAGAGCTTCCGTCTAGACCTGTGGCTGAGGATTATGTTCGCGCTCCTCGCAATGAGCAATTTTTTGTGCCTCAAGTCTATTAAGCAACATCATTATAGGCTCACTGAACTAGCTGATCATTTGAGTAGGCGTGAGCGTTGCTATTTGAAGCCATACACCTAATTGTTATGTCCTTCAATTTCGTAGACATCGCCTAGTTTATTGTCGAGTAAGGGCGTAGCCCGTCGCAGAAATCGCTACAACGGCTTAGTTCTTCTGAATTTCACAGACAATCCCTCGCAAAGCTTTAGTACAATTCTAAGCAATGCAGACTTGGATTATTCAAAAGCTCCTGAATTACCTCCACCCCAGAGCGAAGTAGAGATTCAACTTGTTTTGTTGGTGCATTTCCGCAGCGTAGCCATACAACTTTAGGTGGAGAACCGTACAAACGGCTTCTTTCGGCAAAGTCTACATCTTGAGTTACGATGCAAAAGTCATTGGTTTTAGCAAATTCCCATATTTCTGTATCAGTCTTCACTTCCAGTCCATGAAACTGAACATGACTGGAATCAGGGAAAACATCCGCTAATTGAGTTACTAACTTACGACTCAAATTTTGATCAAAAAGCAGCTTCAAATACCACCTGCCGTCCGCGTAACGTTTGGTAGAGAGGCAACTAAACGATGTTCACGGTCAGCAGCAAACTCTAGACTTGCCCTAATATCTTCTTCTGTTAATTCAGGGAAATCGTCTAATATCTCTCCATGAGACATACCAGCTGCCAACCAGCCTAGAACATCGTACACGGTGATTCGCATCCGTCTAATACAAGGCTTACCACCTCGCTTGTCCGGTTCAATTGTAATAATATCGTGATAGCTCATGGTGATTATAAACTGCATAGCATCTTTCTAAGTCTAGAACAGCTTTACATCGTGTTGCAACGAGGCGATCGCAACAACAGTCTACTTCTTTTACTGCGATCGCACTATCTCGTAAAGTACTTTTATTAACACGCAATCATCGGGATTTGGGCAAAGTACCCAGATTGTTAATTGAGGATTGCACGGTTTAATGCGTAGGCGCAGCCCGTCGTAGACATCGCCTAGTTTATTGTCGAGTGAGAGCGACGCCGAATAGCCCGTCGCACTATCTCGTAAATTAGTTTTATTAAAGCGCAATCATCAGGATTTCAGCAAAGTACCTGGATTGTTAATTGAGGATTGGACGGTTTAATGCGTAGGCGCAGCCCGTCGTAGACAAAATATAAAGCTAATGCTAGTTGCATGACAAACTCTATAAGCCCTAGCGATGGTCGCGATAGATAATTTATACTCATAAATAACTTTTCTGGACAGATCAATACTCTTATGGATATCACTTTGACCTTTCAGGCTCCAGAACTTGATAGCGAAGAACTGCAATCTGAAGTGGAACGTCTTCTGCCACAGATTCGAGAGCTTGATGGTGTAGAACAAGCCGACTTAATAGGAGTAGAGATACTGCCCAACGGCTCTAAGACAGGTGGTGGATTTGTTCTGGGTTCACTCAAATTTGTTGCAGACAACTCGAAAATTATTCAAGGGTTGATAGGTTTGAGCAATGCTCTACTAGGCAACAAAATCTTGAAAATGACAGTGAAAGCTCCTGATGGTAGTGAGTTTAGCGGCGAAGCTAAGAATCGGGATGATTTGGAGTATCTACTGCAACAAGCAGAAGAATTTTACCAACGACGGGAACAAGCTCAACCATGAACAAGGCAGCATTACTAATTGGGGTAAGTGACTACAATAGTGAATCGCACTTAAAGCCACTACCTGCTGCTGTTCAAGACGTACAAGCAATGCAGCACGTGTTGTTACAATCTAGTGAGTTTACCACCAAGAATATTACTGCATTAACAAATCCTCAGAAATATGAAGTGGAAGAGGCAATTTATCGGCTATTTGCTAATCGACAGAAAGAGGATCTATTGCTGTTCTATTTTTCAGGACACGGTATCAAAGATGAAACGGGCAAACTGTATTTCTCACTTCCAACAACTTGTAAGAATAGACATCTCCAGAAATTAAATATGCGTTACCCAGAACCCTTGTTTTGACGTAGCACTGCTACGTCAAAACAATTCTTTTTCGGAGATGTCTAATCAAAATGGTAGCTTGATAAAGCATACTGCTGTACCTGCGGCAGTATTGCATGAAAATATGAATGACAGTCGATCTTGTTGTCAAGTATTGGTGCTAGACTGTTGCTTTAGCGGTGCTTTTGCCAAAAGATTTTCAATTAAAGATGATGAAAGCATTGATATTCGCGCTCAACTTGGTGGCAAAGGACGGGCAATTTTCACATCTTCAAATTCGATTGAGTATTCCTTTGTTGAACATGACTACAAGTTGTCAGTTTACACACATTTCTTTGTAGAAGGGCTAAGAACAGGAGCAGCCGATTTAGATAATGATGGCTTGGTTTCAACTGATGAATTGCACACTTATGTCAGTAACCAAGTTAGAGAAAGATTTCCAAAGATGACACCTCAATTTTTCACAACAGAACAGGGATACAAAATATACCTGCCATGTAATGTTTTTGCTGACAACGAAGGATTAAAACAAATCATTGACTTCTTAAACCTCGTCAATAGCAATTCTCGTACAAAACATGCTGTGAGGATAGGAGCTATCGGAGACTCGTTCGAGATTAATCTTTCAGATTCAAGTGGAGTTTTGAAAGTCTTCACCACGGTTGAGCTAAGTCTCTCTCTTTGGGATGAATTTCACCGTACATACATTTTTGATAAGAGAGAAGCCATTCGAGCAGCATCAGCTCTTGTGCAGACAGGATATGCCACAATTTCAACAAACTGTAGTTATTACGAGAAGGGATCTTCTTTCGATGGCTTTGGCTCTGGAGATGGGCGACGGGACATTGTAGGTACTGGAACCTTAAGTGTGGTTCTACGTGTAACTCCAGATAGAAAGTTAGAGATCGGGAGCCTGAACTACAGTCCCATTACGCAAGTTGTAGTTTTTGATAATTCAAAAGATGAAGTTTAAGAATATTCTCCTAATGTTTTTATACTCAGGCTCAAATGAATCCTATACAAAGAAAACAGGATGAAAGCGGTAGAGGAGTTGTAAACTTACGGCGAAAGCCTAATCTAACAATCCGATTGGAGCGGACTGATAAAGTTGGTCGGAGATGTAACAGAGGTTATTGGCAGTAGTTCAACCGGAACGTTAAAGCAAATTTAAGTTTGACATACTTCAGATGAATTATTCTCACTTTTGCTAATCACGCTTTCCATCGCTCAATCATCTTATTAAGTGAAGATAATCGCACCATTTAATCTAAAAAATCGTCATTTAAAATAGTCTTTTATTTTACAGTTTTTCTTTAAGCAAAATGCAATAAAAATCTAAAACCAGACTCCATAAGAGTTATACTATCTAAAACATCAAAACAGATTGTTCCTATATAACTCTGCAACTGGCATTTAGGCTAGAAATAGGCTCTTTTTTCTCCCGCCGCTAAAAAACCTTGCATTATATGATGTTGAAGTGCGTTGGCGCGTAGCCCGCCGTAGGCATCGCTAGGTTCGGAGTAATCCCAAGAGTGCATTTGACGGAAAGGAAGACCCATCTTTTGGAAGACGTACTTCTCTTTCACACCAGAAGCTACTAGGTCAGGCTTCAACGCCTTGATAAATTCCTCGAATTCGTAAGCGGTAACGTCGTCATAAACGATGGTGCCGTTTTCGATGTAGTGAGTGGTACGTTTGTAATCGTCATTATGAGCGAACTCATAACCTGTACCAATCATCTTCATGCCCAAGTCTTGGAAAGCTGGGACAACGTGGCGAGGACGTAGACCACCAACCATGATGGCAACGGTCTTACCTTCCAAGCGGGGGCGGTACTTAGCAACTACCGCATCCATTGTTGGTTGATACTTGGCGATAACTTTCTCAGCGTTTGCTTGGATTGTTTCGTCAAATTTGGAAGCGATTTCCCGTAAAGATTCAGCAATCTTGGTGGGGCCGAAGAAGTTGTATTCCAACCAGGGTATACCATAAGCTTCTTCCATGTGACGGCTGATGTAGTTCATCGACCGGTAACAGTGGATGAGGTTCATCTTCACATTGGGGGTCATCAACATTTCGTTGATGGTGCCATCACCTGACCACTGAGCGACTACGCGCAAGCCGATTTCTTCTAACAGGATGCGGCTAGCCCAAGCATCACCACCGATGTTGTAGTCACCAATGATGGCTACATCATAAGGAGTACCTTCAAACTGAAGTGTACCGTCTTTTTTCGCTTGGTCTGCTCTGGTGAAAACCCAGTCACGAACCATGTCGTTAGCGATGTGGTGTCCCAAAGATTGGGAAACACCCCGGAAGCCTTCGCAACGTACAGGTACAACTGGCTTGCCGATTTCTTTCGATGTCTTACGAGCTACTGCTTCGATGTCATCTCCAATTAGACCGATGGGGCATTCAGATTGAATGGAAACACCACGGTTGAGAGGGAAAAGTACATCAAGTTCTTGGATTAGCTTGACAAGTTTCTTGTCACCACCGAACACGATATCTCTTTCTTGGAAGTCAGAGGTGAAGTGCATGGTACCAAAGGTATCAATACCTGTGGTGCCAATGTAGTAGTTACGACGACCAGACCAAGACCAGTAACCGCAACCTACAGGTCCGTGGCTGATGTGGATCATGTCCTTAATAGGACCCCAAACCACACCCTTAGAACCTGCATAAGCACAACCACGAGCGGTCATTACCCCAGGAAGGGATTTGATGTTAGACTTAACGCCGCAATCGGACTTACCTTCTTCGTATACGCCTAAGTGCTTTTCGCGCTTTTTAGCAGCTTTGTCTGGGTAAGCACTGAGAACTTCTTTAATTAGTTCTTTTCTTTCTTCGATGATGTTTTGATTTTCTGGAGGTGTCATATTTAGCCTCTGTGACTCGTAAGGATCGGGGCATAGGGGGACTAGGAGTCCCCTCTAAGGTTAGGGGGGAGATGCAAGAGAGAGAGGAAAAGGTAAGATATGGAACTCTTCCTTTTTCCTTATGCTAAAGCGTTATTTCTTAGCGGCGACTTAGACTACGGGAGCTTCAGCAGCAGTCTTACCAACCAACTTGGCAGCATTTTCGTCGCTTTCGAGAATACCGAATTCAATCAACAATTCTTCTAGTTCTTCCATTTCGATGGGTGTAGGAATAGCCAGGTTTTTGTTGTCGATAATTTTTTGAGCCAAAATCCGATATTCGTTAGCTTGGTTACTTTCAGGTGCGTACTCGTTAACAGTCATCCGGCGCAATTCTGCGTGTTGAACAATGTTGTCACGAGGTACGTAGTGAATCATTTGGGTGTTCAACCGTTTTGCCAAGGTTTCGATCAATTCGATTTCTCGGTCTGTGTTACGGCTGTTACAAATCAAACCACCCAAGCGCACGCCACCGGTGTGAGCATACTTAAGAACACCACGAGCGATGTTGTTAGCAGCATACATCGCCATCATTTCACCTGATGTAACGATGTAGATTTCTTGTGCCTTACCTTCGCGGATAGGCATTGCGAAACCACCACACACAACGTCACCTAATACGTCGTAAGATACGAAGTCTAGGTCTTGGTAAGCACCATTTTCTTCTAAGAAGTTAATGGCGGTGATGATACCACGACCGGCGCAACCAACACCGGGTTCTGGACCACCAGATTCTACGCAACGAACGTTACGGAAACCGGTCAGCATTACTTCTTCGATTTCGATATCTTCTACTGCACCACGTTCTGCGGCGAGGTGAAGAACGGTTGTTTGAGCTTTGCTGTGTAGCATCAAACGGGTGGAGTCAGCTTTAGGGTCGCAACCGACGATAAGGATGCGTTGACCCATTTCTGCCATAGCTGCCAAGGTATTTTGAGAGGTGGTAGATTTACCGATACCGCCTTTACCGTAGAAAGCTATCTGTCTAATGTTTTCTTCTGTCATTGTTCGTGTTTCCCTGCAATTGGTTGGTTGGTGGGTCTTTGCGTTTGTCAGTTGCGTTCACGCCAGTTGAGCGACAGTAGTGAGCGCGTGTAGAGCATCGTTGGTAGCGTTGGCATAAATGCCTGCTGGGGGCGATCGCTCCACAGCTAAAATTATTGAAAGTATGTACATCGATCTTCCTCGTTAAAATTTTTTTCTTTTGATTTTTTGTCCTTTGTCCTTTGTCATTTGTTTTGACAAAGAACAAAGAAAATTACGCAATTTACAAATACGTCATAATGTGTTTCAGCTTGCAAGATTCAATAGGACTTGATGTTGCTATTTGTCAACAATCAATGCATAGTCCTATTACTTGTTCAAAATAGCGCCTTTCATATTTGTGACGCGATCTAGTGCAGCTTTGGTGTCTTCTGCTGACACTCCACGCACAGCCATTGCTTCACCGAGATGCTTGGCGATCGCATCGAAGTGTTGTTGCTGTAAATTCAATCCTGCGTGGGTTTTGTCCATTGGACGACCGCCGTATTGCTTTGGCCCCTCAAATATTTGACCTAAGAAAGCAACTAGATGATTGCGTTGCTTCACCATGTCTGTACCAGCAAAAATGGGAGCGAGGAGGCTGTCTGTGGCAATGCGTTTGTGGAGTTCATCTACTACTTGTTCAATAGCTGGTTGTCCACCAATGTTGTCGTACAATGTGCTCATATCCTGTTCCTTTGAAGCGAGTTGGATGATGAAATTTGCAAGTAGGCGCTTAATGTATGAAGCCTATATGCTGTTAGCCGTGATAGCTAATTTAGCTATTGGTTGTCGGTAGGATTGAAGCATTGATGTGGAGACAATTATATGGTTCAAATCCTACTTTCTGTTCCTGGCTGAATGCATATTAGAGCGTATTTGTAGATTACGTTAAGTCCTACAGCAATTCCTAAACTGCTTCGACTACAAGGCTCTTGCTGACACGATCTTGTAATCTGGCTTCGATCGCAATTTTCAGAGTTGCTGTACTACTAGAACAGGAACCGCAAGCACCTTGCAGTACAACTTTAACGCGATCGCCTTCTACATCATAGAGTTCTACATCTCCCCCGTCTGCAATGAGTACGGGTCTGACTTCTTCATCAAGAACTTTTTGAATTAGAGCAATCTTTTGCACGTTTGTTAGCGCTCGTTGCTTAGATGTAACAATTTCTGTGGCAACTTTTACGCCGTAATTGTTGAGAGCAGGTGAGGCGTATTCCTGTTGAACTGATCTAATAATATCATCGATATTAGCTAGACAGGAACCGCATCCGCCACCAGCTTTTACATAATTTGTTACTTGCTCGGCATCCGTGAGATGATTTTCTAGAATCACACGACGAATTTTAGATTCGCTGATGCCAAAGCAACTGCAAACTAATGCACCTTCATCATCATCATCGTGGGTAGCTAGAGGTATGCCACGATAGTTATAGATAGCGGCTTCTAGGGCTTCTTGTCCCATGACAGAGCAGTGCATCTTTGCTTCTGGCAAACCACCCAGGTAATCTGCAATGTCTTTATTGGACACTTTCAGAGCTTCATCTAAAGTTAAACCTTTAACCATTTCGGTTAATGCACTAGAAGATGCGATCGCACTAGTACAACCAAAGGTTTGAAAGCGAGCATCTAGAATCTTATCAGATTCTACTTCCACTTTCAGGTGCAATCTCAGAGCATCGCCGCAAGCAATGCTGCCGATTTCACCCGTTGCAACCTTAACTCCAACTTCGCCCGTTTCTTCAATTTCTCCCTGATTCTTGGGATCGTAAAACAGTTCTAATACTTTATCAGTGTAGTCCCACATATTATTAAGTTCTGAGTGGTGAGTGCTGAGTAATGAGTGGGGAGTGGGGGGATTGGGGAAGGGGTAATGGGGAAGGTGGGGCCCCCTCTGGGGATAAGGGGCGGGGGGAAGGGGAAAAATCATTCCTTTAACCTTTACCCTTTAACCTTTTCCCATTTTTTCCCAGTCCCTAACGATGCGCTAGTGCTTGTTCTTGTCCTTGCAACCAACCTGCATCATCATTTTTGAAGGGTGAGAGGGCGCGTAAACGTTCTACAATACTGGGCATTACCTCTATTACTCGATCGATTTCGGCTTCGGTGGTGTAGCGACAAAGACTGAAGCGAATTGAACCGTGCAAAGTTGTATAGGGTAAACCCATTGCCCGCAGGACGTGGGAAGGTTCGAGAGAACCGGAGGTACAAGCAGAACCAGATGATGCACAGATACCGTATTTGTTCAATAACAGTAGAATTGCTTCACCTTCGATGTACTTGAAGCCGATATTGGTGGTGTTTGGCAATCTCTGCGTAACGTCACCGTTAACGACACAATCGGGAATTTTAGCTAGTAAAGTTTGTTCAAGGCGATCGCGCAGTTTTCTTTCTCTGGCGATCGCTTCTTCTAAGTGTAACAGTTCTAGTTCCGCAGCTTTGCCCAAGGCAATAATTCCTGGAACATTCTCTGTTCCCGCTCTACGTCCGCGTTCTTGGTGTCCCCCAATCATGAAGGGACGGAACCGAACTCCGCGCCGAATATATAAAGCACCAATTCCTTTAGGCCCGTGCAGCTTGTGACCAGACAGGGTTAACATATCTACCGTGCTAGTCTTCATATTCAAGGGGATTTTTCCCACTGCTTGCACTGCATCTACATGGAAGATAGCACCATATTCTTTGACGCGCAACCCAATTTGTTCAATCGGGAAAACCGTGCCGGTTTCATTATTCGCATACATAATTGTCACCAAGGCGGTGTTACCCGTCAAGGAAGCTTCTAGTTCATCTAGATCTAGCTGCCCTTGATTATTTACTGATAGATAGGTAACACTATAACCTTGGGTTTCTAATTGTTTGCAGACATTGAGTACTGCTGGATGTTCAACCTGGGTAGTGACGATATGTCGCTTTTCTGGTTGTGCCAACAGTGCGGCTCGAATCGCGGCGTTATCTCCCTCAGTTCCACAACTTGTGTAGACAATTTCTGACTCATCGGCTCCCAGGATGGCTGCAAGTTGTTCTCTTGCTGTTCTCACTGCTTTACCGACTTGCCCACCAAAGGTATGCATACTGGAGGGATTGCCGTAATAATCTGTCAGGTAAGGTAGCATTACCTCTATAACTTCTGGGTCTACCTTAGTGGTGGCATTATTATCGAGATAGATGCAGTTATTTTGCATTGTTGTCTTCAATTAAGAATTACAAATTATTTAATTAAGCTTCAGAACCCACCGATTGGGATTGACGCTTTTGCAATTGCTCAGAGTATTTCTGGGAATAGCAGTTAAACCAACGTTCCCAGTAATCTTGTTTATTTGTTAATTTAGCGACTACGCGGTTGTAATTGGTAAACCAGCCTTCCCAATAATCGCTAGGCTGCTTAACGCAACCGTCGCAGGTGGGACAACCAGCTTTACACTGAGGCACGGTATGAATACTACCAATACAGTTTGTACAAAGTTCAGGGTCAATCCAGTGCTGTCCGTCAACCACTTTAACTGCATTTGTGGGACATACAGATAGACAGAGATTGCAGGAAATACACTGGCTAGTAAGAATTTTGTAAGCCATGATTTATTCTCCTTTTTTGGAAATGGGGCAGTGGGCATTGGGCATTGAGGATTGGGTTTAGGGGAGGGCATTGAGGATAATTCTTATCCCATGCCCCATACTTTGACTTCGCTCAGTACAAGTGCCCCATGCCCCATGCCCTATTCGTTATTCCCTAATTCCTTAACGTATTGCTCGTAAAACTCTAAAGCAACCTTTTCAATCACGTCGTAAGCTTCAACAGTCTTGATTCCAGCTTCTTGCAATTTTTCTTGAGGACAGTTACCAATCTTGGAGACTAGAACTGCTTTGCAATCTGCGATCGCTTTCATAATATGCTCAAAGGAAGCTTCTTCGCCGTATCCACCTTGGCAGTATTGGTCAATTTTGCGATGGCTGACAAAGCGAACTTCGTTTCCACCCACTTCGTAAATTTGGAATTCTTTCGCATGACCGAAGTGTTGGTTAACTAATCCGCCGCCTTTGGTTGCTACTGCAACAAGGATTTTCGGACTGTTGGCAATTTTCTTACCAGCTAACGCCTTGTCTTTGGCTACTTTAAGTTCTTCTTTAAACTTCTCAATACCTTCGTGAACAGTAGCGCGTTGTTCCATGTCATATTCGGGAGCCATTTCCAAGAATTTCTCTTTAGAAAACTCTTGGCTGCGGTCTTCTCCCAACAATCCGACTGCATCGGCACGACACTGGCGACAGTGACGCATCATTTTCATGTTACCAGAGCAGTTGTCTTGAACTTCTTTGAGTTCTTTGGGTGTGGGGCCGCGTTGACCGGTTAAACCGAAGTGTGTGCCATGTTCTGGTGCAGAAATCAATGGCATGATGTTGTGCAAGAATGCACCTTTCTCACGGATGACTCGATTCACTTCGACTAAGTGATGGTCATTAATTCCGGGAATCATCACGGAGTTAACTTTGCACAAGATGTCAGCATCTTTCAGGGCTTGCAATCCTTCCATCTGTCTTTCGTGGAGAATTTTTGCACCTTCAAGACCTCTGTAACGCTTGCGTCTGTAGTGAACCCAAGGATAAATCTTAGCACCGATCTCTGGATCTACCATGTTAATGGTGATCGTTACGTGATCTATATTTAATTGTTTAATGCGATCGATGTAGTCGGGCAGCATTAAACCATTGGTTGATAAACACAGCTTGATGTCTGGTGCTTGCTCTGCAATCAACTCAAATGTGCGGAAAGTCTTTTCTGGGTTCGCCAATGGGTCGCCAGGACCGGCAATTCCCACAACTGTCATTTGGGGAATCTTACCACCAATGACCAAAGCTTTGTGTGCTGCTTCTTCTGGTGTTAGCAATTCGCTAACTACTCCAGGACGGCTTTCGTTAGCGCAATCATATTTGCGGTTGCAATAGTTGCATTGGATGTTGCAAGCTGGTGCAACTGCAACGTGCATCCGGGCGTAGTGGTGATGAGCGTCTTCGCTGTAGCAGGGATGTTTCGCAATGCGTTCTTGGAGCTTTTCGTCCCTTTCCACGGTGGTGCTGGTGGTGCTATCGCAGCCGCAACCACCTGATTTTGCTTGGGTTGGCGATTCCGTAGCGTTGGAGTTGAGGAGTCGTGTAGACGGTGATGTCATTGAGTTTCGCAAAAGGTCGGTGGACTTGGCTGCCACTGTGGGAGATGCTGTTGCTACTCTTTCATGCCCAGAATTGAAGTCGCGTCTTTCACACTGCCTGCAAACCCTTGGGTTCGGGCGACTTGTTTTCAAGTAAAGCAGGCGATAGATATCTGATGTTCGGCTGGTGTGTGTCAACGTTCGGTTCTTGGGTAGAATTTGTGCTTACAGCCGCGACTTCTCTTCACTTCAGGCATGGTGCTATGTCATCCCTCCACTCACCCTTCGCTTTGTTTCAGAGCGTTAGGTGATTGGCGATATAAGATTTATAGCAGCCGTCTCCCAGCCAGATGTTGCGTCTCTCTAGGATAGAATTTATTGGATTTATTACATTTGTACTCAAATACTAAAAACCCTAATTCTTCAAGCATTACAAGAATTAAAAAAATTTTTTTCAGGTAGGGGTTCTAGTATTTTTTGGTTAGGGTTCTAGTGTTTATAGATAGGGGTTCAGGATTTCTTTGTACTCAGCCACAACCCAATCCCAGCAAAGAATTTAATCTATTTGCAACAGGATTTTAGTTATTTAAATGTGTACTCACATTCCCCTCAATTTGCGTCAAAAGCAAGAAATACCAAGGGTTTGAGGGTGAAAAACTGAAGTAATCTATATTGTTCTACTCCATAAACGTGCAAAATTGAATTCTGTATCTAACATATCATTTTTTTGAGGGTAAAAATGCACTTCATATTATTTTAAGTTTTCTTTGATAATGATGTTCAATTATGCCTTTAAGCCTTGTCTGGTAAGCCATATAAGCTAGTAGGAATAGATGTATTACTGCACATAATTTTCAAAAAACTTAACTTTTTAGTTCTTTTTTTTCATTCCCAGAATGAGGAGATGGGTAGGAAAGTCTCGAATTTTGTGTTTAAGAGAAACAACAAACTATAATCTAACATGATTGAGCGATCGCAATGATTTTTCTGAATTGCTCACTACAAACCTTAACAAAAAACCTCACTCCCTTCCTGCGTCAGAAAGAAGAAAAGTTTAAAGTCTTTCTTCTTTTAAGAGAGAGGATTTTCAGATACCGCTCTTTGTTGCTGATACTATTTAGCTAAAATCAAACCAAGCATGAAAAAATCTGAAGTTACGATCGCCATTTCCCAACAGCCGCCAAAAATGACCGTTGAGGAATATCTCGAATGGGAACCTCAGCAAGACCTTCGCTACGAATATGCCAATGGCGAAGTATTTGCTATAACAGGCAGTACAATTCCCCATAATGACATTGCACTTAACTTGTACACTGCCTTACACCCTCATTTGCATTCCAGAGGTTGTCGAGTGAATGTGTCAGGTGTGAAAATGCAACTTACTGGCCAGAGTCGCTACTATTATCCTGATGTTATTGTCAGTTGCGACCCTGAAGACCTCAACGCCCGCAACTTTATTCAACATCCCAAGCTGATTGCCGAAGTTCTTTCGCCAGGTACAAGCGCTAAAGATCGGGGTGAAAAATTTATTTATTACCTGAGAATTCCTAGTTTGCAAGAGTATATCTTGATTGACTCGGAACAAATCTCCGTTGAGCGTTACTGCCGGGGTGAGGGTAGGATGTGGCTTTACTATCTCTATACGGTCGGAGATATCGTCACTCTATCGAGCATTGAATTTAAATGCCCGATTGAATTGCTCTATGAAGGTGTTGTATTTACCACCGAAGAATAAACAGAATGTTCCATGTTAACTTTTAAAGAACGATGTCTACGACGGGCTGCGCCTACGCACCTTAAGCGACTGCATAGCCAGTGTAGGGTCTTAACTCTGGTGGACGAAAGCCAAGGACAATATGTTCTTTAGGAATTCCAGCCCGTTCTAAATCGGCGGCAATGCCTTCTTCAGTGCCATCGCGTTGAATCCAGATTTTGCCATCAATCAGGTCAATATGAACCAGACAGCCATGAATGCGGCGATCGCCATCCCAACCTATATCCATCCACAAATAGCGATCGCGGTTTCGATCGAACACCACTTCTGATTGAATATTGGCATAAGAATAGGGTAGTGAAGCATATTCAGTAAGGATAGTTTCAATCACCTGGCGATAGTGGTCTAACTTGGTATAATCCATTCTTTAATAACCTCCTGTTTTGGATCGAATGTAATCAGCTTTAAACGATGATTTCTCAGTAATAGTTTGCCGATAGGTTCTTCAAATAAATCATCAAAAATACTGTTAGGTACTGCAAGATATAGTACTCGCTCTGGCTCCAATTCAATTAAGATATCCTGATATAAAATATACTGACCCAACGCTTTTTCTAGATCGTCAACATCCGATCTCCCGGTAAAACTTTTAATTTCAACTGCAATTTTGGATTCTGCTTTTTCAGCCGCCAACAACTGTTTAGCACCTAAATCAATATACAAATCTTTTTTACCAAACTTTAGAGTCAGTGGATCATGAGTAATTGTCCATTTGTCTTTAATCAAAGCATTTTTAACATTGTTGTGATAAAGGTCTCTAGCTGGCATACAGGTGTAATTTTAGACTGATATTTCTATTTTAGGGAATCTCTGATTGTGCACCATCTTCGTTAAATACCATACGTAAGCGTAGCCCGTCGTAGACATCGTTACACTAGATTTGTTAGGAAAAACAGGCTGTGTGATTCAGCAAAACAGAGTAGCAACCAGGAGGAATGCGATGAAAGCAGTGGTTATCCGTCGGTATGGCGGCACTGAAGTGTTGCAATATGAAGATGTGGAGCAACCGAAAATTGAGCCAACGCAGTTACTTGTGAAAGTTCGTGCTAGTAGCGTTAATCCCATTGATTGGAAAATTCGCCAAGGAATGTTGAGTTTGATTGTCGGCAGTAAATTTCCGAAGATTCTGGGGTTTGATGTGGCGGGAGAAGTTGTAGAGGTTGGCTCCCAAGTTACGCGCTTTAAACCAGGAGATGCTATTTATGGGAGTACTAGCTTTCCTGGAGGAGGTTATGCCGAATTTGCAGCTGTTCCAGAAAATGTGGTGGCTCTCAAACCAACGAACTTATCTTATGAAGAAGCTGCGGCTGTACCTCTAGCAGCGCTCACGGCTTTGCAAGCGTTGCGAGATCGGGGAAATATTCAAACCGGACAAAGTGTCTTGATTAATGGTGCTGCTGGCGGTGTGGGGATTTTTGCAGTGCAAATTGCCAAGGCTTTAGGGGCAGTGGTGGCGGGAGTTAGCAGTACTAAAAACTTGGATTTGGTGAAATCTTTGGGAGCAGACCGCGTGATTGATTATACGCAGCAAGATTTCACCGCAGATACAGCACAGTATGACATTATCTTTGATGCAGTGGGTAAGCGATCGCTCTCACAAACCAAAAGAGTTCTTAAACCAAACGGAATTTATATCACCACACTACCCAGCCCCGAAGTCTTGCTAGAAAGCGTCTTAACAGCATTCCTTCCCGGTCAAAAAGCGAAATTTCTCTTTGAGAAACCTAACGTTAAAGACTTGCTTTTTCTCAAAGAATTGATTGAAGTGGGTAAAATTCGTGTGGTAATCGATCGCACATATCCCTTACAAGAACTAGCGGCGGCTCATGCTTATAGCGAAACGGGTCGTGCAGTGGGGAAAATTGCGATCGCGCTGCCGTCGTAGACATTGCAGTTTCTAGTTGACTTTCCAAACATCGTCTCATCTCGTGTTCGGCTAAAGACTTATAATTTAGACCGCAGAGAGCAGGGGGAAAAAGACGTTTCCGATTTTTGCACAGATCCGGTAATCATAAGTGATTAACCGGACTTGATATCAGACCTTTTTAAATTTTGGACTTTCCTGCGGAACGCTACGCGTAGCTTGCTTCCCCGGAGGGGTACGGCGTCAGCGTTCAGTAGAAAACTTTTAAAGTATTCAATCCAAAATTTAAAATCAATAATTCGGTGAGTCGTGCTACTTGACTTCTATAAACGAGATGATATTATCAAGGTCATTTCCAAGAGATTTATAATCACCAGCAGTATAGTCACGGCATAAACCACCAGTTTCATGTTGGCAGACACGTACCTTTGTATCTGGTGGTACACTTAATGAACTAATACTGTCATTACCAACAATATTTAAGTCACCTTGGTTGGCTTTGTATACTCCTGGAGTCGTAGGAAAAGATTGGGAAATTCCACCAAAGTTAGGGTCTTTGTAGACCTTAACCTGTTGTGACGGCGTGGGCGTGTAGGAAAGCTTATAGATAGTGCCGCTGTAGTCATCCGAAATTAACAAATTACCTTGTAGGTCTACTACCGTATCCACGGGTCGCCCCCAGGTTTCTTGCGTTGCTGGAACTACCCAATCGGTGACTAAATTTATCTCCTCTCCTGGGGTCTTTGTCGTACTGTTCCAGGGAAAGTAAGCTATTTTGTAGCCCGTTTTCTTCTGCCGATTCCATGAACCATGCAGCCCTGCCACTACTCCATTTGAGTATAGGCTGGGAAAGTTGGTATTTTGTAAGAATGTTAGTCCCAAGGGAGCTGAATGGGCTTGGATACCTTTGCTAATCCTGTCCATTGCATTGCAATTAACACTTCCATTAGCATTGAACTGATAGTCGCGGTCAAATGGCATATTGTTAAGGTCGTTTGAGGTGTCAGGATTGGGATTGCAGAATGGCCAACCGTAGTTACCGCCATCTCGAACTTTCGTGAACTCCTCTGGTGGGTGGTTGTCTACGTAAGAGGGGATAATCTTACCGTAATTGCCACTGCTATCGTTGAAGGGATAGGCAATGTTATCTCGATTATTAACGACTACCCAAAGATCGTTTGTTCCAGGTAAGAATGCTAACCCTTCGGCATTACGTAAACCTTGAGCAAAAAGCCGCTGATTGGTTCCATTAGCGTTGTACTGGTAAATTGCACCACGCTTTGGAGTACTGACGGTATCTTCCTTACAAGCATTGCATGTAGAGGCGATCGACACGTACAGTTTGTGGTTGGCATCAAGTGCGATATTTTTCAGTTCGTGACCATAAGCGCCTTTGAGTTCCCGTGTGCTGCTGTCTGGTAAGCCAACTACAACGATTTGACGATTTTTTGCGATTAAGTCTCCAGAGTTGTAGATGAAGCGGTTAATTTGATGACTCTCAGAGATATAAACGTATGTGGTGTTATCAATTTTATGAAACACAATGTCATGTGGTTTGCGTAGACCCGTTACGAAGTCAGAAATAATCGGGTCTTTGCTGCCATTTGACCGGACAATTAACACTTTACCGGAACTGGGCTGTGATACTAGAAGATCCCCATTGGGAGCAACTGCCAAAAAGCGAGCCTTGTTAATGCGAGCATAAACAGAGATGGAGAAATTGGGCGGCACTTTCAAATAACGGGGAATATTAAAAGGCCAAGAGGTCATTGTACTAGGCACTTTCAGCTTGGTTTGAACAGAGGCAGGGGGCGGTTGGCCGATCGCTGCGGTGCTAAGAACCTCTAAGGACATCAAGCTAACTAACGATGCGGATAGTATGCGTCCAAGTATCTGTGTTGGTTTTAGAGTAGATGCAACCATTTTGAACTTACCTCTAGCTTGGTAGTGATTTATGTTACACATCATTCTCGACTAGCCGACTTGACCGAGAATTTGAACAAACTAACTCAGAGGTGTCATTTTTTGGAAATACTTAAAATATCTTTATCTACTGCTATTTTTCTAACTTATCAAAAAACTCATCAACCGAGAGTTATAAAACGGTGTACACACAAGTGTTATATGCAAGTGTTTCAAGCTTTCTAGACCCAATAAATTGTCATTACGAGCGCAGTGATAACGGAGCGAAGTAATCACATAATCCCGTGGTTAAAGCGATTGCTTCGTCGTTCCTCCTCGCAATGACAGGCTTCCAGAGCGATCGCACAACCAAGCTAGATGATTAAACCAAGTACTAGTAGTTCGCCAAGTTCACTTGGCGGGGTAAAGGGGAAGGGGGAAGGGGGAAAGGGTTTAAATCCCTTACCCTTTTCCCTTTCCCCAGTCCTCACTTAGCATTTTTGGGTTGGCAGACTACTAGGGTGAATTTTAAGACTTGTATGTACACCGTAGCCTCAAAGGAGAGAGGTTCTTCAGATACCTGTGATATTTCTGCAATCACCCTGAAATCTGGAAACATTACTCCAGCTAGTGGATATACTCGTAATCAAAATCTCAACAGAAGCGAGTATTATGCTGGACTGGTTAGCTATGTGGGGTGTAACTCAGGCCGCCGGGTTGATTTTTAAACCCATTCTGGAAGACTTAGCCAAGGATGCTGCTAAAGATTGGGCTAAAGATTTATTAAAAGGCATCCCTAGCAAAATTTTGCAGAAACTTAAGAAGGAAGATATAGAAATTGCTGCTGGTAAAGCCTTAAAGGAATTTTTGCAACTCATGCAGCAGCAGTTAAAGGTTCGTTGCAAACTTGCTGAAACTGAGATTAAAGACTATACCACAGACATCCAGAAATTTATCAGCGATAAGTCAGTTGCAGAAATTCTTGGTAAGGCTTTTGATATTAATTGTGAATCTCTAGACGCTAAAACCCTAGAAGATAGTTGGAATAGACTGCAATTAAAACCTCTGTCAGCTAAGTTTAACTGGCAATCAATTACAGAACAGTATTTTACACAAGTCCAAGAACTTCTTTTAGATTCAAAAGAATTACACCATATCCTAGAATTACAAAAGTTATCTGATATTGAAATAAATACAAAAGAAATTGCTGGTCTTATTGTAGATTTTAATTTAGTTAAATATCAAGAAGGAATCCGCGAGCGTTATGGCAATCTCAAATTAGATAGCTTAGATACTAGCGGCTATGCCTATAACGAACTTAAATTATGGCGGATTTTTACTGCTCAAAATGTCCGGGAAGCTCATCAAGTTTTACCACAAGTTCACGAACTGCCTAAAGAACATCTTAGACGGCTGCGAGAAAGTGGTCAAGTAGAAGTTGTTGAATTAGAAGAATTAGAACGCCACAAACGGGTTTATTTTGAACAGCCGATCCGTTCAGTATTAGATGTTGTCAATAAAAAGCAAGATTATAAATATCTTGTGATTTTGGGCGATCCTGGTTCAGGTAAGTCTACATTGTTGCAATTTCTGGCTTTGAATTGGGCAGAGTCACCACTGGATAATGTGGTATCATTACCAATTCCGTTGCTAATTGAATTACGCACTTATATGCGACGACGGGAAGATAAAGAGTGCAATAATTTTCTAGAATTTTTTCATCAATGTAGTGGTGCTGTTCATCATCTCAATCAGCTTGAACTAGATAAACAATTAAAAGCTGGTAATGCTTTAGTGATGTTTGATGGTTTGGATGAGGTATTTGATCCTGGTGATAGAGAGGATGTAATTACTGATATTCATCGCTTTACTAATGACTATCCTGATGTGCAGGTAATTGTCACTTCTCGGATTATTGGCTATAAACCACAACGATTGCTTAATGCTGAGTTTCGCCACTTTATTTTACAAGATTTAGACTCAGAACTAATTCAGGATTTTATCTACCGTTGGCATGAGTTAACTTTTATCGATGCAGTAGATAAGGTGAGAAAACGCGAACGGCTACAAAGAGGAATTGCAGCTTCCAAATCTATTGCAGAATTGGCGGGAAATCCTCTACTGTTGACGATGATGGCAATTCTAAATCGGAATCAAGAGCTACCAAGAGATAGAGCTACACTTTACGATCAAGCATCGCGGGTACTACTACATCAATGGGATGTGGAACGCGCTTTGACAGAAGATCAGAGGTTAGACTCTAAGACTATTCATTATAAAGAGAAGCAAGCGATGCTGCGTCAGGTTGCTTATTTTATGCAAACTGCTAATAAAGGTTTGGCAGGTAATTTGATTAATGAAAATGATTTAGTCAAAGTTCTGACTGATTATCTCAAAACCATAGAATTTGATAAACCCAGACAAGTAGCGCGGATGATGATTAATCAACTGCGGACTCGCAACTTTATGTTATGTTTCCTGGGTGCAGATTATTATGCTTTTGTGCATCGGACATTTTTAGAATATTTCTGTGCATCGGAGTTTGTCTGGCAGTTTAAAGAAACGCAAACGCTGACTATTGAGCAACTTAAGAATGAAGTTTTTGGCAAACACTGGCAAGATGAAAGTTGGCATGAAGTCTTGCTGCTAATTGCCGGAATGATTGAGCCAAGATTTGTTGGCAAAATTCTTGATTATTTAATGGCGCAAGATGGCGAAGAGGAAAAGTTTGTCAATCTTTTTTTAGCGGCTAAGTGTCTTGTAGAGGTAAGAAATCGCTCGGCGATCGCGTCAACAGCTACTCTATTACTTGACAAGTTGAAAAACTTAACTAAGTATGACCTCTGGTACTATTACGTCCCCCATCAAGATGAAGAAGCTAAAGTATTTCATGAAATTTGCACTCAAGCAGTCACAGCAATTGCAACGACCTGGCAAGAATCTTCCGACACCAAAGCCTGGCTGCAAGAACGTGCTACCCAGGATGATAACTGGGATGTGCGACATACAGCAGTCGAAGAATTAGCGAAGAATTTCAAAGATGACCCCGACACCAAATTCTTTCTCAAAGAACGTGCTACCCAGGATGATGACAACGATGTACGAGGTGCAGCAGTTCGAGAATTAGCGAAGAACTTCAAAGATGACCCCGACACCAAATTCTTCCTCAAAGAACGCGCTACCCATGATGATGAAAACGACGTGCGATGTGTAGCAGTTCGAGAATTAGCGAAGAACTTCAAAGATGACCCCGACACCAAATTCTTCCTCAAAGAACGCGCTACCTATGATGATGACAACTATGTGCAACGTGTAGCAGTCCAAGAATTAGCGAAGAACTTCAAAGATGACCCCGACACCAAATTCTTCCTCAAAGAACTCGCTATCCATGATGATGACAACTATGTGCGAGGTGCAGCAGTCCGAGAATTAGCTAAATACTTTAAATATCAGCCTGAGTTGTTTGACATATACCACAACTGCGCTGTTAATGATTCCTTTGAGCGCAAGGAAGAGCATGAAACTAATCCTCGGCGTATTGCACTAGAGATAATTATCAAGCAATTTCCTCAGCATCCCCAGACTTTACCACTGTTGCGCGATCGCACACAAAATGACCCAGATGAGCAAGTGCGGGAATTTGCTCAGAAGAAGTTGGCACAATTAGAGAAGTAAAAGAGTTGCAAAAACATGAACAACACAGAAGTTCGTCAGCAAATCAACCAATATTCAGATGTATTATCTTCAGAACGCTTACAACTGGTTGCTGATTTTTTAGCATATCTAGCAGATAAGGAGAGTGAAGATGCTACCCAAGAGTTACTTGATATCCCTGGATTTATTGAATCTTTTGAAAAAGCAAACAATAGTAGCTCTACCAATAGTAGTTAACAAAGTTTAGGGATTTAATTCCCCTGCCTCAACAGGCAGAACATTGTTAGTATTACCAAAGTCGCGTAATTGAATAAGCATCAAATACTGTATCTACACTAATAATTGGAATTTTTTCTACCATTGCTTGGGCAATTAAAATTCTATCAAAGGGATCGCGATGTTGTAAGGGTAGAGTAGTAATTACATCAATATGGTCGAGATTGATATTGAGTAAATTAAAATCATTCAATGCTAGTTTTTGCTCGATAAAAGTCTTAATTGGTAAACTGAATTTTAGTTTACCAATGCTTTGTTTAATTGACATTTCCCACACGCTAACAATGCTGATGAGCTTTTCGTTATTCTCGTCTTCTATTAAGAGTCTCATCTTCTCACTAAAATTTTTATTTCCTTGGAAAAACCAAATCAAAGTATGAGTATCTAATAACACCTGCATTACATATAATCCTGGAATTCTTCTAATGGCTCATCAAAGTCATCTGATATTGTAATCAAATCTTTGGCACTACCAAATAAAGGAGAGCGTTTTTTGTCTGGAATCACCGGAGTTAGCTTAACCATCGGCTGTTCATCTTTGGTAATAATAATTTCCTCGCCATTGATTGCTGCTGCGATTAATTCATGTAAGTGTTGTGATGCCGCGTCAATCGTAATGTGTTGCATAACTATCACCATTTAATTAATTATTTTACAGCAGTTTTCACAAGTCCACGCTTCGAGTAAACTCTTCAATACGATTGGGAGTATGTTCAATTTCGGCAAAAAATACGTCTCCCATCTCGTGGCTGATATTGTTAACCATACTTTTTCAGATTTAGTAGCAGGTTATTTTCATTATAAAAGTGGCGTTGTAAATCAGTAAAATTAAATAAAAATAGGTAATCTTATGACTACATCTGTAAATACAGCCAAAGTCTACGACGAAATTATAGAGTTTATTGCTGCTGGAACCACTCCCCAAAGCGTTATCGATTTCAAACTCTCCGATGCAGCCAAAGACCGTTTAGAGGATCTCGTTTACCGCGCAAAAACTGAGGGTCTTACAGGAAGCGACGAGCGAGAGTTAGATCATTTCCTCACGCTAGAGCATATTATGAGGTTGGCAAAAGCAAGAGCTACTCAGTACATTAACCCTAAGTAAGTATTCAAAATGTCTCGGTTATATATTAATGCAGAACTGCGGCGTTTAGTTAGCGATCGCGCCGCCCATATATGCGAGTATTGTTTATATCCAGAAGCAGACAGCTTAGGCTTTCAAGTTAACCATATAATCGACATCAAACACGGCGGCGCTACAACAGCAGATAATCTCTGCTATGCCTGTATTTTCTGTAACCTGCAAAAAGGAACGGATTTAGGCTCAATTAATTGGCAAACTGGCGAACTTGTGCGGTTCTTTAACCCACGCAGAGACTTTTGGGGCGATCATTTTCGACTAGATGAGGCTGTAATTCAGCATCAAACAGATATCGGTGAAGTAACTGCACGCATTCTAGATTTTAACGGCGATGAAAGGATTGTAGAACGACAAGCTTTGATTGCATCTGGTCAGTATCCCTCAGCATCAGCGCTAAAACAGATAAATAAATAGGTTATGATGTGCGATCGCATCCACTAATGGGAATTATATACTTAGCAACTATTGCTACCTCACCATTAAAATTCCCAAGGTAGATATACGATGGCCTATCAAAATATTGCAGCCACCCTTTCGCCACAAGATATCCAAGAAATTAAAGCCGCGCTACAGACAGTCCAAAGAAAGATGCCCTTTCTAATTACTCTCAGCACTGAAGAACGGCGTAAGTTAGTAAAAATGGGCGATAAAAGCCTAGCCTTTGTAAATAATAGCGTTACTGCTGCTCAGTCAAACCGCGAAATCCTTCCAGCCAGTTTTGACGTTGAGGAACTGATTCGGGATTACCAATTAGCCAGTGCGCTTACCGAACTTTTAATCTCAGTACAGCAACTCGCCGAACAGGTAGATGATACTTTAATGGCAGTCGGTAGTGAAGCTATGACTAGCAGTTTGACCGTTTATGATTACGTGAAGACTGCATCAAAAAAGACTCCAGGCTTAAAAACTGTTGCTGAACAGTTAGGCGAACGCTTTAAAGCTATCAAAGGTAGACCAGCTAAAACTACATCTGGTTCTTGAATCGTTGATACTCATTAATAAGTCTTTGAACTCCATTAATGAGTCTTTGAACTCCATTAAAGAGGCTTTGATCTCCATTAATGAGTCTTTGAACTCCATTAATGAGTCTTTGAACTCCATTAAAGAGGCTTTGATCTCCATTAAAGAGGCTTTGATCTCCATTAAAGAGGCTTTGAACTCCATTAAAGAGGCTTTGAACTCCATTAAAGAGGCTTTGATCTCCATTAATGAGTCTTTGATACTCATTAAAGAGGCTTTGAACTCCATTAACAAGTCTCTACAGGTTTTGTGTGTAGTGTAACATACCTGCCCTACCATACAGCAATCAGTAATTATTTAATAGACTCTTGCACGAATACAAAACTAGCCCTCATCCCCCAACCCCTTCTCCCAATTTTGGGAGAAGGGGAGACAAATTCAAAGTCCCTCTCCCAAGCTTGGGAGAGGGATTTAGGGTGAAAGCTCATTGATTCATGCAATAAGTCTAATTGCTATGAGAACATTTACCTATTCTGCTGTTCAAGATTTTGCGATCGCTATCCCCACACATCTATATAATAAGAAAACAGTTACGATGAGCGATAACTATATTTTGAAACGTATACATACATACAGACAGCAAATCCTAAAAGAAAATAAAGAAAGCTGTCTTTTGCCTTACCCAATAATAAGATACTAATAGTAATAGGATATACAGAAAATAGATTTATAGCATTACCAAATTCATATTTGAGTGCATCTGAGTACAGCTTAATATATTGCAAAATATCTTGATAAAATCTTAGCAAATGCTTACGGGTAAAGTTTCTTGTAGCGTGAACAGAAATTCTTAACCCCTGCCCCAAAAATACTAGTACCCCCATCATTAAATACTAGTGCCCCTACCCCAAGATAAATTTTAAGTTTATCTAGAGTCGGGGTTTTAGCGTTTGAGTACAACCTCAATCAATCCAATAAATCCAATCAGCATTGGGTTTTCTATCGAGTCGGATGTCACCTGATATAAGCATAAAAATAGCAGATGACTCTTTTACCAGATAGACATTACCGATGCAACAGTCTTTAGACAGTATTAGCGATCGCCCAAGTACCAAAACGCAGGATTCTGCCCGTACATCCATGCTGAAAAATCTTCTCTCTGGCGTTTTTTTTGAGCCATTATTGAGTGATTTTCGCATTATTTTTGAGCGCGATCCCGCAGCACGTAATTGGCTAGAAGTGGTGTTTTGCTACCCTGGATTGCACGCGCTATGTTTGCATCGTCTTGCTCACTGGTTACATGGTCGAGGAGTGGGTTTTATCCCCCGCTTAATTTCTCACTTAGGGCGATTTTTGACCGGAATTGAAATTCACCCAGGTGCAGAGATTGGTGAGGGCGTGTTTATCGACCACGGAATGGGAGTAGTCATTGGCGAAACTGCGATCGTGGGCGACTATACACTGATTTATCAGGGCGTCACCCTTGGCGGAACTGGTAAAGAAACTGGTAAGCGTCATCCTACAGTCGGCAAAAATGCAGTGATTGGGGCGGGTGCGAAAGTTTTAGGTAATTTGCAAATTGGCGATCGCGTCCGTATTGGTGCAGGTTCCGTTGTCTTGCAGAATGTCCCCAGCGATCGCACTGTTGTGGGAATTCCCGGCAGAATTATTTCTCGCAACGAAAGCGCCAGCCTTTCTCCTTTAGAACATGGAAAGCTACCCGATATGGAAGCAACCGTGATTCGTTCTTTGCTCTCGCGCATTGAAGAACTCGAAAAACAACTGCAAACTTTAAAAGTCAAGAGTCATTAGTCACTTGTACTGAGCGAAGCCGAAGTATTGGTCATTGGTCATTTGCAAATGACAACAGACAAATGAGAAAGAACGACTTACAAATGACAAAGGACAACTGACAAATGACAAATGACACTTTAGGCGATCAAGTTTTGCAGATTCCTTTGAGCGATCGCTGGCGAATCTATCACCGTTTGCAAGAGTTAAAAATTAATTGCTCTTGTCCCCCTGATGGTTCTTTACGAGTGCAAGTGAACAATTTGCTTGAAGTAATTCTAATTCGTAGTACAGTTATGCAACTTCTTGCTTCTCGTCACGAATTATTAGAATGGCTAGAGCGTTGCTGGCGTTACAGTGATGAGTCATGATTATTTCAATTCAGAGATGATTAATCTTGAATTCATGACGCAAGTACTGGACTTTATCCTTTTTGTTCATAGATGCACAAAGCTCAAATAGGTTTAGAGTTTGAAGCTACTGTCCGCTAGCAGAATTTATTGCAGACTGAGATGGATTAGATGGGGTTTAGATTTTGTTGGGTCTACTTAATCTAAAATTTCCCTGACATATAGCAACAATTAAAAAGGCGAAATTCCTAAATATAAATTGGAATTTCTAATTTTTAACTTTTTCCCAAATTAAGAAATTGAAAGTTCAATCAATTATGGCGACTCGGAACAGAGATATAAAACTACTCAATTTTTTGCACAATGAACTTGAACTTTCAAATGCTGATATTGCTGTAGCTCTGCGACACCGTGAATTAGAAAATGGCCCGCTACCGATGCTCCTCTGGCAGTATGGTTTCGTTGACTTGGAGCAGCTAGGAAAAATTTTTGATTGGCTAGCAGACCAAAGTTAGCGAATTTGCACCTCTTAACGTTGAGTACCATTACCTGCCTAAATTACATCCACATGCACTAGAAAATACGAGGTTACGAAGATGATTACATCCTTAATTGCTGGATTTTGTGTATTACTTTGTTCGGGATTTGCTAATAGCTATATTAGTTCATTGCTACTCGAAGACATTTCAACTGACATCGGTAAAAACGATTAGTAAATTATACATTGATTTAGTTCCCTGCCATACAGATGTGATGCTAATAATGGGGCAATAATTAAGGATCATGTATCCTACATTATGAATTGTGATATTTTTAGCATTTACCATCACGAGGGATTGTAGAGGGAAAGGATATTAAGAATACTTCCAAGAGAGGGATATTTGCAATGAATCAAATCATAATTAATGACACTACATTACGTGATGGCGAACAAGCAGCAGGTGTTGCCTTTACTCTACAAGAAAAAGTAGCGATCGCGAAGTTTCTCGATGCCATTGGTATACCCGAATTAGAAGTGGGTATACCGGCAATGGGTGACGAAGAAACCCGTGCGATCGCCGCAATCTCTAACTTGGGTTTACAAGCAAAACTCTTGGGCTGGAACCGTGCTGTCATCTCAGATATCAAAGCTTCCATCGCCTGTGGTTTGAACCGGGTGCATATTGCCATTCCCGTCTCTGGTATCCAAATTGCCACTAAATTTCATGGTCAGTGGCGAGTAAGTTTGCAAAAACTCAAAGACTCAATCCACTTCGCCCTCGATCAGGGTCTTTGGGTAGCAGTCGGCGGAGAAGATTCTTCCAGGGCTGATGAAAACTTCCTCTTAGATGTAGCACTTTATGCCCAAGAATGGGGTGCATCCCGTTTCCGTTTCTGCGACACTGTTGGAGTTCTCGACCCCTTCACCACCTACACTAAAGTCCAAAGACTGGTTTCAGCGTTGACGATTCCCCTAGAAATCCACACGCATAATGATTTTGGTCTGGCAACTGCCAACGCCCTTGCGGGTATCAAAGCCGGAGCCTCATCAGTGAATACCACAGTCAACGGATTGGGTGAACGGGCGGGAAATGCAGCATTAGAAGAAGTTGTCATGGCAATCAAACGCATCTATGGCGTTGATTTGGGCATTGATACACCCAGTTTGCTGGAACTGTCTCAACTAGTTGCAGCCGCATCAGGAGCCGATGTACCACCTTGGAAAGCGATCGTTGGCGAAAACACCTTTGCTCACGAATCTGGCATCCATGCTCACGGGGTATTGCAAAATCCTATTACCTACGAACCATTTGCACCCGAAGAGGTGGGTTGGGAACGGCGTTTAGTAGTAGGTAAACATTCTGGACGGCATTTAGTTGCTAACTTGCTAGAACAGCATGGAATTTTCTTGAACTCCCAAGAAACCCAATCTGTTTTAGATGCAGTACGCCATCAATCGGTACAGAAAAAACGCAGTTTGACGACAGAAGAATTGTTGAATTTGGTCAGAGAACAGAGGTACTCTCATGCAACGCGATGAATTAGAACTGAACTTGCCACCCGCTTTTGAAATCGGTGAAAAAGTCAGAGTTCGTAAACTGCTAAAAAACGATGGTACCTTTCCCGGTAAGGAAGTCGGCCAAGTTTTAGTTAACAAGGGAGATATCGGTTACATAGCGAGTATAGGCACATATTTGCAGACTTCCTATATATATGCTGTGCATTTCTTAGAAACAGGGTTTGTTGTCGGCTGCAAGAAAAAAGAACTAGAATCGGTTGAGGAATCTCATGAAAGTAATGCTACGGATGAATGATGCCGGCACTTTAGTAGTTTACGTTGCTAAAAAAGACCTGGAAGAAGAAGTCGTCAAACAAACCGATGGAAATGATGGCAAGATTCTCACCCTAGCAAATGGTTGGGAATTAGAGTTTCGTGAATTGCCAGACACAGCAAATTTACCTCAAACAGTAGAAGCTAAACGCCTAGCTTAAAAACAGTTAGGAGTTAAGAGTTATGAGTTATAAATTTTAACTCCTAACTCCTCACTCCTAACTCTTCGCTTTTAACTCCCCACTCCTAAATTTTTATCAATCATGGGTAACAAGTATTTGACGTTATCAGAATTGAACCTTGAGGGACAGTTACTAGGTTTTGTTGGTGGTGAACCAGGAAAATATAAATACTTGCAATTAGCAGTTCCATCTGGAAATGTGGAAATTAAACTGCCTAAAGAGTTGCGTCGTTTACTAAGTTCATCCTTAGTTCCTGGGCAGCAACTTCGCATTTGTGGTCATAGTGAGATAGACTCACGCACAAGTAAAATCAAAATCAAAGCCTATCGAGTGACACCAATTGATGTGTGTCCAAAGCAAGATTTACCACCTCAACCCAGAGCGAGGATTATGGTATGTCAAAAGGGCGGTTGCCTGAAACGTGGTGGTAAAGGTTTATTATCAGATTTAGAAAAAACTTTGTGCGATCGCGGTTTGTTAGACAAAGTTACCATTGAACACACAAGTTGCCAAAAATGCTGTGGCAGCGCTCCCAACTGTGTTTTACAGCTTGGTAAAAAGAAATACAAGAATATTCACCCTGAAGCGATCGCAACTTTGTTAGAAAGTCACTTAACTTCAGAATAATAAGCTTTTCTAGCTTTTCTTAAAATTAATACACAAGTTTTTAGGGGGTAAAATTTTACCCCTATTTGTTGTAAGTATAGTCTGTATAGCACTCTTGTCAAACTGCGATGGCTAAGTTATAACTGCTGCAACGCTCGTAATATCGAATACAAACAGAACTTATAAAAATTTCCAGTAGTCTTGTTCCATCAGGATTACAAGCTTAATTATTGTGTGTAACTTGTTTGGAATTACCTTAAATACTTAAAAATAAATGTCTTTGTTCACGAATTTACTCAATCTGCATTCAGGAAACAAACCGCGTGAGGATTTTTTTACTGAGATTGTTGCTTATTTTTTATCCTTGAATAACGATATTTTAATTGATTGGCTAAAACATCACTCAATCATTAATGATGATAATTATACCAGCATCAATATTTCAACTCAACAAGAGCACAAAGGACTTGAAAGCCATACAGAGGATAGTAGACTTGATATTGTGGTTGAACTCTCAACTGGTTTAAATACAGATGTAATATTTATTGAATCAAAAATTAGCGCGAAGGATGGAAATAATGCTTTAAAAAAATATGCTGAGATTTTGAGTAATTTACCCAATGTCAGACATCGAATTTTAATTTACATCACCCGTGATTATGATCCAAAAGAAGAAATCAAAACTCCAGCATTTAATTTAAAGCCAAAAATAAGTTTTTATCAATTGAGGTGGCATCAATTTTATGCCCGCTTACAACAACACGCGACTGATATCTTAGCCCAAGAAATCTTAATTTTTATGAGGAGAAATGGAATGTCTCATACAAATCAATTTTCATCGATTGACTTATTGACAATGGTGAATTTTAATAAAACTCTCATTTTGATGCAATCAACCCTGAGCGATGAAGTGAAAGAGGAATTCAAGTTAGCTTTTGGAAGTGTCGTAGGAAGGACAGCAAGTATGACTCAATGGACATGGGGTAGTAGATATATTATCTATACTCACTTTTCTAGCTGGAATTTTTGGTGTGGTCTTGGATACTTTCATTTAAATCCAGATAATTTTATGGAATATCCATATCTAGGTATATGTTTACAGGTTTCTCCTACTTTTGTAGAACGCCCAAAAATTATTAAATCTATGCAGAATGTAGTTAACGAAAAACCTAATATATGGACTTCAGATACTTTAACTATTACACCAGCTTGGTCAAGTATATTTTATCTAAAAAATCTACAAGAATTTTTATCTGAAAAAGACCAACTATCTGCTATTAAATTATTTTTCCAAGAGTCAATAAAAGAATTGAAAACTGTTCAGGAACAATATTTTGATTTTCCTTGGAAAGGTGTAAGTATAGAAACAGTTACAGAAACTGATAAAGAAGAAGACCTAGACACCTCACCATCTTCCATCGCAGAAGTTTAATCAGTTACAGCTATATTAAGATAAAAATAACTCTGCATTCTTGTAGCTTTTATGAGCCTTACCACTGCTAAACGCTTTACTATATCTGAATATCACCGTCTAGCTGAACTCGGCTTCTTTGAGGAAAATGACCGAGTTGAGCTAATTAAGGGTGAAATAATCCAGATGGCAGCAAAAGGTACACCGCACTCTGTTTGTGAAACACGCCTAGAGCGAGAATTATATAAGCTAGTAGGCGATCGCGCTGATAACTATCTGAAAAAAAATGCCCTTGCTAGAAAGTAAGGACATTAAAGTTTACCTATTTAATATTTAGTGAGTAAATCTATACAGCTTGGGATACTTTTCGCTTAAGCTTCATCCAAAATTTCATTACTCCAGCAATCATTTACATGAGATAAAATAGTCTTTTATGTTGTCTATAATCACTAAAGAGAAATCAAGCCGTATTGCGAATATTCCCTACCCAATTGCTACGCTAATTTCTTGCGTAGCTTGCTACCAGCCAAAGCCAGACCGACGATTCCTAAACCAGCGAGACTAGCAGGCTCAGGAGTCGATTGGACAATAGAAGATTTCTTGAATTCAAATGCAATGGTTTGTGTGCCATTGAATTTGCTGGCATCATAACCAGTGGTTAGCAACTGCTGGGTTATATTACCTTGTGCTAAGAACGAGATTCCACTCAGATAATTTCCAGAGTTGATGACATTGAGATTAAATGTATTGTCCTTGCCGTTATTAGTAAAATAACTATTGGTCAAATCACCATAACCGACACTACCACCACCTTGTTTTACCTGACTTTCGTAAGAATTCCCTCCTCCTGCTAAACCACCATATGTAGCAACAGTGTAGCCTTCTTTGATATTAGTAACTGTCTTTGCCTGAACACCACTATAAACACCTAGTTGTTGTACCCCTGAAGCATTCGCTGAAGCGAAATGAATACCAAACAAATCTCCGCTGTTCATAGCATTGCCAAAGGTCTTACCGGCCATATTGAAGAACAAATCACCATATCCAATCTGACCACCGGCAGCACCCTGTTCAGCCTCTCCTGTTAACTTCATATTGCCATTGATTGCCACAATGACGCTGGTAGCAGTTTCTTTGATAGCCATACCAGAGATATCGTAGGGGTTTACTTTCCCTGGCGCGGCACCAACCCAGTAATTCCCGTTCATCCCATCTTTGTTGGAATCAAATGCATACTGCCACCCGCTAGCATCAGTGGAGTTTTGACCCATCAAAAGACCAGTAGTGTCGTTCATACACTCCAAAGAGATGCTAAATGCTGTTCCCTTTAAGTCTGAGGCATAGGCTCCTTGACCAGCCACAAAGAAGATTCCAAAAGTAGCAATACCAACCTTCAGTAAATTGAATAAGTTTTGAGTTTTCATTATTTATAATTGATTGATTTAGAGAATCACAATTTGTTGGACTCCTCTATTTGTAATTGGAATTGTAAAAATATAAAAGCGTGATTTTTCGGAAAAGATAATTTGGATAACTTAACGTTAATTTTATAAAACTCAAATAAAGATTGACATATTTATTTACAATTTCCTTGATCTAACCCAATTGTTTTAAAGTGAAATAGCAGCAAAGCCAAGTAGGTGTAGTAGCCTACGATTATCTGCACCCATTTAATTAGATAGTTTTAAAAACTTTTGGGTTTGTGTAAGCTTAATAAACCATATCCCGCCAGCATCTCCGTACAGGGCATCTAAACCCGCGATCTCCTTTAGAAAGTAATATCCGATTCGGAGAACTCTTGGGCATTTACATTGCAACTTGCTATTTAAGGGAGTCAAGAGGCAGGGGTCGAAATGAATAAGCCTCCTGACGACTGACACCTTTATTTTGGTTCCTAGCAAAAAATGCAACCTTTTTAATCAAATCAAACCTTCCAATGCGTGTTGCAAATCGTTTGTGACATCAGCAACAGCTTGTCTAGCACCCAAACGATTTTCCTTATACGTTGGGTAACGCTCAGAAATAGATATGGGTTCACCCACAGTTATTTTTACCTTTTGCTTACCTAATTGCGGACGCTGCACAGTTTTATTGCCTTTGATTTTAGCAATCATTTGCCATAAAATTAAAGTCGTCTCAGCAAACCTTTCTACTGTTGGATTTTCACGAATATAATTACCAGAAACTGCCACAAAACTTTCTACTAAACGCATGTGCCACATCCGGGCATTCGCTTCTTCAGCAATGCGATCGCCTAAAGCTCTTTCAACCGCAGATACTCCTTTGACATCCTTAAATTCTTCTCTAAAGATATAATTCCAACCTGCTTGTTCTACTCGCCGACAACGATCGCTCAAACTACCTTTTGACTGCAAATTAAAATACTGTTCTGAGATTAGCAGCGCTGCATTTAATAAAGCTTGTAAACGAACTGCTAACGCTTCATTTCTATCTGGAATTTGTCCAATGACAATCTTGGGATCTGGCAGTTTTTGATGATAAAACCGGGTGTAAAATTCTTCCATGAGCAAAAGTAAATGTTCTGCCAAAGTCAACAACCGGGGATAAAGCGACTCTATAGAAGCATTTTCTGCTGGATTCACAGGTAAACCACTAGCCGCTTCCAATTCACTTAAAAGATTTGCGATCGCATCCCAAGGAGCATCAACGTAACTATATTTAATCCCAACTGGTACAATTAGAACCTGTTGGTCGCTTCCCGCTTTGTGCAAATCTTCAGCACACCAAAAGCCTAATTGGGCAATGCCAGGTTCTAGGGGACTAATATTCTCCGATAAACCATTAGTTGCACCCTCTGGCGCAGCTGCCATCGGGAATTTTCCATTGGCAAACAATTCACGCGCCGAACGTAACCCCGTCCAGTCAGCCTTACCTCGCTGAATCGGAGTCCCACCTAAACGAGAAGCAATCCAGCCGACGTAGGAACCTGCCCAGAGAGGAATGCCGCGATCGTAGATAAAATGAGCGTGAATCGGAAGTTGTAGCGCTGTACCTTGCGATCGTGCTACCTTTGGCACGAGTTGAGACAGCAAATAGGTCAAACAAAACGGATCGTCTGTTTTAGGATGGCGAAATGCCAGCATAAAACGGATCTTACCCTCCTGAAACTGGCGATAAAGATCCACCAGCACCTCTACATTGTCTGCTTCAATTTGGCTAATAGGTGTTTGCCACTTTATCCAACTGGGTAGCAACAGATGGACGACTCGTAGAAATAAGGGGTTAAACGCTGGAGGAATAAATTCTAAGGGTGCTTGTGCTTGATAAATTACATCTGCCAAGGTAGTTTCTCCTAAAGATGCCGTGATTTCTTTTAAGCTATCTTAGCTGCTGTAAGATACCCTGACGATTGAAGTTGCAGTCACACACGACAAAAAATGAAGTGTACCTACGCAGACTTATAGAGTATTTTTTACTGCGATGTAAAGTATGGGCAGATAATGGAGATTTAGCAGCACTTGTAAATTTTAATAACAGGATAGACTCAAGCTAAATCCTGGTAATACATTTTCACCCGATAATTGTGTAGGCAGATTTCGCACTTCTACATCTTGGTTTTGGCGATAAATTTCCACTTGCTGCTGTTGGGGATTTATCAACCACGCCAATTGCACCCCTGCACCTATATATTCGTGCATTTTAGAATGCAACATTTCCAAATCATCCGTTGCTGACCTTAATTCAATGACAAAATCGGGTGCAATGGGGGGGAATTTGCGTCTTTGTTCAGGTGTAAGTGCTTGCCAACGTTCTCGTTGAATCCAAGCGGCATCTGGCGAACGGTCAGCACCATTAGGTAATTTGAATATAGTAGAAGAACTGAAGGTAAAACCAAGTCCAGTTTGCCGATTCCAGATACCTAGATCAATAATTAAATCTGCTTCTCGATTACCGCTTTCACCTCCAACGGGGGACATGATGATTAATTCTCCCTTGGTAGTGCGTTCAAATTTCAATTCGCGGTTATTTTGACATAAGTGATAAAATTGTTCGTCACTAAAGTGAACGGTGTCTAGTTTTAATGTCAAAGGACTCATAACCTAGACCTATATTAGTAGGAAAGATTATATCACAATACAGTTCAGAATGAGCGACAAAACACTTGTAGAGACGGCGATTTATCGCGTCTCGAAAACCCAAAATTGTTGCCAGTAGGTAGACCTTAACCCAAGCGTATTGGTTTATAAACAAATTAAAGATTCTGGAAAGGGAGTAAACGATGCGACTTTCACAAATGTTATTTGCTACACTGCGGGACGATCCAGCTGATGCTGAGATTCCCAGCCATAAATTATTACTCCGTGCAGGCTACATTCGTCGCATCGGTAGTGGTCTTTATGCTTATTTGCCTCTGATGTGGCGGGTACTGCAAAAAGTTTCCCAGATTGTGCGGGAAGAAATGAACGCTACAGGCGCACAAGAATGTCTTTTGCCACAATTACAACCAGCTGATTTATGGAAGGAATCGGGACGCTGGGACACTTACACGAAAGCTGAGGGGATCATGTTTTCCCTAATTGACCGCCGCGAGCAACAATTAGGATTAGGCCCAACTCATGAAGAAGTAATCACAGCGATCGCTCGTGATATGATTCGCTCTTATCGCCAACTACCACTAAATCTCTACCAAATTCAAACCAAATTCCGCGATGAAATTCGTCCCCGTTTTGGTTTAATGCGCGGACGGGAGTTTATCATGAAGGACGCCTATTCCTTCCATACCGATGAAGCTAGCCTTAAAGAAACTTACCAGGATATGTATAAAGCGTACAGCAATATCCTGCGGCGTTCTGGTTTAGCTTTTCGGGCAGTGGAAGCTGATTCTGGGGCAATTGGTGGTTCTGGTTCCACAGAATTTATGATTTTGGCGGAAGCTGGCGAAGACGAAGTTCTCTACACTGAGGATGGTAAATACGCCGCTAACGTAGAAAAGGCTGTTTCTTTACCAATTGACGCCGAAACCTCACGGTTTACAACCTACGAGAAACGCGATACACCTGGAACAGAAACCATTGAAAAGGTCTGTCAACTCCTCAACTGTTCTCCCACTCAATTAGTGAAAAATGTCCTTTATCAGACAGTTTATGATAATGGTATAACGGTGTTAGTTCTAGTGAGCATTCGAGGCGATCAGGAAGTTAATGAAGTCAAATTGCAAAATGAACTGACTAAATTAGCTTCGGAATATGGCGCTAAAACTATTATTAGTTTGAATGTACCAAATGTAGAAGCCCAGCAAGCATGGACAACTAAATCTCTGCCTTTAGGCTACATTGCGCCAGATATCGCAGATGAGTATATTACTGCTAATAAACAGATCCATCCCAAGTTTTTACGCTTGGTGGATCAAACAGCAGTTGATTTAAAAAACTTTGTTACAGGCGCAAATGAAGGTGGCTATCACGTAGTTGGTGCTAATTGGGGTGAGCAATTTAAGTTACCAGAACGAGTAGTAGATATTCGTAAGTCAAGACCAGGCGATCGCGCCATCCACAACCCAGAACAAACCTTACAAAGCGCCCGTGGAATTGAAGCAGGTCACATTTTTCAATTAGGTACTAAATACTCCCAAGCGATGGGTGCAACTTATACCAATGAACAGGGTGAAGAAAAACCGCTATTTATGGGTTGTTTTGGCGTAGGCGTATCACGACTAGCACAAGCCGCCGTAGAGCAATCTTACGATAAAGACGGGATTATTTGGCCAGTTGCGATCGCACCTTATCACGCGATCGTCACAATTCCGAACATAAAGGATGCTCAACAAATCGAAATCGCTCAAAAACTTTACACAGAACTCAATCAAGCGGGAATTGAAACTTTACTAGATGACCGCGACGAACGGGCGGGAGTTAAATTTAAAGATGCGGACTTGATTGGCATACCTTATAGAATTGTAACCGGGCGGGCGATCGCTAATGGCAAAGTTGAAGTTGTAGAAAGAGCCACGCGTAACTCTCAAGAAATTGCCATTGATGAAGTAACAACAACACTCAAACAGTGGATTACAGAAGCAATAGGGCATAGAGCATAGGGTATGGAAAAGAGACAAGGAGAGACTTGTTCAATAGACCTCTTGCAACAGTGCTTTTTGCAAGAGGGGGAAAAGGTTTTGGTTAAAGGGGAAGGGGACAATACAGAACCTTTTCCCCTTCCCCCTTCCCCTTATCCCCAAAGGGGGCCCCACCATCCCCTTTTCCCGACTTATGCAAGAAGTCTAATAATTCCCCCTTGTCTCCCTTGTCCTCTTATCCAAAACTTCTAACTCCTAAATCCTAACTCTTAACTTTTCACTCTCGACTCTCCAAAATTTACATAATTTGGTAGGTGACGGATTAGAAATAAAAATTCTAAAATTGAATTAGGGACTTTCAGAATTAAGAAGCATTTAAGTCTCCTTTAGATTGTGGGAAACTCTCTACTTATAAGTATCGTCTTTAACCAGGCTGCTCCTCACATAACTACCATATCAGCCCTCAGTTAGGAAGGTTTTGAACATGAAAGACCAACAAGGATCTAATCGTATTTCTTCAGGCGTAATTGCAGCCGTGTCAGCTGCGGTTGTAGCGGTGGGTGGCGGTGTAGCTTGGTTTACCACACAATCCAGCAATCCTCCCACACCATCAAACCCTTCTGGCCGCATTGAACAGCCAGCACAGCCATCAACTAGGCAGCCAGGTAACGAGCAAACCCCCAATGTTTACTGGCTAAGACCAAAAGACAAAAATGTTGCTTTGGTTCCCCAGCCTGTTAAAGTAGCTTCTGTACTACCCAACCAGGCTTTAGAAGCAGCTTTTCAAAGTTTGTTAGCAGGCCCAACAGAAGGAACAGATTCTACAACCATCCCCAAAGGAACCAAACTGTTGGGGCTGAAGGCGGAAAAAGATGAAGTTCACGTTAATTTATCTGAAGATTTTACCAGTGGTGGTGGTAGCACTTCAATGATGGGCCGCGTGGGACAAGTTGTTTACACTGCCACAACTTTAAATCCCAAAGCCAAAGTGTACATTGACGTGAACGGCAAACCTTTGGATGTTTTAGGCGGCGAGGGTATAGAGTTACAACAACCACTCACTCGCGAACAGTTTCAGAAAGATTATCCACTTTAGTCATTGGTCATTAGTCATTAGTCATTAGTTTTTCACAAATGACAACTGACAAATGACAAAAGACCTAACGTTTGCTATTTAACACGCGAAAATTACGGGCTTGCTGCTCCAACCTTGTGGCGAGGCGATCGCAAACCCGATTACACAACTCAAAAATCATTTGATCTTCCACCCGGTAATAGGCGCAAGTTCCTTCACTGCGGCGGCTAAGGATACCTGCTTGCCACATTACCTTCAGGTGTTTTGACACATTTGCCTGAGAAGTCTGTGTTGCCTCTACCAACTCTTGCACGCATTTTTCTTCATCCCGTAATAAGTGTAGCAGCCGTAGGCGCATTGGCTCACTTAATAGGCTGAAGTATTCAGCTACTTGTTGCACCACTTCTGGTGGTAAAGGCAACGTTTGTTTCATCAGGGTTGACCCGCAAGGACTGAAAGTTTTAACAATGACTCACATCATATATACATTAATACTTAATCAGGGTTAATTCGCATCAAAGGTTGACCATATTCTACAGCGTCGCCATTTTGGAGGAGAATTTCCATCACCTGTCCAGAGACTTCGGCTTCGATTTCATTCATCAGCTTCATGGCTTCAATGATACAGACTGTTTGACCCTTGCGGACGCGATCGCCCACTTCCACAAATGCGGCTTCCCCTGGCGCAGGAGCGCGATAAAACGTTCCTACCATTGGGGAAGGCACTTCTACTAATCTCTGGTCAATGGTTGAGGGAGGATTTACTGATAACTGCATTTGTGTGCTAGTTCCAGTATTCTCAAACACGCGAGATGTCGACACCTCCGTTACCTGACTTCCACTCATCTGGTTTCCCCCAGATGAACTCGATGTCAAGCCTGAACCTACCACACCGCCTAAAGTCCCTTGACCTACCGACAACATCTGATTGCTAAGGCTCACAGCCTTACGGACTGTTAACTCAAAATCATCGCTTTTGAGCGTGACTTCTGCAATATCTGTTTGTGCGATAGTTGCCAGTAATTGGCGGATTTCATTAAAGTCCAATGGCACAGTTTTTATTACCTCGACCTATCCGTAAATTAGCATTTTAAGTGTGGCAGGGAATGAATCCCTATGCAGGGATTTAAATCGGGACTTGCATCTCCGTAGAGATGAAAGTTATTCCCTGCTGATATATTTATCTTCCTGAGTATCAACTTTGATGCGTTCTCCTTGGGAAATAAACAAAGGAACCATCACAACTGCACCAGTTTCCAGAGTTGCTGGTTTTGAGCCACCTGTGGCAGTGTCACCTTTTAAACCTGGATCTGTTTGGACAATTTCCAGAACCACAGACTTAGGCAATTCAACTCCCAGTACCTGTTCGCCCCATTTAATAACTTCAGCTTCCATACCTTCCTTCAGGTACTTGACGCGATCGCCAATTTGTTCGCGAGTCAATCTACCTTCTTCGTAGGTTTCCATATCCATAAAGACGAACTCATCGCCTTCTTTATAGGTATGTTGCATCGTACTTTTTTCTAGAGTGGCTTGCGGCACTGTTTCCCCTGCGCGGAACGTTTTTTCCATCACGCTCCCACTCTGGACATTTTTTAGCTTAGTTCGTACAAAGGCAGAACCTTTGCCTGGTTTGACGTGCAAGAATTCAAGCACTCGCCATACAGACCCATCCAATACAATTGAAACACCGGGTCGAAAGTCGTTACTAGAGATCATGAAACTTTCAAATTTTGGAAGACAATCGGCATTTATTGTACCCTTCTAGGGTCGTCATTGGGCATTTGTCATTAGTTAGTTATCATTTGTCACGTGTACTGAGCGTAGTCGTTGGCGTAGCCTCTGGTAGAGAAGTATTAGTCATTTGTCATTTATCCTCCGCCCTTAACGTGGGAAGATTATTGATGGGTTACGTCCAGTCAACAATCTAATGCTGCATTTGAGTTATCCCATGCTTAACTTATTAAAATCCTGGCTGAAGAACAGCCTAATGGCAATACTGCTGATAACAATATTTTTAGGCATAACTACAGCTGGGTGGACTCCCTCCAGTAGCGCCGCACTGCCATCCGGCAATGCAATTACCGATGGCACAGCTTTGTTGCGGTATGCACTCCCGATAGATAACAAACCTGTGCGGCAACTACAAGCCAGTTTAGAGGACATCTCTGCCCAACTGCGGGCGAATCGGCGTTGGGGTGCTATTTCCAAAGACATTAGCCAAGCATCCCGCATTCTCGATAAACCTTCCCAAATCTTAACAAGCGTTCCCGCAGAACGCCAACCCCAAGCCGAAGCTTGGATTACCGAGTTGAAATCTGGGGTGGGTAAATTGCAAGAATTGGCGAACAGCAAAGATAAAGAACAAATACTGCAAGAGAAAAGCAAACTTTTAAATCTTGTTACTCAGCTAGAAGAGTCAATGGTGAAACAATTCCCCTTTGAAGTGCCTACAGAGTACAGTAACCTGCCACAACTTAAAGGTCGCGCCACTGTAGAAATTAAAACCAACAAAGGCGATTTGACCTTTGTTGTAGATGGTTATAGCGCTCCTGTGACTGCTGGTAATTTTGTAGATTTGGTACAGAGGGGTTTTTATAATGGTTTAGAATTTACCCGTTCTGAAGAATCTTACTTTCTCCAAACTGGAGATCCTGTTGGGAAAGATGTGGGTTTCATTGACCCAAAAACGGGCAAATATCGGGCTATTCCTTTAGAAATCTTAGTTAAAGGCGATAAAGCACCTACTTATGGCATTACTCTAGAAGAAGCTGGACGTTACGTTGATATGCCAGTTCTACCTTTTTCTGCCTTTGGTGCAGTAGTGATGGCTCGTCCTGAAAGTGAAGTAAATGGTGGTTCATCACAATTTTTCTTCTTTTTGTTTGAACCAGAACTCACCCCCGCCGGACGCAACCTATTGGATGGTCGCTATGCCGTTTTTGGCTATCTCACCGAAGGAAAAGAAGTTTTGGATAAATTGAAAGCTGGTGACAAAATTGAATCAGCAACTGTGGTTCGGGGAATAGAAAATCTGGTTGAGCCGCAAGCTGCATAACATAGGGCAGGGGAGCAGGGGAAGCAGAGGAGCAGAGGGAGATAATTAATTACTAACTCCTAACTCCTAACTCTTAACTTCTAACTCCCCTGATTTAGATTTCCGGCGGTGAATATCCGATCAACTGCGATCGCTAATTCGGGAAAAGTTCGTGATACAATTTGCTGATTAGCTGTAAAAACTGTTTCTTCGTAAAATCCATCTTCCAGTAGTAACACTGAAACTTTTGTTGCCAGTGGGTCTACAATCCAATATTCAGGAACCTCTAAGGCGGCATATTCTGAGCGTTTATAACGATAGTCCCGTTTCACCGACTCTGGACTAACCACCTCGACAATTAGTAACGGTGGTGACTCAAACACTGCTGAAGCATTCAACAATTCTCTAGCTTGCTCCAGTGTCACTACACACAAATCAGTCAATCTAGATTTATTTCTACCCGTTCTCACCCCACTTTCCCGAAAACACAGCCAAGTAAAGTTACAACGTTTGATTTCTGTATCTAGTAATTGCTCAAGAAATTTGGCAATCAGGAAATGTTCAATAGTCGGTGGATTCATTAGCTCTAGCTTGCCATCCACCAGTTCATAATGGAAACCGTTGCCATCATCATAGGTTAAGTACTCCTCAAATGTGATGCTGGTTACTGGTGTTGTTACCATCCCAACTGACTCCTAGACGATACCCTTATCTTAAACAGTAAAGTAAATCATCAGTTTTCTTCGTAATTTTGCAACACGGAAAACCGATTGTGAACAGTGAGTTATCTTCTCAACAAATAAAAGACATTGGCGAACAAGGTCTTTTAGAAAAATTACAGCGCTTCTGTCCTCCAGAAATGATCGGCGATGATGCCGCAGTACTTGAAACTGCACCAGGGCAATCTTTGGTAGTAACTACAGATGTACTGGTTGATGGCGTACATTTTAGCAACATCACCACTTCCCCAGAAGATGCTGGTTGGCGAGCAACTGCTGCAAATCTATCAGATTTAGCAGCAATGGGTGCTTCTCCATTGGGAATCACTGTCGGGTTGGGACTACCCGGTGAACTTAGAGTTAGTTGGGTAGAGCGACTATACCAGGGAATGACAGAATGCTTGCAAAAATACAATACCTCAATTGTCGGCGGTGATGTGGTGCGATCGCCTGTTACTACTCTGGCAATTACCGCTTTTGGTCAAGTTAACCCTAATCAAATTATCCGCCGTTCTGCTGCTGTTGTAGGAGATGCGATCGTCGTAACAGGCGTTCATGGAGCCTCCCACGCTGGCTTAGAACTGCTCTTACAGCCCGAATTAGGACAAAACCTCAACAACGAAGAAAAGACGGCTCTAATCCGCGCACACCAACGCCCACAGCCACGATTAGATGTCTTACCAATCCTTTGGAAAATTTTAGCATCCCAATGTCCCCTGCCCATTGCTGGTATGGATAGCAGCGATGGTTTGGCAGATGCGATTGTCCAAATTTGCCGCGCCAGTGGCGTTGGCGCTGTCTTAGAACACAGACAAATTCCTGTACCAAAAACTTTTAATCATTGGCTGACACCAGAGCAAGCGCTGGAATATGCTCTATACGGTGGCGAAGACTTTGAATTAGTGCTGTGCTTATCGCAAGAATTAGCATTAGCCTTAGTGGAACATCTTGGTCAAGGTGCTGCGATCGCAGGCAGAATTACAGCTGGATCGATAGTAATATTGCACGACGAGCAAAAAAAATTCCCTGACCAAGTTCTGAATCTTAGCCAGGGATTTCAACACTTTAAAAGTTAAAAGTGAGGAGTTAAGAGTTTTAATTCCTAACTCCTAACCCTCACTGTTTAATTAAACCCACTTCTCAGCTACCAACTCTGCCAAATCCAAGACTCGTTGGCTGTAACCCCACTCGTTGTCATACCACGCCATAACTTTTACTAAGTCATTGCCCATAACCAAAGTCAAGCTAGCATCAACAATCGAAGAAGCATCACTACCTTGATAATCGGAAGATACCAATTCTAGTTGGCTGTAGTCCAAAATGCCTTTAAGTGGACCTTCGGCAGCATCTTTGAGAGCTTGGTTAACTTCTTCAGTAATAGTACGCTTCTCAACCTGAACTACGAAATCTACCATTGAGACGTTCGGGGTTGGTACGCGCAAGGCAACACCATTTAGTTTGCCTTTGAGGTCTGGGATAACTAGCGCCACTGCTTTTGCTGCACCAGTAGAAGTGGGTACAATGTTTATCGCTGCGGCCCTTGCCCGTCGCAAATCCCGGTGAGAAGCGTCTAGCAAGCGCTGATCGCCTGTATAGCTGTGGGTGGTGGTCATCGTACCTTTGATAATGCCGAACTTATCGTTCAACACCTTGGCGATTGGTGCCAGGCAGTTGGTAGTACAGCTAGCGTTACTGATAATGTGGTGTTTGTTGTGGTCATAGTCATGATGATTCACACCAACCACAAAAGTACCATCCTCGTTTTTACCAGGAGCGGTAATCAGAACTTTCTTGGCTCCAGCATTTACGTGCTTGAGCGCTCCTTCTTTGCTAGTAAATACCCCGGTTGCTTCGATAATTAGGTCAATTCCCCAATCTTTCCAGGGCAAGTTTTCGGGATTGCGATCGGACACGCACTTGATGGTCTTACCGTTAACGATGATAGAGTTATCATCGGCACTAATCTCAGCACCCTTGATCTTGCCTAGCATTGAGTCATACTTCAGCAGGTGAGCATTAGTTCTAGGGTCTGAAGTGTCATTAATAGCGACAAGATCGATTTTACTATTCTCTCTACCTACCCAGCAACGCGCAAAGTTACGTCCAATCCGCCCGAAACCGTTGATTGCAACTCTAATCACAGTGTCTTGCCCTCTGTATTTATGCTTATATGTTGATATCGTTGACCCCAATCATATCGCAAAGGGGGGGGGCACTTTTAACCATAAAGTGTTAGATCAATAAAAAAACACATAATTTATTCAGATTTGTAAGAGTAGAGATTGTTGTTAGTGATATATGATCTGACCGATTCCGGGACTAAATAACGGATTGACTGGCGATCGCGGCAAAATTTGCGAATTAGACTTGACGAAACTCCGACTATTGGTATATTCAAGAGTTGCCAGTGAACGATCGAAGACTGCTCCCTGAGTTGTTGCTCGACTTGCTTGCAGATTAATTTGCTTTGAGTTATAGTCTCACCACCTAGCTGTCGGGGTGCGATTAACCAATCACACATTTGTGCTAATTCGTGTCCCCGGTACCAACCGGGTAAGGTTTGGAAAGTATCCAAGCCCACAATCCAGTACCAATGAGTATTTGGGTAACAAGCAGATAAGTCAATCAGGGTGTTAATGGCATAAGAAGTCCCAGAGCGATTAGTTTCCACGAGTGAGACAGTAAACGCTGGGTTATCTTCTATGGCTAATTGCAGCATTTGCAGACGATGCACAAACAAAGCTGCTTCTTTATGAGGAGGATTTAGGGATGGCACCCAAATTACCTTTTCAAGCGATACTTGATGCAAAGCTGTCTCGGCTAAGAGCAGGTGTCCCCAATGAATTGGATCGAATGTGCCACCAAAAATTGCTAGTTGTTGCATCCAGATAAGCCTGGGTTATATGCAATTGAAAAATAGTTTCATTACCAATGTACTATTGTACTCAATTCACGCCTAGACTTGATGCAATTTCAAATTAGTTTCACTAAACAATGTATTATGTAGCCAATTCCAGTAAGGTAGCCAAAAATATGTATTTGACATTACAAGAATTTCTTTCCCGATGCAGCCAAAATTTTCAGAATAATCTTAAGAACAGTTCAGAAATAGCAAAAACCTCCAACCAAGGTAAAATCATTCTCAACCAGGAAAACCAGAGCAGAAACATCATTTGGGCATCAAACATAAACATGATACAGGAGTAGTTACGGTAAAAATCAAATTCCTGTTATGATACGCGTGTCATTTGTGATTATGGTGTGGTGTGGTGTAAGAGGAGCAATAAATGACTAATTCTGTAGATTTTAGTGGTAGACCATTTCATTTCATTGGCATCGGTGGCATAGGTATGTCTGCTCTGGCATACGTTCTTGCAAAGCGTCAATTTCCAGTGTCAGGTTCGGATCTTCGTCCTAACCACATTACGCACAAGTTGGAATCTATCGGTGCTCATATTTTTGGTAAACAAGAGGCAAGCAATCTCGAATTCTTTCAGCCTCAAGTATTAGCTGATCCAGTAGTATTAAATTCACAAGAACAATTACCTACTGATACTAAGTCAAAACTGCCTCAAGTCATTTGTTCAACAGCAATAAACACTAATAATTTAGAATACAAAGCAGCTCTGGAATTAGGTTGTCCAGTTTTACATCGTTCAGATGTCCTAGCAGCTTTAATTGCCGATTATTACAGTATTGCAGTGGCAGGAACGCACGGCAAAACTACAACCAGTAGTATGATTGGCTATATGCTTCTGGAAGCAGGTCTAGACCCAACGATTTTAGTCGGTGGCGAAGTCAATGCTTGGGAAGGTAATGCTCGATTGGGACAAAGCCAATATTTGGTAGCTGAAGCAGATGAATCCGATGGTTCTTTGGTAAAACACGCTCCCGAAATTGGCATCATCACCAATATTGAACTCGATCATCCTGACCATTACGATACATTAGAAGAAGTCATTGACACCTTCCAGACATTTGCTAAGGGTTGTAAAACGTTGATAGGTAGCATTGACTGTGCTACAGTGCGCGATCGCTTGCAACCCACAATTACCTACAGCTTACACTCAGATACCGACGCTGATTACACCGTCACCAATATTGATTATCGTGCTGATGGTACCACGGCTTTGGTTTGGGAAAGAGGCAAAGCTTTGGGCGTGTTGACGTTGCGGTTGCTCAGTCGACATAATCTCAGCAATGCTTTAGCCGCAGTGGCTGTTGGTCGCGCTTTGGGCTTAGAATTTGGAGCAATTGCCAAAGGTATCGCCACCTTTGAAGGAGCAAGACGACGCTTTGAGTTCCGAGGTGAAGTCAATGGCATTACCTTCATTGATGACTATGCTCATCACCCGAGCGAGATTCGCGTTACTCTCGCCGCAGCACGTTTACAGGCAAGACCAGGGCAAAGAGTGGTTGCTATCTTCCAACCCCATCGCTATAGCCGTACACTGACCTTTTTAGAAGAATTTGCCGAGTCATTTACTCATGCTGATTTGGTGGTGCTGACTGATATTTACAGTGCAGGCGAACCGAATTTAGGGCAAATTAGTGGTGAACGTCTAACGGCAGAAATTGCTAAACAGCATTCGCAGGTAGTTTATCAACCAACTTTACCCGCAGTGTGTGAGTACTTGCTACAAACACTACGCCCAGGAGACTTGGCGCTGTTTTTAGGGGCTGGAAACTTGAACCAAGTGATTCCTGAAATAATTACGACACTTTGTGAGCCGGCTAAAGCCACATCCTAAAGTGGAGACTTTGCGAAGTTTTATTTCCGAGCAAAGTGCCCCTCTAGCAACGGTTTCATCTGTGAACTCTATTACCGTATCTTTGCGGTAAATAAATGTAAAAATTTTACCAAAAAAAAGTAAAGATGACCATTTCCCAGGCAGCTGGAAACGTCTGCACAGTTTCTGCTTTGAATACAAAGAAACAGCAAACAGTTAATTCAGTGGAGAGCGAAGTAATTTATTTACCCAGTACTGATTGTGCGATCAAGCCCCAGGCTTCTTTGTCAGCATTTACTTCCTATAGAGTTGGGGGAGCAGCTGATTTATACGTTGCCCCCCGAAACTTAGAAGCACTGCAAGCAAGTCTTAAATACGCAAAAGAACGTAATTTAAAGGTGACAACGCTGGGAGCAGGTTCTAACTTGCTAGTGAGCGATCGCGGTATATCAGGCTTAGTCATTGCGACTCGTCATCTCCGCTTCAGCCACTTTGACCCCCAAACCGGTCAATTAACCGTTGCTGCTGGAGAATCAATTCCCAGCTTGGCATGGGCAGCAGCAGAATTAGGGTGGCAAGGACTGGAGTGGGCTGTTGGTATCCCCGGAACAGCTGGAGGAGCCGTAGTGATGAATGCAGGGGCACATAATAGCTGTATCGCAGATATGTTAGTTAGTGCCGAGGTACTTTCACCCGATGGTACGTTGGAAACTCTTACCCCCGATCAGTTAGGTTATAGCTACCGAACTTCATTATTGCAAGGTGGCGATCGCATAGTCACCCAAGCCACCTTACAACTCGCGCCAGGTGCAGATCCAGCAAAAGTTGTGGCAATCACCAAAGAACATAAAAAGCATCGGTTAAGCACTCAACCATATAACTTCCCCAGTTGTGGCAGTGTGTTTCGCAATCCCAAACCTTACAGTGCTGGCTGGTTAATTGAACAAACTGGTCTGAAAGGCTACCAAATTGGTGGCGCACAAGTAGCACTACTCCATGCTAATTTTATCGTTAATCGTGGTGGAGCAAAAGCTAGTGATATCTTCTGTCTCATTCGCCACATCCAACATCAAGTACAAGAACGTTGGTCTATTAATTTAGAGCCAGAAGTAAAAATGCTCGGAGAGTTTCAAGGTGCTTGTTGAAACTTTCAATTCAGGGGATGGGGATTGGGAAGATGAGGGATCAGGAGAGAAGTTGCAGTAAGTCTTTCCTTTCTGCCCCTTTGCAGGTTTGACTCTTGTGCCCAATGCCCTATTTCATAATGCATTAATTATTGGTAAAAAAAGAGGCAAATTACTTACCGCATCTATAATTGAATTTGATTTGTTATTCAACGCACACGCGTATTAATAATTATGACAGGAAAAGGACAAGGATTCGGCTTTGGCTTAGGAAAAATGAAAGAATTAGCCGAAGCTTTTAAGAAAGCGCAGCAAGTTCAAGAAGGTGCAAAACGACTCCAAGAAGAATTGGAGCAAATGGAGATTCAAGGAGAATCTGGCGGTGGTCTAGTGAAGGTGATTGTCAGTGGGAACCAAGAACCCAAGCGGGTAGAAATTTCTCCAGATGCTTTAGCAGAAGGTGCAGAAGTACTTTCCGATCTTGTCACAGTGGCAATGAAAGAAGCCTATAACAAGTCCACAGCAACAATGCGGGAACGTATGGAAGAATTAACCAGTGGGTTGGAGTTACCTGGATTTTAGTCATTGGTCATTGGTCATTAGTCATTAGTCATTGGACAAAGGACAAATGACTAATGACAAAGGACAAAGTATATCTATGCCTTACAAGTTGCTGTTTGTCTGCTTAGGTAACATCTGCCGATCGCCATCGGCAGAAAACATCATGAATCATCTAATTGAGCAGGCTGGCTTGAGCGAACACATCCTCTGTGACTCTGCTGGTACATCTAGCTATCACGTTGGTAGCCCACCTGACAGACGCATGAGCGCTGCGGCAGCCACAAAGTTAGGAATTAAACTGCGTGGTCGAGCACGCCAGTTTCAAAAGTCAGACTTTCAAGACTTTGATTTGATTTTGGCGATGGATCGAGAAAATTATGAGAACATCCTCGCTCTCGATCGCACTAAGCAATATCAGCATAAAGTTCGTTTGATGTGCGAGTTCTGCTCTCGACACACTTTAAAGGAAGTTCCAGACCCATATTACGGTGGTCAAGAGGGATTTAATCAGGTTATTGATTTACTAATCGATGCTTGTGAAGGTCTGCTGACAAAAGTTAAAAGTGAAGAGTTATGAGTTAGGAGTCAGGAGTTTTAATTCCTCACTCCTCACTTTTAAGTGCTAATTTTTATTCCACTAAACCATGCTTCATCGCAAAACGCACTAATTCCGCGCGGTTGCTGGTTGAAGTTTTTCTTAATAAACTGCTAACGTACTTTTCCACTGTTCGAGGACTCAGGTGTAGCTGAAGACCCATTTCGGCATTAGAAAGACCATGAGTCAATAACTCTAAGACTTCCTGTTCTCTATGAGTTAGGGATGAGTGCAGATGGGATTTCTGAATTTGAGTGGACAGAGAATTATGGGCATCCGTCGCTTTTATAGAGCCGGAAATGCCTAAACTTTCTTTATGAGAAAAGCGATATTCTGATTGGATGATTTGCGATCGCTCCAAAAGATTGCGGATTGCTGCTGCTAACTCTTCCAGTTCAAAAGGCTTGGGTAAATATAAATCGCACCCTGACTGGTAGCCCAGAATTCTTTCTTGGGTCTTAATGCGTGCCGTTAATAAAATTACAGGCAATAAACGAAACACCGGTTGTTGACGCACCCGGCGCACGAGTTCATAGCCATTCATCCGTGGCATAACAATATCCGTGACAATCAAATCAGGATGATACTCATCCACCATAAACAAAGCCTCTTGACCGTCATTAGCCACGATCACTGAGTAGCCAGACAGTTCAAGATAGTCGCTAACAGACAGACGAGTGCCCAAATCATCATCCACTACAAGGATCGTCAAGGGCATGGATAATACACCCCTAGCATTTTTGTACTCAGAAATTTGCTTTTATGTACTCCGTTAATGAACACAGACAATAATAGTGTTCTTATGTTTCATACTATGACAGGATTACCAGCTAATGACTGCTCTCAGGGTTTATTTATAAAGGAAATCTTAAATCATTAGGAAGGTTAACGAAGTGTAACCACCTTAGACTCCTTGTGCTTAGGAGGCATAGAGAGGTTTGTGATTTGTAACAACTCATCATTAGCGTCATACTAATTCTTTGTCAGGACTTATACAAAAAGGAAGTGAAAATCTTGATTTCCTGTAGGGGCAATTCATGTAAAGGCAAAGAAGTAAGTTACGCGGAATCTTTGGTAGAGAAGCGGCTTACCATAAGGTATCGCCCCTAATTGATGTGTAAGTCCTATTTGTGAAACTGCACAAAATCAGGCTTGGTGAGACAAGTTGCTCAAGCAACTTGTTCTATGAAATCTTAGAGGTACTCGGTATCAGCTAACTTAAAGTTGCCAGAAAACCTTAATTGTGAACTTAGAAAAGCTAAATTAGTGATATACAGTTCACCATTTATAGCGGTTCTAAGATATACCCTATAATTTACAAACCAATCCAAATAATTTTTTAGGTACATTTAAAGCACACAAAATTATCAATGAGCGACAAGAACGAAGGTTACAAAGTTATTTGCGACAACCGTCAAGCCCGTTATTTGTATGAAATTCTAGAAACTTACGAAGCTGGAATTGAGTTGACAGGAACAGAGGTGAAGTCGATTCGTGCGGGTAAAGTCAATCTCCAAGATGGCTATGCTTTGCTTCGCAATGGCGAAGCATGGTTGATCAATGTGCATATCTCGCCTTACAACGCTAGTGGACAATATTTTAATCATGAACCACGGCGTACACGCAAGCTACTATTGCATCGTCAAGAACTCCGTAAGCTAATTGGCAAAGTCGAACAGCAAGGTTTAACTTTAATCCCTTTGAAAATGTATCTCAAACGAGGCTGGCTAAAAGTGAGTATAGCCCTTGGCAAAGGTAAAAAGCTCCACGATAAACGAGAAGACCTGAAACGACGCCAAGACCAGCGTGACATTCAACGGGCAATGAAAAGTTATTGAGGATTCAGTGTTACTAAACTACCACAAAGAGTAAGAAACGTATTGCTGTGAAAGCTATGTCGTATGTCTACAGCGTGAGTTATGAAAATGTTTAGTTTATAGCCGCAGATTGATTTTGTTAAGGTTGAGAACCGATACAGTGGTGAGTGACTTCGGATATCATCAGGAACTTTTACAACTTATGAAAAGTAATTTCATTACAGCTGTTGGCGCTGGCATTCTCACCTTGAGTATGGGAATTTTACCTTTAACTCTATCTGCACAAGCTCAGACAAACAATGACACTGGAGCCACTACTACTGCTCCAACAACGACTAATGACGATCGCAACGATTTTGATTGGGGTTGGCTAGGATTGCTTGGTTTATTCGGTCTAGGCGGGTTGGCTGGCAAAAAGAACGATCGCGAATCTGTAGCTTATCGCGACCCTAATGCCCCAAGTGCCACTACCTACAGAGATTAGAAAATTCAAAAGTTGTCAGTTGTGCGGTAAGAAAACAACTGACAACTTATTTATGTTAATTTCCTGCTGGTTCTAAGTTAGTTGAATTTGTCTGGTTTTGAGCTAAAGGTGTCCAGTAGCTGGCAATTAAGGCAACGATCAGCCACCAGAGGGTATTGACTTCAGGACGATACCAGACAGTATCTACGGTACCGTGAGCTAGCATACCCAACAAAATAGCGATCGCTCCGATTAACCAAAATCCCTCTACACTTCTGATTTGTCGCAATCGTCGCACTTGTAAAAGTGCAGTATTAAATGTGACAATTAATAGCCAGAGAAAGCAGGCTAAACCAACAAAGCCAGTTTCTACAGTCACTTCAAACAATATCGAATAGGCGCTCAAAGCAGTGTAACGAGGGCGTTGGTAGAGGGGATAAACTTTATTAAAAGAGTTGTGACCAGGCCCAATGCCGAAAATCGGGCGATCGCGAATCATTTCAAAAACAGCATCCCACACATTTCGGCGAAAGTTATTACTGCTATCCTTACGGTCAGCAAAAATACTAAACACTCGCAGCCGCACTGGTTCTACAAATATTACTGCTAGCACCAATACGCCGATCAAACCTCCTAAAACAATCGGCAGTGACCAAGTACGCCAAAAACGAGGCATTTCCACGCTTTTCCAATAAACTAGCAATGCCATTACAGCTAAAACTGCCACCACTAGTCCAATCCAACCGCCACGACTAAAAGTCAGAATCAGGCAGGAACTATTGACAATTAGCATCGTTAATGCTAAAGCTTTTTTAGGCCAGCTTTGCCATGCAAAAATTGCCACTAAGCTAAAAATTACTGCTGGTAAGAGGTATCCAGCCAATAAGTTGGGATTGCCTAAATAACTGTAGACTCTTGTAGTCTTAGACATAGGAGATTCTGGATCGACCCAAGTTGCCAATGCTGTGGCTCCAAAAAACCATTGCCGCAACCCGTATACACTAACAATTAACGATACGTGCAGATAAAGGATGATAATCCAAGAACGGAGGCGAGGCGACCTTAATACCCTGGCACAAAGGGTAAATAGTAGCAAATACAAGGTCAAGGTTCCCAAGTCGTTAAGTGCCGCCTTTTTGACTGGTGATAATGCTGTTGCGATTGCGGCAACTCCCCAGTAGAGCAGTACCAGCAAGTGAATGGGAGTGACTGACGAGACATTTGCTGGTGTTACTTCATCAGATAAAGTCAACAACAGCCAAAATCCGACACAAGCCACCAGCAAAAAACCCACCAATGTACTCGAAGCAAAAGGTGCTAGAGCATATATTAAGCTGAGTAAAGCCGCTGCGATCGCATCTCCCCATTGAAGCAAGACGCTAGTTTGCCGCCAAGAACTTAGCAATCCCACCAGAGAGCGGTGTACATAACTGGTAGCAAGATATTCTTTGAGCGGTAAAGTTGATAGAGTAAATCGTTGCCAGACTAAATTCATAAAAAACATTGCGATCGATTAGCCTGCCGACGCAGAACTTGGAATCGATCATAATGCCTATAGCTATAAAAAGGTAATAACAGAAATTGCCCATCGCGTGATGGCGCTCTTATTCCTAGCCATCAGCCAATAGCAAGTTAAGAATAGTTCTTTATATACTTAGTACAGCCTGATGTAAAATGGTGGCGAATTGAGGGTTGAAATTTAAAGGCATAGGTAAGCGCAGAAGTACACAGAGAATTAATCAAAATCTAGATAGAAAATACGTCTTTCCCAATCTCCATTACCCCTTATTCCCAGAGGATACTCCACAATCCACAATCCCCACGATTAGACATCGCTAATTGCTTGTGAGGAAGTTGCTAGTTGCAATGGCAAAGAAAGCACATAACGATATCCTGATTCTGGTGAACCTTGAATCAAAATATGTCCGCCATGTAATTCTGCTAGTTGACAACTTAGTAATAGACCTAAGCTTTCACGAGAAAGACTTCCATGTGATTTAGCTAAATTTATACCTGAACTAGTAGCAAAGAAATTTGAGTGGGAATCACTCAAGTTTTTGGAATTTTCCACTGCTACTGATGAAGTATCTAATTGTTCTTGTCTTTCTGTATGAATATTGTAAGTTGCTACCTCACCTGTAAGCTCCAGCAGGGACAAAGAATTGAGACGGAAGTAAGGATCGACCTCTGTTATGCCGTCCCCTAACCAGGGATGCGAAACCCAAATAGTAATGTTGAGCGTATCTTCTTTGTAAGAAACATGAATGCGAACAATGCTACCTGTAGCCGAAAGTTGAATCACACTGAAAACCAGATGATAAAGCATTTGCCGCACTTTGTCTTTATCTAAAGGCCAAATGCGATTGCGTCCTGGTTCTATAGACAGGCGAATATCTTGCTCGCGGCGATTAGCTACTTCTTCTAGAGTATTGATAGCTTGTTGGCATAGCATTTCAATATCCACGGGAGCTAAATTTAGCACAGTTGAGTTTTCATCCATCGCTCCTAGTTCGGTAATTTCGTTTACTAGGGAAAGTAAGTACCGACCACTGTGTTGGATAATTTCTAAATATTCTCTCTGTTTAGTCGTCAAAGGCCCATAAATCTCACGTCCTAAAACACTAGCCATACCGAGTACAGATGTTAAGGGCGTGCGTAACTCCTGAGTTAGCTGACTCAAAAGTTCTAGCTTCAGTTGCTTAGTAGAAACAGAGTCGCTATCTTGAGTAGATGCAGTGATTTTAATCTCAGTGTTACGTTCCTCATTCAGTGAAAATATCGGAACGTTCTTGGCAGCGCTTGATTCGAGTTTGCCTTGCAGGAGTCTATTACGTTCAAATTCACTCATGCTCCAACGAGCAATGATTTGTAAAAACTCAATGTCTCGGGTTGTAAAATTGCGCGGGACTAAATCCATCACCGCTAATGCACCTAAACAATGTCCCTCAGCATCAATTAAAGGCGCTCCTAAGTAAGCACGAATACCATAATCTTGCACTAACTTGCTGCCAGCAAGTACTGGATCGGTAAGTTTATGCGTATCATTAATTACAAATACTTGAAAGCTGTCTACTACCTGAGTGCAAAATGATTCCCGGCGTAGTAGTTGGCGGCTTTGTGCCAAATGATTCATTAGTCCTAGTCTAGATAAGCCTATCGCCGATTTGAACCAATGGCGTTCTTGATCCACAAATCCCAATATCGAAATTGGTGCTTCCAAAAAGTGGGCAGCAGTCTGTGTGGCTTCTTCAAAAACCGGAATCGTTTCTGGTTGCCGCAAACCTAAATCGGACAAAGCTTTGAGGCGTTGCTGTTCTCTTGATTCATGAGAATCCCAACCATCCTTTAGGGCAAATAATTTGTTTTCAGGCTCTATCATTGCCACTGCTACCTTAATAATTTCTCTATTGTGTAATTGATCCAAGTCCTATTTCTAGGTTATCAATTGCTATTTTTAAGCATTCCCTAATTTTGCCTCTGACAAACAAATTTAGGGCAAAAATTTTTTCTCCCTTGCATTAAGCCAAGATGTGGTGTCTGCTAGTTACTAGTTACTGGTGCTGAATGTTCTTTATTTAGCACTGATGTAGTCTTTATTGCTTGAGATTTTGCAATCGGACTGCGTTAGATTTGAATTCAGCCAGGGTAAGCTAATGCTAAGGATACAATACAAAGGGGCTATCATTCTTTATGTCTATAAGGGAAAATTTTGACTGGAACATTCAAAGTAAATTTACTTAAAAAAATAAATGTTATTGTAATTAAATATAGATATTTTACTGATAACAACTAGCACCCAGAGATGATAATCCTAGTGCAGGATGACCTAAATAGGCCAACCATATCCCTACGGATTAGCAAACTACCAAATTATTGAAAAGCCCAGTTTCTGAACTTTTTGAATTTTGAGAGAAGTTGGAGTGGCGGCTTCAGAGAAGTCTGATGGCAACTTTGGGCGCTCAAATTAAGAGGGCGTGATTTTGAAACCCATAATCGACTAAATAATCGATCTAAGCCTTTATCCAATAGATTAAATCTATGACAATTTCATGCCGAAAATTGTACAAGGTTTTCTATTTTTTCCATGTGAGGAAACATTTTTTGAGGACGACTGATAATGAATAAAATGACTATTAGAGTTCCTTTTGTAGACCTAAAGTTACAACATGAACCAATTCAAACGCAATTGCAAGATGCAATCCAATCTGTATTGGAACGGGGAGATTTTATTTTAGGGCAAGCACTCTCAGATTTTGAAGCAGCATTTGCGGCAGTATCTGGTACAGCTTATGGAGTTGGTGTGGCATCAGGAACAGATGCGATCGCTCTGGGATTGCAAGCGTGTAATATTGGTGCTGGCGATGAAGTAATTTTACCCGCAAATACTTTTATTGCCACCTTAATTGGGGTGCTACGTGCTGGCGCCAAGCCAATTTTGGTAGATTGCGATCGCCAAACTGCTTTAATTGATTTAAGAGAAGCAGCAAAGGCAATTACGCCTCAGACTAAAGCAATTATCCCCGTGCATCTCTATGGTCAGATGGTATCACCACGCGATCTAGTGAACTTTGCCGATACTTACAAACTCCTAATTTTTGAAGATGCCGCCCAAGCACATCTGGCGCAAAGAGACGGATATTACGCTGGTTCAGTAGGAATAGCAGCAGCTTTTAGTTTCTATCCCAGCAAAAATTTGGGAGCATTTGGGGATGGGGGAATGCTGCTGACACGGGATTCAGATGTAGCCCAGAAGATGGTGCGCTTGCGAAATTATGGTGCATCGCAAAAGTATTTTCATACTGAACCAGGTACGAATAGCCGCTTGGATACTTTGCAAGCAGCAATTTTGCACAAAAAACTCCCATATTTGCCGCAGTGGAATCGCGATCGCCTGACTATTGCCCAGCAGTATGATAGTGAACTAGCACCCTTGGCAACTGCTGGAATTATTCCTATAGAAAATCAAAGTGATACAGGACACGTTTATCATCTTTATGTGATTAAAGTAGATGATTCTTGCCCAATAGAACGCCAGCAGCTCCAGGAAAAACTCACAGCGGCGGGAATTCAAACTGGTATTCACTACCCAATTCCTTGTCATCTCCAGCCAGCATTCACCAACTTAGGCTATCAACCAGGAGATTTTCCCCAAGCAGAGAAGTTGTCAAAGCAAATATTATCATTACCGATGTATCCTGGTTTGAGTAGTAGCCAAGTTAAAGAAGTTGTAGCAGCGATCGCCAATGCAGTTTCAACAAGTTATCAGGTAGATAATCTATCTCCTGCTGACCTGGGCAGCGTGGTAGCCTGAAGTTAATTCATACTTAATGTACATCTAAAAATTAGACATTTGTCCTTTGTCATTTATCCTTTGCAAATGACCAATGACTAATGACTAATGACCAATGACTAATAACCAAAGTTTTTGAATTACTTAAAATCATGGCACTCCAGCAACAGGTTAAAAATATAAACGCATCAGGCTTGTTAAATCTAGCTATTTTAGGCGTTTTGCTGCTGCTTTATGCTCCAATATTGCTGCACTGGTTGGATGGTTGGCTGCACAAAAATATCAGTACAGAACACGAATATTTCAGCCACGGAATTATTGGCCTACCATTTGCGGCTTATTTAGGCTGGATGAACCGGAAAAAGTGGAGACGTTTGCCAGATACCATCAATCCTTTGGGCGCTGTTTTATTGTTATTAGGGGCAATTTTTTATCTTAGCGGTGTTACAGAGTGGGTTAACCTTTCGTTGCCCGCGATATTAATCGGATTATGCTTGTGGTTTAAGGGAATAGCAGGTTTGCGATTACAAGGATTCCCTCTATTACTAGTATTTTTAGCCACCCCAACAGCATTACCCTATCTCATTGCTCCCTATACCATGCCTCTGCAAAGCTTCATCGCTGGCACAGCAGGCTTCATACTGAATCAATTTGGTATGGAAGTAACCGTAGATGAGATCAATCTTTACGTGGGAGGACGGATTGTAGAAGTTGCTCCCTATTGTGCAGGGCTAAAAATGTTGTTTACGACTCTCTACGTTGGTTTGATGCTGCTTTATTGGACAGATGCTTTGTCTTCACGGCGGACAACTATATCGTTTTTATCTCTTGCTGCGATCGTTAGTATTATTGCCAATATCATTCGTAATACTTTACTGACTTTCTTTCACGGCACGGGTCAAGAAGCGTCTTTTAAATGGCTGCATGAGGGGTGGGGTGGTGATGTCTACTCTGCTTGTATGCTGGTGTCACTAGTGCCCTTACTGAATTGGATTAATAGCTATTTTTCAGCATCTCTAGAAACTGAGCAAGAAGCAGAAAGTTAGAGGCATTGGGTATTAGGCAGAAGAGCGCCAGGGGCACAGGAGCAGAGGAGAAAATTTTCTGTAAATTCTCTCCTGTTCTCCACTCTTCACTCCCAACTCCTTTAATTTTTCATCACTTATACGTAAGTCCTAAATATTACTGAACTCACAATGTGATTTTATAAAGTAAGATTCTGCCTAAGTATTGCAAATTTTACTGATGATTTCCTTCTCTAAATTTTTCAAGGAAAACCAATTGACCCAGGTAGCAGCACTTTTGTTATTGCTACTGCTGCTAGCAATAGCAGGGGTTCCCGGATATCTGACAGGACACTGGCAATGGAAACAGCCGCCCCCTGTTCCAACCCTCCACGAATTAAAACAGATCCGCAAGACTGGGTTAACCCTTCCTGGTTGGCAAACCATTGAACAAGCAGAACAGCAAATTGGCGAACATAATTGGTCTTTGCAGGTAATTAAAAAAGAAGGTTCCGAATCCCAAGCAATCGTGCTTTTGTTGCCGCAAAATGGGCCTATGGATCAACCAGAGGTAGAGTGGACAGACGTTAACGGCTGGGGAAGGTCACGCTGGGGAAAGTGGGATGTAGCTCAATCTCGTTCTGCGGAATTTACTGTGAAACCATCTGCAAAGTTGGCTTCTAATGTCGAAACTAAAGTAGAAGCTAGATTTTTTCGCGCCTCGACACCACAGCAAACCTTCGCTGTTTTGCAATGGTATGCAATGCCAGACGGCGGAAATCCATCACCTTTTCATTGGTTCTTGGCAGATCAACTGGCACAGTGGCGCAAGCAACGCACTCCTTGGGTTGGCGTGAGCATTCTGATTCCAATGGAACCTTTGGGGCAGGTAGAAACATCTTGGTCTTTAGCCGAGTCTATTGGGGAAACAGTACAAGCTGCATTAATGGCAGGCCCTTTGTAGAGTCTGTTATTGATGCCCTTGTGCAGAGATTTATCAAGAGTATGTCTATAAATTGTGTTCAGCCTGAAACCCACCTAAAATGATGTTAACAACATAAAGTTAGAAATTGAATTTAGCAAAATTAGTCTCTTTCTCTTGGTAAATACTTCTAGATAAAAGAGACATTGAAGGCATTTTTAGAGTAAAATAACCCCTCGGCGCGACTAATTTCTATATCAATATTTTCTACACCGATGTTCATAGATTCCAGTTATTGTATGCGTGGATTCAGCGCCTTGTGTTTTGTCAGTCTTCAAGTAGGAGTTTTCTTAACAACGCCTATCCAACTTGTTGTTGCCCAACCTTTTCCATCTCAAAGACAATCACCAGGGCTATTCCCTTCGCCTTTGCCAGGTACTGAAGTTGCACCTCCAGATGCAAATGAAGAAATTTCCCCGCAACTCAGTCGCTACCTTTTGGGACCAGGAGATGCAATTGGCGTTGTGCTTCAGCGTCCTCCTGGTCCATACCGCTTAGGCATAGGAGATGGAATTAGCGTTTCGGTTCAGCGCTTTCCAGATTTGAGCTTTCAAGCTTTAATCAACCCAGAAGGTAATATTGCCGTGCCGTTATTGGGAACAGTTTCTTTACAAGGTTTAACTTTGGAAGAAGCTCAAGAAAAAATTCGCTTGGGTTTAAATCGTTATGTAGTCGATCCAATAATAGTCTTAGCCTTAGTAACGCAGCGTCCAGACCTGAGTTTTCAAGCTGTAATTAGTGCAGAAGGCAACATCATCGTGCCGCAAGTGGGAACGGTGTCATTAAAAGGTTTAACCTTGGAAGAAGCTCAAGAAAAAATTCGCTTGGGCTTGAGTCGCTTTTTCCCAGATCCAATCGTGGTAGTATCCTTGGCAGGAACGCGACCAGTTCAAGTTACCATTAGTGGGGAAATATTTCGACCAGGAATTTATCCGATTAATTCACCAACACCCCGCGTTGCTGATGCTTTGCTAGTATCTGGTGGTTCGACGTTGAATGCAGACCTGCGACAAGTGCAAGTACGCCGAAAGTTAATCGATGGTTCTGTGATTTCACAAACTATTGACTTATATGCAGCATTGCAAAATGGCGGTTCAATCCCGAATTTACGCTTACAAGACGGAGATGCGATACTCGTGCCCCGTCGTGAAGTCGGCAATGAAGATAATTATGACCGCAATTTAGTAGCACGTTCATCCTTGGCCACACCACAGATTAGAGTCCGAGTTTTAAACTACGCTGCTGGTGGTCTTTCCATTCAAGCACTGCCTAACGGCAGTACATTTGTAGATGCTTTGGGAGGTGTAAATCTAGACACTGCTAATCTGAGAGATATCGCTCTGGTTCGCTTTGATTCAGAACGAGGCAAAGCTGTTACTCAAAAACTTGATGCTAAAAAAGCTCTTGGCGGTGATGCGTCGCAAAATATAGCACTTCAAGATAATGATGTTATTGTTGTTGGTCGGAACCTCATTGGTAGAATTACTAATTTCTTGACCACCATTACCCAACCTTTCTTCAATGTTCAATCCTTTCTCCGGTTTTTTGACAACATCGGAGGTGGATCGAGATAGTAACATAAAAAAAGGATACAACCTAGAAATAGTTTGGCGTGTAGGAAGCCACATGTCTAACTGATATTTGAATTTATTAATGGAAAAATATTAAAGATATCAACCGATATATACAGTAGGAAGTTGATAGCATACTTGTATCAAAGCCACTATCTTTAGTTTGGTGCTTCCTAAATTTTGAATTTTGTTAGCGCAGCGTTAGCGAGTCTGCGAGCGTCATATTTAAATTTTGAATTGGAGCGAAGCGACCATGACCCCACCAATTGTTAAACGCTATCTTATTGCTTTTGATAAATATAAGTGGATTGGACTAGCTAGTTTTGGTTTAGTTGTCGCCGGATCAACTGTGGTAGCTATGCAACCAGAGCCACCTACTAGCTATATAGCATCTGGGGCACTTACTTATAGTGGACCACCAGTTTCTTTCTCTGCAACTGGTAATGAAATCCAACAGCAAGGGAAGGAACTAAATGAGGAAGTTTTACTATCAAACCAGATAATTGCAGGTGTGGCAGAGAAAGTTGGTGTCAAACCGAAACAACTCGGTGCAAGTCTTGCTCTTGCTCTACCTAAAAAAAATGCTAAGAGTGGAGAATTAGAATCTTCTACCTTTGAACTTAAATATGTAGATAGTGATGCCAAACGAGGCATACAGGTCTTGACAGAATTGATGAATGCAATGATCAAGTTGAGTAGTGACATCAATACTGGGCGTTTACAAGCAATTATTCAAAAGATTAACGATCGCACGCCACAAGCTAAACGAGAATTGCAAATTGCTGAAAAGAAGCTGGAACAGTACGATCGCGTCGAGCGAACAGCAATCTTAGCCGCAGAGAATGGCAGCTTGTTAAGCGCCATTACTGCCAGCCAAAATCTCCAACGGCAAATTCAATTAACTATTTCTGGGGTTGATGGTCAAGTTCGCAGTTTACAAAATAAGTTAGGCTTAACAGTCGGACAAGCTTATGTTTCTTCTGCTTTGAGTGCCGATCCAATTATTGGTAACTTACGAGCGCAAATTTATCAAAGTGAATCGCAAATCGCTGTACTCAGAAAAGATTTGCGGCCGGAACATCCAACGATGGTGCAGTTAATGCGTCAGAAACAAGCTGCTGAGGAATTACTACAACAACGTGCTGCTGAAGTTTTAGGTGGTGATGGAACTGCGGCTCCTCTTCAAGGTAGCGTTGCAGGTATTCGCACTCAAAGCAGCTTAGATCCAACACGCCAACAATTGGCAAACCAAATGGTGTCTTTACAAACCCAAAGGGAGACACTACAACAACAACTAGCTCAAGAAATCCAACTAGAAGCGCGACTCCGGCGAGAATATGCTCTGATACCTAATAAGCAATTAGAGCGATCGCGTTTAGAACAGGAGGTTGGACTCAAAAAAGCTATCTATGACCAAATGCAGGCGAAGCTAACCGATGCCAAAACCGCAGAGGCAGAAACTACTAGCAGCCTCAGTATTGCCAGACGCCCCGCAGTCACTGTCGATCCCAAACCTCCGAAGAGTGTGCCTATTACCCTTGCTGTGGGTGGTTTCTTAGGTGTATTGATTGGTGGCGGGGTGATATTTTTGTTGGGAGCGCTGGAAGGGACTTTCAAAACCAGAGAGGATATCCGCGAGAGCCTCAAGCAACGAGAAGTGGCACTGTTGGGAGAATTGCCTTTAATGCCAGTTGATGATTTGGAGCCAGATGCTGTACCTGTAGTATTTTCCCAAGATTCTCCTTATTTAGAATTTTATGAGAAATTCCGTAGTAATATGCGCCGCATTGGTGGTAAAAACTTAAAGGTAGTATTGATTACTAGCACCAGTAGCCTAGAAGGTAAAACGGCTAGTGCTTATAATTTGGGTGTTGCTTCCGCCCGTGCTGGTAAAAGAACCTTAATTATCGAAACAGATTTGCGATCGCCTTCCCGTTGTACATCGTTAAAAGTAATCCCTGACCCTGAAGCCACTATTGAACCCCTACGTTATTACGCTAATTTGAGTGAATGTATTCGTTTAGTTCCTGATGTTGAAAATTTATACATTCTTCCCAGCCCTGGCCCGGTACGGCAATCCGCTGCTATTCTTGAATCCAGCGAAATGCGGCGGCTGATAGAAGATGTCCGCGAACGTTTCGATCTAGTTATTCTAGATACTAGTCCTCTTAGTATATCCAACGATCCTCTGTTAATTCAACCCTACAGCGATGGAATCGTAATAGTAGCGCGACCAAACTATACGCAAGAGAATATGCTCGGTGAAGCTATCGATCAATTGGTTGAATCCGAACTAGGGTTATTGGGAGCAATTATTAATGGTGCTGATATCATCGTTTCTGTACCTGAAGAAGTTCCAAAATCATCAGCATTTACATCTGAGGTAGAACAGTCAGAAGAAGTTTCAGCGAGTGCCAACAAAAACTAATAGTTTCAAATGTGTAAATTTTAACGCATATCGCATTCTCGTCTGTGAAAGAGAATCATCTCGCAGAGAAGGTTAGCGTAGAGAATTGAAAGGTAGCAATTTTTGTGCTACTAGTTTCAGTAAATGTGTATTCAGTCGCGTCGAAACAAGCCAAATAAGGGAGCAAGAATTACCCCAAATATAAAACCACCGATGTGCGCCCAATATGCAACTCCACCAGTTTCCACGCTCATGTTAGCGGCTGTTTGCAGGGTAGCAAGACCAGAAATTACATTTTGCACAATGAAAAGTCCAATTATGACTAGTGCTGGAACTCTGATTGTGGTGATGAAAAACCCCAAAAATATTAAAGTCATGACTTGAGCGTGGGGAAAGCGGATAATGTACGCACCCAAAATCCCAGAAATTGCACCACTTGCCCCCAAGGAAGGAATCTCAGAATTCATCCCAATAAACCATTGGCACAAGGCAGCTAAAGCACCACACGCTAAATAAAAAATCAGATATTTGGCATGACCTAATCGATCTTCAATATTGTTGCCAAAAACCCAGAGAAACACCATATTCGAGATTAAGTGCCACCAGCCACCATGTAAAAATTGCGACGTAAATAACGTTATCCACTCTCCATTCAAATTGGTGGTTAACTGTTGAGGCACTACCGCATACTCACCTAAAAACTGATTCAATTGTGCATGTGACAGGCTCACCTCGTGAATAAAAACTAAAACATTCATGCCAATTAACCCATAGGTGAAATACGGGGTGATTCGCGTCGGATTTTCATCGTAGAGGGGAAACACAGGTGTTTTTCCTAAATTATTGACTAACTGCAATATAGCTTGTCAGGCTAGCAGTTGCGAAGGTTAAGCAATTTCACCTATTAAATCAATCAGCATAATTGAGGGTAAAAACGATACTATTAAAAATTACTTGTACCAAGATTCTTCCTGAGATTTATCGCTAAATAAACCCAACAATGGGCCAAGAATTGCCCCGAAGATAAACCCGCCTGCATGGGCCCAGTAGGCAATACCGCCGCTTTCCATACCGATGTTGGTACGTGCTTCTAGGCTGGTAAGTCCGTAGAAGGCTTGTTCGAGAAACCAGAATCCTAAAAAGAAATATGCGGGGACGCGGAAAGTTGGAAAGAAAAACCCTAAAGGTACAACGCCAAGGACTTCGGCGTTGGGAAAGCGCAGAATATATGCACCCATAACACCTGCGATCGCACCGCTTGCACCCAAAGAAGGAATGCTAGAATCTTGAGCGAAGAACCACTGGGTCAAGGATGCCAAAACACCGCAAGATAAATAAAACAGTAAATATTTGGCATGACCTAACTTATCTTCAACGTTGTTGCCAAAAATCCAGAGAAACAACATATTGCCGGCTAAGTGCAAGAAACCACCGTGCAAAAATTGGGAGGTAATCAAAGTTGCCCACTCTGGAACTGGTTGATGTACAGAGATACCCGCAAAACTTAAAGTCAGTTCTCGTGGAACTACAGCCGCAAGGTGTAAAAATCCATTTAATGCTTGTGGGGGAAGATTTGCTTCATAAAGAAAAGCGAGGACATTGACAGCAATCAACCCATAAGTTACATAAGGCGTGATTTTTGTCGGATTATTATCTCTAATGGGAACCACGAGCGTTTTTTCCTGATTTTAAGACAGCAATTCTACAATACGGAATTTTGTAAGTAGTTTCTTCTACCTCGTGGATAGATATCAGTTTAATATTTGAGATTTATTGTAGGACTTACCTCAATTCTGGGGTCTTCCAGACTGCAAAAGTATTTGAGGATAGTATCATCGTAACTTAGTTTTTTTCGGCAGGTACTGAGTTCAAGCTAGAGATTTCGTGAGAAGCTGACCATCCAAAACCAAGCTAAGTTGCCCATTGGCAAGAACGCTAGTTCCTTGGATATAAGCAGGAACAGGGATTGCTTCCCCCAGAGGATGGATCGCAGAAGATTGTTTGCCGATGATGCAATCTACTTCTAAAGCACATCGTTTGTCTAAGTAACGAAATACTAATAAAGGCTTATCTTGCTTGAAAGCATTTAGTGTATCTGTGCTATCAGTGGTAACTGAGGTGGGAAGGTGGTTAGGACAAATCAGCACATCAGTCAATAAGTGGATAGGGACGAGCATTTCTGTTGTTAGATCCTCATCAGCACAACCAAGGAAGCCACTGGTGCCAGAAGACTGCAAAAATAACATGCGTCCCGCTTGAGTTTGGATGATTTGTTCGGACTGGGATAAACAAATCTGCTCTACAGAATCGGCAATAAATGCATAGACTCTGGAGTTAGCTTGACAGACGATAAGTTGAGCAATTTTTTGATTAAGGGGAATTTGGAGCGAAAAGGCTGTACCATGTCCAGCTTTAGACTTCAATACTATTCTTCCCTGAATAGCTGTTAATTGTTTGCAAACTTCAGTTAATTCTACTCCTAACTCTAAGGCAGGACGATCGCATAAAACAGATGAAACCTCTGGTTCAAGTACCAGTTCTTGTAAAATATCCCCTGGTTTTGTCAGGGCGAGTCCTTGGGCTGAAGCTTGTTGATAGATTTGAGATAAGTTAAGTCCTGCGCCATCATCACAGCCATCTATAATCAGTTGATTTCCTTGCTGATAAACCTGAATTTCAATGATACCGGTGCTATTTTTACCTACCTGTTGGCGTGTTTGGCCAGACTCAATACTTTGCTCTAGTAAATAGCAACTTATATGCAACAGGAGAGCATGGAGGCGATCGCTAAATGCCCGATCGACTTGGATATCACTAATTTGTAAATGTAGTCTAGCAGACTTATCTTGTAGAGCTTGTAACTGAGACCAAAGCCGATGCAAGGATTCTAAGGCTACTTTTAAAGGAATAGTTGTAACTGTTTTAACTAAATTGGAAGAATGGTTAAGTAACTTTTCCTGCTGTATGAGTTCTTGTTTGAGTTGATGATGATTATTATTAAGTGAATCAACAGTTGATGCCACCTGAGACGCTTCAGCCAAAACAGATTGCAGAGTACTGTCTAATTGCTGAGAGCGAGAAGCAGCTAGAGGAGAAAGGGTATCTGAAATTGCTGCTAAACGTCTTGACCATTCCTGTAGATTATCCAGCAGGTGTTGTAATCGTTTAACTTGTCGGAGCAACCGCCCGATCGTATGTTGCTGTTGTTCTTCTTGACAAGCTTGCTGATTATATGTAGTTAATAATGTTGCAATTAGCGCATTTAGTTGTTCGAGATGCTTAATATTGATGGGTGTGGCGGTTGGAATACTTGTTGCAAGAATGGTAGAAATCGATTCTTGCAAAGAGAGTGGATGGCGATCGCGAACAGATTTAACTAGGGATGCTTCAGTAAGCAGGGAAAAATCCCCCAACCAAGCATGAAAATCTTCTTCTCCATACTCCTCCGGGTTTGCTAGTTCCCCTACATTGATGGGAAACTGCTCGGTATCTACGCGAACAAGGCTGCCAGACTGGGGGGTAGTTTCATCTATTAGTTCCCTGTCAAGACTTTCTTTGTCTTTAACGATAACTTGCTCCGCAGAAGATTCTACCTCGGCCAAGCGATCGCCAAACTGAATAACTGGTTGATATTCCTGCGGTTGCTCTATCGATGTCTCAAGGTTTGTTTCCTGGGAATCGCCAAACTCTGCTTGTAGACAAGCAACAATGGCAGACATCCGCTCCAGAATTTCTACTTCGTCAATTTGCGAGGCTGTTAAAAATGCCATCAACAGCATCTGTAGGCAATCTAATCCTTCTGACAATAGGGAGGCAATGGGGGCGTTGACAGTTGCTCGATACTGATGCAGCAGCTGAAAAATCTCTTCTAGTGCAGCCGCAACTATGGCAATGGCATCTAACTCAGCTGCTATGGCAATCGAATGCAGAGAGCGAGCAGCTTCCATGAGAGCCAAAGCTGTACCAGGGTTACTGTCTTTTGTATAGTTAGGCAACTCCTGCTCCAAGAACAGTAACAGATCGATCGCTTCTTCTAGAAAGCGATCGTCGTTCTGCGGTTGGGGGACAAAATCGGTACTCATGAAAACAACTCTCAGTTTCTATGTGGTTTGTGACAATTCTATGGCTTCGACATTAGACTTCTTACAGAAGTGGGGAAAAGGGTAAGGGGTAAAGGGGAAAGGCTAATAAAAACCCTTTTCCCTTTAACCTTTTCCCTTTCCCCCCTCTTACAAAAGTTACTTTTGCAAGAGGTCTATTGATTTGAGGGTACAAGCAGCAATGTCGGCGATCGCTCTGAATTGCTCGTGGATTTGCGCGATTGACTCCAGCCCAGCACTGATTTGGCGATCGCACGGTTCGATAGCAGAAGCAACGTCTGCTGCTGCCACCTGTAGTTCCTGGAACCATTCCTCTATATTTAGCGTGCTGTCGCGGGCTTGACGGGCGAGAATTTCCACCTGTTCGGCAGCAGCTAGCAAACCTCGTTCCTGCTCACTAGCTTTTGTGGCTTCGATGGCTGTATTCAAAGACAAAACCTGAATTTTGGTACTCAAGCCTTCCACAAGGCGAACAAAGCCAGAAGCTTGCTGGCAAAATTCACCAAGGTATTGCAGCTGTTTATTACTAATAGCAACAGTATCTTGAATAGACATTAAATGCTCGTTGGCAAGCTCGGCGATTCTTACTCCTTCTTGTACGGCCTGACTCACCTGCTGAAATGGCACTAATGACTGTGAGCGATCACAGGATTCAGCCTTTTGGGGAGGCGATGACAGATGTTGAGCAGGTGGAGCTACTATTTCAGCCGAGTGCAAGTTAATTGTCAACATCATTCCTACTTGTTGTAGCAAACTGCGCTCTGCTTCCTGCCATTGTCGGGGTTGAAGGCAATGATGAATAACTAACAAACCCCAAGGCTGTTGTTTGACAATCAAAGGCAAACACAGGCTAGCTTGCACCTGAAAGCGTTGCCAAAATTGCTGTTGGCGCCCAGTTAGTTCTAATACTTCAGTGAGGTTGCCCTGCGAGTTTTGTCCGTCGCCAACATTGGGTTTAGTAACAAATACATTTATCGGTAGGGATTGGTTGAGCAGCGATGTCCAACCTGCTTGTATAGCTTCAGCGATCGCTCGAGTGCGATTATCTTCTTCAAAACGATAAATCAGGATGCGATCGGCGTTGAGAACATCTCGCAAGGCGGTGACTGTAGCCTCCAAAAGTGCAGTTTGACCTTTTGCTTGTTGCATTTGCCGATCGATGACCGCAAGTTGTTCTCGCTGGAGCTGAAAAGCCCCTCGAACATTTTCATCATTGTCACTGGGCGAATCTTTAGCCAAAGCTTGGATAAAAGCTTCGATTTGACTTACCTTCTGCTGCAATTGAGCGACCTTTGGCCCCTTAGCAGATTGAAAGACTGCTTTGATTACAGCCACATTAGCCAAAATTTCTTCTATCTGGATTTCATTTTCAACAGGCTGGGTTTCAGAATTAGGGTCTAAGGTTGCGATCGTCACAGAAAACTCCTTGGCAGCATCAAGTCAAATAAAAAAGCAGGGGAGCAGGGGAGCAAGGGAGCAGGGGGAAAAATCAAGCCACTTGTGGGTGTTAGCGAAGCGGAACGAAGTTCGGTTTGTACCTTTAGTTCCCCCTGCCCCCTGCCTCTTATCAGTGGGTTTGCCATTGCAATGTCTGGGCGATCGCTCTAGTGTCTAAAATCCAGCGATCGCCTGGCAGAATGCCTCGAACAAAATTTAGCAGTTTGTTTGGGGAAAGGTCGGTTGGTGCCGATTGTGTTTGCTGTAAATCCTGCCACTCTACATCGTAGACATGAGCCACCAAAAACCCGACTACCTGATTTTGCAATTCGAGAACCAGAACCATTGGCTTTTCTGGTCGTGACTGCCGCTTCAAAAGTGGCGCATAACCAAGCAAATGTTCCAAGTCAACCAGCCGCAGCATTTGTCCTTGCCAATTATAGAAACCTAAAATCCAACTTGGTAAGGCCGGGGCTGGAGAAATTTCTTGGCTAGCGAGGTCAATAATGTCCACTATTGAGTCAAATGGTAGCAATCCACTTCCTTGATTCCCCAAGGGAAAACGGAGAAATCTTTGCCGTTGTTCGCCTGATGTCAATCCAGGAGACAAGGTTGGGGTTGTTCCGGGCAACCCCAACTTATCAGCCAATATCTGGCTCATACCAAAAAGAAGTACTTTGAGTGGTTCCTCATTTGGTGCTACAGGCAAAACAGCCATGTGGCTCACACAGCTTAACTCCGCCACTTGCCGATAAGACCACGGCACCGGACGCACAGCTTCCAAAGGAATATCAATTAAGGCAGGGGGCTTGTCCACAGGAATGCCACAAATTTCCCCAGTCCGCGTTTGAGTCAGAAGTAAGAAGCGCCCTGAAGTATCAACCGCAGAGGGAACTTGATCCGCCTGTTGGTCTTGTACGTGCTGAATGAACTTCTGGCGCAAGTCCACAATTGTGATAGTTTGCGCTCCCAAATCAACCATCCCGATACCACTTTCAACCGTACTGCTAATAGGAGGACAAGCCATCACCTTGAGAACTGCCCCAACTGGCAGGGCAAATAAATAATCTGCGATCGCAAAAACAACGACTCGTAATGAGTCGCGCTCGCTCACAGCGCCAGATAATCGCTTAAACGGAAAAGGAGTGTTAAGCATAAATAATGATTCGTAATTCGTAATTCATGAAGAAGGGGAAAGGGGAAAGGGGAAAGGGTAAAGGGGAAGGGGGAAAGGGGAAAGATTTTATTATTTTGATGACTGATTTATAGATTGAATTTGATTAGATAGCATACGGCTCAACTCTATAGCTTGATTAGAAAGTTGTGTATAAGTTGGTTGGTCTAGATAGCCTACTTCTAACGCTACTCTTAAAAGACTGCGAACTTCACCAGCAGACCCTTTAGCAATATTTAGAAAGTTTAAGTATTCTTTGCGAGAATATCGTTCAAATCCTTCTGCAATATTTGTAGGTATTGATACGGATGCACGTCTTAACTGATCTCTTAAACCAAAGTCTCTACTCAGTTCACCTTCCTTAGTCCTTATGTATATTTGCTTAACTAAGTCAATACCTTTTTGCCATACTTTTAAATCCTCAAAAGTTTCAATTTTTTTCCTTTCCATTCCTTCCCTTTACCCTTTACCCTTTACCCATCAAGCAGTTCAGCGATCGTGGCTAGAAAGTTCTGTTCTGAATAGGGTTTGGTCAGGTAAGCTTTCGCCCCTAGAGCTAAAGCTAATTGGCGGTGCTTCTGTCCGCTACGAGTAGTTAGCATCACCACAGGAATCCCGGACAAACGCTCGTCTTGGCGATGGTGTTCTAAAAACTCAAATCCATTCATACGCGGCATTTCAATGTCACAAATCACTAAATCGACATCACTGTGTTGCACCAATTGAGCGATCGCCTCTCGACCATCGCCTGCTTGCAACACTTGATAATCGGCTTTTTGGAGCGTCTGCACCAAACTTTGCCTTTGGACAACCGAATCTTCCACGACTAACACTGTCAGTCGGTTAGGTTGAGCAACGGCTGTATTGACTTCCATCGGCTGTTGCTGCGGTTGCGTCATAGTTGCGGATTGTTGCGCCTCTAGAGCAAGAACAGGCTCAGGCGCGGGCAATATTGCAAGACTTGATGCTGGGGAAGTCGGCATCATATCTGTCTCCCAAGTTTGCCGAACTAACTCCAACGGGTCAACGATTAGGGTCAGACTACCATTGCCCAACACGCTGTAGCCTTGGATGTAACTAGGTAAAGTCAGGACTCTGCCGAGGGATTTAATGACTAATTCCTGCTCGACTAAAATCTGATCGACTTGTAAACACAGATATTGATGCTCTGTTTCTAACAACAGCAGAGGTTCGACGGTGTTCCGTTGTTTGACTGGAAAAGGACTTAGGTTTAAATTGTGGTCTTGGGTGAATAAAGGGTATTTGTAATCCAGCAAATTTGCAAGCGAGCAGATGGGAACTAGTTGCAGACTTTGCCCTTCTCCCCACTGCCAGAATTTTTGGCTGCCTTGCCCGTGTAAAGATTGCTGGACTTGAATCTGCTCTGGCTGCGGTAATAAAACCTGGCTAACTCCTTCAGACAGCAAGCCATAAGTAATACCTTGAGATTGACAAACGAGCAAGCGTGCCGTTGTCAAGCTCAGAGGCAATTGCAAGATGAAGGTGGTTCCCTGCCCTGAAATCGATCGCACCACAATCGAACCTTGTAAAGCTTGCAATTGAGTGCGAACCACATCTAAGCCGATACCACGACCAGATAACTCACCAACCTGCTTGGCGGTAGAAAAGCCTGGTTCAAATAATAAATCTGCCAGTTGGTCTTCTGAGGCGTAGGCGGCTTGTTCGGAAGTCAGCAGGTGTTTTTCTATCGCTCGTTGACGAATAGATTCCCAGTTAAAGCCTCGGCCATCATCCCGTACCTCAATAGTAGTGCGGTTGCCTTGATGATAGGCTTTAATTGTAATCGTTCCGGTTTCTGGTTTACCCTGCTGGCGGCGGGTTTCTACCGGTTCAATCCCGTGATCGAAGGCATTACGAATCATGTGCAGCAAGGGATCGTACAACTGCTCAGAAATGGCTTTATCCACCAGTACCTTCGTACCGCCAAGCTTGAGTTCAACAGGCTTATGATAAGTTGCTACCATCTGTTGCAGCAGCCGGGGTAATCGATTCAACACTGTTCCCAGTGGAACCATTCTGGCTTGCAGCAAATCTTCCTGCGCTCCTGAAAGCAGTTGCTTGCGCTTACCGAGACTGAAGCGAGATTGCTGAACTAAGCCACTAACAGCCTCAATCCGTTCTCCTAATTGCACCATGTCTTCTGTCAGATTTTGCAGGAGAATGTGCAACTCGCTATAGTTATCCATTTCTAAGGCATCAAAATTGGATTGTGCCTCGGTAGTTGGAACTGAGCGGGGAGAGCCATGTATATGTCGCTGCTTGCGTTCGGGAAGCAGCAGATGTCGATCCGACCAAGTAAAAACTTTACTAAGTTGTTGTTGACAGTACAAAAACTGTAGTAGAGTGTCTTGAGCTGCTTTATGGATGTGGTTAGATTGCAGGTTTTGTTGGTTTTCGCTGATTAGCAATTCCCCAATTGTATGGCTGAGGCGATCGAGCTGTTCTATCGCCACTCGGATACTGGGAAGTGATGCCGATGACTGAGCCTGGAGGCTTGGCGCTGGTGGTGGAGAAGCTGGCCGATCTGAGTCTGAGTATCGGCAGGATGTCTGTGGATCTCCGATCCAGATTGACTGTAAAATCCGATCTATGGCAGAGGGAGCTACTACCGAATCCTGAGAAATAGGTGCCAGTACCTCCGGTGTTTTCGGTACGGAGTTATCAGTCCGCTTCGGGAAAAACGACCAAATTGATTCCGCCTCGCTGGCACTGAGGAGGGGGGATGGCTGATTCTCAGTTGTAATCGTTTGTGTTGGTTGGGCAGCGATCGCAACTGGCTGCCCAAGCGGTTCTAGGACAGGAGTAGTTAGTCTTGCCCATTCTCGCAATTGTGGAGATATCTCTCCCCCTTGAGTGCGATCGCCTGCCAGTACTGCTGCTTGAGCCGCTTTAAAATTTTCTAAAGCCACCTGAGCGATTTCCAATACTTTGTCTGGATGTGCTTTGAGCGCGTTTAGGGTCGCCTGGGCAATTTCTTCCAATCCAGATAAGCCATAAGATGCTGCGAGTTCGACAAAAAATTCGGCTTGGGAGTTGAGTGTTGTTTGAATTTGTTGCGGATCTTGGCTTTGAATGTCAGTTTCAAGTTGTTGCAAATCCTGAAGTACACTCCCGGAAAAGATTGACTCTACGACATCAAAGCCAAGTTCTTCCGAACTGGGAAGCGGAGCCTCACGACCAAAAAAGTCGCCTAGTTTATGTTGAAGTTGGGCAAAAATTGAGGCAGTTCGATCGAGTATTTCTGCCTCATTGCAGGATAAGCCCATCAAGGCTGCACTCAATGGAGTTCGCAGGCACTCATAAGCATCTAGAAGCAAAGCACCTAATTCTGGATCGATTTCCAGTTCTGGAGCGTATAACGCTTGGAATACATCTTCCAAATGATGGGCAATTGTCTGAATAGTTTCTTGCCCAACACTGGCAGCACTCCCTTTGATAGTATGGGCGCTTCGCATCAAGGCATGAACTTTTTCTATTGTTTTTTCATCAAGTAGACCGATCAGATTCTGCTCAATGGTTTGCAATAACTCTGCCGCTTCCGCAAGAAAAGCCTGCTCTTGATTACTGGGATCGGGGTTCATAACATATTTTGCGAGATTAGTAGTCTGCCAACCCAAAATTGTTAGGTGAGGGCTGGGAAAAGGGGAAAGGTTAAAGGTTAAAGGAGTAAACATCTTTTCCCTTTCCCCCTTGCCCTTTACCCCGCCAAGTTTTCTTGGCGAACTATTAGTCAACTTTGAACTGGCTAACGCTGGTTTCCAGTTGTTGTGAAGTCATCCGTAGTTCCTCAAAAGACTCGGAAATGTGGATGGCACTTTCTGAAGTCTTACGAGCGATCGCCGAAACATCCATCATTGCCTCTGTCAACATCTGAGATTGCTGACTTTGATGGGAAACTGCTTGGGTAATTCCTTGTACTAGTCCACCAATTTCGTTGGTAGCTACCACGATCGCACTCAGGGAATGACGAGTCTCATCGATCAAGTTCGAGCCTTGGACAACTTGGGTAATCCCTACTTCCATTGCTTCGGTAACTTCGTTAGTTCCAGTTTGAATTTCTTGCACGAGTCGCTCAATTTCTGTGGTGGCACTAGCGGACTGATAAGCCAGAGAACGAACTTCATCTGCAACCACCGCAAAGCCTTTGCCATACTCTCCGGCGCGGGTAGCCTCGATCGCAGCATTGAGTGCCAGCAAATTAGTTTGAGTGGCAAAGTTTTCAATCAGACTTACTACTTTTGAGATTTTCTGAGAAGCTTCACCAAGGCGTTTAATCTTCTTCGCTGTTTCCGACACGGTTTCCCGAATCTCCAAAATGCCATCTACGGTTCTTTCCATCAGCGAATCGCCAGCTTGGACGGTGTTATTAGCTCTTTGAACCGCCTGTCCGACTTTTTGGGCATCAGCAGCGACTATCTGGGTGGAAGTTACCATCATTTGTAATTGTTCCAGAGCGTTTTCGAGCCGTTCTGCCTGCTGTTGAGCTTGGTCAGATAGTTTTACTACTGAGGTAGTGTTACTGCTGGAATTTTCACTCACCTTGCCAGCAGCAATCTGCACTTGTCGCACTAAATCTCGCAAACTTTGGATCGTAGTATTGTAACCATCGGCGATCGTCCCAATTTCATCTTCAGATAGGGGCGCTCGCACGGTAAGATCGCCTCTGAAGGATGGTTCCAAAGCCATGAGAACGCGTATTGCTCCTTGTTGGAGTTTTTCGCGGGCGGTGCGTTCGCGCTCTGCTGCTTCTGCTAGTTGCTGCTCTTGAGTACGCACCTGTGTTAGGTAATCTGCAAGATTGAGGGCAAGACCAATCTGGACGCTGGCTTGGTTGAGAACATCCTCCTCGGATTGCTCCCACTGGCGCGGTGCGCTATTTTGATAAACTCCCATCAACCCCCAGAGTCGATTTTCTTGAAAAATCGGAGAAATCATGTAGGCTTTAGTTCCCCACATCTCTAACAATTGGATGTGACATTCGTCATGACCGACAGTATATATATTGTCAACCCGCAAACTTTCTTTGCGTGCATAACGCCCTCCTTGGTTGTACTGGAGATAGGTATCTCTAACTCTGGCAAGGCTAGTTCCCACAAGCTTTGGCCAATCCCCATTCACAGACTCAACTACAAATTCTCCAGACCAATCAGGCTCAAAACGGTAAACTCCAACTCGATCTACTTTCAGCAGTTGACGAAGTTCGTGGGTGGCAAACTGCACAAATTCCAGAACATTACTATGGCTTTGGGCCATCTCTGTTAACCGGCTTGGCAGGCGATAAGAAAATCGGGCGTTTGCTACTTCTCGTTCTGCCAGTTTGATCAGTTCCTCATTCTTAGTTAAGGTTTGTTGTAAGTATTGCGATTGCTGGACGGCAACCCCAAACTGCGTGCCGATTTTCGTTACCAAGTTGACTTCATTATCTTGCCATTGCCGCGGCCCGGTATTTTGGTAAGCTCCTAACAAACCCCAGAGCTTATTCCCAGCAATAATCGGGGTGATAATATAGGCTCTCATCTGGAATTGCTCTAGAATTTTCAGGTGGCACTGGGCATGACCAGAAGTGTAAATGTCATTTATAACAAAGGTCTCGTTGTGGCGATAGCGTCCACCTTGGGTTTGTTGGAGGTGTTCGTCTTCCCATACAGTCCTGATATCGGGGCCAACCAAAGCCACCCATTCACGACTTACGGATTCGGCAATAAACTCCCCGCCCCAATCTGGATTAAAGCGATACACTGCGAGACGATCGCATTCCAAATGCGATCGCAATTCTGGTAAGGCATTGCGGAAAATCGTATCTAGCTCTTGAACTTGGCGAATTTTTTCTGAGAGCCGTGTTAATGCTCGTTCCCCTTCTGCGGTTCTGGCTAATTCTGCATTCTTCTTCTTGAGCTGTTCGATATACTTAACCTGTTGCAAGCCTATACCCATTTGCACAGCTACTTTTCGCAACAGTTGCACATCCTTAGATTTCCACTCGCGAGGACCAGTATTTTGGTACGCTCCTAAAAAGCCCCAGAGTTTGTTTCCAATAAAGATCGGAGCGATCGCGTAAGCTTTGGCCTGGATTTTTTCTAATATCTCTACGTAGCACTGAACGTGACCGGCAGTGGAGATATCATTGACAACAAAGGTTTCATGATTGCGATAGCGTCCGCCCTGAGTTTCTTGTAAGTGATCGTCCATCCAAATCGTTTTGATGTCGGAACCAGCTAAAGACAGCCATTGATCTTTTACGGATTCGGCAACAAACTCCACACTCCAGTCGGGATGAAAGCGAAATACTGCTAGGCGATCGCACTGTAGTTGTTTGCGTAAACTTGGCAGCACATTCAGAAAAATTGTATCTGCCTCTTGAGCTTGGCGAATTTTTTCCACCATCCCTGTCAGCACCTGTTCCTCTTCTGCTGCCTGCGCTAACTCTGCATTCTTCGTTTTCAGTTCTTCAATGTACTCGGCTTGCTGCACGCTTAAACCCAACTGAATGCCCAATTTGGTCAGCAATCGCACTTCCTCGGAATTCCACTGGCGCGGGCCGCTATTTTGGTAAGCTCCTAGCAAACCCCAAAGTTTGTTTCCAGCAAAAATCGGGGCGATGGTGTAGGCTTTAGCCTGGAACTGCTCTAACAAATCGATGTGGCACTGGGCATGACCAACAGTATAGATATCATTGACGACAAAAGTTTCATTATTGCGATAGCGTCCGCCTTGGGTTTGCTGTAGGTGTTCGTCTTCCCATATGGTCTTGATATCGGGGCCAACCAGAGACACCCAGTCACTTCCTACAGATTCAGCCATAAATTCACCACTCCAGTCAGAGTTGAAGCGATATATTGCTAGGCGATCGCATTTGAACAACTGCCGCAATTCTGCCAAGGTAGTACGGTAAATTGTTTCTGGGTGTTGGGAATGAAGCATTCTCTCCGTCATTCGGGCGATGGCGTGTTCTACTTCAGCTACTTGGGTCATTTCGATATTTTTTAACCGTAGCTGTTCGATATATTCAGCTTGCTGGAGGGCAATGCTCAACGGTTCGCTAATCTGCAACAAAGCACCGGTCTCTTCCTCAGTCCATTTCCGCACATCAGAATTCTGATAGGCTGCTAACAAACCCCAAAGATTACCAGCGCGGAAGATGGGAACAATGATGTATGCTTTGGCTTGGAACTTCTCTAATGCTTCTAAATAGCAAGGTGAAAAACCAGCAGCATAAACATCGTTGACTTTGCGGAAGCGCTTTTCTTTGGCGTACATTCCACCCTGCGTTTCCTTTAGATAGGTATCTCCATCAGGTTTAACAGGGGAGCCATAGTCCTTAACATGGCAACGCTCTGAAGATACCATGCCTGTTTTTAAAATGCTTTCTTGTTCCTGAATATCCAACAGGGACGACCAACCCGCAGCCACAGATTCAGCGATAACTTCTCCACTCCAATCTGGATAAAATTGATAAACGACTGCGCGATCGCATTTTAAAAATCGTCGCAATTCTTGGGTTGTAGTGCGGAAAAGGGTGCGAAGATCCGTTGCTTGTCCAATCTTTTCAATGATGCCGAAAACAGTACGTTCTCGTTCAACAAGTTTGGCTGACTCCTCAGAGCGGTGATAAAGTTGCTGCTGATATTGCACCTGTTGAATAGCAATACTAGACAGAGATGCAACCTGCACCATTAGGCGAACTTCACTATCTTTCCACTGACGAGCCTGAGAATTTTGATAGGCAGCGAGCAAGCCCCACAACTTTTCTCCCTGGAAAATGGCAACAATAATGTATGCTTTGGCTTGATAGGTTTCTAAAATTTTGATATAGCAGTCAGAAAAACCAGCACTGTAGATATCATTGGTGACTCGATAAATCTGTCCGCGATGGAAATTTTTGCCTTGGGTGTGCTGAATGTAGCTATCTGCACTGTGCGATCGCCCTGTTGTCCCAACCAATCCCCCTTCGTCTGCAAGGTTCCTCACACTGCAATAATTAACGTTATTGACAATCGCTGGATTGTTTCGCTGTTCTTCTAATAGAGAAACCCACTCAGAGCCAGCAGATTCAGCGACAAATTCCCCACTCCAATCTGGCTGGAAACGATAAATTGCGACGCGATCGCATTTTAGTGACTGTCTTACTTCTTGGGTGGCAACGCGAAAGATGGTATCCAAATCTTTGGATTGGAGAATTTTATTTGCTACACCGGCCAGGATTTGGTCTTTTTCCACTTCTTGTTGCAACGTAGCCTGAATCATGGCAACTTGCAGTTGCGCTTCTAATTCCTGCTCAATTAATTTTAGTAACTGAATTTCAGCATTCTGCCACTGGCGAGCAGCAGTGCATTGCTGCACTACCAACAAACCCCAAACCCCATCTTTTGCTAAAATTGGCAAGCTCACACAAGCTCTGATCTGAAACCGATCCACAAGCTGCTTTTGGTAAGGAGATAAGCTTGCAGTATGAGTATCTGCGATCGCGACTAATTTTTCTTGTTGATAAACCTTGGCAGAACCCAACCCAAAAGTGACGGCAGGTAGTTTTTCTTTCAGCATTGGCGTAAAACCATCCCTCATCGCCTCCGCAACAACTATCCCCAGCGTCGGATTCGTAAACTCATAAAGCACCACGCGATCGGCTTGCAGGGCGCTTTGTACCTCCATGACAACAGTGGTGAGCAAAGTATCTAGATCGGAAAATTGACGGATTTTGCTAGCGATCGCCTGTACTTGCTCTACCTCTAATCCATCTCCTCCTCCGTCTTGATATGGCAACACACTTAGCAGTTCTTTTAACTTGCGGATTCTCTCTCGCAATGGCCCTGTTTCCACCCAATCAGCTTGATCCAGTTCATTTCGCAATTCTTCTAGAGCGGAGGTGATTTGCTGTTTTGCTGGTACATCAACGGTATGCCCGTTATCGGTTTCCTTATAACCGTTGCTGGAATTTGAACGAGGTTGGCTGGGTGTAAGATTGTGTTGCGCTACCATGATCTTTCTTGCTATGAAGGTTGTCGGAGTTAAGAAGTAAACTTCTTGCAGAAGTCGGGAAAAGGGTAAGGGGATAAGAAAGAGGGGAAAAGGTTAAAGGGAAAAGGGAAAAGGAATGAACAAGTCGCCCACGTTAGCGTAGCGGCACGAAGTGCGGAGCGAGGTTTTTACCTTTCCCCCTTACCCTTTCCCCTTTCCCCAGACCTCACCAAGCAAAGTTGACTTGCCAGACTACTAGTGTTAAAGAGGCTGAAGGGCTTGAATCACAACATGGGTGTCAAGTAACATCAAAGGGCTACCTTGAGAATCTACAAAGTAACCCTGTAAGAACGAGCCTAGTCGGCCAGGTAACATCGATGTCGAAATCGCTAACCGCTCTTGGGGATCGTGAACTTCAATAGTATTGACTTGCTCCACCAACAGCCCGATGGTTTGATTCTGGACTTGAACAAGCATCGCCATGCCAGAGTTACGCACACTTTCTCGCCGACACCAGTGTGTTGCTCCCAACAAACCTGCTAAATCAAGAATCCAGATCGCTTCTCCCCGCCAATTCATGATGCCTAACAAGAATTCTGCTACTTGCGGTACTGGCAAAATCTCGGTCAGCGCAACCTGAATTACTCCCCGTAAATCAGCTAATGGAAGTAACCCATTTACCTTTCCATTCAACGGAAATCTTAAAAATCTCTGGTTGTTTCCTTGAGGAGAGTTTTCAAGTCGAAATTGGCTATTTATGGGTAGCGAAGAAAAGCTATCATTGCCCTGTAGCATTGCCCTAGTTTCCTTTAGCGAATAAATTTATTAACAGTCTGGAGCAAGGTATTTTCATCTACAGGTTTGACTAAATAGCCATCGGCACCACTCATATTGCCCCAAGTTCTATCAACATCTGTGTTTTTAGTTGAGCAAATCACTACCGGGATTCCTTTTGTTGTTGGATCGGCTTTCAACTTGCGACAGAACTCAAATCCACTTTGCCCTGGCAAAATCAAATCTAGTAGAATCAAGTCAGGTTTTTGTTGTTTCAACCTGAGTTGAGCCTCTTCACCACTGCGAACTTCATAAACTGAATATCCTCCTTGCTCTAGGTAACGTGTCATCTTTTCAGATTCTGTGAGGCTATCTTCAACTAAAAGAACTTTTTTCATTTTTTTCCTAACTATTTAATTCAGAATTTGAAAAATAATGGCGACAAATAAATTAACACCAAACCAGATGTAGAAAGCAATTTCCAATACAAAAGCTATTTTGAAAATTGATCTAGGTGAGCCACTGGCATGACTACCGCTTCAACCTAAACGGTTAAATACTTGTGAAGCATATTGAGTACTTTGTCTTGTTCTACGGGTTTACCCAAAAAGTCAGTTGCTCCTACTAATTTTGCTCGCATCCGATCTACTATTCCATCTTTCCCCGTTAAGATGACAACCGGCACATCTTTGAGACTTGGAGTTTTACGGATTTGAGAACAAATTTCATAGCCATTCACTTTTGGCATCAAAAGATCCAAAAAAATGAAGTCTGGCTTGCTTTTAATTAGCTTTAAAACTGCCGTCAAGGAATCTTGAATGCCAACAAAGCGATAACCTTGATGGGTGAGAATTTCCTCCAAACTGCGACAGATCGTCGGACTATCATCTACACAGGCTACTAAAGGTCTTGAGACATCAATAATTGCTTTGCTAGCCACTGGGGGGCCAACTTGTAAAATAGTCTTCTCTTCTGTCTTCAGTGAAGAATTGGAATTATTAACTGAACTGGACGGACTAACAATTTCTTTACTAGTCGCTGGGGAAGCAACTATGTTGAAATTGGGGGCAACTTGTATAACAGTGTCCTCTTCTATCTTGAGTGAAGAATTGGAATTATTAACTGCATTGGACGGGTTGCCGGTTTCTTTACTAATCCCAACCTGCCTGAGCTTTGGGGTAGGTGAAAAAGCGATCGCCCCTGCTTTTACCAATGGCATCAAGAACCGAGTCAAAGCTAAGACATCCCGACCGCTTTTTTGCCCTAGACCTCGTAAAGTTTTTGTTCCATCAACTAGAGCAATAATCTGTTTAGAGGATGCTTGTGCTTGGAGTACCTCAAGTTGTTGAATAATCGGAAATAAATTAGGCGAGTAGCTTGCCAGTCCTGCATCTCGCCATTCTTGCCAGGCTTGTGTAGCCTTTTTCAAGACTTCCTCAGTTGGTATTACAGCTAAAAGAACCCCAGGAACTTCACCAACAACGGTAGTATGTGACAACTGCCCTGCTGGATTGTCGCCATTTCTTTTGGCTTCAATGTACTGCATTATATCAAACAGGACTTCAGCTATTGAGCTTGCAATCAGGCTAACAAGTTGTTGTTGTTCGATTAATTTTTGTTCTCGCAATTTAGCAAGAATCGAATACTCTCGATAATTTTCCTGGGGAGAGACAAGCTGCTCCAACTGTGTCACATCTACATTAGAACAGTACCGCAACAAGTGTCGTCGCCATCGCTCATCGGCATTAGAACCGCCAGCCTGCCAAATTAATCGTCCTAAACGAAAATATAGCGTCCAAGTCGGCCCATCCCTTGCTTCAAGATTTAGCCTGCCTGTGAATAATTTAGTTTGAAGTTGCTCGATCAATTGATTCACAATGGATCGCACCTCCTTATATATCTTGAGTTTTGCATTTACATTAGAATTGCTCAAACAATCCAGCTTACTAACTTTATGGTGCGATCGCCAATAGCACAGTTCAAAACTTTAATTGAGCTACCCCAGCTTGTCATATCCCTTTCCAATCTGGATGTTTTTAAAGTTCAAAGCCAGAAGCTTGAACAAAGATTTAAGCTCTTTTTCTAATTATTAATAGGTTAACTAATTATTAATAGGTTAACTTGTTGCCATGTTACATCTACTGAGCAAATTGCTTGTATAGATGTAGTTGCAATACAGACCGGAAAAAGATGGAAATGTTGAATACTACAAAACATAGACCAGCTTTAATGCTTATCAATGTACTCTGCTGCTTAAGGCGAGAGATACAAGCGATCGCATTCTGCTAGTCTGCAAATACAAAAAATGAGCTTGAATTAAGTTTGTCAAGAAATTGCTTGTTGCCGAATAAAGTATTGGCGATCGCGTTGTTCTAGTACCCCTTGCTTGATCAAGGAGCGCAGAATATCTATCGTTTGCACCCGGCTTAAGCCTATTACCTCTTCAATTTCTATCAGAGTAGCTCCTTCAGCTTGCTGAATGTATTGCTGCACTTTAGATTTAGCAGTATCCGCATTCAAGGCAGGCACTTTCTTAGCGATCGTATTGGCGGAAGGACGGAAACCATTGGCTTTAATTGCAGAACGGGAGATTGACCATTTTGGAATTACAACTGATTTCTCTTCTTTAGCAGGAGTCGGGGGAACTGGTTGTTCGGGACTGTAATCGTCCCAAACACTGTTATGTAAGATTGTCCGGAAATTTTGCAAGTTTTGGAATAATGCCTGAGCCTTTGCTGCCCGTTGTTGGCGGTATTCTTGCTGGCGTTGCGAGACATCTGTTTTTATTTGCAATATTTCTAATTGCCGCTCTAGAATCTCTTGCTGAAATTGCTGCTGTTGTAACTTTCTGTTGTTGTCAAGGCTGGTAACAAAACTGCTCAATTCTTGATGAAGCAAATCTGCTTGCAGCTGCAATTCTTGTTTAGTTAGCTGTTTCCACTGGTTAACTTGTTGACGGCGTTCAGCAGTTAATTGCAATCGCTGCGATCGCTCTTTTTCCCATAAATTCTTGAGAGCCATCACCTGAAATCTCCTAATTTGTTAACTAGAAATATTAAATAAGCTGTTACGCATTTATGCACATTTCCCTGATGATTGATGACAGATGATTGTTAATAGTCAATATTCATCTGTCAACGACCATCAAGAGTGTTTATATACTTTAGACGCGCATCAGCTTAGAAGCCATAAAGACTCCCTTTTTCTAATGTGGTGTTAAGCAGCAGATGGAACAGCAGCCTGAGATGTTAAACCAACTGCCTCGGCATATCTTAAGTAAGTTTCAACTGAAGCAATCACAATCCGAGCTTCTATTGATAGTAGTTCAATACCAACTAAAGAAACACGTACCCAAGCATCAACTACAATTCCTTTATCCAAAATGCGGTCAATAACTTCAGCCAGACTTGAAGATGAGTTAACTTTTTCAACAGCCATTTTATTTTCCTTGCAGAACTCTAATTATTGATTTCATCCTGCTCTGATTGAGCAGTAGGTAAAACTTACACAATGTGTTTTATTCTTCCTGAGTTTAGTGTTCCCAAAAATATGAGATAAATATAAGAAAATAAAAAAATACTAAAAAGTTAACAATAATTTTTTTAGACAAAAATTCAAGAAAAAATCATCTCATCTTTATTCTTTCTGGAAAAGTTTTAAATATGATTTTTTATGAATTTATATGAGAGTGTTTTTGAGAAAATGATAGGGTGGCAGAGGTTCGCTGAGTGCTAATTGCCAGTGCGAGCATTGTACCTGCCAAAGGGAAAACTGCTGCGTACTGACCGTTGAATCGTTGCGCTGTGCCAAAAAGTGGATTTGCCGCACATCTGACTGTCGAGTTTCACAGATAACATTTGTATATGTTTTGAGAATTAACTGGTTCAGGAGTTCCAACTGTTCGCATTGTTGTGCTTGAAATGCTTGCTGTGTTTGGTAGCGTTGTTTTTTAGCTAATAAATAGGCTTTTCCCCTGGCATCAATAGTGTCAGAATCGTCAAGTAAATCACAGGGTGTCAATTTTAAAGTGTACTCAACTTTGTCTGCTAGCTGAGTTAGGGCTTCTAGATATTGCTCTTGGTGCTTTTCTAGATGATCCAGCAGTTTTTCTTGCGAGGTAAAACCCCTGCCAAAGCGTAGAGGAAGAAGGGGAGTTTGTTGAAAAAGTTCTCGAATCACGCGATCGTGGTTTAATACAGCTTGAAGTAAATGCTCATCCGTTGCCTGTATTGCCTCCAGTGAGATTTCCGGCTCTACGATCGCACCTAAACCAGAAGAGTAAACTAGTTCAATATTCCTTTCCATCCCTAAAGGTAGAACAAGCGGTGATGCGATCGGGACTAGAAGAGCATAAACATATATTGACATAAGTAGAACTGCGTAAACATTTGTAGTTGGGATGAGGCAGGAGTCCTCCTGCCTCCTGCCCTCTATTCAGATTGATGCTGATTAGCAAGCATTTGGTATGTAACTTGGAAATCATCGTTTGTAATCTGAATCAAGCTGGAGTCAGTCAATCCTTGGGCACGGTATCGACGAATGGCGCTTAAAGCAGCTTGATTGCTCAATAAAGCCAAATCTGCCCCATTCCAACCCTCGGTAACTGTCGCCCAAGTTTCTAAATCGACATCAACCAGGGGACGATCTAGATTGTGAACTCCTAAAATCGCTAATCGGCTGGCTCGATCTGGCAGATCGATTTTTATTTGTAAATCCAATCTTCCGGCTCTGAGCAAGGCAGGATCGAGCGTTTCTGGACGATTGGTTGCTCCTACTAACAGTACTTTTGGGCATTCATGCAACCCATCCAGTTCGGTGAGCAATTGACCGACGACGCGATCGCTAACTCCAGAATCACCAGTGAATCGTCCCCGTGCTGGTGCCAGGGTATCAATTTCATCTATAAACACAACGCAAGGAGCTGCTTGCCGAGCTTTGCGAAAGAGTTCTCTGACTGCTTGTTCTGCGGCTCCTACCCATCGGCTAAGTAATTCGGGGCCATTCACAGCAATAAAGTTAGCTCTAGCCTGAGAAGCGATCGCTTTTGCAAGTAATGTTTTTCCCGTTCCCGGCGGCCCCCACAACAGAATTCCACGGGGAGGCTTGGCTTTGGTTTGCTCGTATAGTTCGGGATATAGAAGTGCGCCTTCAACAGATTCTTGAAGTTTTTGTTTCACATCATCCAAACCACCAATGTCATCCCAGCTGACACTCGGTACTTCAACTGCTACAGCCCTAAGAACTGAGGGTTTTATCTCCTTAATGGCTTCGAGAAAATCCTGCTGCGTGACAGTCATGTTCTCAGGAATGGGACTGTTGAGTGAGGGGACTTGACGACGCAGGGCAATATAGGCTGCTTTTTGACAAAGTGCTTTGATATCCGCACCGACAAAACCGACAGCCAAATCGGCGATCGCTCCTAAATCAACCGAAGTCTCCAAGGGCATGGCATTTGTCAAAATTGTGAGAATTTCCAATCGTCCATTGCGATCGGGAACCCGAAACTGAACTTCGCGATCGAAGCGTCCCGGACGACGAAGCGCCGGATCGAGATAATCGGGACGATTTGTTGCCGCTAATACAATTACGCCCTCGGTTTTGGCAAACCCATCCATTAACCCAAGCAACTGCGCCACTAGTCTTTTTTCAACTTCGCCTTCCACTTGGCTGCGATCTGGGGCAAGGCTGTCAATTTCGTCAATAAATACTAGGCAGGGAGCAGAACGAGTTGCTTTCTCAAAAATACTTCGCAAACGAGCTTCTGCTTCCCCATAATACTTGCTCATCACCTCTGGGCCATTGATGGCAATGTAGTTTAGCTCTAACTCTTCCGCCAAAACACGGGCTGTTAAAGTTTTTCCCGTACCGGGCGGGCCAACTAGCAAAACCCCACGCGGAGGCTCTAACCCTAATTTCACCAATAAATCTGGACGTTTAAGTGGAATTTCAACTAACTCTCTGATTTCTTGGAGAACATCAGCCAAGCCGCCGATACCTTGCCAAGAAGCTTTTGAGTTTGTCCGAGCTGATGGGGGGGTGACATCAGCATCATCCATTGGTGTAGCTGCATCGGTGGAATTGGATCTGACTCGGCTGGAACTCCTTGTTCTCGGAATATTGCCTTGTCGGGGAATACTACTGAGATTATGAGACCGAATTTGAATAGAAGTTTTTAACTCCCCTTTCTCTACTTTTTCTTCTAAAGCTTTGGCAATTTCTAATAGGTGTTCAAATCCTTTAAATATGTCGTCCATTGATTTTACTTAAATAAAAGGCAGAGAAAAATTTAATTTCTAAAAAATTCAACAGTTTCAATTTTTATTGCTGTTCATACCAATTCTCTATGAAATGCCTCTAAATATTTTTGAACATAGCGAATTAACTTGAGAAAATCTCTGCGTACCTTTGCGCTAACCTCCGCGTACCTTTGCGTTAAAAAAAACTATGATTTGGCAAAGAAGATAAACTAGACTAAAATCCTCTTCCCTCCTGCATCATCCAAACTACAAATATTTACGCCGTTGTACTTAATCGAAGACGAGCAAAGTTATAGGGGGCAGTGAAATTGTTGTAACGAATTCGCAAACGGTTTTCAAATTGGCGATCGAGTGCTTCAACGTATTCGCTAAATTGTGATTCTGCTTCCCAAGGAATTAGGTAGGCTGAATTGTAGATCATTGTGTCCATTTGGGGAGTATTTTCCACCACCTCGATCGCAATGGAGTTGAGCGTACTTTTAAATACATCTATGATCCCTTGCTTGCGATCGCTCATTCCCTGTTCAATGACTTGCCCTATTTGGATTACCCGCTCCATACTCAGGGGTTGACCCACTAGTTTATCCCTTTCGGTTTTGATATTTGGGTGTTCTGCCAATAGTCCCTGAATTTCTGCCTCGATATCCCAAAAAACTTTGACACTAACTTCTCGGCAACCCGATAACTTCGCAAGCAGTTGCGTCAATTCTTCTTGATGAGGACGAATTAATTGCTCTGAAACCTTTTCCCAACTGGAAACCAAAAGTCCAAATTGCACGGGCAGTAAATAGCGATCGCCTCCTTGCATGATTTCCTCAAGGACTTTCTCATGACTTAGCAGGTTACGACGGCTGGCCAAATAACGCTCTTGCTGTGCTTCGGAGTAGATGACTGCAAAATCATCCAAAATTTTAATTTGTACAGGTTGCCCATCTAAGCCCTGTAAATTTAAATTTTGTGGAGCAGGCAAGGTCAAAATTCCATAAATGTAAAAGCCATAACTCATAAGAATGTCTTACCAAGAAGAATGTAGATAAATAATTCGTAATTCGTAATTCGTAATGGGCTACGCCCCGCTGCGCTAACGTAATTAAGTTTTGCATTAGCGAAGCGTTAGCGAGTCCGCGAGCGTCTGGGGATTTAACCCAATCACATTACTTGCTAAGAGTCTTGTTGGAGTATTAAACCATGAGTATTTACTGCCATATCCTTCATTCCGTGAAATCCTTAAATCAGTTAAATCAGTGATAAAAAGGTTACAAAGGTTTAGAAGTGAGTACTAATCTTAACTTGGCATGAACTAAGCTTAACTGAGCCAGTCCTAAGTCCAAGTCACCTTCAACCACAACACCCGTATTTAATAGGCGATCGAGGAGTTCTAAAATAGAGGGTTGACTAGAGGTTTCACCGGGGTAGTATCCTCCAGATTGGGGAAGTAAATTTCCCATTTCACCCAAGTTAATATTTAGATCGGCTGGGTCAACATCAAATATTTCGCAAAGCTTAACAACCTGTTGTTCAAGCTGTTGCAGGCTTTCGGCAGCCCGATCTAGCTCATGGTCTTTGAGGGTGCCAGCATCCATTCGCCGAATCACCTGAGCTTCCATGAGTTGGCGTATCAGTTCAACAACCGTCAGTAATAACGGTGCTAAACCGGAATCGGAACCTTTTGATTTGCTAATCGCCTGCATTCTGATGATTATGAGGATTGAGTGCTTTGAGCGATTGCAGTTCTGTTTCTAGACTGACAAGACGCTCTTGAAGTTGTTGATTAGTTGCTAATAAGGTGCGAGTTTGACTATTAAGATAGGGGTCGCTCTCCCACCAGTTAATTCCAATCTCTTTGGCTTTATCAACAGAAGAAATCAACAAACGAATTCGGATGTTGAGCAATTCTGTGGAGCCTACGGAAATAGAAATATCTCCTGCGATAACAATGCCTTTATCCAGAACCCGTTCTAGAATATCTGCCAAGGTAGAACCTTGAGTTGATGTGGTGATAGCTCCCCGGTTAGTATTAGTACTCATTTGTTTATTAAATGGCCAGAATCAAAAGCAACTGTTTGTGATATGCTCGGCGACTCGGCATTGCCCTGCATTTGGACTAATACTCCCTGCTCCCTGAGAGACTTGAGTGCAGCGACAATTTGACTGCGATCGATCCCTAGTTCTACTGCCAATTCAGAGAAGCGCCTTCCTGGAGAATTGCACAGGTAGTTGTAGACTTCATGCTCGTAAGGTACTCGTTGTTCCAATACAACCTGATTTTGGCTGTCTGGTATTATCTCTGCTGGCTGAGATTGAGTATTTGTACTACGATTCAATTCACTTAAAACCTCTTCCAGTAGTCGAGTTGCTTCCATGAGAGGTTGATTCGTGCGAGAAAGCAGGATATCGGCACAAATATCTTGGAAGCTAGGATCTCCAGGGTTTACGGAAATTTCGTGTTCGTGGCAGATTTTGGCAATCATCAGACAGGAACGCAATCCACCACCCTGTCCAGAGCCAGATCGACTCCAAAACGTCCGTACTATGCGGACAATTACTTCTGCTTTCTCAGAATCTATACCTGTTTTATGAACTACAATTTCCTGCTGACTCAGTTCATCAGGTGTAGGCATATCAATGGTAATGACACGATCCATCAAAGCATCCTGAGTTGCATGAACTCCACAATACTCTTGAGGATTTGATGTTAAGATTGCCCGAAACTGAGGATGAACCCGGATATACTCGGCTCGATGTTGGTTTGTTGGCAATACTAACAACCTCTCTTCAAGTACGGAGAGTAAAACGTTATTTACCTCCGGGTGCGATCGATTGAATTCGTCGTAAACCAGCGTAAATCCTTCTTTACAAGCTAGGGTTAATCGTGCATCAACCCAATGTTGTCGGACTTCATCCTCAACTTTGACAACGCTGTGGATGAAGTTATCAACAACCTTTTTACGGGTATAACCTAATTGATTACCAATCAAGTCTGAGGTTTTAAACTCATCATCTCCAAATAAGAGGATGATCGGCTGGTTAAGCAAATCAGCGAGATGCATTGCCAGAGTAGTTTTTCCGACTCCGGCTGCACCACGTAAATGTATTGAAAAACCTGACTGTAGATAGCGCAAAGCACGTTGAGCGACCCGTTGAACAGCAGGTGTATTGACAAATCGTTGGGGAGATGCATTTAATACTGTTGTCAAACTCTAAGTACCTCGTAAATAGTAACGTGTCATACACAAGTAACTTTTTTTACATTGCAAATATAAAATACAGATGTCAATCAGCCTTAACTGGACTCAAATCCAACGCATTTTGGCATCAACACAAGACTAGTAATGTTTAATATTTATGTCATCAGCATGATTACGGTGTTGAGAGGATACCTTTAAGAAGTCCACACAGGTGTAAAGCAATATGGTTCTGCGCTTTTTACTATTACCGATTACTGGCCCATTAATGGGGGTAACGTGGCTTGGGGAAAAAATTTTAGAACAGGCGAGTACTGAAATTGATGATAAAGAAAATCTGAGCAAGCAACTTCTTGCACTCCAACTTGCTTTTGATATGGGGGAAATTCCGGAAGAAGAGTTTGAAATTCAGGAAGAAGCTCTTTTATTAGCGATTCTGGAAGCAGAACAGCAGGAACGCGATCGCACACAAGAGTAATACCAATTCTCTAAAAGCCGACTCCAGATAGAGCCGCCAAAATATATTGCCTGCGAGCATATAGATGCAATAATTGGTTTAGTTAATTTATCAATTTCGGCATAGAGAGCACTACGTAAATCATTCTTCCCATTCAGTTGGCTTCTCGCGGCGCAATTGAGCAAAGGTGTTCAACGCTTCCTGCCAAATTTGAGACTCTGCATAAATTTTTGCCTGTTCTAGAAGTCCTGTCCTAGCTAGCTGACTTTTCAGAGATGAACTTACTTCGGTACGCTGGAACGATCCTTTGACAGATCGATCCTGAGCGCGATCTTGAAAATCGCAAATCATCGTAAAGTACCATCGCTGTGTAGGCAAAGGGGCAGGAAGTTCTTAACAGTCTATACTTTGACGAGGCGTTCAGGAGCTCGTTGGCGGATAGGCACTTGAATTATGAAATTAGTGCCTTGCCCAAGACTAGAAAAACATAGCAATTTCCCACCATGTTTTTCCGTAATGATTTGGTAGCTGATTGCCATACCCATGCCTGTTCCTTTGCCTACAGGTTTGGTAGTAAAAAATGGATCGAAGATCCGATTTTGAACCGATTCTGGCATTCCTTGTGCATTATCAGCGATCGCAATTTCTATTGATTGTGAATCAACTACTGAAGTGCGGATAGTAATTTGACTGGGATTTTCTTGTATCTGTTGAGAGGTGCGCTTGATGTCTGCTTCATCAAGGGCATCCATTGCATTTACTAAAATATTCATCAATACTTGGTTGAGTTGACCAGGATAGCATTCCACTTGTGGCAGGTTGCCATAATCTTTAATAACTTCAATTGCCGGACGGTCTGGTTTATCTTTGAGGCGGTGTTGCAGAATCAAAAGCGTACTTTCTATACCTTCATGAATATCAACTGTCTTAAATTCCGCTTCATCCATACGCGAAAAATTCCGCAGCGATCGCACAATATTACGAATTCTTTCAGTCCCCATTTTCATCGAAGACAGCATCTTTTGTAAATCTTCAATGAGAAATTCTAGATCGATTTCCTCTGTTAATGCTTGAATTTCTGGGTCATGACTAGAATGGCGTTCTTGGTAGAGATAAATCATCCGTAACAAGTTTTGAGTATATTCATCCAAGTAAGTAAGATTGCCATGAATAAAGTTGACTGGGTTATTGATTTCATGGGCAATACCTGCTACTAGTTGACCCAGACTAGACATTTTTTCACTTTGAACTACTTGTGCTTGGGTACGTTGCAATTCACTCAAGGCTGTTTTCAGTTCAACAGTCCGTTGTTCGACTCGCGCTTCTAGTTCTGCATTACTATTTTCTAAAGCAATAAAGGATTCGCGCAATTGCCCTGCCATGTGATTAAAAGAGTGAGCAAGAGTGTTGAGTTCATCGATATTCCCCTCTTCGAGTGTCTGTTGTAAATCACCAAATGCTATTGCCTGGGTAGTCTGATTCAAGCGCAAGATAGGATGGGCAATCCAGCGTGAGGTAAATATGCCAATCGTTGTTGCTACTATCAGCGCCCCAAAACACAGCAGGATACTAATTTGGGTGTTGGCATGGATTTGCGCCATGTAAGTTTTTTCTGGAATACCAACTACTACCAACCAGTCCAAACCATATTGGTCTCGCCAAGGTACAACATGCACGTAGAAATTTTCCCCTTGAACATTAACTTTCAGTTTTTGGGTATTGGTAATCGACTGGAAATTTGGAATGCGCTGCTGAAGCTGCTTGGCAATGTTTTGTACCGCCGGATTGGGGCTGTCGATCGCTTTAAGGCGTTTAATTTCGTTATTGACTACGGTAAAAGGCTTTTCTCGAGCAGAATTGGCAACCAACATACCATCACGCTCCATAATAAAAACTTGTCCGAAGTGGCTGACATTTAATTTTTGTAAAAATTCACTGAGTTTCAACAGGTGAATTTCAGCCCCTACAACACCAATCAGTTTTTTGCTGGCATCATAAATCGGACGACCTGCCGATGCCACAATATAGGGGGGATAAGCAGGATCGTAATAAGTATAAATGCGAACCCAAATAGGTTTACCGGCTTTCACGGGTTCAGTATAGGCAAGTTCATTGACGGTATCCCAAGTACTGGTCGTCATCACTTTGGTTGGGTTGCCCTCCTTATCTGTTAAATAAGTTTTCGTATTTTTCGGCAGACTTGGAGTTTTGATTGCATTATCATCGATTGTCACCGTTTTGCCATCATAACGGCCGGCTCCAGTCCCTTCCCCAGTTGCTAGGTTCAAGCTGATAAAAGTTAGGTCATAGGCTTGCATTTCGTGCCAGAAATACTTGCCAACCTTGAGGCGATCGCGCACATCCAGCAATCCCATGCGAATTGCATCCGCATTTAACTGGATAACTTTATGAGGAATCGACAGATAAGCATCCAAATGTTGATTTACTTCACCACTGGTTCGTTCCATCAACTGATCCGCAAGATTGTTCACCGCTTTCTCGCCATTTTTAAATGACAGATATCCAACCAGTCCCACGATGGCAAAAACTTGCAATACGAAAGGAACGATCAGAACAAGCTGTAATGAAAATGCACGGACTTTGCTAGACGGATGTATCTTCATGAGTGGTAAATCTTGGTTCGCTCAGATCTTGGCTTAACCTAGATTACCCATCACAAACTTCATACTATCAAATAGTAGAAAAATCACTTAGTTGTATTTATACTTCTTTCAGATAATTTGTGCTTCATCTTCCCGAAGTTTATCCTCAATCAAGCTCGTTCCTTGCTTCTGCGAACAAGATAAATACCTCTGTATCCCGCTATTTGGGATATTTAATGTGATTTACTAAGTATTAATATTTAGTGATTAAATTTACTTTAATAATGCCAATTGAAAAATGTTTCTTTGTTGAAACATTACTTTAATAATCTTAATGAAATATAAATATTTATAATGATTTAATATTTTAAGGAATAAAATTCAAGCTTCTTGGATTCCAAAAACCAAATCTGGCAATCAAGAATGCCAAAAACTTCATAAATTAACTGTTTGCAAGTTCAGACCTGATATCGGTATTCAGAAATCTTTGGTAATCAACCAAGCTAACTGAATATCAATTTCGCCTTGCCTGTATTCAGAAATACTTGGTAATTAGCCCTGTGAAATGCGTATTAATTTTACGTATCAATTTTGCTTGGTTTTAATATTGCCGCTAGTATCACCTTTTTTCTATTCACACCAACTTTTGAGACAAATCGACCGACACTACTTCAACTCTTGAAAGGACTAAACTTGTGAACACATTCGATCGCCTAACTCAGCAGCTGAATCAACTACTCGCTCAGGATTACCTGGCATTTAGTATTACAAAAAATCCTGTTGCACAAATGCTGAGTCAAGCAAGCTTTGCTCAGATTGCTTATATCATGCAGCAATATTCGATTTTTCCAAAGGAGTTGGTGGGTTTCACAGAGTTAGCAAGACAGAAAGCGCTGGTAGCAGAATGGGACATTGTAGCCCAAGAACTCAAAGAAAACATTGCTGAAGAGATGGGCAAAAGTACACAAGGAATCTCTCATTACACGCTTTTAGCTGAAGGGTTAGAACAAGGACTGGGTGTTGCTGTGAAGAATACAATGCCGTCAGTTGCTACATCCAAATTGTTAAGAACTGTGCAATCGATATTTGAGCAACCCCTACCTAATGTGCTGGGGGCAACCTATGCAATCGAGGCAACCTCAATTCCTGAGTTGACTCTGATCGTGCAACTTGTAAATTGGTTGCTAGAAGGAGCAATGCCCAAAGATTTGGAATATTTCTTCAGTAAGCATTTAAACGAGTGGGAACTCGAACATGAAGCGGGCTTGAGGACATCTTTGGCAGCATATATACAACCCGAACAATTTGGAGAGTTTGCAGCAGGGTTTCGAGCAACGATCGATGCTATGGAAGCTTGGTGGCAGGAATTAGCGCAAGAGGCAATCTCATCTGGGGTTGTTCTGACTACAGCGATCGCTCAATAGCACTGATTAAATAGAATTTAACAATATGATCTCGATCCACCCTTCATTTCCCGATCGCACTTCTAGTATCAATCAACCAAAATTTGGACTACCCGGTGATTACTACTTTAGCGAGCAAATTTTTGCTTACGAGCAGCAAACTATCTGGGGTAACACCTGGCAGTTTGTAGGACGTGAATCCGATCTACCTAATCCTGGGGATTATTTAACTTGCCAGGTTGGCGATCAACCCATGTTCGTGATTCGCGATAATAATGGTGAATTGCAAGCAATGCACAATGTTTGTCCGCATCGCGGAGCGCAGATGTTACAAGGGCAGGGTCATTGTCAACGGGTGCGTTGTCCGTATCATGGTTGGAACTTCAATTATGAAGGCAATCTTAAAGGTTTACCTCGCGCTGAGTGTTTTCCCAATTTAGATAAGTCGGCTGTCTATCTAGCTAAGGGACGAGTAGAAACATGGGGCGGCTTTATTTTTGTTTGCTCAGAAGCAGAAGGCGAATCGTTAGTCAGTTATTTAGCCGGATTCTCGGCCTATTTAGAGCAATATCAGCACTCTTGGCAGGAACTTCAGCAGGTCGATCGTTGGTTTTATGAAGAGCCAGCCAATTGGAAATTTCCTATTGAAAATTACCTAGAGTGTTATCACTTGTCAGTTGTTCATGCCCAAAGTTTAAAGTGTTTCGCTCCGAAGAATATTATTTATACTCCAACTGGGCGACACTATCAGATATTTGTTCCTTTTACAGATGATGAATTTGTCAAAGATCACCCCGCTTTTTCAGGAGAACCAAGGGGACAATCGTATCAGGGCTTCATCTTTCCTAATATGATGGTGAACACTGCAAGAGACAAAGTTTCAGTTTTTCGGCTGACTCCTTTATCTCCCACAAGAACTAAGTTTGAGGTTTTTATTTATCAAACAAAAGCACAGATTGCAGCATTTCCTTATAAGCAGGATGAATTTCGACCTGAATTTGAGCGGGTGTTAAATGAAGACTTTAGCGTAGTGCGATCGCTACAAGCAAGCGTTCATTCCAAAGCTTATGGTGTACTTCAGCTTGCAGATATTGAGTATGGAATTTATCACTTCCATCAAGTTTTGTCGAAGTACTACCAACCTAAAAGTGTTGAATGTTAAGAAAAAATCTATAAAAATAGCCCAAAATCTAACATATTTTGGGCGAAGGATTAAAATATTTTAGTTCAACAGTGATTATAAATTCATTTCCAAAAATGATTGAAGATATACTGAAAGAACTGCCAAAAAATGATTATCCAGTATTGAACAGTTATTTGTTCTTTGAGTGCTGGCTATCTTCTGCCGTGGATAACAGTTTAACAAGTATTAAAGATTTATTGCGATCGTATAGTTCCGATCTTAATCAACACCTACTGTAGACAAATAAAACGGTTGAACAGTTCAGTAGCATAGAGCGATCGCCTGACGCTCAAAACCAATTCATCTATCCATTGGACTCCCATTGGCAGAAGGTATAAATGCTGTACAGTATTAGGGATGCTGATACTTTATTGAACCGCGAAATTTACACAATAGGAGATTGCAGTTGTATAGGGAGATTTGATTAAAATTTCCTCTAAATTTTTTTGAATTATTATAGAAAAATTGAAATAATAAAGATAACTATTAAAACTCCTGTCTGATTTCTAAACATGATTTTATCTAAAGCTCCAATCGTTATTTGAGTGGCAATGCAGATATTACCTCTCAACTCTCGGCAATACCACAACCAGAAGTAAGTTTTAACTACCTGGGATAGTTCGATTGAGGGACACAAGTAAATTCTTTCTGCAAAATCGCCCCTGAATCAGTGGGTGCAGAACATAGCCAGGAAGAAATTTGCGATCGTCTGCTAGATATGAACGGACTGGTAGCCGAGAGTTAGTTAAAACTTGATTGGACATATAGCGAAAATTTTCACCAGCGTAGCACAATTGAAAGTATCGCCGAAAATTTTGTAGGAACATGGCGATCGCTTATCGCTCATTGTTTATCTGTTGATACATCGGGAAATCAGACCATTCACAGCCTTACTCAACAAATAAATAGCCAGCATAATAAAAATAACATTTCTGTGCCTCTATATTTATTCCACCGAAAGCAATTTTCTTGAGTACATACCTTGACCTTATCAGTACTGTCATAAAAGAAATCAGTAGACAAGATATTCGCTCAATGCTTGAGAATTATCTGCAAATATTTACAAATAAGATAAATAACAGGTGACAAATTCTCTATTGATCGCTGAATACCTTTGCGGCAACCTCTAAAATTCAAAATTTAAAATCTCATTCTCTATATTTTCTCAAGAGTTACCACATGAAAACACTAATTATCGACAACTATGACTCGTATACCTTTAATCTTTATCAATTAATTGCAGAAGTCAATGGAGAGTATCCCACCGTAATTTGCAACGATCGATTTGCATGGCAAGAAGTGCAGCAGTGGAAATTTGACAACATTGTAATTTCACCAGGGCCTGGTCGTCCTGAAAACCCCAAAGATTTTGGCATTTGCTATCAAGCTATTCAAAATACCCAAGTACCCCTTCTCGGTGTTTGTCTGGGACATCAGGGGCTTGGTCATGTGTTTGGAGGAAAAGTTATTCATGCCCCAGAGGTGCGGCATGGTCGGCTGAGTCAGGTTTATCATACTGGAACTGATTTGTTTGCTGGAATCCCTTCACCTTTCTCTGTGGTGCGCTACCATTCTTTGCTAGTTGCAGATGACCTACCAAACTGTTTAGAAAAAGTGGCGTGGACAGAAGACAACCTTGTGATGGGAATGCGCCATCGGTCTTTACCACTATGGGGCGTGCAGTTCCATCCAGAGTCAATCTGCACTCAGTATGGACACACGTTATTTGAGAATTTTAAAGAGATTACTCTTAAATTTGTCCAAGAGCGCGGTAAAGGTTCCACAAAGCAGTATTGGACAAGAAATAGCCAGACTGTTCCTTTATCGACCAGCTTTTCTTGCCAAACACAGCAGCAGAAATTTGAACTTTGTACGCACAAGCTGAATATATGTCCTGATACCGAGCAGATGTTTGTGCATTTGTTTGGCAAATCACCGAATGCTTTCTGGTTAGACAGCAGCCGTGTTGAACCCGGTCTTGCTCGTTTTTCCTTCATGGGAGATAGCAGCGGAGAAAATAGTCTGCTGATTCGTTATCAGACCCTATCCCAAGAACTCACCGTCACAAATTCTAATACCATCATCCGTAGGATAGAGGGGATTTTTGAGTTTCTCAAGCGGGAACTGGAACAACGCCGCTCTGCATCTGACGATCTACCCTTTGATTTTAACTGCGGCTTTGTGGGTTACTTTGGCTATGAATTAAAAGCAGAATGTGGTTCTCAATTAAACCATCCCTCTAGCTTACCCGATGCCATGTTTCTCTTGGCCGATCGGATGATTGCAATTGACCACGAGGAGCAAACCCTTTATTTACTGTGCTTAATTCAGCCGGGACAAAAAGCTTCAGCCGAAGCCTGGTTTGAATCAATTAGACAGGAGATTAACCACCTCCCCCCCTTGTCACCTCTGGTTCCTGAGAAGAAAGAAACACCTGTAATCTTCCGATTAAGCCGCTCGCAAAGGACTTATTTTCATGACATTGAGAAATGTTTACAGGAGATTCACGAAGGAGAAACCTATCAAGTTTGTTTGACAAACCAAATTCACACAGATGCGACCCCTGAGCCACTAGCATTTTATCGTTCATTACGCCACATCAATCCTGCTCCGTACTCTGCATTTTTACGCTTCGGCGATGTGGCGATCGCCTGTTCATCCCCAGAGCGATTTCTACGCATAGATTGCCAAGGTTGGGTAGAAACAAAGCCGATTAAAGGGACTCTACCACGAGGAAAGACACCCGACGAAGATTTTATCCTGCGTGAAAGATTGCAAAACAGCGAAAAAGATCGAGCTGAAAATTTAATGATTGTGGATTTGCTTCGTAATGATTTAGGAAGGGTTTGTGAAGTTGCTACTGTCCATGTTCCTAAATTAATGGATGTGGAAACCTATGCCACAGTGCATCAACTGGTGACGACGATTCGCGGTAAATTACGCGCCGATATGAGCGCCATAGACTGCATTTGCAATGCTTTTCCCGGTGGTTCCATGACAGGCGCTCCCAAACTGAGAACTATGGAAATTATTGACAGATTAGAGCAGGAAGCGCGGGGAGTGTACTCAGGAGCGATCGGCTTTTTGGGATTGAATGGATCGGCTGATTTGAATATTGTCATTCGTACCGCTGTACTGACCACTGAGCAAACCTCAATTGGGGTTGGCGGTGGTATCGTAGCACTGTCTGACCCCCAAATGGAATTTCAGGAAACAATGCTGAAAGCTAAAGCATTAATTCACGCCATAATGATGGCAACTCAAGGAGAATTTAATCCTAACCAATATTACATTCAGGGAACAGAAGCAGAGGTTGTTGATAGCTTTAAAAAAGTGTGGACATATTAGTATAAAAATCGATTTATTCAAGATTAAAGCCCAACGTCAATCATTTTGTGATTGTATAGACATATAGCCTCTTGTGCCAGATATCACCTCAAAAAAAATTGCTGGATGTGCTAAAGTTTAACTATCCAGCAATAATATCATTGTATTCTACAGTATAATCACTGTTTTAGTAGTATAAATTATTCTACAGTAACACTTTTAGCAAGGTTACGAGGCTGATCGACATCCAAACCGCGTCGGGCGGCAATATGATAAGCCAATAGTTGCAAAGGAACTACTGTCAGAATCGGAGAAAGTAATTCTTCCACATGAGAGATGGGAAGAAGATCGTTAAAAATTTCCGCAGCTTCGCCATCGTTGACGGGAGTCACGCCAATTAAGCGAGAATCTCTGGCTTTGGCTTCTTGGGCATTAGAAATAACTTTTTCATAAACACTACCAGGGATTGCGATCGCAACTACAGGTACTTTCGCATCTAAAAGTGCGATCGGGCCATGTTTCATTTCTCCAGCCGGATACCCTTCAGCATGAATATAGCTGATTTCTTTTAATTTCAACGCCCCTTCTAAAGCAATAGGAAAGTTAATTCCTCTTCCCACAAAAATGAAATCTTGAGTTTCGGCAAATTCGTGGGCTAGCTGTTCGGTTAAACGTTCCTGACTTTCTAAAGTTGCCTCAATTTCTTTGGGAATCTGCCGCAACCCGTTAATAATTCGATCTAATGTATCTTTTGAAACTGTCTGACGACGAGCCGCTAAATCCAATGCTAAAGCATAAAATGCCATCAATTGGGCAGTAAAAGTTTTCGTCGCTGCTACCCCAATCTCAATTCCCGCTAGGGTACTGATAATATGCGGCACCAGATGACCGAGGCTGCTTTCTGGACGATTGGTAATCCCCAGTAGTCGCGCTTGATATTTGGGTTCTTTCTCTTGGCGACGTTCTTTTTCCATCGTCAAAGCTGCTAGGGTATCGGCTGTTTCACCTGATTGGGTAACGCCAACGATTAACGTGTTAGCCGTCACAGGTGATGGTGCATAGCGATACTCAGAAGCGTAATGTACCTGAGTGGAAATTCCTGCTAGTTGTTCGAGTAAATATTTTCCGATTAATGCTGCGTGCCAACTCGTACCACAGGCAACAATCTGAATTTGTTCTAAATCGGTGTATAAATCCGCAGGTAAACCAAGATTGATTGGCGATTCCGTAGATTCGGCTGGATTAAAGTAAGCGTCTAAACTAGCTCTGACTACCCCTGGTTGCTCATGAATTTCTTTGAGCATGAAGTGTTTGAATCCCTGCTTTTCTACCATTGCAGGATTGAAGTTGAGCAGGCGGGGTTGTTTTTTCAGCCTGTCGCCAGCAAAATTGTAAATCTCAACGCCCAAAGGTGTGAGGCGGGCAATTTCGCCATTTTCCAGAGGTAGCACTGCACGGGTGTAGGCAACGATCGCAGGGGTGTCAGAGGCACAAAATAACTCCCCTTGCCCAAAACCAATTACCAAGGGTGCTTGCTGGCGAACCACAATCAATTCATCGGGGAAATCAGCAGAAATAACTGCAAGTGCAAATGCCCCCCGCAAGTGGTTAACGGCTTGGCGGACTGCCTCGAGGAAGGTAGATGAGGGGGGAAGATTCTTTAAAAATTCGGCTATCAGATGGGGAATGACTTCGGTATCGGTTTCAGAACGAAATTCGTGTCCTTTGGCTTTGAGTTCCTCGCGTAACTCGCGGTAGTTTTCAATAATGCCATTTTGCACCACCGCTACTCGCTTCGCTGTATCCAAATGAGGATGGGCGTTGTGTTCTTCTGGTTTACCATGAGTTGCCCAGCGTGTATGACCAATACCAATTTGGGCAGGGGTTTCTATTTGTTCCAGTTTAGAACGCAGGTTATGGAGTTTACCTTTTGCCCGCACACAATTTACCTCACCTTCCCAAACAGTGGCGATTCCAGCCGAATCGTAGCCCCTGTACTCTAGTTTCTCCAGTCCAGCTAGTAAAATGTCTGTCGCCGCTTGAGTGCCTATATATCCAACAATTCCGCACATTCTTCACGCCACTTTTTTTCAGGATGATTAGATCCAGTATAGTAGGTAGCATAAAGTGGATCTTTTGCAAAGAAAAAGGGAGTATTTTACTCCCTCGAACACTAGGTATTGTTATGGATTTTAGGTTTTTTTTACAGCGGATTCCCCGTCAGCTTTTGACCTGACGGTACAAATACAGCTTCTAGGATTTAGATACCCAGAGATTTTATCCCCAATCTAAAATTGCGATTTCGTAAAGCGAGCAGTGTCCACTCTACGATCGTAAAGGTGCTTGCTATTGAGACACTTAAAAGCCTTGAGTGCTGAGTTCCGAGTTCCGAGTGAAGAACCAAAAAATTGTATTTCTGATTTACTTCTTTTTATCTCAGCACTCAGCACTCAGCACTCAGTACTCAGCGCTCCGATCGGCACTCAGCTTTTTAGTAGGCTAGACCCATACTGCGAGTTGTTTCAGCGCCCAGGTAGACCCGGATGCTTAAAAAGTCGGTGGGACAAGCAGTTTCGCAACGCTTACAGCCCACGCAGTCTTCTGTACGGGGTGAAGAGGCAATTTGAGCAGCTTTACAGCCATCCCAAGGAACCATCTCAAGTACATCAGTAGGGCAAGCGCGGACGCATTGGGTGCAGCCAATGCAGGTATCGTAGATTTTTACGGTATGAGACATTGAAAAAACGGCTCCTTTCGAGTGTTCTTCTCTGCGAAAGAATCATAATCAACGCATAGTCTACCGCAGTGGTTGATAGGCCGTAATCAAAAGGCTACATAACTTCAAACAATGTAATAAGCACCGTTAAAATTTGCTTTTGCGAGATTGTCCCTATTGACTGATAATCAGCAACATCATCAGAGCGTATTTCCCACAGTTGTATACCATAATGGGGTTGAATCGTAAAGATAGATTAAACAAAATTAAAAGGGAATTTGCGATCGCTACATCCCCGTGTAAACGATAATAGTTTGGCAATCTAGATTACGCAAAAACTTGTTTTTATTACGGAATAAAATTGTTTTTGCAATGTAAATGATTAATTTAGAGACTGCGATCGCTTACCGATAAATTGTATATTTAACTTTTTAAGTCGGGCAATTTCATAATTTATATTCCTAGATATTAGAGAATTTCCGAAATTGCAAACTCATCATTTATAGTAGTAATTTGTGTTTGAATGTTTGGCTCAATAGCGTTTAGTTGCAGTTGTCCATCTAAATTTTGGGCATCATTAAACTTATCTTTTTCATACTCCCTTTCGCGGATTTGCCGAACAATACTTTCTAACAACCAAAGTTGTTCTTCCACAGACAAGGCAAGGATAGAGCGCTCAATTTCTACTAAATTCGGTGAGATCATTTTACTTTTGATTCCTAGTTAGGTGTATTTTTCAAAGATATTATATTCAATCTATCTGGTTAACCTAGAGCATCGCCAATTCCTCATCATTTTCCCCACGCCTATCATTTCATAAATCATCAGAGATTGCTATAAATAACTAGAAAGCCGTTTTATTACTTTTTAATTAAGTATTACTGCTGAAGCAAAATGTACGCTAAACTGACTACATGAATTACGAAACAGCTAGGAAACTCCTCATAGATCAGACAATCACAACCGAGGAAAACCCAGATGCGCTGTTAACGCGTATGAAACAGGGCAAACCGCCGGTACCCGGTCAGATCACTTCAATTTTGTTGGCATTGAAAGTGGTGTTTGAAGCCCTCAAAGATGCAAAAAGCGTAGACCGAGAACTGGCTTTGGCCCTTTATCAGTTAAGCATTAAGGCGCAACAGCTATTTGGTGCAGGGCGTAAAGCCGGAGTTGATTGGCCGCCACTACTCAAAGAAGATTTACTACGAATTTCCTTAGCAGCTGAAAGTATCTTTTCGGGTATATGGCAAACCTTAGCTCAGATGGAGTTAGGGAAGAGATGAGGGAGCAGGGGACAAAGAAAATAATTCCTCACTCCTAACTCAGCACTCCTAACTCAGCACTCAGCACTCAGATAGATGCCTATTAACGAATTTGTAGTTCATTTTCTAACTTGTCTAGGTCAGTTTTGAGCAAAACCGTCATTTGACCGGTAAAAGCTTTGCCATTCTTGGGTTGAGCAACTTCCACCCAATATACATAGCGATCGCCTACTCGTAATTCTCCCTTTAAGGCTTCCCGAATTGGAGTTTTGGCCAGACGCGCAGAATTAACTACCTTTTGGTTGGGATATTGATACACGACTTGGGCGCGATCGTAGTCTTGATAAATCTCCAACCCATAAATTACCCGCAAGGATTCTTGGAGACGCGCAAATGTCATGCCGTTAATAGCATCATACATAGTAATGCGCTCAGTCCGAATTGTGCCACGGTCTTTGGAAAACTCCACTCTACCAGGAGGCAATACCGACGCTTGAAAAGTGAATCGTTGGGCAGCAGTATCAGTTTTTTGCACAAATAATTGCTCCCCTCTCCTGGGGCGGAGTGTTGGATGTGCTTTAATCCAAGTGCCTACCTCTTCTGTACTTTGTCCTGGTAAAGCATTGGCTTGAGAATCAAAAAGCGTTCCCACACAGAACCAGGGCACTAGAGAAAAAGGTAAAATTAAACAGTTAAGTAGAGATTTTTTGAGCATTTTGCTGTTCGGGATTTTTATAGAAATTTCCCCATTTGGGATTAACCATAGTCTTCCCGTTTTTCAGCAAAATTACTTCAATGGATTGTAGCGATCGCGCATCGAAGCCTTTATCGATTGCTCAACTATAGAACTCATATCAATACTGACTTTTCCCGTTAAGTCTTGAAAAGCCTACTGATAAAGGATTTAGAAAATAGTACCGTATATACGGTACAGTAATTGAAATCGGGTGCTAAAGGTGACGAGCAATGCTGGACTGGTGGGAAAAAAATTTTGCAATCTTTGAACTAGGCGATAAGCCTGACGGCATGGCTTCGCTTACCGCCGATTAAATGAGCGTGCAATGTCGATAGGCTATGCTCTCAGTATTGGATAAGGCATTGCGCTATCGGAAATCTTCAGTAGTGGAACAGTACTCAAGAGAGCTTATGAGTTTTTGCTAACCAAAACCAGGAAACTCTCTTTCCCCCTGCCATTTTAATTATAAGTCTTTAACCGGACACGATATTATTAACCACGGAAGTTGTCGCAGATATCCAAACAGCTTCTACGATTTTACGCTGGTATACATATCGTTGGCGTGTGGAAGAATATCATAAAATTTTGAAGTCGGGGTGTCAGGTGGAACGATACAGACTCGCTGCCGATGGTATAAAAACCTTAATTGGTTTCTTGAGTGTGATTGCTGTCGAACTGCTGCAATTAACTTATCTACACCGTACCCAGCCCTCAGCCCCCGCCATCAAAATTCTTAATCCCCTTGAGTTTCGGATTTTGAAAGCTAAATCTCCTAAACTACCCAAGGTGCTAACAGTTAGCTGGGCTGTGGAAGCGTTGGCGAAGCCCGCCGTAGGCATCGCTCGTCTTGGCGGCTACCTTGAACATCGAAACAAAACACCCATTTTATCGAGTTTTAAAACACGCCCTAGTATTTGATTCCTGAAAAAGCTCCGTACATTTGAAGAGTAGCAAAATCAAAGGTAGTGTATCGGAGAAGCCACTCAAACATCCATATTATCTCGCAACTTTTATCAGAAACTAAATATGATTCCTATATAGTTAACATTACTCTCTAAGTCAAGTATGGCAACTATTATAATTTTAAATTAATATGATAACTTCAGCTTTATATTGGATTTTCACTAAAATTTTTGTAGGCTAAGCACTAAAAAATCGATTTTTTCTGCAAAATTCATTTTTAGACAAGTTTATAGAGCCTTAAACTCTACAGCGATATAGATTTATTAAAATAATATTTACTTCTTTTGATGGATGTATTATCTATTATTAATAATAGGTTAAGCTTAACTTATTTTTATTATAAAGTTTTGTTAAAAAATTATTAAAAAAAGAAAAATTTTGACAATATGTATCAAAATATCATCAGAGAAAAAAAGTAGTCCAGGATACAAATGGAGGAAATGGAGGAAATTTTGATTTTTCATTGGAATCGTGTTTAGAGAACTACTGATTTACAGCAATATCTAGATTAGAAAAGGGCTAAAATTTAGCTATTTCTAGTTTTCCAGCCATACAAAATGGCTCAAATTTATTCGAGAATCAAACTTAACCTACGTAAATATATGAAGGTTAAACTATTAACTTGTTTCCCAGATTTCCTTAACATAGCCAAACTTCATAGTTGAAGAGGATGTTTGAAAAGTCCTTTTGTTGGTAGCAAAACGTTTTAAATCACCCGATAAATTGGAGGGTTTTGATTCCAGTTCCCCCTTTGTAGGGGGGATAAATAAATGCCTAAAATCACAGCTAACCACTTTTCAAACAACCTCTAAAGCCGTCAAAAGGTTTCTATGAGTCTTCCAATTTTTATCAACATTTCATAAACAGCAATTTTTTGCTCTAACAAATGTTCATTAACCCGGCTTCGATAGAAAATTAAAATCTTAGGATACCCAGGAAAAACTCCCTGATACTGCCAAATCCCTAGAGGAAACTCTCAGGGTTAATTGCTTATGACGTGACTAATTAATTAGCATATCTTTTGCTAATTAACTTGATAGATATGAACCCTTATGATTTGGGATTTCAGCAACAATTGCGGAGAAAAAACTCGCGCATATTTTACAGTTGAAAGCAATAGGTAATAATGATGACATATCCTTCCAGTCAAAAACAAGCTTTTGAAAGCTACGACTTTAGTAAGAGTAAGTTCTTAACACCCTTTCAACGGAAGGTTTTGCTGAAGAATTTACATTTGAATTTTCTACCAGAATATCATCGGAGGCTGCAAATTATGTTGTTGGCAGATCAGGGCAAATCTCAAACCCAAATCTGTCAAATGTTAGGTTGTTCTCAGGAGATGGCACGCTACTGGAGTGCTGTAGCACAAGCAGGTCTGGCGCATACATGGCAGGAGCGGGGGATAGGCAGACCTAAAACTGTAAACGACCAATATATCGAACGGTTGAAGGAATTAGTGAGCCATAGCCCTAGTGACTATGGCTATGCATTTGGGTGCTGGACAGCCCAATGGTTGAGCAAACATCTAGCGACTGAATTTGGCATTGAAATTAGCGAGCGCCACATTAATCGATTGCTGAAACAAATGGGGCTTTCTACAAAACAAAAACGCTCTTTTGCTAAAGGAGCAACAAACCATACCAAGAATACTCGTATTACGATCTGCGACTTGTAATCCAATGAGGCTAGTTACCATTAGTCATTCAATTTGATTTAGACCAAGAAATAATTGTGTGTTGGAGGTGAGGGAATGCCATTAGTATTTTCCCAGGAACAGCTTAGTGAAAAAATTACCGCTAGCTTGGGTAATTCGCTTTCATTAAATGAACTGGCAAACTGTGTCAATGCGGTGGAAATCGTCGAGCCACCAGTAGCAAAGCAGTTTTGGCAAGCAGAAACCGCAAAGGGTGGGATCTACATCATCGTTGCGGGTAAAGTCAGATTAATGGATGGCTCTAATAACTTAATCACTACCCTAACAAGCGGGGCATCATTCGGCGAAATGACTCTGTTTGCAAAAGATGTCTTTCAACCTTACACCGCTAGAGCTTCTACAAGCTTAAAGCTTTGCTATCTCAAGGATGAAGTTTTGCAACCTTTGATGGGCAAATATGTCAGTCTGAGCGATCGCCTATACCGCAAAGCAGAACTTTGGGATTTGCTGCTGTTGTGTTGCCGCTCAAATCAACTTCCTCGCAACACTTCTGTTGAGGAAATCCTCCTTGCCTTATCTTATTTCTCGCGGCACAATCTGGAGATTGGCACCCTGAGTCCAACATTATCCAAAGATTGCAAACTGTGGCTGCTGCGCCGGGGAGAACTGCAACATTCATCCGGTCAATCCTTGACACCTGCGAATATCTGCGCTGTTGGAAAAGGTATTTGGCAGGCAGTGCAACCAACAATTCTGTACAGTCTCAGCAATGCTGATTGGCAAACAGCACTCCAGCACTGGCCTGAGTTGGCATTGGTTGACTCTGACTCAATTACCGCCTCGGATGACCAACAGATGCCTCATAGCACATCTTTCCCAGAAGGATTGAAGAATGAGAGTAATGTTATTCCATTTCCGCAGCCAGTTTCAGAGCCAAAACAAAAGCAAAAGAAACGAGGAGCCTACTTTCCCAGTCCCAAGGTGACGGTGGGGCATTGGTGGAGAAGGATCGCCAAGCGCTATCCGTTCTTTGCACAACAAAGCTCCTCTGACTGTGGTGCAGCAACTCTTGTGATGATAAGTCGCTATTGGGGCAAGCACTTGTCGGTAAATCGCCTGCGGGATTTAACTAACACGAGTCGGAGCGGGGCATCGCTAAAAGGTCTAGCTGCTGCGGCAGAAACCATCGGTTTTTCTACTCGTCCAGTAAAAGCCAGCCTTGACAAATTGGCACAACAACCCCTGCCTGCGATCGCCCACTGGGAAGGCAGACATTACGTTGTCGTCTATGAAATTACCAAAAAGCAGGTCATTATAGGCGATCCGGCCCTTGGTCAACTCACCCTCACAAATAGAGAATTCAATGCAGGTTGGACTGGGTATGCATTGTTATTGCAACCCACAGCCCTACTCAAAGAAAGCCAGGAAGCAACTCAACCATTCTGGCAGTTTTTTGAGTTGATCAAACCCCACTGGGTAGTGCTGCTAGAAGTGTTCGTTGCCTCTGTGTTTATTCAGGTGTTTGGACTGGTGACGCCACTATTCACCCAACTGCTGTTGGATCGAGTGATTGTCCAAGGCAGCACTCTTTCTTTAAACGCCGTCGGGTTAGGGTTGCTAATTTTTGGTTTGTTCCGCGTCGCCACGAACGGACTGCGGCAATATATGCTGGATCACACTGCCAACCGCATCGGAGTAGCACTGATGGTAGGTTTTATTAAACATACCTTCCGGCTGCCACTGGCGTTCTTTGAGTCGCGTTACGTTGGCGATATTGTTTCTCGCGTCCAAGAAAATCAGAAAATTCAGCGCTTCCTTACCGGAGAAGCATTGTCAATCATTCTCGATTTGCTGACAGTGTTTATCTATGTGGGATTGATGTTGTGGTACAGCTGGCAAATGGCATTGCTGGTGCTGGTGATTGTACCGCTATTTTTTCTACTGGCGCTGATGACAACGCCTTTCTTGCGTCGCATCGCCAGAGAGATTTTTAGTGCCGCAGCTAACGAGAACAGTTATCTGATTGAAGCCCTCACAGGGATTCGCTCTGTCCGCTCAATGGCAGTTGAGCAGACAGTGCGCTGGCATTGGGAGGAAAAGCTCCATCGTTTGATTAAAAAAAGCTTTGGTGGGCAAGTGATTGCTAACCGCCTGCAAATTTTCAGTTCCTCTATCGAATCGGTTGCCACTACAGCATTGCTGTGGTTTGGGGCATGGCTGGTGATTCAAAACCAACTCACCATTGGACAATTAGTTGCTTTCAATATGTTGTTGGGCAACATCATTCATCCTTTCCAACGGCTGGCAGTGCTGTGGAATCAAGTGCAGGAAGTGATTGTTTCTAGTGAGCGGATTAATGATGTCCTTGAGGCAGAGCCAGAAGAAGATTTACAACATCAACCCCGCCAGTACTTACCCAGACTTCAAGGGAGAATTCGCTTTGATAATGTCACTTTCCGCTATCACCCAGAAAGCGATATTAACGTGCTGGAAAATCTCAGTTTTGAGGTACTGCCAGAGCAAACTGTAGCGGTGGTGGGACGTAGCGGTTCTGGGAAAACTACCCTTTCCAAGTTGATTTTGGGTTTATATCCGCCAACAGATGGCAATGTGTTGATCGACGGTCAAGATGTGGCAAGCATTTCCCTGAACTCGCTCCGTTCTCAAGTTGGTGTTGTGGATCAAGATACCTTTTTGTTTGGCGGTACGATTCGGGAAAACTTAAGCATCGCTCATCCAGAAGCGGCTCTAGAAGAGATTATTGAGGCAGCGCGTTTGGCAGGAGCAGACGAATTTATTAAGCAATTGCCAATGGGTTATGAAACCCAAATCGGTGAAGGTGGCGGGATGTTATCTGGGGGACAACGCCAGAGGTTAGCGATCGCCCGTGCTTTGCTTGGGAATCCCCGCTTATTAATTTTTGATGAAGCAACCAGTCACCTCGACGCTGAATCCGAACGGATCATTCAAAACAACCTCAACACCATTCTCAAAGGGCGGACAACCCTAATAATCGCCCATCGCCTTTCCACCGTGCGTAATGCAGACTTGATCCTGGTTTTAGATCGCGGCGGCGTATTGGTCGAAAGCGGTACTCACAAGCAATTAATCGCCAAAAAAGGTCATTACTACTACCTCAACCAGCAACAGTTGGCTCAAACTTAGTAAAAGTTATGAGTTATGACTTTTCACCCCTCACTCCTAAAAAACTATGCCTAACCCATCTCGTAATTCATCATCCCTAGTCAATGCACCTAAGTCAGCTGAAGATTCTAGTGAGGTTAAAGAGCGATCGCCAGCACAAACTCAAACCGGCGATTGGTTTTACGGCACCGAGGAACTACTGGATGCCTTGCCTCGGCGTTGGACGCGTTCAATGCTGTATTTGATCGTAGGCTTTACAGCGATCGCCTTACCTTGGGCGATGCTCTCTCAGGTGGATGAAACAGGAAGCGCCAGAGGACGTATTGAACCATTAGGCGCAACGCAAAGAATAGACTCTCCAGCGTCAGGAAACGTCATCACTGTGAGAGTAAAAGAAGGTGAAACTGTCAAAGCAGGGCAAACTCTGGTCGAACTGGAATCTAATTTACTGCGAACCGATTTGCAGCAAGCGCAGGCAAAGCTTTCTGGGCAATTAAATCAGCAGAGGCAACTCGAACTCCTCAAAAATCAATTGCAGGTCACTATCCATACCCAGCAGCAGCAAAACCAAGCGCAACAATCAGAAAAACTGGCGCAAGTGCAGCAGGCGCAACAGAACCTTGATACTCTCAAGAGTGCCTACAACTTACAAAAAGAAGAAAAACTCGCTAAAGTCAATCAGGCGCGGCAAGCGGTTGATTCAAGCAAGGCAGCCCGCGAGTTAGCACAAGTTCGTTTCCAGGGTGCCAAGGAAAAAATACCACGATATAAAAAAGTTTATCAAGAAGGTGCAATTGCACAAGATCGGTTTTTAGAAGTGGAACAGTCGGTCAAAGAAAACTACCAAAACCTAGTACAAGCAAAGTCGGAGATAGCTCAGGCTCAGTCGGGCTTGCAAGAGCAACAAAACAGTTATCAGAGGGCTATTAATCAAGCAGAGGCGGATATTCAGCAAGCGCAACTCCGCTTGCAAGAGCAGCAACGTAACCAAGATAGCCTGATTCATACAGGCGAACTGGCTATGCTTAAAACGACCGAACAGCTAAAAGACCTGCAATCACAAATTGCAGCGATGCAATCAGAGATTGCTCAAATCAAAAGCCAGATCGCATCCTTAAATTTACAGTTACAGCAACGAGTAGTGCGATCGCCTATTGATGGCATAATTTTTGCATTGCCCATCGACAAGCCAGGGTCTGTGGTACAACCCGGTCAGATGATTGCTCAAATTTCCCCCAAGGAATCTCCTTTTGTACTAAAAGCTGAGATGCCTAGCCAACAAAGTGGTTTCTTGAAGGTGGGAGCGAGGGTCAAAATCAAGTTTGATGCCTATCCCTTCCAAGATTATGGAGTAATGCTTGGGCGCGTCAGTCATATTTCACCAGACTCAAAAGTTAAAGAAACTAACTCTGGCAAGATAGAAACTTTTGATTTGGATATTGCCCTACAGCAGCCGTATATCCAAAATGGCGACAAACGTATCCTAATAACGCCAGGTCAGACAGCGACTGCCGAGGTGATTATCCGGCAGCGTCGTGTAATTGACTTCATCTTAGATCCGTTTAAGAAGTTGCAAAAAGGCGGTTTAGAGCTTTAGTAGAGACGTTGTATGCAATGTCTGTAGATTAGTCCTTAGTTAATTACAAAATAAAGGGCACTGAACAAATAACAAAATCCATTGATTATGGGAGGAATTACAATATGTCAAAATCGATCAATGTATCCAACGAAGACATCCTTTATCAAATCAAAATTTCCGCTCAATTTCCTGGTTTAGTAGAAGCGATCGCCTGTCGCAAAATTATTACCGATACTGCCGAGAAAGTAGGCATTAAACTCGAACTAGAAGAACTTCAGCAGGCAGCAGATAACTTGCGGTTAACCAATAAACTCCTCAAAGCTGAAGATACCTGGGCATGGCTGGAAAAACATCATCTTTCCCTAGATGAGTTTGAAGCATTGGCATACACAAACCAGCTCTCTAACAAATTAGCGACACATCTATTTGCAGAGCAAGTTGAACCGTTCTTTTATGAACACCAACTCGATTATGCCGGAGCGGTCACTTATGAAGTAATTTTGGATGATGAAGACTTGGCTCTGGAACTGTTTTGTGCCTTAAAAGAAGACGAAATTAGTTTCCAAGAAATCGCCCGCCAATACATTGAAGAACCAGAAATCCGCCGCGCCGGGGGATATCGCGGAATACAACGCCGCCAAGATTTCCGACCGGAGATTGCAGCAGCGGTGTTTGCCGCCACTCCACCACAGATCCTCAAGCCAATAATTACGCCAAAAGGGGTGCATATAATTTTGGTTGAGGAAATTATTGAAGCCAAATTAAACGAGCAGCTGCGTGTTCAGATTTTGGCAGATTTGTTTGGAGTTTGGTTAAAGCAACAAATTGCGGAATTAGAAATCGTGACGCAGCTTAATTGCGATCGCAATTAAGTGGCATGTCCATAGGAGTTGTTAGAAGCGTGTACTGCCAACTGTTTGGTTTGGGCAGACACACTTGTTAATCTAAGTTCAGCAGCAAGCAATTCGTAAGAACGTAGGCGGTCATTAAATTCCCGGCAGACATCAAAAAAGATAATTTCGTCAACATCATAACGCTCTTGCAACGCCAGCAACTTCTCTTTACACTGATTGGCAGTACCTACTATGTTGAGCATAACAAAATTGTTGGCGTGCTGTTGTTGTAATTCGTATGCCCGAGCTTCAGTGTCCGCGCAAATGCCTGCCACGGCTATGTTACATCGGGGGGTTAGGGCTTTTTCACCGTGGGGCTGGAAAGTTTCTCGGTATTGTTTGAGGATACTGGGGTCATCAAGACATCCTCGATGAAAGAGCGAATGGCTGTAGGCAAGACCTTTATATGCAGCTACGTGCATACTATTGAACCCGGTACCGAGAACCCAAACCTCCGGGTAGGTAGAGATAGCAGGTGTTGTCCGCACCTGTGAATTTCCCTGCAAGTAATCTATCAGATACTCTATTTTCTCTTTGTAAAGGTCGAGATCCAGTTCCCTAGTTCTACCGTCAAGAAGGGCTTGAGTTGTCAATTGATCTGCCCCACCACGACCAATCCCTAAGTCAATGCGCTGGGGAAATAATAATTCGAGCAACTTAAAATTATCGGCTACCTTTAAGGGACTATAGAAGGAAAGAAGAACTCCAGCCATTCCCACGCGAATCCTCTTAGTTAGTCCTGCAAGAATAGGAATTAATAGTTCCGGACTGGCAAGACCATCACCATGATGCTCTGCTAGCCAATAGCGGGAATATCCAAAAGCTTCAATCCGGGGAGCAAGTCTAATTGTCGTAGTGATTGAATCGCAGAAATCGAGAACGCCAAGACTAAGTTTTTCACTCATAAATTAAGTAACTTGATAGTAGTAGTCCGAATTGTTTTTGTTACAGACTTGGTAAATCAACTCCTACCACTCAGAAATCGTGACCATCTTTGCCTGGTCAGCATTGTACTGTAAGGTCGTGTTTAGAGAGAGCGGCTTTTTAATACCAGCAAGCAGATTGATCGCATCCGCGATCATTAAGGTTGCGATCATTGTATTAAGGTATGAAATCGACGACGATATGACTGTTGGAGAATTTTCATATTGCTGCTTTTCTATCTGTTGATTGTGCTGAATAAATTTTTCCATATGGCTCTTCTCAGTCAAGAGTGGACCTACTAAGCCATCATAAACTCTCACTCCTGAGAACGTACACGCTACATTTTCCTGTAGGCAATACTGTACGACCAATGTCTGAATGGTAATTGGTGGGGTATCAGCACAACACACAATAAAATCCGGCTTTTTTAAGCCTTCCAAAGCTTGGTATAAACTTTCCAGAGAATTAATTTTTTGTTTACGAATATGAATTTTTATCTCAGGGTCTCTCGCTAAAATGTAGTTACGCAGTGCTTCAACCTTAGGCGTATTGAGGTCAGCTTGGCTAAAACAAAACTGGCGATTAAAGTTTGTTATGTTCACAAGATCGTCGTCAATCAATATAAAGTTTTTAACGCCAGCAGCTACTAAATGTTGAACTGCGATATTTCCGGTTCCACCGCAACCGATGATACATACTAACTGTTTTAAAAGCCTCTCTTGTGCAGTATTGGGGTCTTCAACGAAATCTGAGAAAAACTCCACTTGCTTCTCAAAGCGCGTCTCCTTAAAGTCATTTTCATACAAAGGTCGTACTACACCTTTTGAATCCAGAAGTGAAATAAGTTTCTCCAGCCTATCTCCTGTTAGTAAAGTGGCTAATTTGTCAAGTTGTGTTCCTGCGACCATTTGCTTCAAAGCTTGCACTACCTGTTCAGGGATATTCGATAATATGAAATGTCGCAGACCATTGCTCAGGATGGTTTTTTGTTCCTCAGATATGAATGATAAAGATGTGCTATGTTTTAAAACAATTCCTGTTTGGAATTTATTTAATATATTCATATAGTTAGCAAATTTATCTTAGAAGGAGTCGAATGGTGTGTAAATATCTTCAGAGTTAGGGTCGAGGTAGGGATGTTTTAAGTCTATTCCTTGAAGCTCGAACTGTTGGAGTATATGTGTCATCCTAGCTTCTTTTGATTCATCACCCTTGAGCCTCGCTTCCATTAAACCATTGGCAATAAGTTGGCAACGGATGCTACCAAAATCTTCTTTAGATTTAGGCATTTCTGCTAAAGCCAGTCCCGGTGCAAGTGCCTTAGTAAACAAGGGAACCTGCGGCTGAAAGTGCGATTTGTTTTCTGCGTAAACAGTCTGTAAAACTGACCGAACTAATTCGTAGCTATCTACAGGAACTCGGAGAATTCCTGAATCATAGCGTCCAAAATGCAAAGGGTTGTCTAAAACATAGAAGCCGAAGGGTACTTTAAATTTGTTCAGTTGCGACGTTAAACTGTCCATGACGGCAACTGCACCTTCAGGGCTGAAGTTGAAGAATATTATAACTTTAGAGTATTCTTTTTTGCTATTACCAATTACATCTCCAACTGCCACATAGCATCGAAGTTGAAATAAATTATGGGGCATAGTGACTACAACCAAGTCCCCTACAACTGCTGCTCGATCTACTAATTGGAGATGGCGGTTTGGCTGGATATGTATCCTCGTACCCATGCCTTGCTTTTCTACTAAGAGACTACCATCTGGTTCTTGTTTTAACACGCGATATCCCGACTCAAAGAAACCTTTCCCTTTATTGCTTTTATCTAATTGTTCGCAAAATTCCCAATCTATTCCTGCAACAGTTTTATCCCCTAAGACAGAGAAATCAGCCATCACTGCTTCACTTGCTTCTCCCACAAGTGAACCGTTGTAGTAAATGTCATATATAAATTCTCGCAGCATTGAACTCAGGATCTTAGGCTGAGTTTCTTGAGGTAATTGTTGCAACTGGGCTACTACCTCGGCTGGATGCTCTACTTTGTAATTAGGATGACTGACACAAAAGTCAGATTTAATTTGAACCTGAGTAGCAATGTCTTGAAGGGACTGTAGCAGTTGCATAAAAGTTACTCTTGAAGCTATTTAATAGAGGATGGCTCTAAATTAGTTAAATTAGTTAAATTAGTTATTTCTGATTCTGCCATCCCAAAAACAGCGTTAAATGATTGTTCTGGGCGACACAATAAGCTCTTAGCAACTTGAAGTATGCAAAGACCCCTATCATTAAAGTTTTTTTGCCACTGACTTATTTCTACAATTTCATACAGCAAGCCAAGACCAACAAACTGAATAACTCGCGTCATAAAGTTAGGATAGTAATCTAGAACGGGAAAACTACTGAGATACGCCTGGGTAAGAGCTACAATTGAGGGGTGAAGTACCTCTAAAGGTATTGTTGCCATTTGCAGAGATTTTTGCAGTTCAATAACCGGATGCACAATTAAACTGTTAAGCCATATTAGTAGATAGTTAGAAATCACTGTTCCCAGATCAAACGCTGGATCGCCCCAACTCCAGTTTTCCCAGTTAATCAACTTAATAATGCCTTGATTTGACTGTTCTGTTTGATAAATTAGTTTCTCCCAATCCCTGGATATTAAAATGTTATTTAACTTGAGGGTATTATATGTCAGGCAGCAGTGGTGCTGATTGAGAGTAAGCTCCGCTACTGCTGATGTAAAACTTTCATGGCGATGATAATTTTTGAAAAAAATAATGCTTTCATGAGTAAAATGACTGAAATCTTCTGGCTCAATTTTGTTTAGGAGTTGAGCAGAATAATTAGGATTTTGATAGTCTAATTTACCAGGATCTGTTTTAGCAATGAATTCGTATAATTCCTGATGATTCAGGCTATCACGATGCAGCGAGGCTAAAGTAGTCCCCAATTGGGCAGCAATGGCAGAGGGAAAAGCTTTCTCTTGCCTGTAAAAATTATCTAGCTTTATATATTCTAGTGAAATAGTTTTTATTTCTTCTGGGCAAATACAACTATTAAGCAAGTACTGATAGATATTTTTATAGTTTAGTATGGTTTTCATAAGTGTATCCTCTTCAGATCGCGTCTAATCGAAAAGTGAGAGTAAAGATAAAAATTATAAATCTTACTCCCACTTTAAATAAAAGCTCGATTGCGACTAACAAGCAAGTGAGCATTGGATACAATCTTTAGGTTCGGCTGCAAGTGTTGCCAATAACGATCACACTGCAAAGTACGCTGCCACCTACACAAACTACGCTACCACCTTGAATATTAGCAATATCCTCAGAACCGATTTCAGTAATAAAACTTTCCGGATCGTTGAAAAACAATTCAGTTCCTGCGGGTTTTAAATCCTTAACAGTAATATCAGCCATTTTTGTATTCTCCTTGAAATCAATGTTTTTTAGTATTAAGACAAACGCTTCTGTTTGATTGCGAAATCTTTAGGTTCTAGGGCTGCAAGTGTTGGCAATGACTACCACACTGCAAGCTACGCTGCCACCTACACAAACGATGCTACCACCTTGAATATTAGCAATATCTTCAGAACCGATTTCAGTAATGAAACTTTCCGGATCGTTGAAAAACAATTCAGTTCCTGCGGGTTTTAAATCCTTAACAGTAATATCAGCCATTTGTGTTCTCCTTGAAATCAATGTTTTTTAGTATTAAGACAAACGCTTCTGTTTGATTGCTCAATCTTTAGGTTCTGCTGCAAGTGTTGCCAATAACGATCACACTGCAAGCTACGCTGCCACCGACACAAACGACACTACCACCTTGAATATTAGCAATATCTTCAGAACCGATTTCAGTAATAAAACTTTCCGGATCGTTGAAAAACAATTCAGTTCCTGCGGGTTTTAAATCCTTAACAGTAATATCAGCCATTTTTGTGTTCTCCTTGAAATCAATGTTTTTTAGTATTAAGACAAACTCTTCTGTTTGATTGCTCAATCTTTAGGTTCGGCTGCAAGTGTTACCAATAATGATCACACTGCAAGCTACACTGCCACCGACACAAACGATGCTGCCACCTTGAATATTAGCAATATCCTCAGAACCGATTTCAGTAATGAAACTTTCCGGATCGTTGAAAAACAATTCAGTTCCTGCGGGTTTTAAATCTTTAACAGTAATATCAGCCATTTGTGTTCTCCTTGAAATCAATGTTTTTTAGTATTAAGACAAACGCTTCTGTTTGATTGCTTAATCACATACTAAAAATCTTCCTAATAAACTTCAAGCATTTTTGACTGACTTTTTGGACATAATATCTATATTTATTGTTGAAATTCTAGTTAGTAACAGCTTGATTAAGCCGTAAGCTACCTGGTTAGATATTCCTGATAACGAGGATTATTTGTGAAAAACATCTCCCCAGTTAGATGCATTTAATAAATATCTAATCCGAAAGTAAGAGAAAAATTTAAAGTAATCATAAATGTATCTACTGATAGTAAGAGAAATAACTACAACAATTATTTCTCTTAATAATCCTCGCTGAACTAAAAAAGTAGGGGCACGATATATCGTGCCCCTACAAACGACCTATTTTAGAGATTTGGAAGTATCTAATCACATAGCTTGATTGGTGCATAGATGTCTTCAGAATTGGCATTGAGGTAAGCACGCTGCCAGTCAATTCCCAGTCGGGAGAATTGCTCAAAAATAGAGGTCAACCTCCCCTCTGGTGAGTCATCCCCTTTGTCGCAAGCTTCCAGCAATCCATTAGCGACAATCTGACACCGATTCATGCCAAAGCTTTCTCGGTCAGTAAACTTGTGGTCTGGTTCTTCTGCTAACCCCAACCCTGGTGCAAGGAGCTTGGTGAATAGGGGAACTTCTGGCTGAAAATGCGATCGCAATTGGTAAACTGTCTCAATCACAGAGGCGATCGCTTCATAATCGCTCTTGTCAAAGTACAAAACTCCTGAGTCGTAGCGGTTGTAATCAGCTGGGTTATACAAAACCTTGAAGTGAAAAGGAATAGTCATTTCGTTCAGATGCTGCGTGAGAGTACTCATAACCGCAACTGCACCTTCTGAAGTCAAATTGAAGTAGATTCGCACAGTCTGCTGATGACCCTTTAAATCGAGACGAATTGGTCCTGCATTGCCCACCGCCACATAAAAACCGCTTTGGAGCAGATTTTTCGGCATACGGATAGCCACCTCTTCACCCACCACAACAGTAGCTTGTGCTGATTGCAGATGGCGATCGCGCTCAATATGCAACCGAAGACCATTCTTAGTCACAGCTACGCTGCCATCACTTTCTTCCCAGAGAACAGACCAACAAGAGTCAAAGTAGCCAGTGCCGCTATTACTTTCGTGCAAGCGATTATAAAAACCCAAGTCTACTCCCAAAAAAGTATTGTTCTCTAGGTCTAGTGGCAAAGGATTGGAATCTGTTAATTTTGCGTGGGTAGTTCGCATACCACCGTTGTAATAGATGCCGTAGAGAAAAGAGCGCAGTTGCAAGCTCACATATTTGCGCTGAATCTCTACAGGGATTTGTTGAAAGCGGGCGATCGCCTCTGCTGGCAGTTCAAAGGGTTTGTAATCTGGATGACGAATGCTGAAGTCAGACTCGATCTGAACCTTGCTCGCAATTTCTTGCAGAGCATCCAGCACTCGCTTAGTTGCTACATCTGGCTGTTGAATTAGAGAATCTAGTAATTGTGTCATAGTTTTGCGACTAAACATCTTAAGCAGCAGTACATCTCAAACGTCCAGATTCAGCAGCAGTGCCAAAAGTCGTTGACATGGATTGTTCTGGACGGCATAACAATGTCTTAGCTACTTGAAGCATGATTATTGCGATATTGCCGAAGGTTTTCTGAAACTGAATCATCGCCAAAATCTGTTGAATCAATACAAGACCGGCAAATTGCACCACACGCCGCAAGAAATCAGGGCGCTGTTGTAAGATTTCTGGGAAGGTGTCGAAATAAGCTAGGGTCAGGACGGCGATCGAAGGCTGAAGCACCTCAAGGGGAGTCGCCGCTAGGCGCAGAGATTCTTCAATACTGAGTGCATTGCTGATGACCAAGCTATTTAACCAAATTTCCAGATAGCTGGCGATAAGTGTTCCCAAATCAAAAGCAGGGTCTCCCCAATTACAGCGCTCCCAGTCAATGAAGCGCACAATGGTGTCATCGGATTGCTGCCAATTGGTGTGCAAGAGAATATTGTTCAACTTTAGGTCATGGTGCGTCAGGCAACAAGGAGCGAAAGCGCTACCCAGTTCTCTTATCGCTTCCCCCAAGCTGTCGTAGCGCTGATAGAGGGAAAAGAATTTTAGCGCATCTGCGGGTACTCCTCCAAAAATTTCCGGTCCAATCCGTTCTAGCCCCCGAATCAAGTTAGGCACTTGACCAGTGAGGACATCCTTTTGATTTTGATCGAGGAATTCCTGATAGTTCTGACGATTGAGGGTGGCACGATGGATAGTAGCTAAAACGGTGCCAATTGCAGAGGCGATTTGGCTTGGGAAGTTCTTTTCCTGAGCGTAGAAATCAGTCAAATCTTGATAGTCATCCAGATATCTGAAGACAATAATCGAATTCTCCGGGTCAAAATTAAGCACTATCGGCAGAAATGGGCGAAGGCGATCCAGTTCTGGAAATTGGTTTAAAAACTCTTGAACTCGCCATTCCCCCAAAAACTCACCAAATGTTTTCCCATCCTGATAGTGCCGCTCTTGCTTGACAAGGAGTTTAGAACCATCTGGTAAACTCACTCTCAAGTTAAAATTCTTGGCAGCTACTAACTCAATCTGAAGCTGGGTTTGTTCTTCTTGGGTACAAAGACCCAGCTGAAATAAATAATCACCTACGTTTTGGGAGCTTAAAAGCAGTGTCATTATACTTCTAAATTGCTATTGTTATTGGAGTTAATCAAATTGAGCGAACAGAGGACATTAGGCTCAAAGGAAGATTCGAGATCGCGAATTGCGATGCGAGACGAATCGCTTACTTTGTCTACTGTTTCGCATTTTCTTCGAGTCGAAAGCCCCATCTTCTTAAGCAAAAGGTTAATATTGCGATCGCCGATCGAAATCCCCAACTCTTTCTCTAGGTGCTTGCTTAACCATTGCGCTGTCCAGCGCCCAAATGGATATCCATAATCACGGGGACTATGGATTACCAGTTCTTTCAAACGCTCCAAATATTCCTCATTCACTACTTTAGGACGACCAATTGCAGACTCCTGCCATTGGTGCGCCATCCCACTACGTACTATGTGCATCCAATGCCTTGCTGTTGCTGGACAACACCCCAAGGTTTGACATATTTCGGTTTGAGATTTACCCTGGTCTGATAGCAACATAATTTCAATGCGCTGACGATAAGACTCAGGTAAATCGTCTTGCAAACTTTTTTGCAGCATTTTGCGCTGAAACGCTGTTAAAAATTTACCTATTGGGTTGTTCTCGCCTTTAACATCAGTTTTTGCTCGGTTATAAGACATATACAAAAGGAAACAAACCGCTTGATACAAAACTTTGTAACAAGTTAAAGTTTTCCATTAATTTACTATTTTGGGATTTGAGATTAATGCAATTTAAATGTGCTCTGCTATGTTTTTACTTCTATCTGATGAAGTAATTTGCAATAAAGCTCTGAATAAACTTAGTAGGGTCGGGCAAAACCATCAGGGCAAACGCATCTAAATATAGTACATTAATACTAAAAAATGATAAAGACAGCGATCGCGGATGACATGTGGGTAAGCAATCAAGCTTTAATGGTAAAGTCATTATAAAAGTCAGTAGACCAAAAACTTCTGCGATCGCCGAATTCTAAAGTTGCAAAATTTTTCTCCCACTAGTCCAGCATTGCTTGTCACCTTTAGCACCGAATTTTCATTACTTTACTGTATCTGCCGTGCTGTTTCTTAAATCCTTTACCCGTAAGCTTTTCAAGACTTAACGGGAAAAGTCAGATATCAATACTGTTCGGTTAAGGCAAGAGACGCGATGAATCGCCGTCAAGACTATAATCAGTCGTTTTGTCTTGACGGCGAATTATCAGGTCTATGTGATGATTTATCTAAGCACTTCTCAAAGCCACAATCGGGTCGAGTTTAGCAGCACGACGTGCAGGAACAACGCCAAAGAATAAACCAATACCTCCAGAGACACCAACTGCCATAGTAATCGCTACAGGAGAAAGACTCGCTTCTAAAGGAGTCAAGGCTGCCACTAATAGAATGGCACTGACACCAACCGCAGTCCCAACTAAGCCGCCAGCTGCGGAAACAATCACTGCTTCAATGATGAACTGTAGCAAAATATCTTGCTCAGTTGCACCAATCGCTTTTCGCAATCCGATTTCTTGGGTGCGTTCGGTGACGGAGACGAGCATAATATTCATGATGCCAATGCCGCCGACAAACAAGGATATACCTGCGATCGCAGCTAGCATAATTGTCAATGCACCTGTAATTTGACCGACAGTTTGCAAAGCATCTTTCTGGCTGCGAAGGGTAAAATCATCTTCACCATTAATTTTGTGCCGTAGACGCAGCAAATTAGTAATTTGAAATTCTGCTGCATCCACACTCTCGGAATCACGAGCCGCAGCAACGAGGTAATCTAAGGCGATACCATAAGGAGAATTCTTGCCCACAAGTCGGTTTGCTGATGTGGTGATTGGTATTAAGGCAGCATTATCATAATCTGCTCCCACGCTGGAACCTTTGGCAGTTAACGTTCCAATCACTTGAAAGCTGGTATTTCCAATTCGCAATTGCTGTCCTACACCGTTACTATTACCGAATAGTTTTTCTGCCAAATCTCCACCCAGCACTACCACTTGGTTATTTCGCTTGATGTCTACCTCAGAGAAAAACCTGCCTTTAGCAGTTTCAAAATCCCGCACAGATAGAAAACTAGGAGTTGTGCCAATGATGTTGACATCGGTATTTCTGTTGCGGTATGTAATTACCTGTCTTCTGTTTAACTCTGGCGCAACTCCTACTACAGTTGGTACTTGAGAAGCGATCGCATCCGCATCTTGCAACACCAGAGTTTTTGGCACTTCAAAGGAGATTCGCTGAGTTTCTCGATTACCTGGCAGTACAAATAGCACATTTGGCCCTAATGACTGCAACTGTTTATTCACATACTTCTGCCCACCTTCGCCAATGCCAATCATCGCAATCACCGAGGCATTGCCAATAACTATACCCAACATCGTGAGGGCGCTACGCAGTTTATTTGACAGCAGGGTTTTCCCCGCCATATTCATGCTTTCGAGGAGGTTCATACCAATTTTGGATTTTGGATTTTAGATTAAAAGTCTTTATTACAAACTTACTTATGCCAATTTGGTATTATTTATTCTGCTGTTCTTTAGCCTTTTCAATTTTGTAGTCTTTGGGTGGGTTAACAAAAATGCGATCGCCTTCTTTAACTCCCCCTAAAATCTGAGTTTGGTCTTGAATTTGTGCCCCAACTGTAACTTCGCGGAACTGTGGTTTATTTTTTGCATCGGGTACGAGTACGCCAGTTTTACCTTTTTCGGTGACAATTGACACTGTTGGTAATACCAAGGCATTATTAACGCGATCGCCTAAAAAAGTCAGATCCACATTTAAGCCAGAACGCAGTTTATCTATGCCAGTATCGAGAGCAACCCGCACCTGGAAGGATGTTACACCTTGTTCCACCACTGCTTCGGGAGCAATTAAACGTACATGACCTTTAAAAACTCGATCGGGATAGGCATCGGCAACAATTTCCACCTGCTGTCCCTGTTTTATTCTGCCAAGATCGGCTTCGGGAACTTGAGCTAATATTTCTAAACCCCTTGCTACGGCGACAATTGAACTGGAAGTTGCCGATGCACTAGTAGAAGCAGAAGTTGTGGGTGTGACAAACGCACCTGGTTCGGCATACTTTTGGGTAACAATTCCCGACAGAGGAGCGCGAATAATAGTATCTTCTAACTGCACTTGTACACCCTTTAACTGAGCCTCAGCGGATGCAACAGCAGCTTGACGCTGGACAATTTCTTCAGAACGAGTGCCATCTTCTAAGAGTACCAATGCTGCTCGTGCTTCGTTAACAGCGGCTTGGCGTTGGTCGATTTCTTCATTCCGAGTCCCACTTTGGACTAAGGAAAATCGTTTTTTCGCTTCTTCTAAATTGGCTCTAGCACTTTTGTCGTCGCTGATGGCTTGATCGAGTAATTGTTTTTTCTCTGCTCCTTCTCTATATAGATATTCGTAACGCTTTACCTGTTCGCTGGTGTAATTCACCCTTGCTTGAGCTGCATCCACTTGAGATTGAGATTGAGCAATCTCTTGGGGACGATTACCAGCCTTAGCCGCAGCTAATTGGGCTTGAGCTTGTGCTAATCGCGCCTTAGCTTGAGCGATTTCTTGAGGACGACTACCAGCAAGGGCTTCGGCTAGCTGTGCTTGATTTTGAGCTAAGTTAGCACGGTACTGACTCCTTTGAGCCTCAATACCAGCGCTATCCATACGGGCGAGAATTTGCCCTTGTTGAATGCGATCGCCTTGTTCCACGTATAATTGCGACAGCACTCCGGGATTCTTCGGACTAATATTTACGCTCTGAACTGGCACGACTTTGCCACTAGCTGTAATCCGCAACGTGACGTTTTGTGCTGCAACTGGCACAGTTAGTTGAGCAATATCTTCTTTGTTTGTCCCTTGATTTACCAAGGTGTAAGTTGTTATAGTACCCACAACCAAAGCACTCCCCGCCATCAGCCCGATCAGCCAGCGCAATGGATACTTAACTTTGCCAATAACGGGAATTTCTATGTGCGTAGCCATATTATAGAAACCTGTAAATCTTGCTGTATAAAAATATTTTTTAGTTAAAGAATAAGTGGAGAGTACGGAGTTGTTAAAGCTTTAGGGTTAAATTTTTATGAGTCAATTAACAACTAGACGCATAATTTGCTTCACAGTTGCTTAATCTTCCTTAATACTAGGCATTTGTATTTCTGTATGTCTTCACCTGAAAGGGTGACTTTAGCCACAGCATATTAGTGCAATCTTGAACCATTCGCGAGAAACAAGATCCCCGACTTTTTTGAGAAGCTGGGAATCTACGGCTGGCAATTCTCACAAATCAGATAGGATTGCTATAGTGCGATCGCGCTTTAGTTGCTCTGTATCCTTTTCTTTTTCCCTACTCCCCATTCCCTACCGCAAAGCAGTTTGTAATTATTGCTGAAATTGGGTTAACAACCAAGCACCAACTTGACTTTGATTTATTTGACGAGTTCGCCCTAATGCATCGTTTAATAAAGAAATTGCTAATCCTGGCAATACCTGAGATTCTGTAATCCGCCTACTACCTTGGTTTTCAATAGCAAAAGCCATAAGTTGGACATTTTGGACATTTAAAATCCAGTATTCTTTCACTCCTAAATCTTCGTATAAAAGTCGTTTTTCACCTCGATCGTCAGCAAGTGAGGTATTAGCCACTTCAATAACTAAATCTGGTGGTGGATATATGTCTAGGTTGATGATAGAAGTGCCGTAAGGAATGACACCAGCATTTTCACCAATATAGTAAGACACATCAGGTTGAGCTTCCTTAAAGCCTGTTTTCCGATATGTACAATTAGTTAAGCCTTTGGCAGGGATGCCTTTGATTGTGCAAAAAAGGTTAACAGCAAAGGCAATAATTGTGTTGTCGCAGGCGTGGTCATGGCCTAGTGGTGGAATTTCAATCCTCATCAGTCCATTGTGGTAGTAGCCCTTGGCTTTTTTGTAGGCAGGATTTTCAATTATTTGGATATATTCATCCCAAGTTGCTGTTATCCAGGTATCGGTTGCTAGTTGGGTCTGTAATTCGCTCATAATATTGCAAAAGAAGAACTTTAACAACGATCGTACAAGTTTCATTTTCCAGCACTAAGCTGACAGCAAAGCTTTAACTGCATCCTTGCTAACAATTTTCGTAGGGTGTGTTACGCCGGAGGCTAACGCACCAATGGTCTATTTTAACAAAATCAGTCTTAGAGGTGGATTCATCCAATTTCAGGGCGGTTATACAACGCAGATACTTAAACTTACATACTAGTTTGCAACTAGCAGCCCGGTGCAAAAATTTTCCGTCATATTTTCCTGTACTTGATTCACAATTATAGAAACAAATTCGTCAAGGTCGAATGGCTTAAGTAAATATTCTTCAAACTCTACATCTGGAATTTGGTCACAAGTACCTGTGGTAGATGTTGAAGTCACAATGATTGGGATATGCTTGCAATTGTCTGCCTCTATAGCATTTAATGTATTTAGCAATGTATAAATACTTTCACCTAAAAACCTAATTTCACAGACAATAATGTTGGGTATGAACCAACTCAAAATTTCTAAAGCTTCCTTTATGGAACCAGCGGTAATCACATTTGCGCTTAGGTCTTCGAGTAAAAAAGCATACAAATCTCTACTATCGCGATCGTTGTCTACAACGAGTACTTGTACACCTTTGAGTATCCCAACTGCCAAGCAAAAGTCATTGATTAAATTCATAATAAGACCTGCGATTAAGACTTGAAAGGCAAAGCGATCTGAAAAATCCGTAGTCTTAAGGTGATGAGACAAGCAGATAGGTCAAATAAAAGGTACCAGAGAACCACTTAATGGTTAAAATTACTAGGTTCTGTTCTTATACTATGAGCGGGTGTTGTTTGATTTCATTTTATCGAAGCGTTGCGTAGGCGTAGCCCGTCGTAGACATCGCACTTGTTCTACTAATCTCTCAATATCTGAGACAGAGGGCAGGGCATATTCTTCTAGTTCTAAGAATTCTGCTGGAGGACTAGTAGCAATTTCCCGCCGGTTTAGTTCCAAAACTAAGCAAAGCTCAATAAAGGTATGACGCTCAACCGGACGACCACTGAAAAACCGCCAGATTGGTTGTCTAGTCTTGAGGTTGACTTCTCCTGCTAAATTGTCTTGTGTCCACCCCTTGAGAGTAAATGCTCTTTTAGCCTCTTGAATCCCAGTGAGTGATGCTTGGAGCGATCGCTTGACCATAGGACAAAAACCCTGCTCCTCAAATTATGAACTTTAACTTTTATTAATATCTGCAATCTTATAGCTTTCTCTGTGAGAATAACATTTTACTCGTTTAAAGTTATACAAAATTCAATAAATACTCTCAAGTTTTTAATTTTTTTCACAAATTCAAACGTTATACGTTTATCTTATACATTTTCAGCTTTACAAATATCTAAATTCAAACAATGTTTGATTTTTAAAGCATAAATTGTTAAATAATGAAACAGGCAATAAACAAATCAACACCTTTGAGAGTGTCTATCAAGTTGGCAGCCTTGATTGCATCAACCAAGGTGCTAAAAAAACCAACGGTACTGCCAGTATCAATAGCATCAGTCATTTATTTAACTTAGTGATGTGTAAGGAGCTTGCTCTGATATACTTTATATGACTAGTAAATGCTATATTAGCTCTGCAATTGATTACAAAGCTAATATAGTAGAAGTTTTATTTATCTCACTTTTTCAAAACTACATTGAAAGAATTTAAATACCCTGTAATGGTCTTAGCTAGTGTCTTCTGCTGTTTTTTTGTAGTTATCGCCATTACTTGATATAGTCTTCCTTCAGCAACATACATTCTATTTATAGTGATTTTCCCTCCAGAATTAATGTACTGAATTTCTCTGCCAGGATGATTATTATAACTACGAATGTTTCGTTGACTAATTAAATTGCTTTTCGTAGTCTTTAAAGCCATATCTCGTGCATTATTAAGTACAGCTTGAGGATCGGCCATTTGGCCGTAACTATAAGGAAAATCATTGTAAGCAACTATATATGCTACTTGCTGTTTTGGTGGTTGAGCGACAAATATTTCTAGGTTAATTTCCCCCATGTAAGTTTTTTGGGATTCGGTGTTTCTGCTGGGGCTTCCCGGCATCAAAATCGTAAAACGTCCATCTGGAGCGGTGAATAACTTCCATTGTGGCTGCACGGGTTGAGAAACCTTTGGTTTGACAACAGCTACCGGAGATTTGGGTTGACGCGCTTCCACAAGAACAGAGCCACCACAAACAATGGTGGCGGCTATTAGTGGTAACAGACTTTTAACTGTCATATTTTTTGCCCTTTGAGATGCCGATCTCACTGATGATGCCAGCTGTTATAACCTAGCAGCACATAAAGCAGCACCAATTAGACCGACTTGTGAGTTGAGGATAATATACACGGGTATCTCTTCGAGGAGGCGGCGCATCCTACCTTTTTGGGTGAAATTTAATAAGAAACCGTTATTTTGAATTAAGGGCAAGATTTTGGGTGCAATTCCACCAGCGATGTATAAGCCACCGTAAGGTAGAAGTTTCAGAGCGAGATTACCGGCTTCTGCACCGTAAGCTTCTATAAATAATTGCAAGGTTTGTTCGGAAAGGCGATCGCGTTTTTCTAGTGCAGCTGTACCAATGACAGCACCAGGATCGACACTTTTCTCTTCTTGTCCAGCTTCTTGTTCCCAAGTTCTAACGATTTGGGCAATATCTGGTGATTCGGCGGCAAATTTGCGATCGCGCAAAAATTGATAAATCGCCACAATTCCCATTCCAGAAACTACGCGTTCTACAGAAACGCGCTGGATATCATGTTTACCCAACAAGTATCTCAACAGTTGAAACTCGATCTCGTTCCGAGGAGCAAAGTCAGCGTGTCCACCTTCTGAAGAAAAGACTTGATACTGGTTTCCCTGCTTAATTAAAAATCCTTGCCCTAAGCCAGTACCAGCACCAATAATTCCAATGGGGGTTTCGGGTTGAGGTTTGCCAACTTGTAACGTCAGCAAGTCTTCTTTTTGTAAACCTGAAATACCATAGCCAACGGCGGCGAAGTCGTTAATCAAAGAAATATGCGGGATACCCAATTCTTCTTGTAGACGTTCGGTATCCAGGAACCAGGCTAAATTGGTCAGTTTGGCAGTATTTTTGACAATGGGGCCTGCGATCGCAAAACAAGCCTTTTCTGGTATTGGTGTATTAGCTTTGACCAAAAACTCCTGCACTATCGGTACTAAATCAGGAAAATCGGCACTGTGGTAACTTTCCTGATAAATAGTATGTAAAGCTGGTGAGTCTGATTTTTCAACCAATTGCAGAATAGTTTTCGTACCGCCGATGTCTCCTGCTAGTAACAAAGTCATAGAATTTATTGGTGAATTAAATTACTTTTTTTGTAAGATATACTCAACCTAGCAGAAGTCATGAACACAAATCTCTATCAGAGGTTTAAGCAAATCGAATAACTTCTTCTATGTGGGTTAAATGGGAAGTATCTCCCTTTAGTTCTAATAACCATTCTGGATCTTCGCGTACAACTTTCACTAGGGAACATAAAGAAGCCTTAACTTCTGTTTTGGCAATTTCCCCCACTAGCCCCATTGCTCCGCCCAATACAGATGCACCATGTGCTACTAGCAGGATATCTTCTGGGTAGAACTCAGTAGCTAAACATCTAGCAGTTTGTCCAGAACGTTCTCGCACTTTTTCGTGAGTTTCAGGATATTTGGCGGCGATGCGCGAGGTATAGCTGCTGTCAATTCTGGGGAATAATTCTGCTAATGCTGGAGTTGACAGTCTTTCGGGTTCTTCTGTCATCCAAACTGGATTTAGCCATTCACTCAAGCCTGTTTCGAGTTTAATGGGTAAGTCGAGCATTTCTGCAACTGCATTTGCCGTTTGTACGGTTCGCAGGAAAGGAGAAGCGAAAATATGGCCAATATTTTCTTTTTTCAATCGTTTAGCTAACTGCTGTGCCTGCACCATACCATCATCAGACAAGGGCGGATCGTAGCGTCGTTCGGCGGTAAGAAACCAATCGGGGTTTACGAAGTCGAGGCGGTTAGCGTGTCTTGCTATCCAGACTATTTGACTCATAGGTTTAATTATTCCGATGAATAGAATCAGCCGCTAAACAAATATATAGATATCTGCAAGGAGGGCTGCAAATATTAATATAGGACAAAAATCGTAATAATATTTAATAATACTAATGATTAGAAAAACTTATCAGCATAAACTAGTTAAGATTGTGTAATGAACTTAAATGTAAATATCAGATTGGGACGGTTCAAACCAAACTCCACATTCAATAACTGATAGTAAATGGCTGATGGTAATTGTTTTGAGTGTGCCGTAACGTTTGCGATAGTAACACTCAAAAAGTAAAGAAAATAAATGTGGTTCTTCATGGAAGTAACGGTAAAAAACAAACCCCTGCGAATCTATGCCAAACTGTTCAGCGATTTTATAAAATAGTTCCTCAACATCATCACCATCTATTTTGAGGTCTTCCCGAAGCCGTATATTAAGAGTAATATCTTTTGTTTGCACACCTAGTTCATTAGAAATAATTGCTGCAAGTTGGTTAAATCTATCTGTAAATGACATAAGCTTTTCAGGTGACAAACTCCAGTAGCAAGAATCCTATCAACAAGGAAATTATTACCAGGTAAATACTGGTAAAGCATCTATGAACTGGTATCAAGATAAGATTATTGTAGCCATCCGACTTATGCAATAATCAGATTTAAGTCGCAGATATTTTAACTCGTGAAATTATGCCAGCACTACTAACTGTTTATTTTCATCCAAGCTTCAGATGACTTAATTCTAGTCCTGCAAATGTTGGATTATCCTTCCCTTCGGGACGCTACGCGTAGCTTGCTTCCACGAAGTGGTACGGGAAGCAAGCTACTAGTACGGCAAGCTTAATTTATTGGATTGAGTAATTCTGTTAATGATTGAACTTTGGTTTCCGTAAGTTTTTGAAACCCAATATTTTAAGCTTGCGGTGCTAGTAGGCCGAGTTATTGGTTCTCTGTGGCTACTGATTGCCAAGCAAGGCGATCTTTCCAGTGCGATGTGAAATTAAGTTGAACTGTTTGCTTAAAGTCCTCCAAAGCTGCTGAAAACGCTTTCTCTTTTAGCTTTGCTGCACCTTGCTTGTGCAACTGTTTAGGGAATTGTGGATTCCATACATATTTTTGACAAGTTTGGTAGGCAATTTCTACATCACTGCCATTTTCAGGATTTTGAAAGACGGGATGATAATGTAACCTGTTGCAGCAGACTTGCAACCATTCTTGCCACCCACATTGCCACAAGCGGACTGTTCCATCAAGACTACCACTGGCAATCAGTTTACCATCAGGGCTAAAAGTTGCGGAATTTACCCAATACTCATGTCCGTGCCAAGGTTGACCAATGGGGTTGCCGTGAATATCCCACAAGCGCACTGTCGAATCATTGCTGGCACTGATAATCCACTGACCATCAGGGCTAAAGGCGACAGAATTAACTTCTTTTTCATGTCCGTGCCAAGGTTGACCGATGGGGTTGCCGTTGCTATCCCACAAGCGCACTGTCGAATCATTGCTGGCACTGACAATCCACTGACCATCAGGGCTAAAGGCGACAGAATTAACTTCTTTTTCATGCCCGCGCCAAGGTTGACCAACGGGGTTGCCTTGGATGTCCCACAAGCGCACTGTCGAATCATTGCTGGCGCTGACAATCCACTGACCATCAGGGCTAAAGGCGACAGAATTAACTTCTTTTTCATGTCCGTGCCAAGGTTGACCGATAGGGTTGCCGTGAATATCCCACAAGCGCACTGTCGAATCATTGCTGGCACTGATAATCCACTGACCATCAGGGCTAAAGGCGACAGAATTAACTTCTTTTTCATGCCCGCACCAAGGTTGACCAATGGGGTTGCCGTGAATATCCCACAAGCGCACTGTCGAATCATTGCTGGCACTGACAATCCACTTACCATCAGGGCTAAAGACGACAGAATTAACTTCTTTTTCATGCCCGCACCAAGGTTGACCAATGGGGTTGCCGTCTATATCCCATAAACGCACTGTCGAATCATTGCCACCACTGATAATCCACTGACCATCAGGGCTAAAGGCGACAGAATTGACCCAATTCTCATATTTGCGCTGCGATCGCCCGATGACCCGATCTTGTAATACTTGATCTAGCTCCCACAAACGCACTGTTTTATCGCCACCACTGATAATCAGCTTGCCATCGGGGCTAAAGGCTAGAGAATTAACCTGTCCTTCATGTCCCCGCCAAGGTTGTGTAATAGGGTTGCCATTGATATTCCACAAGCGTATTGTGCGATCGCAGCCACCACTAATAATAAACTTGCCATTAGGGCTAAAGGCAACAGAATTTACATGTCCTTCATGACCATGCCAAGGTTGACCGATGGGATTACCTTGGATGTCCCACAACCGCACTGTAGAATCACTACTACCACTGACAATCAAATTGCGATCGGGGCTAAAGGCGACGCAAATAATTTTCGCCTCATGTTTGTGCCAGGGTTGAGTAATGGCGTTATCTTGTAAATCCCACAAACACACAGTTCCGTCAAAACCAACGCTGACAATGCAATCGCCATTTGGGCTAAAGGCGACGGAAATAACTCCTTCCTTATGTCCGCGCCAAGGTTGAGTAATGGCGTTAGCTTGTAAATCCCACAAACACACTGTTCCGTCAAAACCAACACTGACAATAGAATCGTCATTTGCACTAAAAGCAACGGAAATAACTCCTTCCTCATGTCCCTGCCACGGTTGAGTAATGAGATTACCTTGTAGATCCCATAAACACAAAATTCCGTCAATACTACCGCTAACAAGAAACTTGCCATCAGGACTAAAGGCTATACAATTAACCTCTTGCTCGTGCCCCAACAAAAATTGAGCAGTAGGATTGCCAATGATATTCCACAAGCACACGGTAGAATCGCTACTGCCACTGGCAATAAACTTGCCATCAGGACTAAAGGCTACACAATTAACCTCTTGCTCGTGTCCGCGCAAGCTATTTGCCTCTGTGGGTGTGTTCATTGCTTCCTTTAAGCTTCCCAAAACAGGAGCTAGAAGGTGGTTTGGGTATTTGTCTAAATTCTCACCCACTGTTTGAATTGCCAGTACCAAACCCTTTAGCGGTTGGACAGGAAGTAAATTCAAAACCCTGGCGGATTGCTCGCGCAGTTTTAATTCAGTCAGTGCAAGGTTTAATTTTTGAATTTCTTGTTCCTTTTCTCTTAAATGGCAATCGTGCCATCCAAGACTAGGATTAATAAATTGATTAGCTTGTTCTCTTAAATAACCAAACGTTTGCTCTTTTAGTTCTTGATAAGTCTTTATCTTCACAACTCCGTTTGCAATATCTTCTCTTTCCCACAATACATTCAGGGTGTATGCCAGAAGTGGTAAAGAATCATCTTGTTGGTGAAAATCATAAATAATTTGCTCAACTAATCCTTGCTCAAAGGTAACGCCATTTTTAGCAGCAGGTTCAGCGATCGCTAACTTTAATTCTCCATCGCTCATTCTAGTGAGTATACGACTATAGCGATCGTGGATCTTTGCAAGTTGGGGATACTCACTAAAATTATGTAAAAAATTAGACCGCATTGTTAAAACAATTTTGACAGAGCTATCCTGCTGCTGGAACAGTTGAAAAAGACTAGCAAGAAATTTATCGCGTTCCGGCTTTTGAGTTTTCGTAAACAGTTCTTCAAATTGGTCAATAAAAATCAGAACGCACTGATAATCTTGTTTGAGAAATCTGACAATTTTAATTAGAGTATTTTCTCTTATTTCTCTAGCAATATCCGCTATTTGCGATTTTTTCCCATAATTAGAAGCAAGACACTGATAAATAGATTTAAAAGGATTTTCATCTGGATGAAAACTTATATTAATTAATGAATTTTTATGAAATCCTAAATAAGGAATTAAACCTGCCCGAATCAATGATGATTTGCCAGTGTCTGATGCTCCTAAAAGCAAGAGGATATTATCTTTTTTTAAGCGATCGCCCAGATTAGCAATCCACTTATCCCGACCAAAAAATTTGTCTTTATCTTTAATTTCAAAAGTTTTTAATCCTAAGTAGGGAGGGTCTGTTTTGAGTGGACGACAATGAATGTCCTCAAAATTACTGTCAGAAAAAAAGTCGTATTCAGAAATACATTGGACATTACACCCAATATTTATATCGCCTTCAGAACTGTTAACCATCTTATCTCCTTACCTTTGGACACCTCTGGCTAAATCTTTACCTCAGTTATAGTTCCTCCGCTAATCTTTGTAAGTACCTCAACAAAATTAATTACCGAAGAAAGGCAGTGGTTCGACTCCCTTCCCTACGGGACGCTACGCGAACGACTGCGCTCAGGGCAAGTCGCTCACCAACCAGGCAGGAAGCAGAAGAAAGAAAATACAATTCTTGCTCTCTGCCAAAAGGGTCTAAAGTCCCTAAATTCGGTTTTAAATATTTTTATTCAGGGAAATTACTTAAACAAACTTGAAAAATATGTAGTAACTTTATCCTAAAACGCCAGAAATGACAAACGGGATGGAACTTTTTGATAACCTACACCTTGCTATGTTTAGCGGCAAAGGTGGAGTCGGAAAAACGACAATCTCCTGCACCTTTGCATGTCGTTGGGCACAGAAATTTTCCAATGAGCAAATTCTTTTAATCTCAACCGATCCGGCTCACTCTCTTGGAGATGTCTTACAAGTTAGCGTTGATGACATTCCTCGTCCCATAGCGGAACTACCCAATCTACGAGTAAGGGCGTTGGATGCAAAGCTTCTGCTACAAGACTTTAAAGAACGTTATGGTCAGGTGTTAGAACTGTTAGTGGAGCGCGGTAGTTTTGTTGAAGGAGAAGACTTGTCTCCAGTTTGGGATTTAAATTGGCCTGGACTGGACGAGTTGATGGGCTTGTTAGAAATCCAACGCCTTTTCAACGAGCAGCAGGTAGATCGAGTAGTAGTAGATATGGCTCCTAGCGGTCATACTCTCAACTTGTTTGGATTGATGGATTTTTTAGACACTTTCCTCCACTCTCTTGAACTGTTTCAAGAAAAGCATCGGTATATTAGCAAGACCTTTGCTGGAAGTTACACACCCGATCGCGCTGACGAGTTTTTGCAAACCCTGAAAGCTGAACTGTCGCAAGGTCGTCTTCTGCTTCAAGATCCCACCCATACAGCTTGTTTGTTAGTTGCGATCGCCGAACCAATGAGTTGGTTGGAGTCAAAACGATTCCTAGAAGCCTTACAAACTTTGCAGATGCCTTGCGGAGGATTGTTTGTTAACCAAATCCTTGCCAGTGCAACTGACGCAGATCGTTACCAAGAACAACAACCGCTCATCAGCCAGTATACGGCTCTTGCTAACGGAAAGCCGATGTTTATTGTGCCACAGCAAGATAAGGAGCCTTTGGGAATTGTAGCCCTCAGCCATCTGATCGACCAAATTCATATTCCTCTGCTGGAACCGCTATCTCCTGTTCGTCCACTCTCAATTCAATGGCCTGAAAAAATTCCTCCTAGCTTTGGAGATTTTCTCACCCAAGGTCGTCGCCTGTTACTAATTGGCGGTAAGGGTGGAGTAGGCAAGACCACAGTAGCAGCTGCCATTGGTTGGGCTATGGCTCAACAACATCCCGATCGAAAAATTCGTATGGTTTCTATCGATCCAGCCCACTCCTTGGGTGATGCCTTTGGTCTGAGTTTAGGACATGAACCATATCAAATAACCGCTAATCTTCGAGGTCAGGAAGTGGATGGCGATCGCATTGTCGATCAATTCAGAACCGATTACCTATGGGAACTGGCCCAAATGATGAGTGGCGAAACCCAAACAAGCGAAGCTATTGAAATGGCCTATGCTCCTGCTGCCTGGCGCAAAATTGTCGATCGAGCTTTACCAGGGATTGATGAAATACTTTCCCTGTTAACAGTAATGGAATTGCTAGAGCAGCAAGAAGAAGACTTGATTATTTTAGACACTGCTCCTACAGGTCATCTTCTGCGTTTTCTAGAAATGCCAACTGCACTAGCAGACTGGCTAGGTTGGATTTTCAAACTCTGGATCAAGTATCAGAATGTCCTTGGTCGTACAGAGTTTATGGGGCGTTTACGAACTTTGCGACAGCGCGTAGTCAAAGCCCAAAAAGTGCTAAAAGACCCACAGCAAGTAGAGTTTATTGGGGTTACGCTTAACCAGGCTAGCGTACTTGCCGAACAACAACGCTTGTTCAAATCTATGCAAGAAATAGGTGTGAGCCAGAATTACCTTGTTCTCAACCGCTTTAATTCTACGGCAACCATTAATTGCGATTTTCCAGGTTTGACAATGGTTCGCTTACCAATGCTTCCTCGCTCAGTTCAGCCTTTAGAACGCATCCAAGCAGCAGCAGCCTGTTTATTTTAACGGCTAATTAGACTAAATACTTTCATACCCAAAGAGAAATTTATTATGCATCGCACTCCAAACCGCAGACAAATTCAAGCCAAACTTAGCACCATGCCTCCTCAACGTTCTCAAGCAACAGCTTACTTAAATGCTTACAAAATGATGTTAGAGAAGGAGCGTTTAGAGGAGGAACTAGAGAAACTCGAAGCACGCCGACATCAGATTCAGCAGCGTCTTGCTATTTTAAATAGTCAAACAATTGCTGAAGAGAACGCGATCCATCAGCAAGTAAATACAAACTTGGAGGACAATACACCAAAATTCAAAACCTTAACATTGGAATACTAAATGTTTATCTACCTTGCTACGATCCGGATCGTGGTGAGGCGATTGGCATAAAATTTTAGCCCTCAAAACTTTTCAAATACCCTTTTATACCAATTCGCAATTCGCAATTAAAAAACTTATATACAGCAAGGCTTTTAGGGTTTACATCTGCATCAAATCTTTCGTGAAATGGTATTAGGGCAAGTGGGACTGCAAAAGCGCATTCATTCTTATCCACACCAGTTGTCGGGCGGACAAAAACAACGAGTAGCGATCGCGCGGGCTTTGGTAAACTGACCCCAACTGATTTTGGCAGATGATCCAACAGCAGCGCTAGACAAAGCCAGTGGTTGAGATGTGGTGGAACTAATGCAAAAACTGGCAAAGCAGCAAAATGGTACAATTTTGCTAGTAACCCATGACAACCGGATTTTAGATGTTGAATCCTTAAATAATGTAAACATCAATATAATATTTACCCTAAATAAGCTTTTTTAACTCGCTCATCACTAATCAATTCTGATGCTGCCCCTGTTAAGGTAATAGAACCAGCTTCTAAAACATAACCGCGATCGGCAATTTGCAGCGCCAAATTCGCGTTTTGTTCAACTAACAAAATAGTCACTCCTGTAGCGCGCAGATTTTCAATAATAGAAAAGATTTCCCGGACGATCGCAGGTGCTAAACCTAAGCTAGGCTCGTCTAAAAGCAACAGTTGTGGTTTACTCATGACAGCACGAGCGATCGCTAACATTTGTTGTTCGCCACCGCTAAGGGTTCCTGCTAGTTGATTGCGTCTTTGTGACAAGCGGGGAAATAGCTCAAATTGGCGCTGAATATCTGCTTTGATCTCGGCTTGATTGGAGCGAATATAAGCACCCAAAAGCAAATTATCAAATACAGTTTGCCGCGCTAATACTCTGCGTCCTTCAGGACAATGGGCGATACCAAGTTGTACAACTTCATGAGTTTGGCGACGAGTAATATTATGTCCATTATAGATAATTACGCCACTCTTAGGATTAACTACTTTAGATATGGCACGGAGTGTAGTCGTTTTTCCAGCACCATTAGCACCAATTAGAGTAACTACCTCGCCTTTTTGAATAATTAAATTAATCTTTTTTAAAGCTTGGATGCCGCCATAATTAACATCAAGTTCTTGAACTTCTAAAATTGTATAGTTTGGCTTACTATCGGCTTTCATGGGCGGTTTACATCCAGAAATGTTGATTCAAAATCTAAGATACATCAATCATACATTTCTTAAAACAGTGCGTAGACATTGCTTCAACTTCAAACCAACGCCATAATACCGCAATCTTTATGATGTACCATTAATGACTGATAAATATATCAAGCGTCCAGTGGCAAAAGTAGCAGATATTGGTAGCAAGCGACTAATTAATTTAGCTCCCGATGCATGGGTAAAGTGGGTGACACAGCGTCCTGAAGTCGTGGCAAAAGAAATTCTTGGCTCTGAGTTTCATTGGATTAGTCGGGAAACAGATGTGTTAGTGAAAGCATACAGTCCTACTCACGGAGATTTTCTCGTACTCAATGAACTACAACTGCGTTACACGGCACAGATGCCTCTACGGATGAGAGCCTATACTGCCTTGGCACAAGAACGCTACCGATTGCCAACTTACCCAGTACTGATCAACATTTTACCGCCCCCATCTACCTTAACTATTGTCAATAGTTACGAGCAGGAATTTTTGGGATTACGTGCTATCCAAGATTATCGCACGATTAATTTGTGGGAAATCGATGCTGAAATAGTGTTTGAGCAACCACTACCATCGTTGTTACCCTTTGTGCCAATACTACGGGGAGGGGGAGAGGTAGCAGTTGTGCAACGCGCATTACAGGCGCTACGAGCAGATGTACAGTTGAACGAGTTAGAATCATTGCTGGCATTTTTTGCTAGCTTTGTGTTGGACACGCCTTTAGTGCAACAAATCATGAGGTGGGATATGGCAGTATTGCGAGAATCGCCTTGGTATCAAGAAATTGAGCAAAGAGGTATTCAGCAGGGTGCGCGACGGCAGTTAATCCGAGTATTGGAACAACGCTTTGGCGAAATTCCTCATGAAGTGGAAATAAGGCTTGAGGGCGAGAGTGTAGAACAATTAGAAAGCTTAATGGATAGCGCGATCGCAGTGAATTCTTTAGAAGAATTTATCCAAAGTTTGTCTGCTTAAATTTCACAGGTGCGATCGCCTTTAGTGCAACAAATCATAAGGTGGGATATGGCAGTATTGCGAGAATCGCCTTGGTATCAAAAAATTGAGCGAAGAGATATTCAGCTAGGTCTTCAGCAGGTTCTACAACGGCAGTTAATTCGAGTATTACGACGACGCTTTGGTGAAATTCCTCATAAAGTGGAAGCAAGGCTTGAGGGTGAAAGTGTGGAAAAATTAGAAACTTTAATGGATAGCGCGTTAGCAAAGCTTACCGGAGATATCGCGGTGAATTCCTTAGACGAATTTGTGAGTATTTTGTCTATGTAAATTCATTCATTTCCTAAATAAGCTTCAATTACAGCCGGATCATTTCTAACTATAGATGGTTCACCCAAAGCTATTAATTGACCAAAATCTAGCACAGCAATGCGATCGCACAAACCCATAACCAATGGTACATGGTGTTCTATAAGGACAATCGTCAAATTAAAGTCATTGCGCAGACTACGGATAAATTCACTTAATTGCTGCTTTTCGTTGGGGTTCATTCCCGCCGCAGGTTCGTCGAGAAGTAAAACTTGCGGTTGTAATGCTAAAGCACGGGCAATTTCTAGCCGCCGCTGATCGCCGTAAGCAAAGTTTTTGGCTTTTTCGTCAGCGCGATCGCTTAATCCTACCAAATCTAATAAATCGAAAGCTTTTTGCTTAGTTTTTAATTCTTCGCGAGGCGCTGGTGGTAATCCCAAAACACCTGTAATCATATTACTTTTGGTGTGTAAATGTCGGGCGATTATCACATTTTCTAACGCCGATAATTCTCCAAATAAGCGGATATTTTGGAAGGTACGGGCGATACCTAAAGCCGCGATTTGATGGGGACGCAGTTGGGAAATTGCTGCACCTTGATAAATTAATTTACCGCTAGAAGGTGGAATGAAGGCAGTAATCAAATTAAACAATGTTGTTTTGCCAGCACCATTAGGCCCAATCAGTCCAAAAATTTCATGTTTATTTACACTAAAAGATACATTATTTACCGCCACTAAACCACCAAAGCGGCGAGTTAATGCTCTTGCTTCTAAGACAATACTGTTATTAGTTCCTGAAATACTATGTGACATTTTTGCATACTATTATGAATATAAAACTTACGCAATAATCCTCTAAAACTCTTATTATTTTACGCCCTTTGTGTGCTTCTCTTCGAGACGCTTCGCGAAGGCGATTCGTTTTTTTCTTTGAAAAATATCTGGAGTAATTAGTCCTTGAGGGAAAAAGATTGTACCTATTACTATAAGTAAGCCAAAAATAATTAATCTACCATCTCGCAAAAACTGTGCTAACCAATTAGGTAAACCACCAGTATCAGCGAGGCTTCGCAGAATCTCTGGTAAAGCTGTAAATACCATACCTCCAATTACCGGGCCTAAAAAAGTTCTCGAACCACCGATTAAAACAAAAGTTAAATATATAATGCTGGCATCAAAAGTACCTTGACGAGCATTCCAGGTATTGAGGAAGTGAGCGCTAATTGCACCTACAACCCCTGCAAGCATAGCCCCTAATGTAAACGCCAAAACTTTGTAGTAAGTCGGATCGATTCCCATTGCACCCGCAGCTAATTCATCTTCGCGGATTGCGATAAAAGCCCTGCCGACGCGGATGCGTTCTAAACGATAAAGCAGTACCATACTAATTAATAGTAAAGGCAAAGCAATCCATAAATATTCAAGTTGTGTTTGGAAAGGTTGAGGAATACCAAAAATTCCAACAGCACCGCCTGTAATGTCTAGATTGAGGGAGATGACGCGCAGAACTTCCACAAAAGCGATAGTTGCGATCGCTAAATAAATTCCTCGCAATCTCAATGCTGGAATTCCCACCATTACACCCAATAATCCAGAAATTACACCCGCAATTAACATCTCCAATAACAATACTGGAATGGGAAATAAACTACTGCTAGATGTAAAAACTTTGGTAGATAAAATTGCTGCAATATACCCACCTAAAGCATAAAATCCAGGACTAGCTAAAGACAATTGTCCTGTCATTAGCGGTAAGTAAAGCGATAATCCTAATAGCGCCCCCAATACCATAGAGACAATCAAAGAAGCGTAAGTAGCGAAAAAATCAGTCATTTTATTTAATATATTTTGATTAAACTTAATCAAACTATCGCTTATATCAACTCTTAAGCTGTTAATATTTGCTCTGCTGTCAGCGCAAGATCGGGAAAAGTTCGCGATCCAATTCGTTCTGAACCTCTAAAGTGTGTGCATTGGTATTTACCCTCATCATTTAATAGAAAAACAAACACAGCGGGAACTTTTGGATTTCCTAAATATTCTCTTAGCCCAATTGCCAAATAATCTACAATCCAATATTCTGTAATACCTAAGCGTTGATATTCATCTAATTTATCAATGTAGTCATCTTCCCAATTAGTTGATGTCACCTCTACAGCTAATTGGATGGGTTCTTCAAGTGCAGCATAAGCAGAACGATTTGAGCGCCATTTATCTTTATCTATGACACTTACATCAGGTTTACGCCCTTGCTCTATGCCATTAGCAGTTATAGTTTTAAAGACTGCTGTGTTATTAACTACATAATTCAGATTTAGTCGCCTAATTTCATCATTGAAACCAAACAATAGAAAATTAGCGACATCATCATGATTTCTGGTTGCACGCACTTCTACAATTTCTCCATCCACAAGTTCATATAAACCTTCTTCTGGACACTGTTCTAAAAATTGGTCAAAAGTTAATTTTTGTTTGGTGTATGTTTTCATAACATTACGTCTCTTTAAACTTTCTGAATAAACCGCCGTCCTAGCAAACCTTGGGGTCTAACTAATAGCATGATAAACAAAATTGCAAAGGCTACTGCGTCTTTATATCCAGAATAATCAGCAGGGACAAACGCCTCTATTAATCCAATTAACAAACCTCCTACCACAGCACCAGGAATACTACCTAAACCACCTAAGACAATTACTGCTAAACCCCGCAAACCAAAAGCAATACCGAAATATGGCCCTGCAATACTAACACTAGAAGCTACTAAAGTTCCTGCTAATCCTGCTAAAAAACTGCTAATGAAGAATGTTAGGATGATAAAGCGATCGCTATTAATTCCTAACAAACTAGCTGTAGTTGGATCTTCTGCGATCGCTTGCATTGCCTTACCATATTTAGTTCGATTGATAAAATAGGTAAGAATTGCCACAATTACAACTGACACAGTAAAAATTACCACCTGAACACTGCGAATCGGAATTGGGTTTTCTGGACTACCAAAGTTAATCGCAGGTGGCAAATTACCATAAGTATTTGCGGGGTATGTGTAACTTTCCGCGCCTATTAAATACTGGATTAAATTCACAATTACCACTGCTACCCCCAAACTGGAAACAACAGTTAGCAAAGGATCGGAGCCTTGACGCCGCAAAGGTTGAAAAGCAACGCGTTCCATCACTACCCCTACCAATCCCGCCAAGGTGCTTCCTAAAATCAAGGCTATAGCAAATGGTAATTTTATCGGCAAGACTGCATTAGCCAGCAAGCCATTAAATCCAAAGTTCCCACCCATAAGTGCATAAGTGAAATATGCACCCAAGGTAAAAATCGCGCCATGAGCTAAATTAATAATGCCCAATATAGAATAAACCAAGGTATATCCTAATGCAAAAATTGCATAGACGCTGCCAATGGATAACCCATTTAATAATTGCTGCAAAAAGATATTAATATTCATTTAGCAACTATTTTAGAAATGTAAATTTACCTTGACTACCGTCTTTTTCCATTTTGATTTGGGCAACATAGAAATCTTTTTGCACAACTTCACCTGTAGGAGTAAAACCAATTTCACCCAAAGGTGTATTGTATGTTCCTTCAAGTATTTGTTTGTTTAACTGCGTCCGTAATTCTGGTAGCTGTAGTTTGTTAATTTTGCTCTTTTTATCTAAAGATTGGAGTGCTTCGACATAAACCTGCACTGCTGCAAAAGCTTGGGCGCTAAATTGAGGCGGTTCTTTTTTATATTCTTCAATATAGGCTTTACGAAATGCTGCGTTAATTTCACCTGGATGTTCTGGACTGTAGGCTTGAGCAATCAATACCCCATCACAAAGTGCTTTACAAACTGGCAATAAATTCGATGTATTTAGACCATTTCCACCGACAATTAAGCCTTTATAACCCAATTCCCGCAATTGCCTAACTAAATTACCACCATCAGCAGCCAAGCCAGAAATAATTACCAAATCTGGTTTGAGATTAATCGCATTGGTTGCTTGACTTTGAAAATCTGTATCGCTGGTTTGGAATTTTTGCACTGTTACCAATTCCAGCCCTTGATCCTTAACTGTTTGCTGAAAAATTTCCGTTTCTGATTTGCTAAATGCATCATTTTGGGCATAGAAAACTGCAACTTTTTTCAGTTGGGGATTTTGCTTAAGTGCCGCTTTCACCGAATTAGGCGCAACGATGGAAACTGGTGCAGAAACACGAGCAACGTAATCACCAATTTCAGGAATATTTTTAGCAGTATTTGATGGGCCAATAATTGGTACTTTTGCCCGTTCTCCAATTGGATCGGCACTAAAGGCTTGCTGTGACAAAGTAGGGCCCACAATTCCAATAACTTTATCTTTATTAATTAGAGTTTGAAAAGCGTTAATTGCTCCTGCTTCATCACCACTAGTATCTTGAAAAACTAATTTAATTGGTGTGCCATTAACACCACCTTTACTATTGAAATACTTCTGGGCAAGTTTGGCTCCAGCGACTTGCTCTTGACCCAGCAATGCCACATTGCTAGTTTGGGCAACACCAATACCGATGGGAATAGCACTTGATACTGTACCCGTTGTCGCTGGAGTATTGGTTGCAGTGTTATTTGGGGTAGTATTTGGAGTATTAGTGGGAGAATTTGTCACTGTGGTAGTGCCACCACCACAACCTGTTAGTAGCAAAGCGCAAGTTGATAATAATGCTGAAGTCCTGGCGATCGCGTTGTTCATCGTTAGATAATCATCTAGTTATGAGATATTCGGCAAGAGTTAATAGCAAAGTTCATAATCTGCAAACAAAATAATGCAGATTTACACTTTTGCACGAATTCTATTAAATCATTCTTATTTCACCATGCAAAGAGAAATATTCAAAGTGCTTGTAAATACAAATTATTATAATTAGTAATGATTTTATCATTCCCTGGTTCTAGTGCTATAAAGTCGCCAGAAAACTATCCACGTAATTTTAGGTCGCTTAAGTATTGAGTGAGGAATCTTAAGTGCTTTTTTCATTACCAGTTAATTCTCTCGGTTCGTAGTGACGGCAACCGTTACACGGGCCTTCAGGATTGATTGCACAGCGGATATAGCCAGACCGAGCATTAAACTTGCAGCTGATATCGCCAATCAGATAACCTACCCCTTCTAAATAATAGCGATCGCCTTCCACAGGTCTGGCGGTGTGCCGTCCCTGTACCACTGGAAAATTCATGGCTGCTTGCCTCATCCGCAAGCGCGATCGCTGGGTTCTACGAATCATCCACAGGGAAAACAAGGACGGTAAAAAACCAACGGCAATCACTAAAAGTGTCTTTAACACCTTCTTTTTACCTCTTCTGTGCGCTGATTGATTGTCCCTGATGTTACACCCTGGTTTTACGGAAGTGCAAATATTAGGGCGGCTTTGTCTCTTTGTCACCAACTATGGTTGCAAAGAAATAATGGCAGTGTGGTATCTAGCAATTTTGAGAAATAAGTTCCTTCTGCCACTTCAATCAGCATAACTGTTACAACCTCAAGGGTGAGATGCCGTTGAATGTTGATAATTTTAAGATTTGTTGACTAATACCTTTTTGAACAAGCATTTTGTGTCAGCCTCAGCCCCATTCTTGTTTTTTGTCTGTGGCTGCGATGCTAATCTTTTTTTGGTTTGCTGACGAAGTTGATGTGCTAACTGTGTAGCTTCTCTTTCGGCTCGGAATAAATCAACTTTTCGCGTCGTCAGAATAAATGAGTTGTCAGACTTTCGTTTCACCCAAGGAACGCTAACTGTAAAATACTGACAAATATTTTTGTATGGCTCCTGATTTAGAATTGGGTGACTTTTTTGAGTATTTAGGGTGTTAGCGATCGCTTTCAACTCGAATATTGCTGCTTCTAATTCTTCTGCCATCTGATTGATGCGTTTGACTTGTGTTATGAAACGCTCCCCTTCGCTGATGATTTTTTCCTCTTGGGGTCGCAGTGGCACTATCGCAGTAGTTACAGATTTAGGCTGCAACAACGAAACTTTCCGCAAAATGGGCTTTTTGTCAATGTTTTGGATTTTTTGCATACTACCTCAAACAAGGCTAGCTGACTTGTAAGGCATTTTAGCAGCTAATTAGTATATTTGTACTAAAAAATAGTGATGCCTAAGAGAATAAAGGAGAGTAGCATAGCTGTGCTACCCTACAGACAAGTAATCAGGGCGATCGCAGGGAATCTTCATCAGCAAAGCGAGATAAAAGCGCACCGAGCTTCGCAAAAATTAAATAGCAGTTCGATATTGCAATCAAGCGAGAAGCCCAATATTAAATTCGGGCAGTCGTTTATTGAATTCGGGCAGTCGTTTATTGAATTCGGGCGATCGTTTATTGAATTCGGGCAGTCGTTTATTGAATTCGGGCGATCGTTTGTTGAATTCGGGCGATCGTTTATTGAATTCGGGCAGTCGTTTATTGAATTCGGGCAGTCGTTTATTGAATTCGGATAAATCTCAATAAATTCACGCAGTAAATATAATATTTTTTGTACTAAATAATTTATATGCTACTGAATATTGCGGGTGTTAATCACCCCTATTTTGTTTATCCTAATGGTGTAAAGACAAGGATATAAGTCAGTTTTTATCCTAGTGCATGATTAAGAAAAGGAAAGTTATTTATGTCACGTCCAAAACGTGGGTCTAAAGTACTTGATAGGGCACAGCGTCGGATTGCGGGTTTGAAATCGATTAGTCCTACCTTAGATTTAGGTAATGGAGTCACTATTGACACCTTTGCCGCCGCCATCAAAAAAACACAGGACAAGTTGGAAGTTTATAACTCCAGCCTCTCCACCGTGGATCTAACTCAGGGAGCTTTAGAATTAGCCGAAAAGTCGCTGATGGAACTAACAGAACATGTGTTAGTCAGCGTAGCTGCAAAGTATGGCAAGAATAGCGATGAATACAAAATGGCAGGGGGCGTTCGTCGCAGCGAACGCAAGCGTCCAGCGCGGAAGCCTAAGCAAGAGGTTGTTACTTGATAAAGACAATACATTTGGGTTTTTTGACACTCTCCCGAATTCAAATCGGGAGATTTTTGGTTAGGTGGTCAACCAATAGAAAAAAGATAACATTTAAATAGCGATCGCTTGAGTTTTAGAGAAATATTGCTTAGACGCATAGCGGTTTGTCGTTAGACATCGCTCGGCGTTGAACTAGAAGCATAGGTCTTTGGCTGATTGGTATGAGAAAAACTCCGGTTGATTTATACCGTATAGGAAATGCGACTTCTCCCTTGAATAGATAACATTCGTTCTAAAGACATTGAAACTTACGAAGAAGATGGTGATATTTGGGTTATTGCAGGTTCAGGCGGAATTTCAACGTTTGCAGCTCAGGGAGTTGGAAACAATTGGTGGAAGTTAGATAGGGGAACTGATATTCTGAACGAACTCCGCTTGGTGAATGATTACGGTAATCACTGGCTGTGGGAACCAAGCTACACTATGAGAATAGAAGATTATAAAACTGCATTGCGGTTAGTTGGTGAGGCATTTTACAAAGTCAATTAAGGGAGTTGTTGAACGTGAATTTTTCTCCTAAAGCAATTCGATTTATTGTTGAAGCACTAGAATACAGAATTGAAGCTTATCAAAAGCAATTAGAGAGAGAAAATTTGAATGATGATGAGGTTTCAGACATCAGCAATGATATGATGTTTTTGGAATCTTTGTTAGAAGATTTAAAAAAGCAACTCTCAACAATTGCACCATCCATTTTTTAAGTTAACCTAATAGATGAAAGAGCAATCAATTACTTGGCGTTGAAAATGAAAATGACCCGTACTTTTCATCCAGAATCTTATGGTAAATTGCTAGCCGAGTATCAGCCAAAAATCATTACCACGTATGCGGAAAACGAACAAGCGATCGCACTCGCAGATTGAGGACGCTGTTTAGGATCTAGCTGCATACCTTTTAAAATTGCGCGGTTTGTGTCTTCGCTAATCTGAGGATTCCATTCTTTTGGAGACACTAAATGCTCGCCGCCCACTTTCCGCTTTACTGCATCGACAGGTGTTTTCCCCGTCAGAAGTTTATAGAGTGTAGCTGCCAGTGAATAAATATCGCTATACGCACGAGTTATAGTACCTCTAGCATAAAGTTCAGGAGGCGTAAATCCATCAGAAGTTTCCTTAGTTCGGCTTGTAGTTAAGATATGGTCAAAATCCAAAGCTAAACCAAAATCGATTAACACTGCTTCTAGCTGTCCCTCTCGCTTCCGCAACAAAATATTTCCTGGATGCACATCCCGATGAATCAGTTCATTTTCATGTACAACTATCAGTGCTTCTCCAATTTGCTGAATATAACGTAGTGCATCTGGTTCTGAAAGTGTTGGTGGACGCAAGTCAGCCAAACTCACTTCATTCACATACTCCATTGCCAAACACAAACAGTCTGCTTCCTCAAAGGAGTCTACGACCTCCACAATATACTTATGCTTACACTTTTGAAGCTTTAAAGCTTCCCGCAAAAACATTGTCTTTAGCCGTTCGCGTTCCAATTGATTAAGGGAATTTAGCAAGTCATCATTTAAGGTTTTAATGACTAAGCGATCGCCATTCTTATTTTTGACCAAATAAGTAATGCCAAAGCGTCCTCTTCCCAACTCTTTCTCAACGGTGTATTTTCCACCTTGCAAGCGATCGCCAGCTACCCAAGCCATCTTTGCAACTCCCAAAATGCTTAGATTAATTCTCACACAAGAGAGCCTTAATAACTTGAGCCTAGCTTTGTAGAAAGACTGCGATGTCTACGACGGGCTACGCCTAAGCTTTTTTCTCCCTTTATTGCTAAACTAAAAACAACCTTTAGCTAATGCAAAGGTAACTTTATGACCTCTGCCATCAACCCCACTGACCTCACCCCTTTCCCAGACCACACGCAGCTACCAGAGTCCGATGGCACATTTGTGAAAAACTTCCAGGAACATCCCCAAAGCATTCTGATCACCGACTCGATTCAACCGATATTGCAAAAACTTCACCCTGATGGGCAATATTGTATTGGTCAAGATTGTGGCATCTATTGGCGGATGACAGACCCCCCAGAAAAAGGCGCAGTCGCACCAGACTGGTTTTATGTTGCCAATGTCCCGCCCTTACTCGACGGGCAAATACGCAGGTCTTATGTATTGTGGCGAGAATTTATTGCCCCATTAATTGTTTTAGAATTCGTCTCTGGTGATGGGAGTGAGGAACGAGATACAACCCCTTGGAAGGGCAAATTTTGGATCTATGAGCAAGTAATTCGTCCTCCGTTTTATGGCATTTATGAAGTGAATAAAGCCAGTATAGAAGTGTATCACTTAATTGAGGGCAAGTATCAGCCATTACCAACAAACGAACGGGGACATTATCTCATACATCCTTTAGGCGTTGAGCTAGGTATCTGGCATGGAGTTTACCAAAATATGCAATTACCTTGGCTACGTTGGTGGGATTTGCAAGGTAATTTGTTGTTGACTGGCGATGAAAGAGCAGAACTTGAACGCCAACGAAATGAGATTCTGACTGCTCAATTGCGATCGCTCGGCATTGAGCCAGAAGCATAATATTGATCAAAAATCAACTACTTATTTACATCTATTCCGTTATGGATGCAAGAAACAAGAATCCTCTTCCCTTCTGCCTCCTGCCTTGTTTCTTAGAAGAGGGATTATTTGTGATTAATTACTTTCTTTATGAAATTAAGAATATACGAAATAGCTGATACCAAAGAAATTATGAAATTGTTCTACGACACTATTCATGAAGTGAATATTCATGATTACACACAAGAACAAGTAGATGCTTGGGCACCAGCAAACATGGATATTGAAGTTTGGATTAAAAGTTTAAGAAGTAAGTTTACTTATGTAGTAGAAGAAGACAAAATTATTGGTTTTGGAGAATTAGAAGCTAATGGTCATATCGATCGTTTCTATTGTCATAAAGATTTTCAAAGGAAAGGCGTTGGTAAGAAAATCTTAGAACAGATTGAATTAAAAGCACACTCTTTAGGAGTGGAAAAGTTATTTACCGAAGCCAGTATTACAGCTAAACCTTTTTTTGAAAATCAGGGATTTATTGTTATTAAAAAGCAAGAAGTAGAGCGTAGAGGGCAAAAACTGATAAATTTTGTCATGGAAAAGCACTTCAAAAATTACTAAATTCATCGAATTAAAAAAAGTTGTTCTAGCTTATGGTTTGTAACCTACAGCCAGCATTACAGAAGCGGGAATTTCCACACCATTTTCTGTGGCATACTTTGAGGCTCCCTCGATAATTGCGTTTTCAATATTACGCCGTTGCTCATCGCTTTGCATTGCCAATATCGACCCCAGACGCGCCGAACTTACAATAATCTTTGGCATCACATCTTCAGGTGTAGAGAAAGTCCACTTGATGGGCAGTTCGGTGACAGACACCTGAGTGAATCCCTGAGCGCTTAAAACCATTTCGCATTCAGTGGAGTCGCCAAAGCGAAACAGGGGTGGCCCAGAAGGTAAGTTCACATCCATGCTGCCATAAGTCTGCACCGAACCCAGTATCAGAGCCATAAATGGATTGCGTGCTGGCGGTGTCCAGCAGGTGAAAGCATAGCGTCCTCCCGGTTTGAGTACGCGAAAGGATTCAGCGATCGCTTTTTCTGGGTTTGGGAAATGGAGGATACCCAAGCTACAAACCACCGCCTCAAATTGGCCCGACTCAAAAGTTAGGTTCTCAGCATCCCCTTGATAGAATGACCCTTGAGGACATCGCACTCTGGCAATGTCCACCATCTTCTCTGCAAAGTCTAATCCTGTTACTATAGCCTGCCGCTTTAGTGCTGCGGCACTAAGCCACCCAGTTCCGCAAGCCACATCCAGCAATCGAATACCAGACTTAGCTCCGACGGCATCCAAGATGGCTTCATCTACCTGAGAAGTCACAACAGCAATGGCGCGATCGTATTCTTGAGCTACAAAAGAAAATTTGTCGCGCTCGAATTGCTTGAATGCCTCGTAATTACTGGTGGAATCATCTGTCATTTATTCACATCCAGCAACCGCGAAGTTTGTAACCGACTCATCCACTTCTCTAAATAAACTCGATTACCTTTTTGCTCATTTGGATCTTTAGTATCTAAAGGATGAGGCATTAGTCCCAAAATCGTTGCTGTCGTCACGCAAAACATCGATTTTTGGAAACTCATACAAATTTGGACTCGCAAATCATCTTCACCCCGAAGACTGCGACGATAAATTTCGTGCAAATACTCTGGAAGATAATGACGCATATCTTGCATCAACAAGGTAGGAGGAATACCCGCGCCACCGATGGGTAAAGGATCGGCATACAATGCACCATATTGAAATCGACTTTGATCTGGGGAGATTTGATAAGCTTGGGCGTTGTATGAAACTGTGCCGTGGAAAGGAGTTCCTCGGAAGAATACTGCTTCTACATAAGGTATTGCTGTATCTGCTAAGAAGGTCAAACCAACGCTTTTGGGAATGATTTCATAGACCTTACCTCGAATTTTGACAGCGTAGGTAATTGGGTTTGATGCATTTGCGACTAACGCGGCTTTAATGTGTTCTACAACTTGGGGAATCGATTTAATTTCGCCTCGGTCATAGCGGTCTGATAAGTTGAGAAACATATCAGCCATGACTCGCCAGAATTGACCTAAACCAGTGTAGTAAGTAGAGACGCGCAACTGTTCTGTTAAAAAATCTGGAAACAGTTGGTTAATACCCAGAATCAAGGGATTATTTTTAAATTTTGCGGCAATAACGGCTTGCGCTCTTTCTTGAAATTCTTGTGTATCTAAATACGTATCTAGTCCGCCGCCACCGTGCCACATCATGCCTTTCATGCAATATTCAGCATATTCAAAATTAATTCGGTCATGCCACCAGTGACGGAGTAATTTCTGAAAAGAAACGTCTCCATTAAAGTATTTAAAAAATGGGAAAAATACTAAAAACTGATGCTCGGCAATATAGTTAAGATTTTTTGAGTAAGCATCTAAAACTACCCCATAGCTTTTAAGAATACCCACAACTTCCAGCACATTCTCTGGACTATCGGGGAGTAATGCATCTCCTTTTTGTAGGCGTTCAATATACTCAGCTAAGGGATTGTGAGGAGCTTTTTTTTTAATAGTTACCATTGCCATCTCTCCAAAAAGTTTAGGGATTGGGGCATTGGGCATTGGGCATTGGGCATTGGGCATTGGGCATTGGGCATTGGGAAAACTCTTCCCCATTCCCGATTCCCGATTCCCTACTCCTCATTCCCTACTCCCCATTCCCCATTGCTTTATCCAAGGACACTGTTGCTACTACATTTTGGGTATTTACCATTGCTGTAATTGTTGGTTCAGTCCAACGCACTAACCAAGCAGGTTGAATGCCAAAAATCACAATCAGCACAGCTAAAATTGCAGCTGGGATGCGATCGCTCCAATACACACGTGGTAAATTAACAACAGGTGAAGATAAACGTCCAAAAAAGGCGCGGTTAACAAGTAATAGGAAGTAAACTGCTGTTAAACCAGTACCAAGCATACATAACAAAGTTTGCACTGGAAAAACTGCAAAACTTCCCCGATAAATTACGAATTCGGAAATAAACCCTAGCATTCCCGGTATACCAGCGCTGGCCATGACTCCGACAATCATCAAACTACCGATTACTGGCATACCCCGTTCTGGGTTCAGTAATCCTTGGATGATTGCTAAATCACGGCTTCCAGCTTTTTTATACACAACCCCGACTAGCAAAAACAGCATGGCGGAAATCAAGCCGTGGCTAATCATTTGCATGACACCACCCAATACACTTAAAGGTGTGGCCGCCGCCGCCGCTAAAAGCACGTAACCCATGTGTCCAATGGAGCTGTATGCTACCATTTTTTTCATATCGCTTTGGGCGATCGCACAGGATGAACCATACAGTACGCTCACTACTGCCCAAGTTGCTAACCAAGGAGCTAGATAAGCCCAAGCTTCTGGTAACAAGTTCATGCCAAAGCGCAGTAAACCGTAAGTTCCCAACTTCAACAGCACCCCAGCCAATAGCACGGAAATCGGTGTAGAAGCTTCAACGTGAGCATCTGGCAACCAAGTATGAAAGGGAACCAAGGGAATTTTAATTCCAAAACCGATCAAAATTCCTGCTAGCAATAAAAGCTGTGTTCCTAGAGGTAAAGTTGTCGCATTCAAGGTTGCTAGTGCAAAGTTAGAGGAACCACTCAGCCAAACCATACCGAGGAAACTTGCTAAAAGCAGGATTCCCGAAACGGCTGTATAAATGAGAAATTTAGTCGCAGCATAACCCCGTTTGGCGCCACCCCAAATGGCTATCAACAAATACAGCGGAATTAGTTCCAATTCGTAAAACAGGAAAAATAACAATAAATCCTGTGCTAGAAAGGCTCCTGTCACCCCAGTGCTTAATAATAGTACCAAAGAGTAATAAAATTTGGGACGCTGTAGCGATTCATCACTGCTGTAAATGGCAATACAAGTTAACAATCCATTTAAAACTAGCAATGGCAAAGATAAACCATCTATCCCAAGGTTATAGTTCAAGCCTAAAGCATCTACCCAAGGGAGAGACTCAGCAAACTGTTGAGTAATTTCTCCTGGATGGAACTGACTTACTAATACGATTGTCCACAAGAAAGCGATAATGGCAAAAACCAAAGCCACTATACGGGCGAATTTTCCACTAATGCCAGACGGGGAGAAACCAATTAAAGCTGCGCCGATTAACGGCACTAGAATTAAAACACTAAGCATAGACTTTAGGTAAGGGTAGCAGGGGGGCAGCACTTCGGCTACGCTCAGTGACCAGGGGAGCAGGGAGAAAATAATAAATTTTTAACTCCTTAACTCCTTAACTCAGCACTCAGCACTCAGCACTCAGCACTCTTAAAAAGGCAATTTATCTAGTAAACCCAATGACCAACTGATGAAAAACCCCAAGACGCTGACAACTGCTAGGATGGTCAACATATAGCCCTGTGATTGCCCAGAAATGCTGTACTTTAAGGTTTGTCCGCCAAAAATGGTCGCAAACCCAACCAAGTTTACTAAACCGTCAACCAAGTAGCGATCGCTCCAAGCAGAGATTTTTGATAGCAGTGCTACTATACTTACCACGGTTACAAGATAAACTCGGTCAATATAAAAATCATAACCTAACAGGTCTTGCAGAAATCTCCACGCCAAGATTCTGGATCTTGACCAAGCTTTGTGCAGATGAACTGTACACCCTACGCCTACTCCCACTACGGTAGAACCAAACAAGGCTAACACCACATACCAATTAATACTTTCCCAATCTGGTAGTAAGTACCATTGCTGTAGCATTAGAGGTAGAAGCAGAGTCAGCACTGTCAGAAACACCATTGGGAAGGCCATCTGCCAACCAACTTCTGGGGTGCGACGGGTCTTTTGTTGCGGTTTACCCCAGAATACTAATCTAAATACTCTTGTCAAATTTAATGCTGTCAAACCATTGACTAATATTAAAACCCCAATTACCCAAGGGTTAATATTCACGAAACCATCAGCCCATGCTAACATTGCCCAGAAACTTCCCAAGGGGAGGAGTGTTACCATTCCGGCTGAACCGACTACAAAGGCTGTGGTGGTGGCTGGCATCCGCGACCATAAACCGCCCATTTCTGTTAAGTCTTGGCTTTGGGTAGTCAAGATGACTGAACCTGAACTCATAAATAATAATGCTTTGGCGATCGCATGAGCTAACAGCAACATCAAGGCTACACCTCCTTGCTGTAACCCCACTGCTAAAAACACTAACCCCATGTATGCACTGGTGGAATGAGACAGCGATCGCTTAATGTCAATTTGAGCGATGGAGACTAATGTGGCCCCAATTGCTGTCACTGTGCCCATAACTACCAAGGCATTCAAGGCAACTGGCGATAGAGCTAATAATGGTTGAAATCTATACAGTAAATAAGCACCACCAGCTACTACCAGAGAGTTCCGCATTACCGAGGCGGGGTTGGGCCCTTCCATTGCCTCATCTAACCACAGGTGCAGTGGAAATTGGGCACATTTACCAGCAGGCCCAGCAATTAACGCCAACCCTAGCAGAGTCGATGTCATTGGGCTTAAATTAGCTGTTTGCGCCCACTCATATAAATCCGAAAAGTTCAAACTCCCGGCTAAGGTGGAAAGTGTCACTACAGCCATCAGCAGCAACAAATCTCCTACCCGTTTAGTCCAAAATGCATCCCGCGCCGCTGTCACTACTAATGGTTGAGCGTACCAGAACCCTACCAGCAAGTAAGTAGAAAGCGTCAGGACTTCCAATAGGGCATAGCTGAGAAACAAAGAATCGCTAATCGCTAGACCAGTGAGCGCAGCTTCAAAGAATCCCAGCAGCGCAAAAAAACGTGCTAACGACCAGTCCTTTTCCATGTAACCCAGAGCGTAAACTTGTGCCAGTAAGCTTAACCCTGTAATTAAAACTGTTGCCCCAATGCTGACTGGCGACAGTTCTAAGGAAAAAGATAAGTCTAAATCTGCTGCTTTGAACCAATTGATTAGTAAGTTTTCTGGCTCTCTATCCCAGATATTTTTAAATACAAACAGGCTATGGACAAAAGCTAAAACGGTCGTCAACAAGTTGATGTATGCCGCAGGTCTTGGCCCTGTTCGCTGAATTATTCCTATTCCCCACGGCAAGGTCAAAATTGCGCCAAATAAGCTATATAAAGGCACAAACCAACTTGTTGAAAATAGAAATTGCTCCATTTAAATTTCCCTTGATGACTCAGCCTTGATTTTAAAAAAATTCCAACCAATTCTTTATTTTATAAAATTAATTTAACAAAAATATCGAGGGTTTTTTACTATTATTTTAACTGAACTTCCAGAAGTACTTTTACTTAACGTTACCCTATTAAATAATAATTAAAATATAACTTTACATAAGCAAAAGCATTTACTTGCCTTAATATCACCGACCTTTTTACATTTCTCTTTCTACTTTAACTAAAGTAATTTATACGATATATTTAAAAAACTTATGTATGTTTTACCTAGTCATTGTACACTTAGAAATATTTCAGGAAATATAGATACAGCAAAACATGCAGCCCCTGCTTACCTATCATCAGATAGGATTAGCCTTGGTTATGAATGTCGTTTTGTAAATGTGATAAAGAAATTATAAAGCATAAGTGCCTGCTCAAGGAATCTGTAAACTTTAATTGCTCAGAAGCCTAGATAACTTTTTGTTAAGTTTTTTAAAACTTTCTTATCATAAACTATTATAGTAATTTATATTGCCAGGAACGCCAAGCTTTCCTATGCTTAATTTGGAAGTGTTTTCTTAGCTATAAGATCAGGCTCTCCCCGTCAAAAAATTCAAACGACAGTACAGATTGCATTAATTTTGTAGGAGTTCTGCGATGCCAATTGCAGTTGGAATGATTGAAACGAAGGGCTTTCCAGCAGTGGTGGAAGCTGCTGATGCGATGGTGAAAGCCGCCCGTGTCACCTTAGTAGGGTATGAAAAAATTGGTAGCGCTCGCGTCACCGTGATAGTTCGGGGAGATGTATCGGAAGTGCAAGCTTCTGTAGCGGCTGGGGTTGAAGCGGCAAAAAGAGTCTTTGGTGGTGAAGTGTTATCCACTCATATCATTGCTCGTCCTCACGAAAACCTGGAATACGTCTTACCGATACGTTACACAGAAGCGGTGGAACAATTCCGTACTTAAAAGCTTTTTAAACAAAGTAATTAACGCTCTTTGTCTAATTGAGCATCACTTTTGTCCAAGGCTAAAAACTTTGAAATAGGGATTAAAACTAATGTCAATTGCAGTGGGAATGGTTGAAACGCTAGGCTTTCCAGCAGTAGTGGAAGCTGCTGATGCAATGGTGAAAGCAGCCCGCGTCACTTTAGTAGGTTATGAAAAAATCGGTAGTGGTCGGGTGACGGTAATTGTTCGGGGTGACGTTTCGGAAGTGCAAGCTTCTGTGGCCGCAGGAGTTGAATCTGTAAAGCGAGTTAACGGTGGACAAGTACTGTCTACTCATATCATTGCTCGTCCTCACGAAAACTTGGAATACGTCCTCCCAATTCGTTATACCGAAGACGTAGAGCAGTTCCGGGAAAATGTGAATGCAATTCGTCCTTTCGGTAGAAGACCGTAATTTGTAATGCAAATTGCCAAAGTTCGCGGCACAGTAGTTAGCACCCAAAAAGATCCAACTCTTAGAGGTGTGAAACTACTGTTGTTACAATTAGTAGATGAAAACGGCAATATCCTACCAGAGTATGAAGTAGCAGCAGATATTGTGGGAGCAGGAGTAGATGAGTGGGTACTCATCACTCGTGGTAGTGCCGCTCGTCAAGTTGTTGGCAATGAACAGCGTCCATTGGATGCAGCAGTAGTGGCGATCATAGATACTATTTACGTTGAAGATCGCCTAATTTACAGCAAAAAAGATCAATATCGATAGTCATTAGTCATTGGTCATTAGTCATTAGTTCTCGACAAATGATAAAGGACAAAGGACAAATGACTAATGGCAGACAATACAGGAGGAATCTCGCGATGGCAGTCCGCAGCACGGCGGCACCCCCAACCCCGTGGTCAAGGAATTTAGCTGAACCCAAAATCCATGAAACTGCTTTTGTACATTCATTCTCCAATCTGATTGGGGATGTACGAATAGGTGCAAATGTAATCGTTGCTCCGGGGACTACGATTAGAGCGGATGAAGGCACACCTTTTTATCTGGGTGAAAACACCAATATTCAAGATGGTGTTGTCATTCATGGGTTGGAGCAAGGCCGAGTAATTGGCGATGACCAAAATAAATACTCAGTATGGATTGGTAAAAACGCTTGCATTACCCACATGGCTCTAATTCACGGGCCAGCTTATGTAGGTGATAATTCCTTCATTGGCTTTCGCTCTACGGTGTTTAATGCCAGGGTGGGTGCAGGTTGCATCGTAATGATGCACGCTTTGATTCAAGACGTAGAGATTCCCTCTGGTAAGTATGTACCTTCGGGAGCGATAATTACCAGCCAGCAGCAAGCCGATCGCTTGCCAGATGTGCAAGATCAGGATAAAGAATTTGCTCATCATGTGGTTGGGATTAATCAGGCATTACGAGCTGGTTATCTCTGTGCTGCGGATACTAAATGTATAGCACCCATCCGAGATGAGAATGCTAAATCTTATACAGGTAATGGTATTACTGTTTTAGAGTTGGAAAGGAGTAGTGAAGTGTCGAGCAATAGCTTGGGTGCAGAAACAATAGATCAGTTGCGGTATCTATTGGGGCAAGGGTATAAAATTGGTACAGAACACGTAGACCAAAGACGTTTCCGCACGGGTTCTTGGACTAGTTGTCAACCAATCGAACCGAGATCCCTCGGTGAAGCGATCGCAGCATTAGAAAGCTGTGTAAATGACCATAGCGGCGAGTATGTCCGACTGTTTGGCATTGATAAAGATAGACGGCGCGTGCTAGAGGCCATCATCCAACGTCCCAATGATGATGCAAAACCAGCTACTAGCTTTAAAGCTCCGGCTAGTCGTAGCAATAATAACAGTTACAGCAGCAGTAATGGTAATGGTAACGCTAACGGTTCTAGCAGTGGCAAAGTCAGTGGCGAAACTCTAGAGCAAATCCGCCAACTCTTGGCAGGTGGTTATAAAATTGGCATGGAACACGTAGATGAGCGTCGTTTCCGCACTGGTTCCTGGACTAGTTGCAAGCCAATTGATGCAACTTCCACAAATCAAGTCATCTCCGCTTTGGAAGAATGTATAGCAAGCCATCAAGGCGAGTATGTACGTTTAATCGGTATTGACACCAAAGCCAAACGTCGGGTATTAGAGACTATTATCCAACGTCCAAATGGTCAAGTAGCTTCCTCTGGTAGTCAGAAATCATTTACTACTAGTGCAGCACCCTCTGGTAAGGGAACAGCTACCAGTAACCGCTTGAGTTCTGAAGTAGTAGACCAACTTCGGCACTTATTGGCTAGTGGCTCAAAAATTAGCCTTGAACACGTAGATCAACGGCGCTTCCGTACAGGTTCCTGGACTAGTACCGGTCAAATTCAAGCCTCCTCAGAAAGAGAAGCGATCGCAGCCATAGAAGCACACCTCGGCGAATACGAAGGGGAATATGTACGCTTAATTGGTATCGATCCGAAAGCCAAACGGCGGGTATTAGAAACCATTATCCAACGTCCAAATGGTCAAGTAGCCTCCTCTGGCGGTCAGAAATCATATACTAGCAGTGCACCCTCTACTACTGGTACAGCCACAACCACAGCTACTGCTACCCGCTTGAGTAGTGAAGTAGTAGACCAACTCCGGCAATTATTGGCTAGCGGCTCAAAAATTAGCATTGAACACGTAGATCAACGACGGTTCCGTACAGGTTCTTGGACTAGTATCGGTCAAATTCAAGCCTCCTCAGAAAGAGAAGCGATCGCTGCCGTAGAAAGACAACTCGGCGAATACCAAGGGGAATATGTACGCTTAATTGGTGTTGACCCCAAAGCCAAGCGTCGCGTATTGGAAACGATTATTCAAAGACCATAGTAGTGCTGAGTTAAAAGTGCTGAGTGCTGAGTTAACACTTTAAAGACGCCAGTCACACCAACTGTAAACTCAGATTTTAGAAAATACTAATTACTCAGCACTCAGCACGGGCTAAACGCCCCGCTACCGCTAACAGCACTCAGAACTACATCCGGCTTCCGAGGTTAAAATTTCCATGTCTGTGCCGCTACTGCGCCTCAGCAATAACTTTGATACTTATATTAGTGGTGAGGTGACTATTCATCCAAGCGCGGTACTTGCACCTGGGGTAATCCTCCAAGCAGCTATAAATAGCAAGATCGTCATTGGGCCAGGAGTCTGTATTGGCATGGGAGCAATTCTCCAAGTCCATGAAGGCACCTTAGAGGTAGAAGCAGGTGCAAACCTGGGAGCCGGTTTTTTGATGATTGGCAAAGGCAAAATTGGCGCAAATGCTTGTATTGGTTCGGCTACTACAGTTTTTAACTATTCGGTTGAACCCGGACAAGTAGTACCGCCTGGTTCGATTTTAGGAGACACCAGTCGGCAGATCGAGCCAACAAAGCAGCTAGAACCATCTACAAATAACCCAACTTCTACTACAAATACACCACCGAAGGAAGAGGAAAATAGCTCAGGTGGAGTTGAGGAAAAAGTAATTTCCTCAACTAACTTCTCAGCTTCGGCTTTTGTAGATTTCAAACAAAACAAGTCGATTTCTTATTTTAAATCTCCCGCAACTCCCGAAAGTCAGTCTCCTCCAGTGGAGGAACCGACTAATGATACTGACTCCACTTTGGGGGAATCCCCAGAGTCAACAGAACATAAACATCATTCAGACCCCAGTCAGCCAACCACAGAATCCCCTAATGGTTTTGGGACTCAAATTTATGGACAAGGGAGCATAAGCAGACTGTTGACTACATTGTTTCCTCACAGACAATCCTTGAGCGACCCAAACTCTGACGATTAGTCCGAGTAAGTGTTAATTGTAAGTTGTCGGCTTTTTCCGTATTTTGGAGAATTCATCATGGAAACATACAATCAACGGTCTATTCGCACCACCCAGGGAGCGAGTAGTCAAGAAACCTTTCAGGACACTGCTTTGGGTTTAGTTTCTACCCGCAGTTTTCCGGCGATCGTGGGTACGGCGGATATGATGCTGAAATCAGCGGGAGTTCACCTGGTTGGGTATGAAAAAATTGGTGGCGGTTATTGTACTGCGATCGTCCGTGGTGGAATTGCTGACGTGCGTCTAGCGGTAGAATCTGGCGTGCAAACGGCTGAACAGTTTGGTCAGTTGGTTTCTAGTTTAGTGATTCCCCGACCTTATCCCAACCTAGATATAGTACTTCCCATTACGACTCGTTTCACTAAATTAATGCAAGAAGGCAATTCCAGCCGTCTGAGTAACCAAGCAATTGGTTTGGTAGAAACGCGAGGATTTCCCGCGATGGTAGGAGCGTGTGATGCGATGCTCAAAGCTGCTGATGTTCATTTAGCAGCTTATGAAAAAATTGGTGGGGGTTTGTGTACGGCTATTATTCGTGGTTCCGTAGCAAATGTGGCGGTAGCAGTAGAAGCGGGAATGTTTGAAGCAGAACGAATTGGGGAATTGAATGCAGTGATGGTAATTCCTCGACCGCTGGATGAAATGGAGTTAACTTTGCCATTGGCAAGTTGCTGGATAGAAGAACGCGAGCCGTTAAACTTGCCAGTGAATATTAAAGAACAAGTTGCGGAAATCGAGGTACTAAGATTACCAGACTTAACCAAGCTACCGACAAAAGTTCAAGAAGAATTATGGAATGATGAATGATGATAGATGAATTTTGTCAAATCATCATTCAACATTCATCGTTTAGATGGAAGGCATCTTACGCTTTAGCTATTCTGAATAATAGCTTCTTCAATCCATAAATAAAATACCTTTATTTTAATCTAAATGATAGAGTTTTGTCTATGATAAAACTCGTAACTTTCTGTGAGCATCACTATATCATTTGCCAGTGTTCAGCAATACTAGTTTTATATCTATTAATCGCTATATATAGGAGAATCACTCTTGAACCAAGCGACGCTGCACCAGTTAAAGGTGTTCGAGGCGGCGGCACGGCACAGTAGCTTTACTCGTGCTGCTGAGGAATTGTTTCTCACCCAACCTACCGTTTCTATGCAGATCAAGCAACTCACAAAATCAGTAGGTTTGCCATTATTTGAGCAAGTGGGGAAGCGATTGTATCTGACAGAGGCAGGACGGGAATTGTTTGCGACTTGTCGGCAGATTTTTCACAATATAGCCCAGTATGAAATGAAGGTGGCAGATTTAAAAGGGCTAAAACAGGGACAATTACGTTTGGCAGTAATTACAACAGCAAAATATTTTATCCCACGTTTGTTAGGGCCATTTTGCGAACTTTATCCAGGGATTGATATCTCGCTACAAGTCACAAATCACGAACAAATTTTAGAACGGATGAGTCAAAATTTGGATGACTTATATATTATGAGTCAAATTCCAGACAATATCGATGTGACTTGTGAACCATTTCTAGAAAATCCTTTGATAGTCTTTGCACCGACTAATCATCCTTTATCCAAAGAAAAAAATATTCCTATACAACGCCTTTCTAACGAACCTTTTATTATGCGGGAACCAGGTTCAGGAACTCGTCGCGCCGTCCAAAAGCTATTTGAAGAAGAAGGGGTAGTAGTAAAAGTCAAGCTAGAATTGGGAAGTAACGAAGCAATTAAACAAGCGATCGCAGGTGGTTTAGGAATTTCTGTTTTATCCCGTCATACCTTACTATCAGACGCTTCAGAGTTCAGCATTTTAGATGTGCAACACTTCCCCATTCAGCGGCACTGGTACATGGTTTACCCATCTGGCAAGCAGCTATCTATCGTCGCTCGTGCCTATTATGAGTATCTACTAGCGGCGGCAAAGAATTTTGTCGAGCAAAAAGCTGATACCGCTCATAGCACGTTTGAACCAATTCATGGATAAGAGAATTCGTAATTCGTAGTTGGTAATTATGAATTACGAATTCTCTAAAGGGGTTGACTGTTAGACCGGTAAACATTGACAATTAACCAGCAGAATTATTAAAAATGGGGGAAAACTGGCAGTGGTTAACCCGGAAATATCGTCTTGGCGCAAAACAGTACAAAGCGAGATTGTAGCTGTTACTGTGTATGCTGACAGAGCATTGGTTACACGGCGAGGTGTAGTTGGTTTAACAGGGATTGAACAGGAATTAGTAATTACCCCAGTGCCAATGACTCTAGAAACTGAGTCTGTTCGGGTTAGCGGTACAGGTACGGTAGGGGTGCGCTTGATGGGGGTTAGTAGCGATCGCATCTACACTACTGAACCAGTAGCGGAACGAGTAGCACATTTGACCAGGCAAATTCAGCAGTTAGAAGCAGAAAAACGCCACCTGCAAGCCCAAGTAGATGCTTTAGCATTGCAATCTAGTTTTATCGCTGGCTTACGTGAAAAAACAGAAGAACCCTTTGCACAAAGTTTGTCTCGGAAAAATCTCAGCCTTAGCGAAACTTTGGATTTTTTGAACTTTCTCGGAAGCCAGTATAGTGAATATGCGATCGCATCTGGAGAGTGCAAAACTCAACAGCAGGAATTAGACAAACAACTCCAAGCACTCCACACCTCATTGCAAATAATCCAAACACCCCATCCTAAAGAGAGTTTTAGTTTAGTTGTAGCCGTTGAAGTCGCGGGTGAAGGCGAATTTGAATTAGAGGTGTCTTATATAGTAAATCGCGCTAGCTGGAATCCGCTTTATGACTTGCGCTTTAGCACTACTAGCGATATTGTGCATCTAAGCTACCTTGCAGAAATCACTCAAAGCACTGGCGAAGATTGGATTGGTGCAAATCTCACCCTTTCTACCGCTAAACCGGGATTAGGTACACTCCCACCCAAGCTTGAACCCTGGTATATTGATATACCACTTCCTCAAAGAGCGCGAAGACGATTTGCTGCCCAGCCACCACTGCTGCCTAGCATACCAGAACCGCCTGCTTCTGCTGCCAGAGCTGATTGGCAAGAACAAGAAGAAGTTGCAGAGGATAGTCTGATTCCAGCAGAAACCGTTACAGCAGAAGTATCTAAAGAAGGTAGTGTAGTTACCTTTAAATTGAATAGTGGCGGTAATATTCCCAGCGATGGCGCACCTCATAAAACTACGATTTTCAACGATAATTATCCTTGTAGCTTCGATTATGTGGCAATGCCGCGCTTGGTAAGTTTTGCTTATCTACAAGCGAATGTGAAAAATAGTCCTAACGGTGCGACTTTGTTACCAGGCAAAGCGAATATTTTCCGCGATAACGTTTTTGTCGGTACTACTGGGTTAGAAAATATTGCACCAGGGCAAGAATTCAAACTGAACTTAGGAATTGACGAAGGTTTAAAAGTTGAGCGCGACTTAGTTGAGCGCCTAGTAGATAAAAGATTAATTAGCAACCAGCGCCGGATTACTTATAGTTATCGGTTGATAATTACTAACTTACTAGAGAAAGAAGTAAATCTAAAATTAACTGAACAATTGCCAGTCAGCCGCAATGAGCAAATTAAAGTACGCCTCAGTCGCAGCAACCCACAAATTCAACTCGGTGAAATGGGGATTTTAGAATGGCTGTTAACTCTTCCAGCCCAAGAACGGCGAGAGATATATTACCAGTTTAATGTTGAACATCCACCTGACCTAATGGTAGTTGGGTTAGATATTTAGGGAATCCCAAAAATAAATTCTCTAATATTTAGTAGAGTGTGTTACTTCGTTCTATATCAAAAAACTACTTTGGTGGGCATCCTGGCAGATCGAGATAGCGAGTCAGCCATAATGCTTCTTGATTTTTTTGTTCAATATAGGCAATTGCCGTGAACTCTCCCCAAATATTCAACCACAGTTCAAACTGATTGGTAAAAGAGGGTATGGACAAGCTGCTTTCATTGTGTAGAACCGCTTTGCTAGAATCTGCGATCGCAGATAAGTTAGCTTTATGGCTAGCATCAGTATTGTTTTGTCAAGTCTCATTGACAGTTTGTAACGGAAACGTTATATTTATTTACATAAGATAACAAAACAAAGAAAAGAAAAAACCATGTATACCACCACTAATGAAGACGGCATTCTCAACAACTACGCAGCAGAACCCAAGATGTACTACGCTGAGTACCCAGCAATTTGGGAACAACGTAAATACGTTTTACAGGGTCTTTTTGCAACTTTAATCGTCACCGCTTTAGTTTTGGTTGGTTTGAGTGTTAGCTAAGATTTTTTGATTTTAGTATCGCTGTATCTCATCGTCATTCAGACTTCTCTCTGTAACCCCGGTTAGTTTCGCCGGGGTTTTTTGTTTTTTACGTATTCCAAACGCAGTGGTGTGCTGATAAGTCAGTTTTATATTTATCATTAGTATTTTTTTGTCAAGTCTGATTGGCAATTTGTAACAAAACTGTTATATTTAGTTACATAAGATAACAAAGCAAAGAAAAGAAAAAATTATGTACACCACCACTAACGAAGAAGGCATTCTCAACAACTACGCAGCAGAACCCAAGATGTACTACGCTGAGTACCCAGCAATTTGGGAACAACGTAAATATGTTTTACAGGGTCTTATTGCAACTTTAATTGTCACCACTTTAGTTTTGGTTGGTTTTAGCGTTAGCTAAGATTTTAAATTTTGGTATCACTGTATCTCATCGTCAATCTCACTTCTCGACTTTACCTCGGCTAATTTAGTCGGGGTTTTTTGTGTGTGTTTTATGCATTCCATTCCAAAGTGTGAGTTTTATATTGCGTTTTAAAATAACAGCATTACGCCTCGCAACAAACCATTGGTTAGCCATAAAATAAAGACAAATCAATAAAAGGGGGTGTTATGGCAACCCAACTCGGTGAAGCTAAATCTTCAATAGAACTGGTAGTATCTTGGGAAGCATTGCCCGCAGATTTTCACTTAGAGGATGAACCAGTGGAAAATACAGGTCAGCCACTATTGGCTGGTGCTTTGCGCGAAAGCCTTGAGATAAACGGTTTCATCCAACCGCAGATGTTAATAGCCTCAAATTTTGGACTTTGTGCGACGATAAACGGGCAATTTATAGCTAAAGCACCCGACTGGGTTTATGTGCCATCGGTAAATCAGGTTTTAGGAGAACGCAAAAGCTATACACCCAATTTAGATGGAGATATTCCAGCAGTTGTGATGGAATTTCTATCTGACACTGAAGGTGGAGAATACTCTTTTAAACGAACCTATCCACCAGGAAAATGGTTTTTTTACGAGCAGATTCTTCAAGTCCCAATTTACATAATTTTTGACCAAAATGGTGGTTTATTAGAATTTTACCAACTCGAAAACAGGCGCTACGAGTTAAAGCAACCTGATGAAAATGGTCGTCATTGGATTGATTCAATGGGTTTATTTCTAGGAACCTGGCAAGGAAAAAAAGAAGCCAGAACTGGTTACTGGTTGCGCTGGTGGGATGAGGCAGGTAATTTGTTACTTTGGGCAGTGGAACAAATTGAACAGGAACGCCAGCAAAAAGAACGGCTAATTGCTTATCTACAATCTCAAGGTATCGATCCAAATAATTTGCCCTAGCATATACAAATAAAATTTTCAAGTATTTGAGTGACTTAGTTTAAGCAAATAAGTGCTACAACCGTTACGCCTATCAAAGAGTGGAGCGTCATGCAGAAATTCAAGCACGGGTGAAAAAGCTACTCGCAAAGAAAAAAGCACGAGAGGAAAAAAAATAGGTTTTTGCTGAATCAAAAGCCAGAATTATTCGTCACTTAAACTATCAATTCCCTACTTAATTTCTCCTGGAGGATGATTTATGTCATCACAAATGCTGCGGTTGATATCTTTGGGCAGTCTTGGCTTATCTTTGTGTCTGGGCAATTCAGCAGCAATGGCGCAATATGATTCTAATGGCGATGGTGTAGTAGTACCAACAGTACCATCAGGCGGCACATCAGCACCAGTTCCAATAGACACATCGACAGGTGTACCACCTTCACCCTCAGCTGATGGTACAACTCGGTTTACCTGTCAGACTTACAATGGTCAATACACCGTCATGTATCAGCCACAAAGTCAACCAGGGCAATTCTTTCCTTGGGCAGCACCTGCGGCTTTAGGTGGTGGTTGGGACGCACAAAGGCGTTGTGCAGCAATTGCCAGTCGTTTGGAACTTTATCGCCCAGATGGTTTACAAGAACTCCAGACAGCCGTAGAAAATAACGAAAATATTGTCTGCGTCACAACTGAAACCAACCCAACCTGTAGAATTGTGCTGACAGTCCCACGTGGCAAAGATCCCTATGTTATCCGCAATAGCATTTTCCAAAACTTGACTACTGCTGACAGTGGACAACAGACTATAGCCGTTAACACTTATGGCGATCGCAGTAGCGGAAGCAACGAATTATATAATTTAGGACGCACACTTCTAGGCGGTGGCAATAATCGGGTTAGTTCATCTAGAAGTGGGATTAATCTGAAACCTTTCCTCGATCGTCAAGATGGTGGCACTGGAAACAATTTGCGGGGTGGAGTAGCAATTCGTCGTCAGTCTCAACCTAACGGCGTTCGTTTAAGCCCTGGTAAATTCCGGTAAGCAAGAGTGGCTTTTAATACAAAATGACTTTCAAATAAAAAATATCCAACTACTTATTGTGGGGCGGACATCTTGTCCGTCTTTTTTTATGGGCGTAAAATTGCTGTCTCTCGGACTTCTTCGAGATGCCGGGGATCTAAATCCATCTGTATATTATTTATTCTTTTAACCTTTTGCTAGCAGTTTATTAACGTTGCTGAGATAACTTGAGGTTGCTGAATATGGATTAATACTAGTAAAAATTGTAGTTTTTTTAACTATCAAATGGTTTTCATTAATAGTGATATTACGATTGTCAATGTGACTTGATTATATATGCAAATTATTACTGAACATCAGCTTTTTAGACAATTTTCAAACAATACAAAATAAATTGAAGGGGACGTTATTAATGGCTTTGACACAAGGCGATATTACTTTTATCTCTTTCAATGCTGATGAAGATGGCTGGTCTATGGACAGCACCACTTCCCAAAATATTACGATTACCAACAATAACTCCAGCATTTTGCAGAAAGTTGGTGGCTTTACCAGTACTAATGGAGCCGAAATATCCGCCTTTGATTCTGGAAGCGATCGCTTATTTGTGGTTGCTGGCAGCATAGTTGAAATTTATAATGTCAGCAATACAGGCACGCTAACCTCAGCTGGTTCTTTGACAACAGGATTTACGCCTCCCACAGGGACACAAGCTATTCCCAACAGCGTTGCGGTAAAAAATGGTATTGTCGCAGTCGCCTACGCCATTCAAAACACCACCACAAACGCCCAGCAGACAGGACAGGTGAGTTTCTACAATGCCGCCAATGGTAACTTTTTGAACTCAGTGGCGGTGGGTGCATTACCCGATATGCTCACCTTTACGCCCAATGGCACGAAGGTATTAGTAGCAAATGAGGGAGAACCCAACAGCTACGGGCAACCAAATTCGCTAGATCCTGAAGGTTCAGTTAGCATTATTGACATTTCCGGTGGCGTGGCTAATGCAACCGTTGCCCAAGCCCCATTTACCAGCTTCAATAGCCAGATCGCTACACTCAAAGCCGCAGGTGTGCGGATTACTGGCCCCGGTTCGACGGTGGCACAAGACTTAGAACCAGAGTATATTGCTGTATCTCCAGACGGTCAAACTGCACGGATTGCCTTACAAGAAAACAATGCGATCGCTATTCTGGATATTGCCAGCGCCACCATCACCGATATTTTGCCCCTTGGTGCGAAGAATTACAATCTTCCAGGTAATGGATTAGATGCTAGCGATCGGGATGGTAAAATTAATATTCAGAATTGGCCAGTATTTGGGTTATATCAACCCGATGCGATCGCTAGCTTCACCACCAACGGACAGACTTACTACATCACTGCCAACGAAGGAGATTCCCGCGACTACACTGGTTTTAGCGAGGAAATCCGGGTTGGCGCAGCCGGATATGTTTTAGATCCAACTGTTTTTCCCAATGCGGCTACCCTAAAGCAAAATACCAACCTGGGGCGGTTAACCGTTGCAAATGCCACAGGAGACACCGACGGAGACGGGGATTTTGACCGCATCGAAGCATTTGGGGGACGTTCCTTTTCGATTTGGAATGCCAGCGGCAATCAGATATTCGACAGTGGCGACCAATTTGAACAAATCACCGCAACCAAAGTACCAACTCTGTTTAACTCAGATGGTGCGGCTGATACCTTTGACACCCGCAGCGATAACAAAGGGCCTGAACCCGAAGGCGTGGCGATTGGAGTCATCAACAACCGCACCTATGCTTTTATTGGTTTAGAACGCACTGGCGATGTCATCGTTTACGAAGTGACAAATCCCAATAAACCAAGTTTCGTTCAATATATCAATACTCCCGAAGATGTTGCGATCGAAGGGCTAACCTTTGTCTCGGCGGCTGACAGTCCCACAGGCAAGCCTTTGTTAGTTACTACAGCCGAAGTTAGCAAGACGGTTGCGGTATTTGAAGTAACTCCATCCGTTCGGATTAGCGACATTCAAGGAACGGGGCATATCTCATCCTTTAGAAATCAGCCTGTCAGCAATGTAGCGGGAATTGTCACGGTTAAAGCAAGTAACGGTTTTTACTTGCAAGATCCCACTCCAGACAGCGACGAGCGCACTTCCGAAGCCATTTTTGTTTTCACCTCATCAGCACCAACCGTATCCGTCGGCGATTCGGTATTAGTCAGTGGAACAGTTACAGAGTTTCGTCCTGGCAACGATGCCAATAATTTAACCAAAACACAAATTACCATTCCCACAATTGTTACCGTTTCTAGTGGCAACGATCTACCCACTGCTACAATCCTTGGTGATGGTGGCAGAACTATCCCGACAACGGTAATCGATAACGACACGATCGCTAATATCGAAACTGGAACAACCACCTTCGATCCGGCCCAGGATGGCATCGACTTCTATGAAAGCTTAGAAGGAATGCTGGTACAGGTGAATAACCCAATTACTACTTCACCCACTGCAAACTTTGGCACATCAGAGGAAATTTGGATATTAGCAGACAATGGCGGAAATACCACAGGTAGAACGGTTCGCGGTGGTAGCCTGATTAGTGCTTCAGACTTCAATCCTGAGCGGATTCAGATTGACGATCTCAACAATGCCTTAGTGCTACCTGAAGTTAATGTTGGTACGCAACTTAGCAATATTGTCGGTGTTGTTGACTACAGCTTTAACAACTATGAAGTTCTAGTATCGGCTGCTCCCACAGTAGTACAGAACAGTAACATTCAAAAAGAAGTCACTAACCTAACTTCTACCACTGACAAACTGACGATCGCTACATACAACGTCGAGAACCTCGATCCAGGTGACGATCCAACCAAGTTTAACAACCTGGCTAATCGCATTGTTAATAATCTCAAATCACCAGATATCATTAGTCTCGAAGAAATTCAGGACAATAACGGTGCAACAAATGATAGCGTCGTTGATGCCAACACTACCTTCCAAAAGTTAATTGATGCAATTACTGCTGCTGGCGGCCCCACCTATCAATATCGCCAAATTAACCCAGTAGACGATACAAACGGCGGTGAATCTGGTGGAAATATCCGGGTAGGTTTCTTATTTAATCCCAATCGTGTCAACTTTGTAGATCGCCCTGGTGGTAGTTCCACCACTAGCACCACAGTTACCAATGTCTCTGGTGTTCCTACAGTTTCCAATAGTCCTGGTTTAATCGACCCCACCAACTCCGCCTTTACTAGCAGTCGTAAGCCGTTAGTTGGTGAATTTACTTTCAATGGCGAAACTGTTTATGTAATTAGCAACCACTTTAATTCAAAAGGTGGCGACCAACCATTATTTGGGCCGAATCAACCACCAACCCTCAGTAGTGAAACCCAGCGCCAACAACAAGCTACCCTAGTGAAAAACTTTGTCGAGTCTATTTTAGCGATCGCCCCCAATGCCAATGTAGTAGTGGCGGGTGACTTAAATGACTTTGAATTTTCCAACCCCGTCAACACCCTAAAAAGCGCTGGACTGACTTCCTTAATTGAAACTCTGCCGCAAAATGAGCGTTACACCTACAACTTTGAAGGTAACGCCCAAACCCTTGACCACGTTTTAGTTAGTAACAACTTGCTCAACAAGCTGGATGGGTATGATGTAGTTCACATCAACTCAGAGTTTGCCGACCAGGATAGCGATCATGACCCTAGCGTGGCTCGGTTTAATCTCCCTAAAAACAATGCTCCTACGGTAGTACAGCCAATTGACGACCAAATCATTTCTACCAATAAAGCTTTTTCTTTCAATATCAGTAACAAATTTGCTGATATAGATCCAGGCGACACTCTGACTTACAGTGCTACAGGTTTACCCACTGGTTCTAGTATTATTGTCAGCACAGGTGTGATATCCGGCACTATCTCTCAAATCGGCATTTTTGCAGTTACAGTTACCGCTGCTGATGGTAAAGGCGGTAATGTTAGCGACACCTTTGATTTGACTGTTGCTAATAACAAGGCGACATCTGGCAACGACATCATCTTTGTCAGCGAACTTACTGGTTTTAACAAATACATAGTTAATGCTCTAGCAGGAAGCGATCGCGTCATCGGCACTAATACCAGTGAATTAATCGACGGTGGAACAGGCAATGATTACCTAGATGGCAAGGGAGGCATAGATGTACTCCTTGGTGGCGATGGCAATGACACAATCTTAGGTGGAATTGGCAGTGACGCACTTTCTGGAGGCAATGGCAATGACCGCTTAGTTGGTTGGGGCGGTAGCACAAACGAAATTGACCTCCTCAACGGCGAACAAGGTGCAGATACTTACGTTTTAGGTGATGCCACTTCAGCTTTCTATATCAGTTCTCGCAATAATGATTATGCCGATATTCTCAACTTTCAAGCAAGCGATCGGATTCAGCTTAAGGGAGTTGCTAACAATTACTTACTAGGGTCAGTTAGATCGGCTGTAGGCATTTTCACCAACAATGGAACGGAATTAATTGCTGTTGTGGAAAACGGGTTAAACCGCAATGCAAATTTGGCAACAGATACTCGTTTCGTCTTTATTTAACGCAGATTTAATCGAACTCCGACAACTCTTGTGTACTCTGCGCCTCTGCGGTTCCCTATTCCCAATTTTCAAAGCAGTCTCATATCTAGAATCTATCTCAGAATTAAACATGGTAACTACTAATACAATTCGTTTTTCTCAATTCAACGCTTCTTTGAATCGTAATGCCAAAGGTCAGTTAGTCAGCGATTTGTCTACCCCTGACAATGCTCAAGCAAAGGCAGTTGCAGAAATCATCCAGCGTAATAATCCGGATGTGTTGCTAATTAACGAGTTTGACTACTCCCCGGAGGCAGTTCAACTATTCCGACAAAATTACCTAGCCGTCAGCCAGAATGGTACAACACCCGTTGACTACCCTTACTTCTACATCACTCCTTCCAATACGGGTATTGCCTCTGGTTTTGACTTGAACAACAATGGCACAGCAGTTACAACCCCAGGCAAACCAGGATATGGCGATGATGCCTTCGGATTCGGTGATTTTCCTGGTCAATATGGGATGTTGCTGTTATCCAAATATCCCATCGACACTGCCAACGTCCGCACCTTCCAAAACTTCCTTTGGAAGGATATGCCAAATGCCTTACTTCCCGACGATCCGACAACACCACAGCCAAATGATTGGTATTCTGACGAGGAGATGGCAGTTTTACGCCTCTCCTCCAAAAGTCATTGGGATGTACCCATCCAAGTAAACGGCGAGACAATTCACATCCTCGCCAGCCACCCCACACCCCCAACCTTTGATGGCGCGGAAGATCGCAACGGCAAACGCAACCACGACGAGATCCGCTTTTGGGCGGACTATATTACCCCTGGTAATGGTAATTACATTTACGATGATGAAGGTAAAACTGGCGGTATTGCTGCTGGGTCAAGCTTTGTGATTATGGGCGACCAAAATGCAGATCCGTCAGATGGTGATAGTTTTGACAACGCTATTCGCCAACTGTTGCAAAATCCTAATATCAATACTAATGTCATCCCTACCAGTCTGGGTGCGCGCCAACAAGCAGACTTACAGGGTGGTGCAAACGCTAGCCAAAATGGTAATCCTAGCTTTGACACCGCAGACTTTGCTGATAACACTCCCGGAAACCTACGGACTGACTATGTGCTACCCTCTACTGACCTAACAATTGCCAACTCAGGAGTATTTTGGCCTCTAAATACTGATTCAACGTTTCCCTTAGTAGGTACTTTTCCATTCCCCAGTTCTGACCATCGTCTAGTATTTGCAGATGTGCAAACTAGAGCAACCGAACCAGGTAAAATCATTCCCAATGTTGGATTTGTGGGGCAGAGTACTTTTCCCACAGGGTTTATTCCTGCTGGTGTAGCAGGAACGGTGAATGGGGTACAAACTCCACTAGGCGGACTATCTGGTGTCACTTACGATGCTGTGAATAATCGCTATTACGCCATCTCAGACGATCGCTCCCAAGTTGCCCCTGCCCGCTTTTATACCTTCACTGCTGACCCAGGTACTATTTCTACAACGGGAGTGACTTTTACCAATGTCACACCTCTGAAAGATACCAGTGGCAAATTCTTTGCACTCAATAGCCTTGACCCAGAAGGCATTGCTTTAACCAATAATGGAACAGTCTTTATATCTTCAGAGGGCGAAGTCAATCCTGCTGCTGGTCGCGTTACCAATCCCTTTATTAAAGAATTTTCCTTGACAACAGGGCAAGAAGTAGCTTCGCTATTTGTCCCCCGCAAATTTTTACCAGTAGTAGAAGACAGTAATGGCAACGGTATTGTCGATGCCGACGATACGCAGACATCAGGTGTTTACAATAACTTAGCCTTTGAAAGCCTCACCATTACACCCGACCAGAAAACCTTATTTACCGCCACCGAAAACGCGCTGTCCCAAGATGGATTAAAGGCTTCACTCACCAGTGGCAGCCCTTCCCGAATTCTGCAATACAATCTGGTTAGTGGACAACCAGAAAAGGAATACCTTTATATTACCGATGCGATCGCTCAACCACCCAACCCTAGCACAGGTTCAGCTGACAATGGTTTAGCAGACTTATTAGCAATAGATAATCGTGGCACATTACTGGCGTTAGAACGTTCCTTTGCCCAAGGTGTAGGCAACACCATCAAAATCTACGAAGTTTCTTTGCAAGGTGCAACTGACATTAGCTTCTACGATTCTCTCAACAATCTCAGTACTGAACAACTAGCAGCTATTAAACCCGCTCAAAAACGACTGCTGTTGAATTTAACTGACCTGAATCTGCCTACTGATGCGAACCACCCGATTACAGGAGTGGATAATATAGAAGGTCTTGCCTTCGGCCCCAAACTAGCAGATGGTCGTCAGTCGATTATGCTGGTAAGTGACAACAACTTTGGTAGTACCCAATATACCCAAATCCTCACTTTGGGTGCAGACTTAGTTCCGACCGCTGCACCCACAGTTGAAACCCGCCCCAGTTTATTTGACGATGAAGATCCAGCGCTACCTGCTGTAGATCGAAATGCTGATGCTGACGATCCTGCCATCTATGTCAATGCCACAAATTCTGCCGATAGCCTAGTACTAACCTCAGTCAAAAATGCTGGACTGCGGGTTTATGACTTGTCTGGTAATTTGTTGCAAACAGTTAATCCTGGTGATATTCGCTACAACAATATTGACCTGCAATACGGTTTTAAATTAGGTAATCAATCTGTTGATATTGCTGTCGCTAGCGATCGCAACAATGATAAACTAGCAATCTTCAAAATCAATCCCAATCCAACCACCCCCGGTCAATATTTGGAAGATATCACTGATAGCAATATTGGTACAATCTTCCAAGCATCACCTTTTGAACCTCCCTATTCTGCATCAACTCGCAGTTCTTACGGAGTTACCTTATACCGTAGCCCCATAACTAATGATTACTATGTCTTTACCAGTCGGCGAGAAACTGGAGATATAGCTCAGTTCAAATTGATTGACAAAGGGAATGGCAAAATTGGCGCTGAACTGGTGCGGGAATTTACCATCCCATCGCCGATCGCAGAAGGGCGTTCTCCCCAAACAGAGGGTATGGTTGTTGACCAAGAAACCGGCTTTCTCTACATAGCCCAAGAAGATGTGGGCATCTGGAAATTCCAGACAGAACCGAACGGTAGCACAACAGGCAGGCTGATAGATCGCGTCCGTTTTGAGGGTGGTTCTCACCTTACCGATGATGCCGAAGGGTTGACTATTTATTACGGCAAAAACGGCACAGGCTACTTGTTAGCATCCAGCCAAGGCGATAGCACCTTTGTTGCCTACACACGTGAAGGTAACAACGAATACGTGGGTAACTTTGCCATTGGTAACAATGGGTCAATTGACAGCGTGCAAGAGTCAGATGGGGCTGATGTAATTAATGTGCCACTGGGGCCTAACTTCCCATTTGGTTTATTTGTCACCCAAGACGGCTCTAATGAACCTGCCAAAACAATCGATGGTGAAAACGTCAGTTCTAACTTTAAACTGGTGCCTTGGGAGAATATAGCCAATGCCTTGCCCAATTCTCTAAATATCGATACCACTAGTTACGATCCTCGCAATCCTGTTGCCCAACCCAAGCTGACTATTTATGAATTTGAAAACTTACCCAAACTAGGCACAACCTCTGAAAATCAAGATATTTTCTTGGGTGGTTTTTCTGGGTTGTATTTCCAAGGGTTTGCAGCAAATGGCAACCTGAAGTTTGTTACCAACACCGATCGTGGCCCCAATGGAGAACCTGATGGTGTCAAAAGACCATTTTTATTACCCGACTTCCAACCAGAAATAGTCAGCTTTGAACTCAACCGCACCACAGGTGAAATCAACATTACCAACAGAACAGAACTATTCCGCCAAGATGGAACGACCCCATTAACGGGATTGCCTAACTTGCAAGCTGTAGGAAACGGTTTAGCCTACACAGATGAAATTGCCATTGACTTAAACAACAATGTTCTAGCTAACGATCCTTTGGGTGCTGATTTAGAGGGTATTGTCGTTGCAGAAAATGGAGATTACTGGTTAGTGGATGAATACCGTCCGGCAATTTACCACTTTGACACTAATGGTAAGTTGATTGACCGCTTTATTCCCAAAGGAACTGCCACAGCACCCAACCCAGATCGACCAGTCGGAACTTTTGGTACGGAAATATTGCCAGCAGTTTATGCTCAACGCCGCAATAATCGAGGATTTGAAGCTGTCGCACTAGAAGGTAATAAATTATATGCTTTTATTCAGAGTGCGATCGATAATCCAGATGTCGCCAATGATGCGACTTCCAAGAACTCTCTCAACCTGCGAATTGTGGAGTTTGATATTGTCAGCAAGCAGGTAACAGGAGAGTATTTATATCGCCTAGAAGGTCTACCAGGAACCGATAAGATTGGCGATGCAGTTTCTTTGGGTAACGGCAAATTTGCAGTAGTTGAACGAGATGACAATGATACGTCTACTGGCAATAAATTAATTTACCAAATTGATTTAGCTGGGGCGACCAACATCAACAACCCTGCTAACTTTACCTTGCCAGTTGGTAAAACTATTGAACAACTTACCTCTACGGAGTTAGCTGCTGCCAATATTACCCCTGTCAGCAAGAGTTTGATTGCTAATGCTGCTCAGTTGGGTTACACCGGGGTGGAAAAATTAGAAGGTCTAGCATTGGTAGCACCCAATACTCTAGCTTTGATTAACGACAACGATTTCAATATTACGGGTAATACGGCTGCTGAAAAACTCGGTATTCTCGAATTACCCAATAATCTGACAACTGTAGAGCCTACTTTCCCGAACGGTTTTGGTTCTAGCAACAGCGATACTGTCAATCTTGAGCCAGGACAATTCTTTAATGCAGGTGATGGAGCAGACTTTGTAGAAGGTGCTGAAGATAACACAATCCTGGCTGGAAACGGAGATGACACAGTGCTTGCAGGGAATAACTCTTCAGTTTCCGGGGAAAATGGTAGCGATCGCATATTTATCGGTCAAAATGGCCCGGCTCAAAATACCAGTGCCGATGGTGGCAGTGGTGATGATGCTATTACCGTTGTAGAAGCCAGTGGTAGTAATAATTTGTTTGGGGCGACAGGTGATGATAATCTCACAATAATTGAAGGTTCTCGTCAATCATTATTCGGTGGCTCAGGTAACGACACCCTCACCAGTAACGGTAGCAATAACCGTCTCTACGGTGGTTCTGGAGATGACAAACTCTTCTCTAATGTCAATGACTCCCTGTTTGGTGGCGATGGTGATGATGTGCTATTTGCTGGTCAAGGAGGTAGCGATCGCTTGAGTGGTGGTGCTGGTGCTGACCAATTCTGGATTGCTAACGCCAGTCTGCCAACTAGCAAGAACATTGTGACTGATTTTACAGTTGGCATTGATAAAATCGGGCTGGGCGGTATTGGTGTTACTCAGTTTAATACCCTGACAATATTGCAACAGGGTAGTGATACTATCGTGAAAATCGGAAATACAGAATTGGCTTCATTAGTTGGAATTACATCAACTAGCCTCACAGCAAAGGACTTTGTTTTCTCTGCTAGTGTAGTTTAGCCTGTTTGTCTAACGTAAGTTTTACAGCTTCATTACACAGTCAAAGTTAATGAAGCTGTATTTAGTTATTGCGAAAGCGTCTATAGATAAAAATTAGAAATAAATGAGTTTCTGACGCAAAAAACTTTTTTAGATCGTCAAAAATATGTATTGGTTTGTACATAACATATTAGCTAAAAGATTGCAATACAAGATTTCTTAACCAGCCCACAATTTTTTCACAACTTTAGCTATGTATGTTAATTAATATGCATTTTTTATCGTTAATTTTGATACCAAAATGCTCTAAATAAATGTCAATTGTAGTGGTGATTGATATTTAATAGTTCAGACTCAACAAGCTTACAAGTCAATTACATGTTTGAAGCCTAAAACTATTAGTTTCTCCTCACCATATTACTTTTTTGATTTCACTAGAGCGAAGACCATCTCAACAATTAAACACAGGGAGATTCTCTTTCATGGCTAAGAACGTCATTATTATGATTGGGGATGGTATGGGCTGGGAAATGGCTCGTGCTGCGTCCATCTACAAAGAGATTCAAAATGGTAAGACAGGTGCTAATCTGAGTGATTTTTATACACAAGGAAAGGGTCAAGGACTCAACTTTCAAACACTCCAAGGCTACGGTTTGGCAACCACCTACGGGACAACGATCGCTGATAGTAATGGAGTTTTTAGTACTGCTAATTCCGCCCTTGACGGGACTAATCCGATCACAGGAGAAAGTCCAGTTCGCCCTGGTTTCACCTTCGATCCAACTTTTAACCAAGGTAATACCCCAACAGGTGGTGCAAAAGTCAGTGATGGTGCTGTTGGAAACCTAGTAGGTTACGATCCTACCAAAGGTGGCGTTAATCCTTGGACTCCCGGTAACGATCCTGAATATATTAAGTACAGCTATCCTGACTCTGCAAACACTGCGACAACTCTGTACACTGGCGTTAAAAGCTACAACAACGCTGTTGGCGTTGATATTTTCGAGAATCCTCTAGAAACAATTCTCAAAACTGCAAACGAAGTTGGTAAATCTACTGGTTTGGTAACTTCAGTCCCCATTGACCATGCAACACCTGCTGCTGCTGCTGCCAACGTTAACCGTCGCAGCAAGTATGATGCTGACTATCCGGCATTAGACAACATCTTGCAACAGCAACTCCGTGTCTATCAACCAACAGTATTACTTGGTGGTGGACACCCACTCTCTGCTCCTGGAGATTTATTACCAAACGGGGTTGAGCCGAACACGAGCAATGAATATATTAGTCAATCTACCTACACAGAACTTAGTACTAAACCAACAAACAACCTCTACGATTACACCTTTTTAGAGCGCGGTGAGAATGCCGCCCAGAAACTAGCCCAAACCGCGGCGACAATCGATCCAGAAAAAGGCGATCGCCTCTTCGGCCTATACGGTGCGCGCGGTCAAAATGGTAACTTGCCTGTAAGTTCTGCCAACGGCGACTACAGCACTACTGGTTTAGATATGTTCAGTGTTTTCACTAACCAAGGTGATAACGCCAAAGTCGACACCACGCGTCCGCTGCTTCCCGGAGAGACTGATGCATCTTTCATTGCCAAAGAGATTAACGAAAACCCAACCCTCAACGACTTGACAAGTGCTGCATTAGATGTATTAGGTAAAGACCCCGATGGTTTCTGGTTAATGGTTGAAGGTGGTGACATTGATTGGTCTGCCCATGATAACAATATAGATAACTTGATCGGCACCACCTTGGACTTTGATAAAGCAGTTGGATCTACCATTGACTGGATCGATAAAAATGGTGGTTGGGATGAAAACCTACTAATCGTTACTGCTGACCACGATCACTACCTGACTCTTGACGGTAATTTTCCGACTTTAGTAAAAAATCAAGGTGCTGAAGCATTAACCAATTTGGATACTCCAGCAGAAGTTGGACATTACTGGGGGCCCGATCCCAATGTCAAGTATGGTTGGGGAACTCACACCAACCGTCCCGTACCTGTTTACTACCAAGGTGCTGGTTCTGAAGTGTTAAATAGCTTGGTAGGTAAAGGTTATAACGCCTACGGATCTGAGATTCCAGGGATTGCGGGTTTAAACGATCAAACCCACATCTACCAAACGATGTTTGCTTCAATAGTGCCAAAAGTTGAGTTAGTAGGTTTTGCTTCTTTACCTGCTGATACTTTTAGTGATGGGCCAGCTTCTGGTAAGGATATTTCCGCTAACGGCAGAACCGGGCCGTTTCCAGGACAGCCAATACAGGGTTTTAGCGGTGTTCAATTTGCTAACAGCAACTCTTTCTACTTCCTCTCAGACAATGGTTACGGTAGCAAAGACAATAGTGCAGATTTTCTACTGCGGATCAATCGTCTAGACCCGAATTTTAAGGGAACAGAAAATGGCGATGGTAGCGTTAAAGTTTTAGACTACATCCAACTGTCTGACCCTAACAACAAAGTTCCTTTCCAAATTGTGAATGAGGGAACTACTGGAAGATTACTGACTGGGGCAGACTTTGATGTAGAGTCATTCGTCTTTGATAAAGACGGAACAATCTGGGTGGGAGACGAGTTTGGCCCTTACCTGCTGCATTTTGATGCCACTGGTAAGTTATTAGAGGCTCCCATTGCTACACCCGACCAATTCAAAACTTTAGATGGAGAAGCACCTAAAGTTATTGGTCACAGAGGTGCAAGCGGCTATCGTCCAGAACACACCTTGGAGTCTTATAAACAAGCAATTGAACGCGGCGCTGACTTCATTGAGCCTGACTTAGTAGTTACAAAAGATGGTGTGCTAATTGCTCGCCATGAGCCTGCTTTAGCAGTTTTGAACGCTGATGGCACTGTCAATTTCAGTAACACAACCACAGATGTTTACAAACATCCAGAGTTTGCCGATCGCAAGAAAACGGTAAGTTTAGATGGAAACACACTTACAGGTTGGTTTGCTGAAGACTTTACCTTAGCTGAAATCAAGACTTTACGCGCAGAAGAACGTCTACCTTTCCGCGATCATTCCTTTGACGATAAATTTGAAATTCCTACCTTCACGGAAGTCATCAACTTGGTTAAGCAAGTAGAAGCCGAGACAGGTAAAAAGATTGGCATCTATCCTGAAACTAAGCATCCAACCTATTTTGCCGATGAAGCCACTTATGTAGGCACTACGGACAAAATTAATAGAAACATCAGTCAGTTACTAATCGATACGCTGAAGGCAAATAACTTCACTGACCCCAATCGTATCTTTATCCAGTCCTTTGAAGTATCTAACCTCAAAGAACTGCACGATCGCATTATGCCTGCGGCAGGCGTAGATATTCCACTGATCCAACTTCTAGATGCCAGTGACATTGACATCAACGGTAAAATCATTGAGAGTCAGCCTTATGATTTGAAAGTCAGTGGGGACACTCGCACTTATGGCGACTTACGAACTCCAGAAGGCTTGACTGAAGTTGCCACTTATGCTGATGGCATTGGCCCTTGGAAGCGGATGATTGTTAGTGTCAAAGGCACTGATGCTAATGGTGATGGCAAAGCCGATGATGTGAATGGGGATGGAGCAGTCAATGATGCTGATAAGACAACATTACCTCCTTCTACCTTAATTCAAGATGCTCACAATGCAGGGTTGCAGGTTCATCCTTACACCTTCCGGGCGGAAGACCAGTATTTAGCGGCAGATTACAAAGGCAAGCTAGCACTAGAAATTCAGCAGTTCTATCAATTAGGGGTAGATGCACTCTTCTCAGATTTTCCAGATATCGCGGATAAAGTACGCGATCGACTCAGAGACGATCCTCAGTATAATATCGTGCGATCGCCACAAAACCCCGATGTGCTTTCAGGAGATGCCTTTGCTAACTTGAGTAGTTCCAAAGGTTTTGAAGGTGGAGCAATTAACGCCAGCAAAACCAAGCTTTATTTCCTCCTAGAAGGTACGGTTCAAGGCGGTACTCCTGGGGCTTTGCGAATTAACGAATTTGATTTAGCTAGCCACAAATACAGCGAGCAGTTGCGTTACTACAGATTGGATAATCCGTCAAATTCCATTGGGGATTTAGCAGTCATTAATGATAATGAATACCTAGTCATTGAACGGGATAACAATCAAGGAGCTGCGGCTAAATTTAAGAGGATCTACAAAATAGATTTGTCTAAAACAGATTCTAATGGCTATGTTGCTAAAGAAGAAGTTGCAGACTTGTTAAATATTCAAGACCCCAAAGACCTGAATGGGGATGGTAAGACCACCTTCGACTTCCCATTCCAAACTATTGAAAATGTTTTAGTTGTTGACAAAAATACCATTTTGGTAGCTAATGACAACAATTATCCCTTCTCTACAGGTCGTCCTGGGAACGATCCTCAAAATCCAGTTATAGACAACAATGAGATTCTACAACTGAAGTTAGAGAAGCCCCTTAATCTTGCTCCTGGCTTAGGTCAACCACAAGCAGAAGAAATTAAGTTTGGCTCCACTAGCAGCGATGATATTACCGTTCAGCCAAATCAAACCTTATTCACAGGTAGCGGAGCAGACTTTGTACAAGGTACTAAAGCTAACACAATCCAGACTGGAAACGGTGAAGACACTGTGGTAGTCGGTAGTGACTCCTCGGTGTCCACAGGAGACGGTAACGATCGAATATTAATTGGCGCAAATGGCCCTGCTAACAACACTAGTGCTGATGGTGGTGCTGGTGATGACCAAGTTACCGTAGTTGAAGCCAATGGTACTAATAATTTACTTGGGGCAGCAGGTAATGATACTTTGACAGTAGTTGAAGGTTCGCGTCAATTGTCCTTTGGTGGCTCAGGTAACGACACCCTCAAGAGTCAAGGTAGCAATAACCGTCTCTACGGTGGTTCTGGAGATGACAAACTCTTCTCTAATGTCAATGACTCGCTGTTTGGTGGCGATGGTGATGATGTGCTATTTGCTGGTCAAGGGGGTAGTAATAGCCTCAGTGGTGGTGCTGGTGTCGATCAATTCTGGATTGCTAACGCCAGTCTGCCAACTAGTAAAAACATTGTGACTGATTTTGCGATCGGCATTGATAAAATCGGGCTGGGCGGGATTGGTGGTACTCAGTTTAGTGCTTTAACACTATCGCAACAGGGTAGTGACACTATCGTAAAAAGCGGAAATACAGAGTTGGCTTCATTGCTAGGAATTAAATCAACTAGCCTCACAGCAAATGATTTCGTTTTTTCTACTAGTGTCTAGCCGAAAGATGATTACAGCTTAGATTCAACATCATTAATTAAGCTGTAGCGATTTTGCTAATGCGGGGGAATGATATTCCCTCGCTTTTTATATCTATGTCTGTAAAAATCCTTCTGCTTTTTGTCCAAAATCTTAACTTGTTTATAACTTTCCTTAAACATTGAACAACTATCTTTTGAGACAGTGACCAGAGTTACATTCATTTAATTGCCTCCACTGATTTATGTGGACACTAAGCATTTTGTCGCCAAATACTACTCAGGTTTCTGTAACCAAGAATTTTTCGCTTGGGTTGAGTGTAATTAATCGCTCATATAGACACACAATTGCTGCGTAGGCGTAGCCAGCCATAGGCATCGCTCGTAGCTCATAATACTTAAGGAGTAGTCGGCATGACTGATACAAATGGCAATGGTAGAAATGTCATTATTTTTGTTGCAGATGGATTGCGTAACGGTTCTGTAAACCCTATTGATACCCCAACTTTATATAGCATTCGTCAGCAGGGAGTTACTTTTGCCAATAGTCATTCGATCTTTCCGACATTTACTACGCCGAATGCTTCTGCGATCGCCACAGGGCATTATCTTGGTGATACAGGTGACTTTAGCAACACCATTTACACTGGTTTTCCTAGTCCTAATGCCAATGGTAGCGTCACACCATTCATCGAAAATGATGCGGTTTTGGGGGATATTGATGAAAAATTCCCCGGTAACAATTTTTTAGATGAAGAGTCACTTCTAGCTTACGCGCGATCGCAGGGTTTCAACACAGCAGCAGTTGGTAAATTAGGGCCAGTTGCGATCCAAGATGTTACCCAAGTTAACCGAGAAGGTGGTACTACAGGTACTATTCCTACTCCCGATACAATTATTATTGATGACACTACAAATGGTGCAACACCGCCGCCTACAGCCGCCGGTTCGCCTTCTGGTGTTCCACTCGATCCAGATATTGTCAATCGCTTACAAGCAGCTGGTCTAGATGTAAAACCGACACCGCGAGTCCAGCCAGCTGGTACTAACACAACTCCTGGCACCCTGAATGCCAATGTGGCTCAACAACAATACTTTGCAGATGCCACTACCAAAGTAATTTTACCCAAGTTTCAGGAAGACGGTAAACCATTCGCATTGGTGTATTGGTCAAGAGATCCCGATGGTACTCAACATAATCAAGGTGATAGCTTAAACACCTTGACACCAGGTATCAATGGCCCTACTTCAAAAGCTGGGGTGAAAAATGCTGATAATAATTTAAAACAGCTTCTTGACTATCTCAAGAGTACAGGCTTGGACAAGACTACTGATGTCTTTGTTACTTCCGACCACGGTTTTTCTACCATCAGCAAACAAGCTATTGATAGCCAAGGCACAAAAACTACAAGTTATGCTGCCACCCAAACATACGAGGGCGTAAATCCAGGGTTTCTCCCAGCAGGCTTTGTTGCGATTGATTTGGCTCACGATCTAGGCCTACCCTTATACGATCCTAACCCTACAACCCTTCCCCCAGACCTCAACAAGATCCAGTATGCAACTGTTGATGCTACAAAAGGTCAACGTCCTATTTCTGGGAATGGTGTAATTGGCGGTACAGGTGAGGTAATTAATGGCCAACTTGACCCAGGTACAAAGATCGTTGTAGCTGCCAATGGTGGTTCTGACTTGATTTATCTGCCCAATGGCAATGCTGACTTAGCCAAACAGGTAGTGAATTTGCTCTCGCAAAAGGACTACATCAGTGGTATTTTCGTAGACGATGCCTATGGAAATATTCCAGGTGCTTTACCTCTGAGTGCGATCGGGCTAAAAGGTGATGCTAAAACACCAGTTCCATCTATAGTTATCAACTTTAAAAGCTTTAGCACAGATCCAAGCAACCCAAACAACCCTCAAGCTCAGGTAGAGATTGCTGATACAACTTTACAGCAAGGACAGGGAATGCATGGCAGCTTTGGTCGAGGTGATACCTTCAATAACATGGAGGCTATTGGCCCCGACTTTAAACAAGGCTATGTGGACTATGCGCCCGTCAGTAATGCTGATGTAACGCCTACACTTGCTCGGATTCTAGGGTTAGATATTCCCAGTAATGGCGATTTGAAAGGTCGTGCCATTACAGAAGCCTTGGTGGGGGGCCCGGATGTAGTTCCCTCCGCTAAGGAAGTCTTGACTTCAGAAAAAACCACTAATGGTCAAGCAACAATTCTGGATTCTCAGAGTGTAGGCAATACTCACTACTTTACAGCCGCAGGGTTTGATAGTCGCACTGTTGGACTAACAACACTAGACCTTCAATTTAGTTCTAGCAGTAGTGATGATGTCACCCTTAAGGCAAATCAAACCTTATTTACAGGTGACGGAGCAGATTTTGTACAAGGTACTAAAGCTAACACAATCGTCACTGGAAGCGGTGATGACACGGTGGTAGTCGGTAGTGACTCCTCAGTGTCCACAGGAGACGGTAACGATCGAGTCTTAATTGGCGCAAATGGCCCTGCTAACAATACTACTGCCGATGGTGGTGCTGGTGATGACAAAGTTACCGTAGTCGAAGCCAATGGTAGTAATAATTTGTTTGGAGGCGCAGGTGCTGATACTCTTACAGTAGTTGAAGGTTCGCGTCAATTGTCCTTTGGTGGCTCAGGTAACGACACCCTCACCAGTAACGGTAGCAATAACCGTCTCTACGGTGGTTCCGGTGATGACAAGCTTTTCTCCAGTGTGAATGATTCACTATTTGGTGGCGATGGTGATGATGTGCTATTTGCTGGTCAAAAGGGTAGTAATACCCTGAGTGGTGGTACTGGTGCTGACCAGTTCTGGATTGCTAACGCCGGTCTGCCAACTAGTAAGAACATTGTGACTGATTTTGCGATCGGTATTGATAAAATCGGGCTGGGCGGGATTGGCGTCACTCAGTTTAGTGCTCTAACCCTATTGCAACAAGGTGCTGACACTATCGTAAAAATCGGAAATACAGAGTTGGCTTCATTACTACAAATTACATCAACTAACCTGACAGCAAATGACTTCGTTTTCTCCGCTAGTGTTGTGGCTTAGTCTGTTGGGCTAGTGGTACGCCAAGGCAACTTGGCGGGGTAAAGGGGAAGGAGAAAAGGGTTTAAATCCCTTACCCTTTTCACTTTAACCTTTACCCAACCTCCACCTAACATTTTTGGGTTGGCAGACTACTAGTGCAGCACGGCAGAAATAATTATCAGTTGAAACAGCGGTTTTCAATTACGTAGACTACAGCAAATAGTTGGTTATTATGGGGTGGGCATTGTAATGTCCACCCTATTCTCGTTTCGCTGGAGTCCAATCTACCTCGAAGAGTTTACATTACTTATCAGTTACTAAAATCGCAGTATTTTTTATTCTTCAAGGTATTAATTCTTCTTGTTATCTCAAAATAAGCCTGCGTACAGTTAATATTCCCATTGCAAACATCTCTAAAGTTTTAATTTTCAATGAAGATGTACTGAAACTAACTACGATTTTGAGGAAATAGGTCAGAATGAGAGAACTAAATCTTAGAGTCAGTGCCCTTTCACACAAATATTGTAAGATTGCGGCATAATTTTCTGTGAAATTAATCTTTTAATATAATTTAAAAGCTAACAATGTAACTATATATCCTACGTAAAAATACTAAAAAACGAACATATAAAAACGCTTTTACACTTTTTATTTTATCTGTTTATCTAAATACGGAAAATAAACATCTCATCTTAAATTGAAAGATACTCAATTCTTTGTTACTCATTGATATAAATATTTTTGCTTCAAGTTAAAAATGAAACTAATAACTAATTCATTGCTGCAAAATAAAAATGAATTACTGATGACTAATGGTCAAACTTCATCATCAGAAAACAACCTAGAACGAGATAATTTAACATTACCTATTTTGAAAGAATCTGAAAATAACCTACTAATAGAGTGGAATCATACTCAAACTGATTATCCTCAACAAGCGTCTATTCATCAGTTGTTTGAAGCACAAGTCGAGAAAACACCTGATGCTGTAGCACTAATTTTTAATAATCAGCATCTTACTTATAGAGATTTGAATAATCGTGCTAATCAACTAGCAAAATATCTACAATCACTAGGGGTAGGAACAGAAATTCTTGTAGGAATCTGCATAGAGCGCTCCTTAGAAATGGTTGTAGCACTCTTAGCTATTCTTAAAGCAGGTGGAGCTTATGTACCATTAGATCCAGGGTACCCACAAGAACGTTTAGCTTTCATGCTGTCAGATACACAGGTATCTGTACTACTAACTCAAAAAGAACTAGTTACCAAATTACCTACTCACGCAGCACTTGTAATTTGCCTAGATACAGATTGGAATACAATCGCCCTAAATAAAAAAGATAACTTAAGCACTAGTGTCACTGCTGATAACTTGGCTTATGTCATGTATACATCAGGTTCTACAGGTACACCCAAAGGTGTTAGCGTTATCCATCGTGGTGTAGTTAGGTTAGTCAAAGAAACTAATTATGCTCGCCTCACGCCTGAAGAAGTAATTCTGCAACTTGCTCCTATTTCCTTCGATGCTTCCACTTTTGAAATTTGGGGTTGTTTACTTAATGGTGGGCAACTAGTAATTTACCCTCCTAATACACCATCTTTAGAAGAATTAGAGCAGATTATTCAGCAATACCAAGTTACTACTCTTTGGCTGACAGCCGGTTTATTTCACCTGATAGTAGATGAAAAAATTGATGCTTTAAAATCCTTGCGTCAACTTTTAGCTGGTGGTGATGTCTTATCTGTTCCTCATGTGCAGAAGTTTCTCCAAACAGTAGAAAACTGTCAACTAATTAATGGTTATGGGCCAACTGAGAATACAACTTTTACCTGTTGCCATCCGATAACAGCACCACTACAACCAGATGTTTCGATTCCTATTGGTCGTCCAATTGCTAACACCCAAGTTTATATATTAGATAAAAACCTCCAATCAGTATCAATTGGAGAAGTTGGTGAATTGTACATTGGTGGTGATGGATTAGCTAGAGGCTATTTAAACCGCCCAGACTTAACTGCCGAAAAATTCATTACTCACTCATTTGATAACAATTTAGCAACGCGCCTTTACAAAACGGGAGATTTAGCTCGTTATCTTCCAGATGGAAATATTGAGTTCTTAGGTCGTATTGACAATCAGGTAAAAATTCGCGGTTTCCGAATTGAACTAGGGGAAATTGAGCGAGAAATTGCACAACATCCTGACGTTCGGGAAATTGTCGTCTTAGCTCGTCAGGATGAAGCCGGTGAAAAACAGTTAACGGCTTATATTGTTCCTCGCTATAACAGTGGATATACGCACAATAAATTACGTGATTTCTTACAACAGCGACTACCTAATTACATGGTGCCATCGGCATTTGTGATGTTAGAATCACTGCCTTTGACTGCAAATGGCAAAGTAGATAGACATAAATTGCCAGCACCAAGTAGAGAACGTCCGCAACTGGAACAAGCGTACATTGCTCCACAAACCGATTTAGAACGTCTGCTTGCAGGTATTTTATCCGAACTGCTCAAAATCGATCGCGTTGGGATTGATGATAATTTCTTTGATTTGGGAGCAACTTCAATCTCAATTCTCCAAGTTGCTGCGCGAATAAAACAGGAACTTAGTATTGAGCTACCTGCTGTGAAGCTATTTCAGTATTCAACAATTGGCTCTTTAGCAAACTATTTGCATTCAAACCAGAACAGCCAACCGTCTTCTGATAAGCTGCAAAATCGCGCCCAACGCCAACAAGCAGCTCGTGCTCGTCGCCGTAATCATCAACAAGGTGTTTAAGCAATGGTAAATATGCAAGCATCCGATAACCAAGATCCTAGTGATGGTGTTGCCATTATTGGCATGGTAGGAAGATTTCCTGGCGCTGGAAATGTCGATGAATTTTGGCGCAATCTGTGCGAGGGATTAGAATCAACGACTTTCTTTGAAGATGAAGAACTAGATCCTAGTATCGATCCGAACCTTTGCAAAGATCCTAGCTATGTAAAAGCTAGAGGGATAATTCCTGGGGGAGAAACCTTTGATGCCGCTTTCTTTGGCATTAATCCACTTGAAGCTGTGGTTATGGACCCACAGGCTAGAGTATTCCTAGAGTTGGTTTATGAAGCCCTAGAAAATGCTGGTTATGAATCAGAGTCTTTTGAAGGTTTGATTGGTTTATACGCTGGTTGTGGCCAAAATACTTATTTTGCTAACCATATTGCTGGACGTATGGAAATTGTCGATCGCATCGGTGAATTCCAAACGATGTTAGCCAATGAAAAAGACTTTTTAACCACCCGTGCTGCTTACAAACTCAACCTCAAAGGCCCAGCCGTCAGCGTCAATACAGCCTGTTCCACTTCTTTAGTCGCAGTCATTCAGGCTTGTCAAGCCTTAACCAGCTATCAGTGCGATTTGGCTTTGTCTGGTGGTGTATCTATGACTACACCTCAAAACAGTGGTTATGTGGCGCAAGAAGGCAGTATGCTCTCTGGAGATGGGCATTGTCGTCCCTTTGATGCCAGCGCTCAGGGTACGATGTTCAATAATGGCGCAGGAGTAGTTGTCCTCAAGCGTTTAGAAGATGCACTCAATGATGGCGATCGCATCTATGCTGTAATTCGAGGTTCTGGTATCAATAATGACGGCGCTGATAAGGTGAGCTTTACGGCTCCCAGTGTAGACGGACAAGCAGAGGCCATTGCAATGGCGCAAGCTTATGCCAATTTCCACCCAGAAACCATCTCTTATATTGAAGCTCACGGCACAGCTACACCTTTAGGCGACCCGATTGAAATTGAAGCGCTGGCGCAAGCATTCCGGGTGCATACAGATGCTAAACAATTTTGTGCGATCGGCTCTCTTAAAAGCAATGTCGGACATTTAGTTGCGGCAGCTGGAGTAGCAGGGTTAATTAAAACTGCTCTCGCTCTGCATTATAAAAAGATCCCACCTAGTTTAAATTTTGAGGCTCCCAATCCCAAGATTGACCTTGCCAACAGCCCCTTCTATGTAAATACCAAACTAGCTGAATGGTCGGAGGGTGAAACTCCGCGACGAGCAGGTGTGAGTTCTTTTGGTGTCGGCGGGACTAATGCTCATATTGTGCTAGAAGAAGCGCCACAAATCCAAAGTTCCGGATCTTCTCGCCCACAGCAGCTATTGTTGCTCTCGGCAAAAACTAGTGAAGCTTTAGAGGCTGCAACAGCGAATTTACAGCAGCATTTGCAGTACAATGCCGAAATTAATTTAGCTGATGTAGCTTATACCTTACAGCGAGGGCGCAAAGCTTTTAACTACCGACGCAGTATAGTTTGTCACGATATAACAGATGCGATCGCAGCCCTGCAATCTTTAGATTCAAATCAAGTAAATACTCGTCACATAGAAATCCGCAATCCAGCCGTTGTCTTCATGTTCCCCGGACAAGGATCGCAATATGTGAACATGGGACTGAATCTCTACAACCACGAACCTGTATTTCAGGAAGCAGTGGATGAATGTGCTGAAATGCTTAAGCCTTTGCTGGGCAAGGATTTACGAGAAATCATCTATCCAGCACCGAGCAATCGCGAAACTGCGGCTATCTCATTGCGACAAACCTGCTTTACCCAACCAGCATTATTTGTCATTGAATACGCTTTAGCGCAACTGTGGCAAAGTTGGGGAGTCAAGCCCCAAGCCATGATTGGTCACAGTATTGGTGAATTTGTCGCCGCCTGTATAGCGGGTGTATTTACCTTAGAAGATGCGCTGATGTTGGTGGCAACTCGCGGTCGCTTAATGTGGGAGTTACCAGCAGGGGCTATGCTCTCAGTGCGCCTACCAGCCAAAGAGGTAGAGCCGCGATTGAGTGCAGAACTAGCGATCGCTGCAATTAATGGCCCTTCTCTGTGTGTAGTTTCTGGTCCCATAGAGGCGATCGCATCTCTGCAAAAACAATTAGAAAGCGAAGAAGTTGTCTGTCGCCATTTACACACTTCCCACGCTTTCCATTCCCCAATGATGGATAGCATCATAGCCCCCTTTGCTGAGATAGTTGGGAAAGTTAAATTATTGCCACCCCAAATTCCCTTTGTATCCACAGTTACCGCCGACTGGATTACAGCCCAGCAAGCAACCGATCCGATGTATTGGGCTACACATCTACGTCAGACTGTGCGATTTGCAGAGGGCGTACAAACTCTATGGCAGCAGCCAGAACGCTTACTGTTAGAGGTGGGGCCGCGAATCACAACTACGACCTTAGCCCGCCAACAAGCGAAAGATATTAAACAACAGATAGCGATTCCTTCTCTGGGTGATAACTCCGAGAACGAAGCCGAATGGACGGCATTACTCAAGGCAGTAGGACAACTGTGGTTAGCAGGAGTATCTATTGACTGGAGCAACTTCTATCAAAGGGAAACGCGACAACGAATTCCTCTACCTACTTATCCCTTTGAACGTCAACGCTTCTGGATTGATCCTCCACCTCATCCCAATCGTGCAGCAACTCCCAAACTTTTAAATCCCCAATTATTAGAAAAGACCCAAATTATGACAACATCTCCTCAGCAAAAGCTTATTCCCCTGCTTAAAGAAATTATCGAAGAAACTTCAGGATTAGAAATTGCTAGTGCTGACGACTCGATAACATTTTTAGAAATGGGATTAGATTCCTTATCTCTAACACAAGTCGGGTTAGCGTTAAAGAAAAAATTTCAAGTCAAAGTCACACTTAGGCAGTTACTAGAAATTTACCCCAATTTAGGAACACTGGCCGACTTTATCAATTCAGCCTTGTCTCCCGAAACTTTATCCGCATTAGGATTAACAGAAACCATTGCAGATATCGTTCCAGAAGCCCCATTGCCAGAACCTGCACCTGTAACCACATCACCCACCTTGGTAGTTCATGAAGTTCATACAAATGGGTCAAATGGATCTGCACCTAAGATTTCCCTCCAACCTGCTGCATCTAGTAGCGTCCTAGAAGGTGTGATTAATCAGCAGCTACAAATTATGAGCCAGCAATTGGCGCTATTGGGTAATAGCAGTCAATCTGTAACAGTCCCAGTTGTACCTGCGGCGATATCTCAAAATAATGGCAATGGTGTCAAGCCACAAAATGCTGTATCTTCTATTCCCCCAACCCAAACCAGCAAAGAATCAGCATCAGTAGAAACAGAGTCAAATGGTGCTAAAAAGGCATTTGGTGCGGCTGCTCGAATTGAAAAGACCCAGACTAAAACTTTAACAGCGCAACAACGCACTCATCTAGACAAAATTATCCAAAGATATACAAAACGGACTCAAAAATCTAAAGAATATACTCAAACTCATCGCCCTTACTTAGCAGATCCCAGAACTGTTTCTGGGTTTAACCCGACGATGAAAGAGATGGTTTATCCCATCGTGGCGTCTCGTTCTTCAGGTTCTAAACTTTGGGATGTTGATGGTAATGAATATGTCGATTTAAGCAATGGCTTTGGGTTGAATTTATTTGGTTGGTCGCCACCTTTCATTACTGAGGCAATTGAAGCACAACTCAAACTCGGTATGGAAATTGGCCCGCAAACTCCCTTAGTTGGAGAAGTGGCAAAGCTGATGTGTGAGTTGACCAACTTTGACCGAGCAGCCTTTTGCAACACAGGTTCGGAAGCAGTGCTGGGAGCGATGCGGATGGCACGCACCATCACAGGGCGTAACTTGATTGCCATCTTTTCTGGAGCTTATCACGGGATTTTGGATGAAGTAATTGTTCGGGGTACAAAGAAACTCCGGTCAATTCCTGCTGCTCCTGGTATCCCACCCGAAATGGTAGAGAACATTTTGGTGGTGGACTATGATTCGCCTGAGTCTTTAGAAATCCTCAGAAGTCGGGCTGATGAGTTAGCAGCAGTGATGGTGGAATCTGTGCAAAGCCGTCGCCCTGAATACCAGCCTAAAGAATTCCTCCAGCAATTGCGCGATTTCACACAAGAAGCTGGTATTGCCCTGATTTTTGATGAAATCGTTACCGGATTCAGAATTCATCCAGGTGGCGCTCAGGCACATTTCGGTATCAAGGCGGACATAGCAACCTACGGTAAGATTGTGGGCGGTGGGCTACCAATTGGAGTCATTGCTGGCAAATCACAATATATGGATGCTTTAGATGGTGGGTTTTGGCAGTTTGGCGATGACTCTGTTCCTGAAGTAGGCGTGACTTACTTCGCCGGCACTTTCGTCCGCCATCCTTTAGCACTAGCAGCCGCCAAAGCAGTACTTCAGCATTTAAAACAGAGTGGCCCCAGCTTGCAGCAAAATCTCAATGCCAGAACCGATAAGTTTGTAGCGGAACTCATGGGCTATTTCCAGCAAGTTCAGGCTCCGTTTACAGCTTATAATTTCGGCTCCCTGTTCATGGTGAAGTCTTTACCAGAGTTTCCCTACGGAGATTTACTGTTTTACTTGCTGCGGGATAAGGGAGTGCATACTTGGGATCACCGTCCTTGCTTCTTGACGACAGCTCATTCCGAAGCCGATCTCGCTTTCGTAATGGCAGCCTTTAAAGAAAGTATTGCCGAAATGCAGTCTGCTGGCTTCTTGTCTGCACCGCCCATAGAAGTAACAAACCGCGAAACCAATAACAGTTTACGTAATCGTCCTCCGCAACCTAATGCCAAATTAGGACGAGATCCCCAAGGAAACCCCGCTTGGTATATCCCCGATACCGATCGTCCTGGGAAATATTTACAAGTTGCAAGTGTTTTCTGAAGTACTTTCAAAAATCAAGTGCATAGAAAGTGTAGTAAGCGTTAGTAATTTTTGCAAATAGTAAATACTCATCCATTTTTGTATGTCAGTTGATAATCTACTTGAACCGAATTTTATTAAGTCCGATCCGAAGCTTCCTGAACAAATCATTGAAACTGATGTTTCAAACTTTCGGGAAAACTTCAACTCTTCTCACTTCATGTTTTCGCATAATCTTGCAGGACATCCTTTATTTGAGATCCCCCGCTTAGTTGAGCTTGCAAATACTATGCTAAGTCAGGGTAGAACAAATAAAATCCAGTCTTATATTAGCAAAGTCCCTGTTGAGCAAAAATGGAATCAGCGACCTGGAGTCAAGCACATTAACGAGGCGATCGCACATATTGGTGAATCGGATTCTTGGGTCATGCTTGAAGATGTTCAAGTAGACCCAGAATATGCTGCCTTGGTCAACCAGATTCTAACTGAACTTGAAACCCTTACAGGTAAACCCCTTCGGAAGCAGATGACCTGGCTAGGTGCTTACATCTTTATTGGTTCCCCAAATTCTATTACACCTTACCATATCGATAGTGAGTTGAATTTCCTGTTTCAAATTCAGGGCGAGAAAGATATGAGCCTCTTCAATCAAAGCGATCGTTCTGTACTGAGCGAAGAGGAAATTGAAAAATTTTATGTAGGCGACCTGAATGTAGCAAATTATAGAGAGGAAAATCAGAGTAAAGCAAAGGTTTACCATTTGCAGCCAGGCAAGGGACTCCATCATCCGATATTGGCACCCCATTGGGCTAAAAATGGTAATAATGTCTCTGTGGCTTTAAGTATCCTATTTTATCTGCAACCTTACGATCTAAAAGCCAGAATATATCAATTCAACAGCTACTTACGCAGACTGGGATTAAAACCCACTCCACCAGATAAATCTGCTTTGAAAGATCGGCTCAAAATTTTTGCTCTAGGTCTTCTATCCGATCGCCAACCGAAAAATAAATTTATGATCCTGCGCTCTGGTGTATTAAGACTCAAATCTCTTGAGGGAAAGTTAAAGCAATTTATCAACAAGATTGTCAAAAAAATATAATTTTTTTCCAATGACTAATTATTAATTAGCCTGAATACTGAATCGGTGTTCTATAGCAATTCTAAATCATTTGTTAAATCGTTTATTTTAGACACTTCGCGTAGTTTTTTCATACAATAGTAAGCGTTTGTTACATCTTTTGTGTAGCCGACATAAATCAATTACACGTTTAGTTTAAAAACAATTTTTACAACTTAAATAGGATTGCTATAGATAGAAACTAAAACCAAAAATATCAATGTATAAACACATCAAATCGCTCACATCTTTACGCGGTATTGCAGCCTTGGTTGTTGTTATACACCATTTTTCTTACTACGGTTTACCAAAAACAGGTTCAACTTTGTCAGCCTATACTAATTTTTTTCAAAATGGATATTTATGGGTTGATTTTTTCTTTATTTTGAGTGGTTTTATCATGACCCACGTTTATGCAAAAACTTTTTGTTTAAAACTCAATTTAAAGAACTATCGTTCATATTTATTCTCGCGTTTTGCTAGAATTTATCCTCTGCATATATTTATTATTTCTCTATTTGTTGGATTAGAGGTTGTAAAATTACTTTTACTAAACACTTCTGCATTTACTGGTAAATTTAACTTAACGGCTCTTTTTTCCAATATTTTTCTTCTCCAAGCATTTGACATAAAATGTCCACCTTTGTTGTGGTGTAATACCTATTGGAATGAGCCAGCTTGGTCAATAAGTGTAGAGTTTTTTATCTACTCCATATTTCCAACTTTATTATTAATTTTATTAAAAAATAACTCCAAAATTGATTTGATAATTTATATTTCTACTCTTTTTTGCATATTATTATTAATCACTTTTACCCGTGGAAATTTAGATACTATTATTGGCATACCTTCGATAGCTAGATGTGGGCTAGAATGCATCCTTGGTATTATAACTTACAAAATTTATCATTATCATATAGGTAATTATAAAAAGTATTTCCATCTTAATTTTTTGGCAATTATAGCTATAACTTGGATAATTTTGATTATGCATTACTACTGGCATCATTTTCGTAATATTCATGATTGGCTAATTTTACCAGCTTTTTCTTTACTTATTTTAGCTGTATCCATCAATAATAATAGCGTAATATCAAAAATTTTAAATTCAGGTTTAATGCTATATATCGGGACTATATCTTACTCAATTTATATGGTTCATTGGTTTGTTCAAGAATTGTTAAAATTATTCTGGTTTTATAAATTTCACGACGTTTTTGGCAAAGAATTCACAGAATATCAATCGTTGACATCTTTAGGAGTATTTCTTATGATTGTCTTATTGGCTGCATCATTGACCTATAGATATGTAGAAGTACCGGCACGTAATTATTTAAAGTCTACAATCTTGGCTAAACAAGATATTTAAAGTCAGTAATCTAAAAAAGATTGAGATTTATCCACATTCAATAAACTGAGAAAATAATAGAGTTTTATGACCTTATCACCTGTAGATTACCAATCGACATTAACTGCGGTTGATTTTGATCCATTTGCAGATGGAGAATTACTTCTAACCGCCCCCGCTACAGAATCACAAAAAGAAATTTGGGCTTCTGTGCAAATGGGCGATGCTGCTAATTGTGCTTATAACGAGTCTCAATCTCTGCGACTAAAAGGCGAACTTGATGTCAAAATTTTCCAATCTGCGGTGGAAAAGTTAGTACAACGTCATGAAGCGCTACGAACAACTTTTAGTACCGATGGTAATACACTCTGTATTGTTGCTTCTCGGCAAATTGAAATTCCTATTATTGAACTGTCTAATCTAAAACCACAGGAACAACAGGAAAAATTAGCTAGTATCTTGCGACAAGAGGTAGAGCAACCTTTTGATTTGGAACATGGCCCTCTATTTCGGGCAAAGATTGTCAAATTGCAGCCGCAGGAGCATTTAGCTATTTTGACAGCACATCATATTATTTGTGATGGTTGGTCTTGGGCAGTGCTGATGCCAGATTTGGGTAAATTTTATTCTAGCTTGCAACAGGGTATTGTTCCTGAATTAGAAGAACCAGACTACTTAAGTGAATATGCGATTTTGCAGGAAGAAGAGGCGGATAGTCCAGAAGCGATCGCCACAGAACAATACTGGTTACAACAATTCGCTGACTCTGTACCTGTACTCGATTTCCCTAGCGATCGCCCCCGTCCCCCACTCAGAACCTTTAACGCCGCCCGCGAAGATTGGCATTTAAATTCCGAACTAGTTACCAACCTCAAACAACTAGGAACAAAACTTGGTTGTAGCTTTATGACTACGATCCTGGGAGGATTCGAGGTCTGGCTGCACCGTCTGACAGGACAAAACGATTTAGTTGTAGGTATTCCTGCCGCCGGACAAGCTGCTTTAGGGCAATATAATCTTGTAGGTCACTGTGTAAATTTACTACCATTGCGTAGCCAGATTAATGGCGAAAAATCGTTCAGTGACTACTTGCAAACGCGGCGATCGGCTGTCTTAGATGCTTATGACCATCAACAATTTACCTTTGGCAGTCTGGTCAAAAAATTAGTATTGCCACGGGATTCTAGCCGCATTCCCTTAGTACCAATTATATTTAATGTCGATCAAGCCTTAGACAGCGATCGACTTCCCTTTATCGATTTAGAGGTAGAATTTTTCTCCAATCCCCGCGCATTCGAGAATTTTGAACTGTTTATCAATGCTACGGAATCGCATGGTGAACTTATTCTGGAATGCCAGTACAACACTAACTTATTTGACGCTGATACTATCCGCCGCCGGATGGCAGAGTTTGAAACTTTGTTGTTGGGCATAGTTGCTAACCCTAATCAAATTATTGCTAAATTGCCAATTTTGCCAGCAGTTGAGCAACAGTTATTAGCAACATGGAACAATACTCAAACAGCTTATTCCCAAGATATCTGCATTCACCAGCTGTTTGAAACTCAAGTAGAGAAGACTCCAGATGCGATCGCTGTAGTTTTTGAAAATGAACAAATTAGCTACCGCGAACTGAATCAGCGAGCCAATCAGCTAGCCCATTATCTCCAAAGCTTAGGAGTCGGGTCAGAAGTTCTGGTTGGTCTGTGTGTCGAGCGCAGCTTGGAAATGGTTGTAGGAGTTTTAGGCATTCTCAAAGCCGGGGGAGCATACGTACCATTAGATTATGCTTATCCTCAAGAACGTTTAGCTTTCATGCTGCAAGATGCTCAGGTGTCAGTGTTATTAACGCAAGAGAAGCTAAAGTCGGGGCTACCCAACCATCAAGCAGAGATTGTTTGCCTTGATACCAACTGGCAGTCCATAAATAATTATGGGTTAGATAACCCAACACATAACGTCACTTCCAAAAACTTAGCCTACGTCATCTATACATCTGGCTCGACAGGTCAACCGAAAGGCGTTCAAATTCAACATCAGAGTGCTGTTAATCTCCTGAATGCGATCGCTAAAAAACCCGGTTTAACTGCTGAAGATACTCTCCTCTCTGTTACTAGCCTATCCTTTGATATTGCCGTTTCAGAAATTTTTCTACCCCTATCGGTAGGTGCGAAGTTGGTGTTGGTGAGCCGTGAAGTTGCGGCTGACGGCACACAACTGTTAAAAGCCCTAACCACCTCCGGGGCAACCTTTATGCAACCGACCCCAGTTACTTGGCGGCTATTACTGGCAGCCGGATGGCAAGGTAGTCCTCAACTGAAGATGATTTCCACAGGTGAAGCCTTACCTAAAGACCTCGCAAATCAATTATTACCGAAGGGAGCTTGTCTGTGGAACCTTTACGGGCCTACAGAAACAACGATTTGGTCAACAGGCTACAAGGTGACAACGGCAAATAAAGCAATAGGCATTGGTTGCCCTCTAGCTAATACACAAATCTACATTTTAGACTCCCATTTACAACCCGTTCCTATTGGTATATCAGGTGAGTTGTATATTGGTGGCGAAGGACTAGCAAGAGGATATCTGAATCGTCTCGAACTGACTGCTGAAAGATTTATTTCTAATCCCTTCAGCCCAAACCCTGAATCGCGCTTATATAAAACTGGAGATTTAGCTCGTTATTTACCAGATGGACATATTGAATACTTGGGTCGTATCGACTATCAGGTAAAATTGCGTGGTTTCCGCATAGAATTGGGTGAAATTGAAACCGCACTCCTGCAACATCCAGGAGTAAAAGAAGCTGTTGTAATTGTTCGAGAAGACATTCCTAATGAGACTAGTTTAGTCGGTTATATTGTTGCCGAAACTGGTCAAGATAGCTTGGAAGTGATTTCACAATTGCGTCGATTCTTGAAACAACAACTTCCTGACTTTATGGTGCCAACAATCTTTATGGCACTAGAAGCTATGCCGTTAACCCCCAATGGCAAAGTCGATCGCAAGGCATTGCCACAGCCTGATGCTTCCCGCCCAGAACTGGAGGCAAATTATGTAGCGCCTCGCACTCCCATTGAACAGCAGATTGCAGATATCTGGGCGCAGGTTCTTAATGTCAAGCAGGTTGGGATTAACGACAACTTTTTTGAATTGGGTGGGTATTCTCTACTAGGAATTCAAGTGGTTTCTCGAGTTCGCCAAGCCTTGCAAGCAGAAATTCTGATGTCCAATTTATTTGAATTACCAACGGTAGCGGATTTGGCTGAACGAGTGGAAACTCTGCGGTGGGCAACCCAAGGTGTTCAGGCTGCTGAGAGTGAAACAGCTGATGATTACGAGGAAGGTGAGCTATGAAAACATTAGATGAACTACTATCTGAGCTACGTCAGCGCGATGTCAAACTTTGGCTAGAGGGCGAACGCTTACGCTATCGGGCCGCAAAAGATAGTCTCACACCGGAATTGCTAACCGAGTTAAAAACTCAAAAAGCCGAAATCATCAACTTTCTCCGACAAATTGCCACAGCCGCCAGTTCACAGATTCCCCCAATTGTCGCTTGTGAACGGAATGGCAACTTGCCGCTTTCCTTTGGTCAGCAACGGATATGGTTCCTCCATCAGTTTGAACCTGATAGTTCCTCAAATAATATGCCAGTTGTCGTGCGTTTTACGGGGAATCTGAATGTTGCTGTCTTAGAGGAAAGTTTGAGAGAAGTCGTCCGTCGCCATGAAGTTCTGCGAACAACTTTTCCAGCAGTGAATGGAAAACCCACTCAAGTCATTGCTACCGATGTTTCCTTGACACTGCCAATAATTGACTTGCGGCAAGTACCAGATGAAGAACGAGAGGCGGAAGCTCACCTACTGGCAACTAAAGAAGCTCATCAACCCTTTGATTTAGGCAATGGGCCAATTTTGCGGGTGTTACTGCTGCAATTAAGCGATCGCGAACATCTGCTGATCTGGAATATGCACTGCATAGTTTGTGATGGTGCTTCGTCCGATCTGTTCTATCAAGACCTGATTACCATCTATAAAGCATTATCAGCAGGTCAGATTTCTCCTTTAACTCCTTTACCAGTACAGTATGCTGATTTTACCAATTGGCAATATCAATGGCTCCAAGGAGAGGTTTTAGAGTCACAGGTAAATTATTGGAAGCAAAAGCTAGAAGGTAATTTACCCATCATTGAGTTACCTTACGATCGCCCTCGTCCTCAAGGAGTGCAAACCTATCGAGGCGATCGCGCGGCCCTGCTGCTATCAAAGGCGCTGAACCATGCCCTGACAGACCTGAGTCAAAAATGGGGTGTCACCCTGTTCATGACTCTACTAGCAGCATTCGAGCTATTGCTCTACCGTTATTCTGGACAAGAAGACTTACTAATTAACTTTGCAAGTGCAGGTCGGGGACAAGTTGAAACGGAGGGGCTGATTGGATTTTTTTCTAATACTCTTGTACTGCGGAGTAACTTTGCAGGCAACCCAACTTTCCGAGAATTATTAGACCGAGTGCGTAAGGATTGCTTAGAGGCTTATACCCATCAAGACCTACCCTTTGAAAAGCTAATTGAAGAACTTAGACCAGAACAGCGAAGTCGCAATAGTTCACCCCTGTTTCAGGTAAAATTCTCCCTCAATCCTCCTTGGTCGAATGGTCGTGGGATGGCATCAGTACAACTACCTGATTTGACTATCACTTCTCTATTTGGCTACATCTATCATGGCAAAACCAAATACGATCTGACATTGGTCTTGCGGGAACAGGATAATGGTCTAGGCATGGTATTTGATTACAATGCCGAGATGTTTGATGCCAGTACAATAGAGCGGATGTTGGGACACTTCAAAACCTTACTCGAAGGTATTGTTGCTAATCCCGATCGCCCGATTGCTGAATTACCCCTGTTGACAGCACCTGAACAACATCAATTGTTAGTTGAGTGGAATAGCAAACAAGCTGATTATCCCCAGCATACTTGTATCCATGAGTGGTTTGAAACTCAAGCTAAAAAAACTCCAAATAATATTGCAGTCAGTTTTAAAAATCAGCAACTAACTTATCAGGAACTTAACCAACGGGCAAATCAACTAGCCTACTATTTGCAAACTTTAGGGGTAGAATCGGGGGTACTCATCGGTCTTTATCTAGAGCCTTCCCTGGAAATGATTGTGGGGCTGTTGGGTATTTTGAAAGTCGGTGGAACTTACGTACCGATCGCTCCGACATCTGGGCAAGATAATCTGGCTGTCATGTTAGAAGATGCCCAAATATCTTTAGTGTTAACCCAAAGCTCATTAGTTGAGAAGCTCTCTGAGCATCAGGCACAAGCTATCTGTTTGGATAGAGATTGGGAAGTTATTGCCGTACACGTGACTGAAAATCCAGAAAGTTATGGCACAGATCGGACTCTCGCTTGTGTAATGTATGTGTCCGGCTGCAATGGAAAACCCAACGGTATAGCTATTACCCACCATAATCTTGTCAGCCACAGCTTGGCAATTAGCCAAACTTGGGAGTTGACTCAGAGCGATCGCCTACTACTCATACCTAGTATCAGCTGCAATACGTTCATTGAATCACTCTTTCCCACTTGGATTACTGGTGCTACTGCAATTCTCCAATCTCAGGAGATGCAATCGACGGGGCAGTTTTTCCCATTCATTGCTCAACAACAAATTACTGTTGTTAATTTACCTACTGCTTTTTGGTATGAGTTAATTAAAGAGCCATCTGTATCTCCACAAAATTTGCCAGCCAGCTTGCGCTTAGTCATGGTTGGTGGTGAAAAAGTCTCACGCCATGCTTATCTAACTTGGGTAGAAAAAGTTGGTAAGCGAGTACGTTGGTTGAATGCTTATGGCTCGCTAGAAACAACTTTAACCGCCACGGTTTACGATCCGGAAACTGCCACTGAAGCCAGTAACACTCGGTCAGAAATTCCCATAGGAAAAGCGATCGCCAATACCCAAATCTACATCCTCGATCGGCGATCGCAACTTCTCCCTATTGGCGTGACTGGCGAAATCTACATCAGCGGTATCGGTGTTACCCAAGGCTACTTTAATCGTCCCGAATTAACATCTGAGAAATTTATCCCCAATCCCTTTAGCAGCGAATCTGGAGCATACCTTTACAGAACTGGTGATTTAGGACGCTACTTAAGCGACGGCAACATTGAGTTTGTGGGCCGCTTAGACAATCAGGTAAAAGTTTGCGGCTTTCGCATTGAGTTGGCTGAAATTGAAACAATTTTGGGTAAATATCCAGGCGTACAAAAAACTGTGGTGATTGCCAAAGAAGATGTTCTTGGGGATAAAATTTTAGTTGCTTATGTTGTCCCCAAACAAGGAAAGACTTTTGGGAGCGAGCAACTGCTGAGTTTTCTCCAGCAAAAGTTACCTGAACATTTGTTGCCTTCTGCCTTTTTCATCGTCGATTCTCTGCCATTGAATGCTAATAACCAAGTCAATCGCAAAGCCTTATCTGCGCTGAATACAACTAATTCTAAAATAGAAAAAACATTTGCCACAGCAGAAGATCCATTACAACTTCAGTTAACTAAAATCTGGGAAAACCTTTTAGGTATTCATCCCATTGGCATAAAAGACAACTTTTTTGATTTGGGTGGAAACTCACTACTTGCAGTACACCTGTTTTCTCAGATTGAAAAGACATTTGGTTTAAATCTGCCCTTAGCTATTCTCTTGCAATCTTCAACCATTGAGCAATTAACTAATTTTATTCGCCAGCAAGGGTTTTTGCCAGAAAGCCATAATCAGATTGAGAGTAATACTAGTATCAATTCAGAAAAACCGATGCCTTGGTCATCACTAGTACCAATGCAGCCCAACGGTTCCAAGCCACCGCTCTTTTGCATCCATGCAATTGGTTTAAGTGTCCTCTACTACCGAGATTTATCACTTCATTTAGGTGAAAATCAGCCATTTTATGCCCTACAAGCACGAGGATTAAATGGGAAAGAAGCTCCCTTTACCAAGCTTACAGAAATGGCGGCTCATTACATCAAAGAGATACAAACTATTCAACCTGAAGGCCCTTATTTTTTGGGTGGTTCCTCCTTTGGTGGACTAGTAGCTTGGGAAATGGCTCAACAACTCGTAAAACAAGGTCAAAAAGTAGCTCTGTTAGCTTTATTTGATACTACTGGTCCAAATTATATTAAACAAGCGCCATTAGAAAAGCGAGTTTCTCAGCATTGGGACAACCTGACAAAACTTGGGACTAATTACGTGCTTGAGCAAATCAGGAACAAAAGCTCTTGGCTGAAGTATAAACTTCAAGAAAAGTTCCGAAAATTGATCTTTAAATTTTCCTTAATAATTTGGCGGACTGTACCTTATAACTACCGGAAATTAACAATCGAAGAGGCCAATAAACAGGCAGCCAGAGAATACGTTCTAAAAGCTTATCCAGGTCGAGTCACTGTATTCCGAGCAGAAGAGCGCGTTGCATTGGAAAAACGCAAGGTTGACCCCCAAATGGGTTGGAGTGAAATGGTCTTAGGAGGTTTGGATATTCAAAATGTTCCAGGAAACCACGACTCTATTTTTAGAGAACCCAATGTCCGAACTCTATCTGAAAAGATGAGGGCTTGTATAGATCGAGCTATTGTAGACATCTAAATTTACAGAAATAGTTATAGCTTTCAACCTCATCTCGCTTGCGGGATGGGGTTGTTTTATTTGTGGGTAATAACTTTAACTATGTATGTATAAATTTGAGCGCCACTAAAGCCCTTGCATCAGTTATAAGCTGGAAAATACATAGTATATCTACTGAGGCTTGAATAAAAATCAGACAATAAGCTATATAGTACATTCTTCACTTTGCTAGAAAAGAAGATTACTTTTACAAACTATTTTGCAATCTCAAGGGAAATATGACACAGAAAATCCTGAATTTTGTAGAAGTTCAAAAAGATAATACAAATGGAGTCGATGGACTTGCTGGTGCTAAATCCCTCACCGTCAGCCCCGATGGAAAATTCCTCTATGCATCTGGATATAGTGGCTCGGCTGTAGCAGTATTTGAGCGGGATACAACCACAGGCGCACTGAGTTTTGTAGAAGTTCAAAAAGATGATACAAATGGTGTCGATGGGCTTGGTGGTGCTGAATCTCTCACAGTCAGCCCCGATGGAAAATTCCTTTATGCTGCTGGATATAATGACTCGGCTGTAGCGGTATTTGAGCGGGATACAACCACAGGCGCACTGAGTTTTGTAGAAGTTCAAAAAGATGATACAAATGGTGTCGATGGGCTTGGTGGTGCTAAATCCCTCATCGTCAGCCCCGATGGAAAATTCCTCTATGCTGCTGGATATAGTGACTCGGCTGTAGCGGTATTTGAGCGGGATACAACCATAGGCGCACTGAGTTTTGTAGAAGTTCAACAAGATGATACAAATGGTGTTGATGGGCTTGGTGGTGCTGAATTTCTCACTGTCAGCCCCGATGGAAAATTCCTCTATGCTGCTGGATATAGTGACTCGGCGATAGCGGTATTTGAGCGGGATACAACCACAGGCGCACTGAGTTTTGTAGAATTTCAAAAAGATGATACAAATGGTGTCGATGGACTTGCTGGTGCTAAATCCCTCACAGTCAGCCCCGATGGAAAATACCTCTATGCTGCTGGATATAGTGACTCGGCTGTAGCTGTGTTTGAGCGGGATACAACCACAGGCAAACTAAGTTTTGTGGAAGTTCAAAAAGATGGTATCAGTAGTGTCGATGGGCTTGGTGGTGCTGAATCCCTCACCGTCAGTCCCGATGGAAAATACCTCTATGCTGCTGGATATGATGACTCGGCTGTAGCTGTGTTTGAGCGGGATACAACCACAGGCAAACTGAGTTTTGTGGAAGTTCAAAAAGATGATACAGATGGTGTCGATGGACTTGGTGGTGCGGTTTCTGTAACTCTCAGCTCCGATGGCAAATACCTTTATACTGCTGGGTCTGATGACTCGGCAGTGGCGGTGTTTGGTGCGCCTTTCAATCATGCGCCAGAGGTGGAAAATGAAATTCTCGATCAAGAAACCACCGAAGATAGTGTCTTCAAATTCACCCTTCCAGTTGACACCTTTAGCGATGCAGATGTTGAAGATACCCTGACTTACACTGCAACTCTAGAAAACGATGACCTACTGCCTACTTGGTTGAAGTTCGATCCTGCTACTCTTACCTTCAGTGGGACTCCCACAAATAAGGATGTAGGTAATCTAAACATCAAAGTCACTGCTAAAGATATTGCTGGAGAGGAGGCTAGTGATATATTTACGCTTGGGGTTGCCGATAAAAATACTCCTACTACTCTATTCACATTAATTACAGGCGATATCTTTAGTGTCAAGACTAAGCTGAAGACTAAAGGCAATAAAGCAAAAATCTCCATCAAAATTAAAACCAGCACTTTTAAAGAGGTGAATGAGCTGTGTGTATTTAATGTTGATGATGATGAAGGTAAGATTGATGGCATAGCCCCTGGTGCAGAAGGCTATACACAAGCTGCTCTTTTACGCTCCAAGGTGATTTTCTTTTCCCTTGCTAATATGCCCAAGGGTTTCAAGCATGACGATGTGAATAACGTCTTAGAATTTGACTCTGATACCAAACTCCGATTCTATAGCGTATCCAACAGTACTACTCAGGCTGTACTGTCTGGAAAAGCATCTTTTTCAAGTGTCGTTTTTTCCTCAGCCACAAATACTAACATAGGAGAGGAAGGCTTTTCTCTTAACTTCCAAAATTTTGCTGTAACGGTTCAGGCAACAAATCAAGAAATATCTTTGGGTACAAATTTGCAAGGCAAAAAGGAAGGCGAACTGATTGATTTACGGGGTGTAGGACAATCGGTAAAAGCTGACTTCAAGGTTTATAGAGAAGCTGCACTGAACAACTTTGTCGGTTTTTATCGGGTGGCTGATGAAAATGGTGGCATTGACACCAATAGCGATGGTAAAGCAGATATTCTCGTTGGACAAGCAGGTTATGCTGAAGCCGCTGTGCGTGGGCGTGTTACAGGCGTTGACTTGACGGTGAGCAATCAAGGTTCGGCAACATCTACCAGCACTTTCGGAACTGATTCGTTATTTGCACCCTTTATTATTATCAATGGTAAAGCAGATAAGTTTCTCGATAATAATGCTAATAACGATCCGAAGATTTACTTCTCATTTTTGGGTGCTAACTCAGATAAGGTAGATCACATTCGACTGTTGGGAAATAACACCTTTGGTTTTGAAGATTTAGCCAATGGTGGTGATAAAGATTACAACGATATGATTGTACAGCTAAATTTGAGTGTCAATCTTGCCTAGATGAAAGGCGAGTAATTACTTAGAAAAATAATACAACCTCATTCCGTTTGCGGGGTGAGGTTGTTTTCTGCATAGCGATTACATGGACTCATGTATGTATAAATGCGATCGCAAATACAGTCTTTGCATCAGTCTAAAGCTATGTATAGGCATGTTACAGGCATTTTTTTACGGTGAATAAGGACAGCAAATTATACTGCGACTTTCAAAGCTGCTTCGCTGTTTGCGCCATTTATTATTGTTGATGGCAAATATGATGCTATTTGCGATGGCAATGGTAATATTGATCCGCAGGTTTAGGCAGTAAATTTACTGGAGTTGACTATTAGCCTTTTATATAAGTTTAATAATTGACTCCTTTACGATACCAAAAAAATCCTGTTTCTACGTGTTTACAGGATATGGAACGTAATGGCTGTCACGAAAAAACCATTAATTAATAAGAGTAATTATGTCAGACACCATCCCGATAGCGATCGCAAAAGAGCCAACTCAAGATTTGTATGAGCAAATACCTGCTACTCACTTAGTTTTCATCGACTCACAGGTTGAGAACTACCAAAGTCTGGTAGCAGGTGTACTGCCTAACACCTCTGTTGTAGTCTTAGACCCTGACCAGAATGGCATTGAACAAATTAGCCAAGTCCTGGCAACTCATCGGGAAATCAACAGCCTACACATTGTTTCTCACGGCGCACCAGGGCAAGTTTATCTGGGAAACAGTCAACTCAGCTACGAAACCCTCAACCATTATGCTTGGCAACTCATGGACTGGGCAAATGTTTTGAGTGCCGATGCACAATTACTATTGTATGGTTGCGAAGTCGGGCAAACAGAGCAAGGTAAAGCATTTGTACAGCGCCTGAGTGAATTGACAGGTGCAGTAGTAGCGGCGTCTGATGACTTAACGGGGAGTACTGCATTAGGTGGTAACTGGAAACTAAAAGTTTCTACGGGGGCAATTGTTCCTACTTTGGCGTTTCAGCCAGAAGTAATGGCAGCCTACGCTTCAGTACTAACTGCTCCAGTCTTGGGAAAAGAAATCGCAGACCAAAAAGCCACCCCAGGTATTCTCTTCAGCTTCACTGTACCAGATGACATTTTCACCGATCCAGATGTCGGAGATAGCCTTACCTACACTGCAACTCTGGACAATGATACGCCTTTGCCGAATGGGTTGAAGTTCAATGCTGCTACCAAGACTTTCAGTGGTACTCCCGGTAATGGGGACGTAGGTAGTCTAAACATCAAAGTTACCGCTAAGGATGTTGGTGGAGAAACAGCCAGTGATGTGTTTAAACTTACTGTTGATACTCCTCCAGTCTTGTCCAAGGCGATCGCAGACCAACAAGCAACCCAAGGTATTTTCTTCAGTTTCACTGTACCAGATGACACTTTCACTGATCCAGATGTCGGAGATAGCTTTACCTATACTGCAACTCTGGACAACGATAAGCCTCTGCCAAATGGGTTGAAGTTCAATGCTGCTACCAAGACTTTCAGTGGCACTCCTGAGAATCAGGATGTAGGTAGTATAAATATCAAAGTTACTGCTCAAGATGTTGCTGGAGAGCAAGCCAGTGATGTGTTTAAAATCACGATTAATAATGTCAACGATCCTCCAGTCTTGGTAAAAGAAATTGCAGACCAACAAGTTACTGAAGACACACTCTTCAATTTCACCATCCCAGATGACACTTTTACCGATCCGGATGTTGGAGACATCCTCACCTACACTGCAACCTTAGAAAATGATAACCTACTACCTACTTGGTTAAACTTTAATCCTACTACCCTCACCTTCAGTGGTAATCCTAAGAATAAAGATGTAGGTAGTTTGAACATCAAAGTCATAGCTAAGGATGTTGCTGGAGAGAAAGCCAGTGATGTGTTTAAACTTGCGGTTACTGACGATACCGCTGTAGTGACACAAATTACAGGTGATATCTTTAGTGTCAAGACTAAGCTGAACATTAAAGGTGATAAAGGAAAACTCTCAATCAAGATTAGAAACAACACTTCTAAAGAGGTGAACGAACTAAATGTATTTACTGTTGACGATGAACAAGGTAGGATTAACGGCATAGCCCCTGGTGCAGAAGGCTATACGCAAGCGGCTCTTTTGCGTTCAAAGGTGGTTTTCTCCGCTCTTGCCAATCTGCCTAATGGTTTTAATCTTGCCGACCTGAAAAGCATATTAGAATTCGACTCTGATACCAAACTCAGATTTTATCTGGTATCCAACAGTACTACTCAGTCTGTGCTGTCTGGAAAAACCCCCTTCTCAAGTGTGCTTTTTTCCTCAGCTACAAATAACGACATAGAAGGTCAAGGGTTTTCTCTTAATTTTCAGAATTTGGTAGTGAATATTCAGCCAACCAATCAAGAAGTATCTTTAGGTACTGGTCTGCAAGGCGAATATCAAGGCGAACTGATTGATTTAGGGAGTGTGACGCAATCGGTAACAGCTGAGTTTGCAGTCAACAGAGAGGCAGCTTACAATAACTTTGTCGGCTTCTATCAGGTGGCTGATGAAAATGGTGGTATTGACACCAACGGTGATGGTACAGCAGATATTCTTGTTGGTCAGGCTGGTTACACCGAAGCCGCTGTGCGCGGGCGTGTTGCAGGCATTGACTTGGCAGTGGGCAACCAAAGCACTGCAAATTACACTGGCACTTTCGGGCCGAATTCTTTATTTGCACCATTTATTATTGTGGATGGCAAACCCGATGCAATTCTCAATGGTAATGCCAATAAAAATGTTTACTTCACATTCTTGGGTGCTAATTCAGATAAGGTAGATCACATTCGATTATTGGGAAATAACACCTTTGGTTTTGAAGATTTAGCCAATGGTGGTGATAAAGATTACAACGATGTGATTGTGCAGGTCAATTTGAGTGTTAATCTTGCTTAGTATCAAACACGAGTAATTACTTAGCAAAATCGGGCAACCTCATCCTGGTTGTAGGGTGAGGTTGTTTTGTGGGGAGCATCCCTCTTTGGCGAAAACATCAAATGGCGAGTGTTCCGTTGAGATAAGCACAACGAACAGAAAGTATTGAATTAACGTTGTCAACTTTCCACTGCGCTCCAGAAATTTTAATCCTTGTACCAAGAAGCTTAATAGCAGATTCCACTGCTCCAGAACCCACAGAACAGACTTGTTCAGCTTGGCAATAGCTGTAGTTAACAATTCTTTGGCGATGGCGCTCTAGATAAGCAGAGAAATTCTGTACCTGCTTACCTTTACAATTGATAAACAAAGCCTGTGTTGCTTCCACCTGCCCTTGCCACAACAGCACTTCAGCTTTTTTAAGCCGCTTTAAGGAACCACCAACTTTATAGAGATTTTCTTTGAGATGAAACCAATCTAAAATTTCCCATCTTTGGTTGGCGATCGCAAACTCCCGAACTAAATTCCATACTCCTTCATGACCATCTCCTAAACATACAAGCGGGTTGATCAAGGGTTGACTGTTGACGTAATCGATTAATGATTGATTCGAGTCAAAAAACGCACCATAGTATATGCCTTGTAAACGCACAGTTTTATAGTCTCGCCAGTAACAACCTTCTTTTGGCTTTCCCCGCAGTCGAATTTTTCCTCCATCCACACTCACTTCTGAGACGGGTTGAAGTGCTTGTGGCAATTGCAAATCTTGCCGTAGCACTAGTATGCGCTGAGTTGAGTGACCCACGGCTACCCCCGTCAACGCCTCTATCTCGGCTTCGGCATTTTGATATGACTCGTTTGCAGACAGTCGTAAGCAACATTTTTCCAATAAAGGACTGAGTTGACTACGTGGCTTCAATCCTAATCGTTGTGCTTGTTTCGCTTTCAACTTCAGCACCCCCACACAACTTTTCACTCTTCGGAGTTTACCTATTTTGGTTCCTGTTGTTTGTTCAATAAAAAAAGGGCGATTTCGGGACTCACTAGTTCCAACATCTGAGTTCGCACTGTTTTTTCAATGCTTTCAAGGTTAGTTAGTTTACTCTTGTCCGTCTGTTCATACAACAGGGTTGCTAGTTCTTTTAAGCAGGCTTCTAGACGTGCTTGTTTTTCGGGTGTCATGTTTTTCGATGGGCGGTTTAGGTATTCTCCTACATTCTCCCAACAACTGGTATATCTGCCAAAAAGGGATGCTCCCGTTTTGTGCATAGTGATGAGATGGACTAGCTATTAATTAAATTAGTAAATTTACTGAAGGCACTTATTGTCTTTCCTTCATAAATTTAATAGTTGACTCCTCTAGGGTGAAAAAATCTTCCGCTTTACTTTTCAAGTTAAATTTTATTAAATTAAGCTAGCAAAAAAGTGATGGAGAATTATTTCATAATTAGCGTATAGGTGATGTTTAACGAGAAAAGCTCCTGTTTTTCGCCATTAGTGATATTGTTAATCCCTGTATTCAAGAATTTGTCAAAAATAATTCAGAAATTTAAAGTTTTTTTTATTACATAATTCTTAACTAGGATATTTACTTAGGAAAGCATCTGTGATATTTTCATGTTGACTATCATAAAGTAAAATATGCAGCGCTAAATTTAACAACCACGTTTATGTGTTTTGGTTTGGTGATGAGTATCCATCTTGCATAGTTGCAATACTAAGATGTTAATTTTAATTTTGTATAAATTATGTAGCGTTAACCAAGTGATAACTTGTCCTCGATCTATTTAGAGTATGCTTTATTTTGAAAAACGTATAACAATCGTCACCGTGTGATATAAATACAGGTCTGCAATTAGACGAGCTTGCCCTCTGTGATTTTACATATTTGAACACCTTAATACCACAGAAGTCTTGTCATTGCTGGCATAAAACCAAACACTGCCACTGTTAGTAAAAGAGATACTCCCTAATATTTTCGACTTAATTCCTCACTTTAACTAGTTTTATATGACTTATATTAAGAACACTTTTCCCGAATTTCTCACCACCCTAGAGGGGTTTGAGCAGTTGCCAGATGGAGCGATCGCTAATCTATCAGAACAACTCCAAGCCTGGCGCTATCGTATAGGTCAAAAAATCATCGGTAAAGAAAGTCTCCCAGAACGGATCACCATCATTTATGAGGGACAAGTGCGCCTGTTGGGATACGACCCCCAGACGCAAATGCCAATTACCCTAAAATTATTACAACCGGGGGAAATTATCGGCGAAATTGGTTTGTTGCGCGATGTCCCCTGTGAAACAGCGATCGCTTCCACCGAAGTAGTATGTTTAACCTTGAGTGCATCAGCATATTTTAGCTTTCTGGCTTTATACCCAGCCTTTGCCGAAGCTCGCAAGAACCGCAGTTATTTGGTAGAAGTTTTCGATATTCTCGGTTCTTATTGGCAAAAGCAAGCGATCGCCACTTTAAATCTCAGAGAACTGGCAGAAAAAGCCTTACCACAGGCGAAAATACATTATCTCCCTTCCGGAAAAACTCCCTTCAACCAACTGGATAGCAAAAGCGTTTGGTTTGTAAGTGGCGGTGGTACAGTCACCAATTTCTCACCTGGCGATCGCCTAGAAGCGGAAGATGACAGAGACAAGATCCAGGTCATTGGTCAAAACCCCGCACGCTTGCTTAGTATACATCCGTCAGATTTGATTTTAGAAGATAGTCATGAGATAGAACTTGCGGTAACTGAAACTAGAGTAGATAGAGATAGCGCTGACGACCTAGATATTATTCCCTACGCATCAGACGAAATAGTTCCACAGACAGCCCCTCAAAACTCCAAAAATTCGTCGAAACAAAAATACCCATTTTTTGGCGGGAAAGGAGAACTAAATACAGCCTTCGCCTGCTTCCAAATGATCGCGAAGCACCTAGAAATGCCGTTTCGTCGAGAGGTGGTTCGCCGCATTTTAACTGAGCAAATCAAACGTCAGGGAACTATATCGTTTCAAGTTACTGCTTACCTAGCAGAATTAATCGGACTTAAGGCGCAGTTGATAGAGTTACCAGTCGCTTCAGTAACGCGCATTCCGACACCAGCGCTGATTCGCTACGGTGATAATTTTGCCGTTTTATATGAAGTAGATGCCAATACCGTGGTTGTAGGTGTTCCATCCAGAGGAATTGTGCGCTGCAAACCCGCTCAATTGGTTGAACAATTAGATGTCGATCCAACTGACTTTCCGCCCAAAGTTCGGGTATTACTGCTGACTGCTACCAACCAAACACCTCAAGAACGCTTTAGTTTACGGTGGTTTCTGCCCTACTTGTCAAAGCACCGTCGAGTCCTGATAGAGGTCTTTATCGCTTCCTTTTTCGTGCAGTTGGCAGCGTTGGCAAATCCGCTAGTCGTTCAGTTAATTATCGACAAAGTTATCACTCAAAATAGCATTGGCACACTACATATTTTGGGTGTTTTGCTATTAGTAGTCGGGCTATTTGAAGCAGTCTTGACTACTTTACGAACCTACTTATTTGTCGATACCACGAACCGGATCGATATGGGTTTAGGGTCGCAAATCATTGACCATTTACTACGTCTACCGCTACGCTATTTTGAACGCCGACCGGTGGGTGAACTTTCTACTCGCATTAACGAACTAGAAAATATCCGCCAATTCTTGACTGGTACTGCTTTAACAGTGGGATTAGATGCTTTGTTTTCGCTGGTTTATATCGGTGTGATGCTGATTTACAGTTGGCAACTCACGTTAGTCGGCTTAAGCACAATTCCAATATTTGTGATTATCACCTTAGTTGCTTCTCCCACCATTAGCAGACAGTTACGTGCCAAAGCCGAACGCAACGCCGAAACTCAATCTTATTTAGTGGAGGTGATGTCAGGCATTCAAACAGTAAAAGCGCAAAATATTGAATTGCGATCGCGCTTTTCCTGGCAAGAGCGTTATGCTCGATTTGTCGCCGCTGGTTTTAAAACAGTTGTAACTTCTACCCTCGCCAATTCTACCAGCAACTTTCTCAACAAACTCAGCAGCTTACTAGTTCTGTGGGTAGGAGCTTATTTAGTACTGCAACAACAATTAACTTTAGGCGAATTAATTGCTTTTAGGATTATATCGGGTTATGTCACCAGCCCAATATTACGTTTAGCTCAACTCTGGCAAAGCTTCCAAGAAACTGCCTTGTCTCTAGAGCGTTTAAGCGATATTGTTGATACCCCACAAGAAGGAGAAACAGACCGCTACAATATACCTTTACCGACGATTAAGGGAGCAGTGAAATATGAAAATGTTTCCTTTCGTTTTGGCACAAGTGGCCCTCTGCAACTTTCTAATGTCAACCTAGAATTTGAGCCAGGGAAATTTGTTGGCATTGTCGGACAAAGTGGATCTGGGAAAAGTACGATGATGAAATTACTGCTGAGACTCTACGAAACTGAGTCTGGCAGAATTTTGATTGATGGTTATGATATTGCCAAAGTGGAACTTTATTCGTTGCGACGACAAATTGGCGTAGTTCCCCAAGAGACATTATTGTTTGACGGTAGCGTTCAGGAAAATATTGCCCTAACCAATCCCGATGCTACAACCGAAGAAATTATCGAAGCGGCTCAAGTTGCGTGCGCCCACGAGTTTATCATGAACTTACCCAACGGTTACAACACGCGGGTGGGAGAACGGGGTTCTGCACTTTCAGGTGGACAACGACAAAGAATTGCGATCGCTCGTTCAGTTTTACAACGACCAAAATTATTAGTTTTAGACGAAGCAACTAGCGCATTAGACTATCCCACAGAACGGCAAATATGTCTCAATTTAGCCAAAGCATTCAAGGGCGATACAGTATTTTTTATTACCCATCGACTGAATACCGTCAGTAATGCAGATATGATTGTTGTGATGGATAACAGCAGGGTTATAGAACAAGGTAGCCATCAAGAATTAATGGCTACTAAGGGTCATTATTATTACCTGTATCAGCAACAAGATGTAAACTTGTAATTAGTCATTCTTGAGGGCAAAGGTTTTTGGCATCGGGAAACATTGCCCAACCTACTAAAAATTCAAAATCGTTCGACTGAACGCTCACGACAAGTCCAAAACCCAAAATCGTTATGACTCAACTTAATGGGAATCATCTCAACGGCAATCACAAAAACGGCAATCACAAAAATGGAGTAAAGCACGATTCACAGGTACTGACAAAACAACAAAAAGCTGCTCAAGAGTCTTTAACTAACTTAAACAATCTGGAATTTGAGCAATCTATTGTCTTGCGCCAATCTCCAATTTGGTCGCGTACAATCATGATTACACTAGTGGGGCTAGCCTGCTTTGGTATTGCTTGGACTTATTTTGCAAAAATTGAACAAGTAGTACCAGCAACCGGGCAATTAAAACCCCAAGGAACAGTCAAAGAAGTTCAGGCTCCTGTGAGTGGAGTGGTGAAAACAGTTAATGTAAAAGATGGACAAGAAGTAAAGCCAGGTGATTTACTGCTAACTTTTGATTCCATAGCCTCTGTTGCCGAATTAAATTCTTTGAATAAAATTCGCCTTGCATTAATGAAAGAAAACCAGATTTATCGCCGATTGATGAATGCAAGTACTGCCAATGGATCTGAACTATTATATTTACGCGGTAACTTACCACAAGAAACTGCTTTTCTGTTGAAAAGTCGGGCAGCATTAGTAGCAGAAAATGAATTATTCCGCACTCAATTAAGAAATTCTGGTCAAGATTCTGGAGTAGGAATTGATGAACAACAACTTCTACGAGTTGCCAAACAAGAATTAGACTCTCGGTCTTCCGCAGCACGATTAGAAGTAGAAAAAACCAAAAAACAACTGGTTCAAAATCAAATTAAACTAGAAGATAGTAAATCAAGTTTAGCTATTCAAGAGGGGATTTTAAATAAGCTGAAGATATTAGCAGAAGAAGGTGGAATTTCTCAACTTCAGTATCTCAACCAGCAACAAGAAGTTCAAAACCGCACGGCAGAAGTAGCGCAACTAGGTGAGGAACTGAAACGTCTCCAGTTTGATATAGAAAAAGGACAACAAGAGTTAAGCAATACAGTGGCTGTTTCTGATAAAAACATTTTGGATAAGATAGCCCAGAACAAACAGCAGATTGCCACAATTGATAGCCAATTCATGAAAGTTGTGCTGGAGAATGAGCAGCGTTTGGCAGATGTCAATAGTAAAATATCTCAATCACAGTTAAACGTTAAATATCAAGAACTCCGCGCACCTGTAGCTGGAACAGTTTTCGACTTGCAAGCAAAAAATCCTGGATTTGTCGCAACTCCAACGACAAAACTGTTGCAAATTGTCCCCAAAGAAAACTATATTGCTGAAGTTTTCATCACTAACAAAGATATTGGGTTTGTGCGAAAAGGGATGAAAGTAGATGTCAGAATTGACTCCTTTCCTTACAGCGAGTTTGGCGATATTAAGGGAAAAGTGGATGAGATAGGTTCAGACGCATTACCGCCAGACCAAACCCATCAGTTTTACAGATTTCCGGCAAAAGTCTCATTAGATAAACAATCCCTAGTGATTAAGGGCAAAAAAGTTAACTTGCAATCAGGTATGTCCATCAGTGCCAATATAAAAGTGCGCGAAGAACGGACTGTGCTGAGTTTATTCACGGAGTTGTTTACCAAGCAAGTTGATGCTCTTAAACAGGTACGATAAAGAGGGTTGAGTTAAAAGACCGCAGTCACTCCACAAGGAGAGTTGCTGCTTCACTAAGTACATTAGTACTGAGTACTTTTTCCTCTCTCAGCACTCAACACTCTTGATGATGGTTAATTTTCAACGCATCGAACCCGCTCCCGGACAAGAATCAGTTTGGGATTATCCCCGTCCTCCTCTTTTGGAGGACACAACCAAACATATCCAAATAGTCTTTAACGGAGTAGTAATTGTAGATACTCACAGCGCCAAACGTGTTTTAGAAACTAGTCATCCTCCTTCTTACTACATTCCCCCAGCGGATATCAAAATGGAATATCTACAGATGACTCCGCAATCTAGCTTTTGTGAGTGGAAGGGAAATGCTGGTTACTACACAATCCGAGTTGGTGAGAAACAAGTCCATAATGCTGCCTGGTTCTACCCCAAACCCACACCAGCCTTCGAATCTATGAAGGACTATGTAGCTTTTTATGCTCATTTAATGGATAAATGCTACGTTAATGGCGAAGAGGTGCAACCACAACCAGGTAACTTTTACGGCGGTTGGATAACCAGTGATATTGTTGGGCCATTTAAAGGCGCTCCTGGTACTTGGGGATGGTGAGCCAATTTTGGATTTTGGACTTGTCGTGAATTTTCAGTCTAACGATTTTAAATTTTGAATAATAAAATCTATCAATGTAGGTTGGGTTGAACGGCAGTAAAACCCAACATAAACAAGGATTAAATGTTGGGTTTGGTTCCTCAACCCAACTTGCTACTAATAAACTGAGTTTTTAGGATTACTAAATTGATGTTATGGCTACCTAGCAGCTTTTCTTTCAAACATCAAATACGTCCCTCCTAGCCCTTCTACAATTGTGCGTGTATTGGCAATCATCATTTTCTGATAAGTGTCCGCGTCGCTTCCTGGTTCACCTAGTCCTTCAGCATACAGCTTTCTGTCAGAAATGTTCGCTTCAGCTTCTTTGGCTACAGATTGAATCAAATTAGGATTAATTTCCACCTCAGCAAAAATTGTTGAGACTTTAGCCCGTTTAATGTTTGTAGCCAAATTTTTGACTCGTTCGGTTGTCAGATTTTCATTAGTACTAATACTTTGCAATCCTCCTGTCAATGAAATACGGTATGCTTTGGCGTAATAACTCAGTGCATCAGAGGTTGTAACTAACTTACGTTCTTTGGTAGGAATACTGGCAATTGTTGACTTAATCCAGCTATCTAGTTGAGTGAGTTCATTGGTAATTTTTTTAGTATTACTGCTATAAGCCTCTGCATCACTAGATTGCAATTTTCTTAAATTACTATTAATTACCTCCACCATTCTGATAGCATTTTTGGTATTGTGCCAAACATGAGGATCGGTTATATTCTTACCATCTGCCTGAAATTTTTGTGGCTTAGGTACTGCCAGTTGAGCGACGGCTATTTTTGGTGTAGGGTTTTTAGTCGCTTTAATTAACTTGATCAGATTTGGTTCAAAATTGTAACCATTATAAAGAATAAGATTAGCTTGTTCAATGGCTTTACGATCTTCCGGTTTTGGTTTATAAAATTGGGGGTCGGCGGTAGGGGAAATTAAGCAGGTAAGGTTAACTGTATTTCCGGCAACCTGCCTAGTTAAGTCACACAATACGCTTGTAGTCGCTACAACTTGGGGAAGATTCTCATTTACCTGGGTGTTAGTCTGAGTGAATGTAGTGCTTACAGCTTGATTTCTACATCCAACAAATCCAATTGTCAAGGCAGCAAGAATAACTGGGAAGAAATTATTCAATGGTGATTTTTTTGACATCCTCAACTCCTACTGGATGTATAAAAAAAGATAATCATTATTGGTAAAGTATTAGTAAAATACCAGGGTAAAGTCTTCAGCAAAGAAGAGATTAAGCGCTGAGAGGGAAGCCTTCGGCAAAGAAAGGGGTAAAGATTAACGGAAGAGGAATTAAGAGACTTTGTCCTCTATCACTTATTTGTTTCCCAAGTCCACACCCAGCAATTTTTGGTTGGTGAACCACTAGTGAGGTTTTTGCAGGCAAAATATTAGTTAACTGCACACGACAAACTGGAAAACTGGTAGAGGTAGAAGCACAATAATAAAAGCAATGCTGGAGAGTATCGAAGGAGGGTAGTGTAGTTCTCTCACCATCTGTTGAAGGGTCTATACCATTGTGCTTACATCCCACAAAGCTCCAAATTGACTAGGATTATCAAGTTAAGAAGTGAGAGGTAGTGATGATGGGGCTTATGGAGCATACGGGTTGATTTCGCAAACCGAGTGGTGAATCTAAGGCAATTGTAGCTGTGGTTTTGCGAGGTGTGGACATATCATTGTTACAAAATTGGCAAATTGGTGATTTTTTAGCCATCAGCCTTTGTTACACTAATTTTCACTTAGTAAAGCCTCTCAATATCGCTTATAGCATTATCTAACTACTTTTTACTGCCAGAATCCAGGATGTACTCTGTGGCATAAATTTTATCCTCTAGTTTTTTCATCATTCAATAAGAGCCAAATCAAGTATATAGAACAATTCCTCAAAGCTAACTATTGGTCAAGATAAACAATGGTAATTTTAGTTGTCATAATTAACACCCTGATTTCACTGATACTACTCTATGTGGCTTGGCGGATGTGGCAACTTAAGCAGCAGCTAGCATATATAGCAGATAGGTTAACCACCTATGAAAGTTGTACTAATGCAGCACTGAATAAAGCACCCGAAAATATTTATCTCAGCCAACAGAATATTTATAACTTACGGCAGAGAAATCAAACGCTACAAATACAAATTCAACAAGTGCGGCAAATTATCAGTCTACTTCTGCTAGGACGGCAAATCTGGCAGCGTTATTTTCTGAAGCTAGAGTTAATATCTGGGAAAAGAACAGTTGCAAAATGAGTTATGTCTGGTTCAGATGAACATTTATGATTAAGGATGACGGGAGAACACACAGAAAGATCCGTAGTAAGATTCCATAGGCTGCATTAGCTTCTAGCGTAGGCATAGCCCGCCGCAGGCATCGCTTCCTCTTTCCATTTCAAAGCTTTTTATTAAGAGCGTCTCCCTCAGCAGAAGGGTACGGAACTACCCAAGACATAACACCAAGAGACGCCCACTAAAGGTATCAAAACGTTGAGAGATACGGGGAGTTTTGAATTACAAGTAATTAATGCTTTTAGTATTAATGAATAAAAGCAACTTTTCTGGCTGATATTTTGTCACCATAGATTAACTGAATAAAATCGGTTGAGTCTTACAAGGGGAGAAAACCCACCTAAAATGGGTGTAAGGAGAGAAACAATAAGATGTCTAATAACCGTTCTGGAGTATTTTTTGGCGGTTTGATGCTGGGAGCTACCATCGGTGCTTTGACCGGTTTACTCGTAGCTCCACGCACAGGGCGCGAAACGCGTAAAATTTTGAAAAAATCTGCCAATGCTATCCCAGAATTGGCAGAAGATTTATCAATGAGTGTGCAAATTCAGGCAGATCGTCTCTCTGCTAGCGCACTGCGAAACTGGGATGAGACTTTAGATCGATTACGGGAAGCGATCGCAGCAGGTGTTGATGCCAGCCAGCGAGAAAACCAAGTCTTGAAGCGGCAAACATCTGTTGAAGACTCAGATTCGCTTCCCCAGCCATTAGAACGCTCATAAATGACATAACCGTGATTGAACCCCTGTTTTGGTTGGGACTTTCCTTACTTTTAGTCGCCACAAGCTTGACTGCGGTTTTAGTGGCGGCAATACCGGCTTTGCAGGAGTTAGCACGCGCAGCTCGCAGTGCAGAAAAGCTATTTGATACTCTCTCGCGGGAGTTACCACCCACTTTAGAAGCTATCCGCGTGACTGGCTTAGAAATCACTGACTTAACTGATGATGTCAGTGAGGGCGTAAAAAGTGCTAGTCAAGTCGTGAAGCAAGTTGACCAAAGTCTTGATACTGCCAGAAAACAAGCTCAAAATCTGCAAGTAGGTACGCGCAGCATCTTTATTGGCGCGAAAGCTGCTTGGAAAAACTTCACGCGCCAAAAATCCGTAAGGCGGACGAGCGATCGCTTGCCAAGCAATGAAAAACCACCACTTACGTTGCGAGAACGGGAAGTGTTGAGGCAAGAAAATCGCCGGATAAAAGCAGAAGTTTACCGTGCTAATGACGGTTACAATGACGCTGCTAACTGGGAAAACAATTTTGATGACGAAGATTGAATTAGGGCATAGGGCAAAACAGTAACGAGTTGTAAGTAAATAAGTGAGATCCCTACTCAGAAATCAGCACGGGTTAAAAGCCCTGCTAACACTAACAGCACTCAGCCTCCTGAAAGGCATTGGTTATTTCTCTTCATCTACCCACTCCCTCTACTCCCTACTCACCAAAAACCTTTTGCTTTGATCCCCTAGATTAGAGTAAAGTAAACAAGTGTAAAGAACTATCATTTTTCTAGTACTCTTTTAAAACAACTTGTTCGCTTTTACCGTTAATATTTGTATAAAAACGTCCATGCAATCTTGTTTTTGGCGACGAATTCTAGTATCTATTGCAGTATTTTTCCTGGCTGGGTCAATTTGGGTGATGCATTCTCCCCCAGCGCTGGCTTATGACAATCCTGAGTTACTTCCTGACACCTTTACCCCAGTTGTAGATTTAGCTAAATCTCTGCCTGTGCTGCAAGAAGAAAAGCTTGTCAAAGATTTAGAGCAGTTTGAAGCTGACACGGGCTGGAAATTACGAGTCTTAACCCAATATGACCGCACCCCAGGTAGGGCAGTTATCAAATATTGGGGTTTAGATGACAAAAGCATTCTACTAGTTGCCGATTCTCGTGGCGGTAACATCCTCAGTTTTAGCGTCGGTGATGCTGTTTATAAACTTTTACCCCGAACTTTTTGGATAGAATTGCAAACCCGCTTCGGTAATTTGTATTTTGTTCGCGAACAAGGCGAAGATCAAGCGATTCTACAAGCTTTAGAATCGGTTAAAGGCTGTTTGCTCAAAGGGGGTTGCAATGTTGTCCCCGGACTACCACGAGAGCAATGGATTCTCACCTTGATTACCTCAGTTATTGGTGGGGTGATTTGTGGATTTGCAGCTCAACCCCGCCAAAAAGGACAAGTTTTTGCTTGGCAATGGGCTTTAATTTTCTCACCTTTGTGGGGAATCTTGTTTATTGCCTTCGGCATTGGGCCAGTTGTGACACGTACAAGTGACTGGTTGCCTTTAGTTCGCAATATCTCTGGCTTTCTCATAGGCGTCTTGGTTGCCTACCTATCTCCTATTTTCAGTCGGTCTTCTTCTAGTAATGAGTTATGAGTGAGTAGTTAGGAGTGAATAGTTTAATTAACTTATAACTGCTAACTCCTAACTCTTAACTCTCTGAAGCTGATAAGCTGAAAGCTAAATATTTGAGAAGCTCAACAAAAATGGAATGGCACGTAACTGATGCTCAAAGTTTAGCAATCATTGATAGTGAAATTGGCGATCATGTCTTTTCACCCGCAGAGTATGAGATTGTGCGTCGGGTAATCTACGCCACGGCTGACTTTGAGTATAAGTCTTTGATTCGCTTTTCTGAGCGTGCCTTGCAAGCTGGAGCAGCAGCGCTAGCCGCACGTACCACAATTGTAGTAGATGTGCCGATGGTACAGGTAGGTATTGCCTACGATATTCAAAATACCTTTGCGAATCCAGTGTATTGCAGCATGGAAGCTCTAACACGTCCTCAAAAAGAAAAGACTCGCGCAGCATGGGGAATAGAAACTTTAGCAAAGCGTTATCCAGAGGGCATTTTTGTGGTGGGTCAAGCGCAAACGGCCCTGACTGCACTGGTGGATTTAATTGAAGTTGAGGAAATTAGACCTGCTTTAATAATCGCAACTCCAGTGGGATTTGTAAATGTTGATGAAGCTAAAGAACGTTTACAAGACTCTCTAGTGCCTCACATTATAATTGACGGCCGCAAAGGTAATGCAGTTGTAGCAGCTGCGATCGTTGATGGGTTGGTAGACTTAGCTTGGCAAGCCTATGGACAAGATGGAAATCGGGGGAGCTAGGAAAGTCGGCTCTTTTGTATTTTATATCCAAAGGAGTATTCATTAATCATTGAATATCCTGATGTTTTTGTTAAGTCGTGCCGTTCAAGGAGCCTTTTCTTGTGGTAATTCAAGGTTTCAGTTTAAGCGCATATCTTGGAATTCCTGTGATATTAAGTCTTTTGACTGATGGAGAAGGAATAAAAGTATCTTTAGTTAAAAACGTTCGTCAGGTATCTACTAACAAGGAAATTATCCTATCCAAGGGTGAGCTAATCAGCACTAGGGCAACTCCAAAAACATACTATGTTAGTGGTGTTGGAGATGACACAAATAGCGGACTCTCTACTTCATCCGCCTTTAGGACAATTCAAAAGGCAGCAAATCTGACTAACCCTGGCGATACAGTATTGATTATGAACGGAGTGTACACAAATTTAGGCAAAGCTGGTAGTGCAGTAAGTATTAAACGTTCTGGAACTGCAAAAGCATGGATTAAGTATAAAGCATATCCTGGTCATTTCCCAAAAATTCAGCACAATACATGGAACGGTATCTCGATTTCAAATAGAGCTTCATATATCGAGATAAATGGGTTGGAGGTAATAGGAAATAATGCCAATATAACCCTTGATTATGCGATGAGTCAGAAGACTAACAAAGTAAACCCGCTAACGAATGGAAACTGCATCAGTGTGGATGGACGAACAAATGGTCATACTCACCATATACGTATTGTCAACAACAAGGTACATAAGTGTGGAGGAGCAGGCATTTCAGCGATTGAATCGGACTATGTGACAATAGATAATAACGAAGTGTTCGATAATGCCTGGTATAGCGTTTACGGTACCAGTGGGATTTCAATGTTGAATAATTGGAATTCTGACAATAAGCGGGGATACAAGATGTTTGTTACTAACAATAAAACCTACAACAATCGTATGTACATCCCTTGGATTGCAGTCGGAAAAATCACAGATGGAAATGGCATTATTATCGATAGTACAAGAAATGATGAAAACCCAAAATTGGATGCATATAAAGGATATACTTTAGTTAAAAATAATCTGGCATTTAATAATGGTGGATCGGGTATTCATGCATTTTTAAGCTCGCATGTTGATATTGTAAATAATACAGCTGTTTTAAATAATCAGAGTCCAGAACTTAATGGCGGGCAAATATTTGCTCATACATCATCTGATGTCAGAATTCTTAGGAACATCCTCTATGCTTTTCCTGGAAAAAATATTAATAATAAGACTAAAAATAAAAACGTTATTTATGATTATAATATCTACATGAATAGTTCTAAGATAAATGTTAAGGGGCCTCGCGATATTGTTGCAGGCTCACAATTTTTAAGCAAGTATCCCACTCTAAAAAAAATATCTGGCAATTGGAAATCGCGGTTAGATAAACAAAATCCGCCAACACGGCCTTATGTAGAAACTGAGTCGGCAGGTTTTGCCTGCGGAACAGTGACTTATCGTTTGCAAGGAAAACTCATCAAAGTGGGATGTTCTCGTTAGCAAGAAAGCAGGAGAGATTTATCCCGAATTTAAATGCTCGAACTTCCTGGACGAACATTGATAATTTTTGCGGTTGAGAGCAAACTGCCCAGATATTGGCGATATTCGGCTCGTAATCTCGTAATTATTAAATGACTTACTTGCACCCTACGTAGATGCAAGGTGTAGGTCGTCTACTAAGGCAATTTCCGTTAATAAATCTACCGTCGCCGTTGGTTTCGACTCCGCTCTACCAACTAGGGGATCGAGAGTTGAGCGTTCGCGTAGCGTCTGCAAGAGTTGTCGAAACTCGTCAACCTGGGTATATTCTTTGTGAGAAATCACCTAATTACTTCTTCAATCCTCTACTCTACGACGCCGCCGACGCGGCTTTTGTTGTTGGTCCTCACGCAAGCGACGACCGACTTCGTTAAAGAAATCCCGGCGCAGATAAGGATAATCGCTAACCCACAGGTCACGATTGGGAAAGTATATATCGCTGAATTCATCAATGCTGCTCAAATCTGGGCGATTGGACATCACTACCATTTCTGCAATTTGACCGCGAGTAATAACTTTGTGGGCAGGACGCAATGGTGCTACAAACTCAATGCTAAATCCTGTATCATCACCTATCTCTAAATTTATCTGTTTTTCTCGGTTTTCTACAATCACCAATTCGCCTTTGTTGTTGACTGTTTCGGTTTTACCTATTAACTGGTCTGTAATCCACCAATCTAGGACTCGACCACGGAAAAAGCCACCGTATTTATAACGGCGGCATTGTAAATTCCGCATACTTGCTTGAAACACTGGATACCACAGCCAAAAAAAAGCGCTAATTACCCCTAGTATAAATACTATTGAAGCAAACTCAAGCTTGAAAACAACTGTTACAAGCAAAATAACAACTACCGCAACTACAGAAATTAACAGCCGTTGCAAAAAATTTGAGAACTTCCCCCAGTAGTACTTGTACTGCAAACCAGTAGCAATTAAGGGGACAACTTGTTCAAATTTCTGGCGAGTCAGTGGTACTAACATGAGTGCTAAGTAATGAATGCCCAATTGTGTGTTTAAAGTATCTTTTCTAATCCATATACTAACGACTTTAACGCTAAGATTTTGCGAATCGCTAGTAGCACTCCTGGCATATAACAAGCGCGATCGCTCGTATCATGTCGTAAAGTATATATCTGTCCTGCCGCGCCAAAAATAACTTCCTGATGGGCAATCAATCCCGGCAAGCGCACGCTATGAATTCTAATCCCTTCATCTGCGATACTGCCCCTCGCCCCTGCCAATTTTTCCGTTTCTTCTACAAGAGCAGGGTTAAAAGTTTTACCCAACTCTCCTAGTAACTGCGCCGTTTGAATCGCAGTACCACTGGGAGCATCAGCTTTTTGGTTGTGATGCAGTTCGATAATCTCCACATGGTCAAAATATTTTGAGGCGGCGATCGCAGCTTGTTGCAACAGTACCATGCCAATGGAAAAATTGGGAATAATTAGGCAACCAGTGCTAGCTTTGTCGGCAAAATCTGCCAAGTCTTGAATTTGTTCTGGACTTAACCCAGTAGTCCCAACTACAGGACGAATACCGTAAGCGATCGCACTGCGAATATTGTCATAAACTGAATCGGGATGGGTAAAGTCTACAATTACCCCTGGAGGAGACTGTCTGTCACCAGCCACATACCCCAACATTGGTTCTAATTGATTGGTAATCGGCACTTCCAAAGGTTCGCTTAAACCCGCCAACTCCCCAGCATCTTTATCTTGATGTTCTAAACTGTAGTCAATTGCACCCACTAGGTTTAAGTCAGGCGCTTGTGCCACCGCCTTAACCACCTCACGGCCCATTTTGCCAGCAGCACCGTTGACAATAACCGGTATAGGAGCTTGATTCGTCATAGGTCGAGAAATACTTTTTGAGTCAACAAGGGAATTGTAAAGACTTTGGCGATCTAGTAGCTAGCTTCTCAAATTTTTGGCTTAATTCCACTTACCCTGAATTGTGCAGCTAATCGCTTACTTTTTCTACTCCCCAAAAGATCGGTTGTCGTTTTCATCCCACTATCTTACTCAGTAATCCGTTTTATTTGCCGCTCGTACTGCTTTGATAAGTATTCCTTATAAAATATATCAGCCTTTATTTGTCAAGTCTAGTTGACCATTTGTAATATTATTGTTATATTTATTTACATAGCTTAGTAAAGCCCTAAAATAAGCTGCATAGCTAAAATTGCACCTTGTCTATTACCTACATAGTTTTGGTTGCATTAGGTGTTAACTAAGAAAAACAGACTTCGGTTTTGAAATATCCCATCGACATTTGGACTTCTCCCATTTACCTCGGCTATCAAGTCGGGGTTTTTTGTGTTCTCGATTAGCCCTTTATTTAACTTTTCGTTAGTAGTTATTGTTGATTTAATCATTTAGGTTGTGATAATACTACGTATATCAAAGGATTTTAAAAAGACTTAGGCAGCATGACTCAGGGCAATTTCTCCCAAAGTGAAATCCAAATATTGAGTTCCTCGTTTGGAAGAAAATCTTTACTCTTAGATAAATATTTAATGATTGATAACCGATTTTTAATCAACCTTAGTTTTCTGAAATCTTCAAGTTCGCTATCAAACTTTTTTGAGTTTCTTCTGGATTCTTGGATGCTAAAGCTTCTCTCCAATCTGCTGCTTTAATTAATGCTTCTTGGTAGGAAATGTGTAAATTATCGAAAAACCAATTAATAATCAGATATATATCGAGAACTGGATTTTCTGGAATAGCACCGAATTTTAAGATCATGTAAGCTCGTAGTCCCATTAAAGAATCTAGATATCGTTCAGAAAAACTAGGATTATTTTCAGCTAAAAATTCGTAAACTGAACTTGCAATCTCTGCCCAAGCAAGGCTCTCTAAATAAAATTCATTAGGTTCTTCATTGGCTAGTTCTTGCGCTCTGAAAGTAGAGACTTCAGCTAAACCAAGCCAATTAAATTTTTCTGGTACTTGCTGTTGCTCTGCCCAAACCATTCTCAACCAAGTTTGTATATGCTCTGGGTCTTGTTGAAGTAGAACTCTTAAAAAATTTGTTGCTTCAGTTTCAGCCATAGTTAATGATGAAGTCAAGGAAACTTCCGCTCTCGCACTTCCACGGCATAATCTTGCACAGCTTTGGTAATCGTCTCGCGCAAATTCGTGTACACTTTCGCGAATGGTGGATGCTTTTCTGCCAGTCCAAGGACATCTGAGGTAACTAAAACTTGTCCATCGCAGTGAATTCCCGCACCGATACCAATTGTGGGAATACTCAATTTTTGTGAAATCTGCATTGCCAAATCTGCGGGTATATGCTCTAACACGAGAGAAAATACACCCGCTTGTTCGAGAGCGATCGCTTCTTGTAAAATCCTTTCACTGGCTTCTTGCGTTTTACCTTGTTGGCGCAAACCCAGTTGATGTATTGATTGCGGTGTCAAACCCACATGACCCATTACCGGAATTCCAGCTTGTACTAGACGAGCCACAGTTTCAGCCATTGCTGGATAGCCACCTTCTAACTTTACCGCTTGAGCGCCCGTTTCCTTTAGTACCCGCCCAGCTGAGTGCATCGCTTGTTGGAGACTTTCTTGATACGTCAAAAAAGGTAAATCTACTACTACTAATGCCCGTTTTACCCCACGGCGCACAGCTTTAGCGTGATAGATAATCTCATCTAAAGTTATTGGCAGTGTTGTTTCATACCCTAGAACTACTGCCATAGAGTCACCCACAAGGATTAAGTCTACACCAGCTGCGTCGAGGAGTTGAGCGATCGCATAATCCCAGGCGGTCAACGCGACAATTGAACGTCCCTGTTGTTTCCATTGAATTAATTGCTGGGTAGTGATTGCCATTTTTTGAGTGCTGAGTAGTGAGTGAGTGCTGAGTTAGAAGTTAAAAGTTAGGAGTGAGGAGTTTTGAATTTAAAAAATTTTTAACTTATAACTCCTAACTCATAACTCTTAACTAATCATTTAACAGCGCGACTGAAAGCAATATGGGGTTTTGCACTGTAGGTTTTGGGCATTAACCAAGCTAGACCTTCACTAGTGCCAATCCATAATTTATTGCCGATATCAGGTGCAAGGGTAATAACCCGACTAGAAGGGAGTCCAGCAACTTCTCCGTCTAATACGGCTCCTGTATTTGGATCTAATCGTAACAAACCATTATTAGTCCCAACCCAGACACTACCATCTTTAGCAAAACGTATCGCCGTTACATCACGCCCACGCAAGCGGGTTACAGACCGCAACACTGCACCAGTTTTTGGGTTAATAACTAGCAAATTATTCGGCATTCCCGCCCAAATTAACCCTTCTGGACTAATAGCTAAAGCCTGTACAGTTGTCCCAGGTAAATCGGCTATTCGCTTCATAATCGCAGCACTAGCAGTATTTACCCGCACCAATCCATCCAGAGTACCAACCCACAATTGACCTTCAGCATCTAAAGTTAAGGCATTAGCACTGACACCAGGCAGATTTTTTAATGTTGTCATAATCAAGCCTTGGTCGGGACTAATTAGAGCTAAACCGCTATCGGTTCCAGTCCATAAATAACCCCGTTTGTCAAGTAACAGTGACAACACGCGTTTAGAAGGCAAAAATAAATTTTGGGCGGTGATTTCGTTAGTGCGAGGGTCAACTCGAACTAGTCCCTCATAACTTCCTACCCACAAACGTCCTACCTTGTCTTGGGCTAAAGCCCCAATGGCAACATTCGGTAAGCTAACACGAGAAATAATCTTCCCAGTTTTAGGATCGATTCGCGATAGCCCGCGCCAAGAACCTACCCAAAGATTACCTGTAACATCTCCCAATAAATTACCAACACGATAATCAGTTTTCGGCGAATTTTCTTCAACTCCCCGTTCATCAGGCAAAGATTCTACTCGCGGTGGCGGTGCGGAAGCTGGGTAAGCGGGGGTTACATCAGATGAATTAATCTCAGGGGTTTTTTGCGCCCATCCCATATTTGGCAAAGCTATCAACCCCAGCAAGATAGAAGTAATTAATAAACTAGTACGCTTGTAAAACAATACCACGGTGACATTTCCTTTGGAGACAGTACCCATAGCATTTACCTAAACTGGCTTTGGGTTAATTTCAGTGTTCCCCTTGCTGGGATTTTTTAAACATTGGGGATTGGGGACACAACTCTTGGAGAGGCTATGCCCGAAGCGTAGCTATGCCGCAGGCTTTACGACAAGCGGTAGTTGAATCTCGACTTACTTCGACTACGCGGTAGTTGAGCGCAGTCGAAACTCAGTACAAGTCGCTCGATTACCGCGCGCTCGAAACTCAGTGTATTGGTGGGAACTGGGGATTTCGCCATCTCCCTCATCTTTTCAGTTCTTTACAGTTATTAATGACATTTTGTAAAGTATTTGTAACAAAAAGTTTAAATCTTTATGTAATAACAAAATTAAATAGATAAGTTAAAAACTTTCAAAGAATAACTTATCGAATTCTTGATATATTGTGAAACAAGTTACAAATTACGTGGTGTGCAATTCTTTTATCTTTTGCTCACCACTCTGCTAAATCTCTGTCAAGTAAATTCTTTTCTGGTGTCTTTTCCGTCAAAGGGAAAGATATAAGGAGTGTAAAGGCGGGAATGTGTGCCAGCCAGCCCAATCCCCTGAATATCCTGATTTATGGGGGAATTATCTAAATACTGCCCACAAAAGGCGGAAGTTTTGGTGAAATTGAGAAGGTTTAGTTGGGTGCGAAGAAGAGGTAAACAAAAATTTTGATTTTTAGCAAGAGGAAACAGTAGAAGCGCTAGGTCGTGTACCCCTAGAAGGGGAAAACACTGGTGAGGAGGGCTACCACCGCTACCAAAGTGTCCGCCGCAAAAGAACTGCTAACCTTTGCCAAAGGCAACTCCTAACAAAAAATTTTTTCCGATCTTCCCCTCGCTCAAGGGGGGCAAGAGCGGGGTGGGGGAAGTTGCACAAAACGTGATTTGATAATTAAAAAGAGTGATTTCAGGGAAGGATAAAATTATGTCTTACGCTCAAACGAAGACTCAGAGCAAATCTGGGTATCAAGCCGGGGTTAAAGATTACAGACTAACTTATTACACACCGGATTACACACCAAAAGATACCGATCTTCTAGCTGCGTTCCGTATGACACCTCAGCCTGGTGTTCCTCCCGAAGAAGCAGGTGCGGCTGTTGCGGCTGAATCCTCCACAGGTACTTGGACAACTGTGTGGACAGATTTGCTCACCGACCTCGATCGCTACAAAGGTCGTTGCTATGACATCGAACCAGTTCCCGGTGAAGACAACCAGTACATCTGTTACGTTGCCTATCCTCTAGACTTGTTTGAAGAAGGTTCTGTAACCAACGTATTGACCTCAATTGTTGGTAACGTATTTGGTTTCAAAGCTCTACGGGCACTACGTTTAGAAGATATCCGTTTCCCAGTAGCTTACATCAAGACCTTCCAAGGGCCTCCTCACGGTATCCAAGTTGAGCGTGACAAGTTAAACAAATACGGTCGTCCTTTATTGGGTTGTACCATTAAGCCCAAATTGGGTCTTTCCGCTAAGAACTACGGACGCGCTGTATACGAGTGCTTACGCGGTGGTTTGGACTTCACCAAAGACGACGAAAACATCAACTCCGCACCATTCCAAAGATGGCGCGATCGCTTCTTGTTCGTAGCTGAAGCTATCAACAAAGCTCAAGCTGAAACCGGTGAAATCAAAGGTCACTACCTCAACGTCACCGCTCCAACCTGCGAACAAATGTTGCAACGGGCTGAGTACGCTAAAGAACTCAAAATGCCCATCATCATGCATGACTACCTCACCGCAGGTTTCACCGCCAACACTACATTGGCTCGTTGGTGCCGCGATAACGGTATCTTGCTACACATTCACCGTGCGATGCACGCTGTAATTGACCGTCAAAAGAACCACGGTATCCACTTCCGTGTATTGGCTAAAGCCCTACGTTTATCTGGTGGCGACCACATCCACACTGGTACAGTAGTTGGTAAGTTGGAAGGTGAGCGCGGCATCACAATGGGCTTCGTTGACCTGTTGCGTGAAAACTACATTGAGCAAGACAAGTCTCGTGGTATCTACTTTACCCAAGACTGGGCTTCTCTACCTGGTGTAATGGCAGTTGCTTCTGGTGGTATCCACGTATGGCACATGCCCGCACTGGTAGAAATCTTTGGTGATGATTCCGTACTACAATTCGGTGGTGGTACTCTGGGACACCCTTGGGGTAACGCTCCTGGTGCAACCGCTAACCGCGTCGCCTTGGAAGCCGTTGTTCAAGCTCGTAACGAAGGCCGTAACTTGGCTCGTGAAGGTAACGATATCATCCGCGAAGCTGCCAAGTGGTCTCCTGAGCTGGCTGTTGCTTGCGAACTGTGGAAAGAAATCAAGTTCGAGTTTGAAGCAATGGATACCGTCTGATCTGGGTTAACAGTTAAGAGTTAAGAGTTAGAAGTAGAGACGCGATTCATCGCGTCTGTACAAGAGTTAGGATTTGCTTTGCATTAATTCATAACTCATAACTCATAACTCATAACTCTTCAGGGCTGGGGTCAAGCATGAATCTTAAGCAAATTGCGAAGGACACAGCCAAAACTCTCCAAAGCTATCTGACTTATCAGGCTCTAAGGACAGTATTGGCACAGCTAGGCGAAACTAATCCGCCATTAGAACTTTGGTTGCATAACTTTTCGTCTGGCAAAATTCAAAATGGTGAGTCATTCATTGAGCAATTGTTGCGGGAAAAACCAGATTTGGCTTTGCGAATCATGACTGTCAGAGAACATATTGCCGAAGAAATTGCAGAATTTTTACCGGAAATGGTTCGTACTGGTATTCAGCAAGCCAACATGGAGCAACGTCGCCAGCATTTAGAACGCATCACACGAATAGACACATCTAACCCCAGTCTGCAACCAGAACAGCAAACAACTTCAGATCGGGATTTGGATAACTTATCCAATTAGTTCGGTCAATCTACTAGTAAAAATCGCAACCCATTATCAAAAGCTATGCAAACTTTACCAAAAGAGCGTCGTTACGAAACCCTTTCTTATCTTCCCCCTCTGTCTGATGCTCAAATTGCGAAACAAGTCCAGTACATCTTGAATCAAGGTTACATTCCTGCGATCGAGTTCAACGAAACTTCTGAACCAACAGAATTATATTGGACAATGTGGAAGTTGCCTTTGTTTGGTGCTAAATCCACTCAAGAAGTATTGAGCGAAGTTCAAGGATGCCGCTCTCAATTTAACAGCAGCTATATCCGTGTTGTGGGTTTTGACAACATCAAGCAGTGCCAAGTTCTCAGCTTCCTTGTTCACAAACCCAACAGATACTAAGTCTAGTTAGTTGGAATTAATCATGGGGTAGTTCAAGTAATTTGTCTATCCCTGTATAGGAGAGGTAGAATTATCTGCCTCTCCTTTTTTATAATCAGGTGTTACGGAACATTGAGCTTCATGATGAGTTTTATCATGAAGCTCAATGTTTGCTTTCCACTATCAGCAAACTGGAAAGACTAAGATCATTGGAAACTTTAAGCATTTATAACTCACCATCTAATGTATTTATTATCCGAAGCGTCCCGGTTGGTGGGAGAATAAAGACGAGAAATGATGCAAGCCTTGTGTTATCTCCAGCCCAAAGGAATCTGTAGAAATGTGGAAACGAATTGTATTAATTTTGCTATTGGTGTTGAGCTTCAGTCTGAGTAATTCGGATGTAGCGGCTGCGGCTGGACTCAAAAGCTTTGTAGATAGTAGTGATGGCTATCAGTTTTTATATCCTAACGGCTGGCTGCCAGTCAAAGTTGCCGATGGGCCAGATGTGGTTTTCCACGATTTAATTGAGGTGTCTGAAAATGTTTCGGTTGTGATTAGCCCAGTTCCTGAAGGCAAAACTTTGTCAGAATTGGGAACCCCAACAGAAGTAGGATACAAATTAGGAAAAGCTGCTCTTGCGCCTCCTGACTCTGGTCGTTCGGCGGAATTAGTCAATGCCGCACAACGAGAAGTAGACGGTAAAACATACTATCTTTTAGAGTATGAGGTTAAACTCCCCAATCAACAGCAACGACACAATATTGCCAGCGTTGCTGTTAGCCGTGGTAAACTTTTTACCTTCAACGCCTCAATTCCTGAAAAACGCTGGAAAAAAGTTAAACGGATGATAGATGAGGTTGTTAATTCTTTTTCTGTTTATTAATTGGGGAGTAGGCAGAAATCAATTAAAAATTAAAAATTAAAAAAAGACTGAGGGGAAAGGAGAACAAGGGAAATAAGCAATGCCCAATGCCCAGTACCCCATCCCCAATTACCAAGTTGGTCAGATCATGAAAATTCCACCTTTTGTACTTGCTTCAGCTTCTCCAGCCCGACGCCGCTTGCTGCAAACTGTTGGTATTGAACCCATAGTTCAACCTAGTGACTTTGATGAGTCGCAAATTCAACTAAGTGAACCAGCAGAATTGGTCAAAAGTCTTGCCCAGTACAAAGCGGAAACTGTAGCCCCACAGTTTGAATCAGCTTTGATTATAGGTTGTGATTCAGTTTTGTCCATCAATGGTGAAATTTACGGCAAACCAGCAGACTTCTCTGAAGCGATCGCCCGTTGGCAGATAATGAAAGGTAACTTTGGCGACTTGTACACAGGTCACGCCTTAATTGACCACGAGCAAAACCGGACTTTAGTCAAGTCACAAGTTACAAGAGTTTACTTTGCTCAAATGAGCGAAAAGGCAATTAAAGCTTATGTTGCCACTGGTGAACCACTCAAGTGTGCTGGAGCCTTTGCCATTGAGGGTTTTGGTAGTTTCTTCGTGGAAAAAATCGAAGGCTGTCACAGCAATGTAATTGGACTCAGTTTACCCCTGCTGCGCCAGATGCTAAGTGAATTGGGATACGATGTCACTGATTTCTGGCAGCAATAGTCATTTGTCATTTGTCCAAAGTAAATAACCAATGCCCAATGCCCAATTACCAATAACTAATAACTAATAACTAAATTGCCTGATATTGAGTATTGCTTCGCCATGATCTGGAATCCAGGCTAGCCACTCATCTGCTGAAACCGGACACAATAAAAGTGCTTCGTCAAAACTAAAGGGGTTGGGAAGTTGCAAAAGGTTTACCCAAGTAGAAGCTCTGAACCTGTGTAAGCCTTCCAGATTATTGTGTTTTCTTGTATGTACAGCAAAATCCGGTCTATGAGAATCTAGTTTCATAGCTTTCTATTAACCTTCACAAATGGGCTAATCTAAAATTATTTCTGTAACCTAGACTACAAAATAAATAATCCTTCTGAAAAGTATCTGTCTTATAAATTTACGTTGGCTGAGTGCAACTGTTTGCTTATATTGCAGACCACAACAGGTATGGCACGACAGGTTGTAGACTGGCCATTAGATCGCATTCCCAACTAGAATATGTCATTTACTTCTATGCCCTCGCTGCGCGAGCAACAACATCCCCTAATTCGTCAGCTAGCTGATTGTATTGAGGCAGCTTGGCATCAGCACCTGGATTTATCCCCTTACCATTTGCCTAATGAGTTGGGGTATGTGGAAGGTAGATTAGAAGGCGAAAAACTGACGATTGAAAACCGTTGCTATCAAACGCCCCAGTTTCGGAAAATGCACTTGGAACTGGCAAAAATCGGCAATATGCTGGATATTTTGCACTGCGTCATGTTTCCCCGTCCAGAATACAACCTGCCGATGTTTGGTTGTGATTTAGTTGGGGGTAGAGGTCAAATTAGTGCGGCGATCGCAGACCTTTCTCCTATCCGAGTAGAACGCACTTTACCAGAATCTTATACTTCGGCACTGACACAGCTACCAGTGCTTAACTTTTCCCAACCCCGTGAATTACCTGAATGGGGAAATATTTTTTCAGATTTCTGCATCTTTGTGCGCCCCAGTTCCCCAGAAGAAGAAACAATGTTTCTGTCACGGGTGCGAGAATTTTTAGACATTCATTGTACCCAAGCGATCGCATCACATCCTGTTTCAGTTGAACAAGTCACCCAAAATCTCGCCGGACAACACAACTACTGCACCAAACAGCAGCAAAACGATAAAACCCGCCGCGTCCTAGAAAAAGCCTTTGGGCCAGCTTGGGCAGAAAATTATATGACCACAGTTTTATTCGACCTCCCAACTTAATCATCTTCTCCATCACCCTCATCTCTCCCATCTGTAGGCTCTGCTACGTTTTCAGCTAACGGATAAATGTAGAATTCATTCAACGAGAGTTTTATGGAGTTCCAAAACAACAACAGGGAGAATAGCCAGGTCTTTGAAGCGAATATTACAAAATGGTTTGTTGTCTTGGTAGGTGTAAACAACTAGAGACAGCTAACTCATTGACCAGAAAGTTAAGGAAACTCTGATGTTAGGAATGTTCAAGTTGACAGACATTTTTTAGTTAGTTAATCGTTGATTCACTTAAGGAAGACTAACTTTTGTAGCAAGATTGTGTCTAACAAAGGCAACAGTCTATTTTTGATGTTTCTTTTCAATTTTGTGACTAACTATAGCTGTAGTAAATGTAGCAGTAAAGTACCGCATCATACCAATTTAGAATTTTTTATAGAGATGCGATATATTGCGTCTCTATATCTAAATTCATACTGCTTGTGAATTCTGCTAATACCCATTGCACTCATGTCTCAATAATACTCAGAGTTATTGAATAGTTAGCTACTATAGCGTTTCTCAGTTTCAATACACACCGAACCCCACCCTCTAGTAAGCCTCAAAGAGGTTTGGAGAGAGGTCAAAGTGTATTGCATACATAATGAGCGGCTATAGAAAACACCATTTTGTAAAGCCATAGTGTTGAACGTTCATCACACAATGGATTTTTAAGCCATACCTAGCTTGAAACCACTGTTGTTTGTCCTAACAGCTGGCTGTTGATTAAAAACCTTTTTATTTTTACTTCCATCAGCACAATTCAGGTAAATGGGCAACATACTATGTCAAGGGTGACTGAAAAGCCGCAACCAAGTGAACAGACCCTAAATCATGAACAACCTAAGATTTGGTGGGGTATCGCTGTAGCCGTGCCAGTAGTAATCGCTGCTGGAATACTAGGTACGGCTAAAATCGAGCAGTTAAGAAAACTAACTACATCCGTACCAGTAATGCCATCTACCAATAGCATTAGTGCTGTAGGGCGTTTGGAACCGCGAGGCGAAGTTGTTAAATTGTCTGCCCCATCATCAGGATTAGCGCCATCGTCACGAATTCAGCAACTTCTGGTGAAAGAGGGTGAACAAGTAAAGCAAGGTCAAATTGTGGCAATTTTGGACAACCGCGATACCCAAATAGCCGGACTACAAGAGGCAAAAGCGAAAGTCCAAGAAGCTCGTGCGAATTTAGCGCAAGTCAGGGCTGGCTCTCCAAGAGATATTCAAGCTCAGAGAGCAGTTATTGCTCGCCTACAAGCGCAGTTAATTGGAGAAAGGAATGCAGCGCAAGCAACGATCGCCCGGATTGCAGCTCAGTTAAGTGGTGATAAACTTGTCCAACAAGCAACCGTGAATCGCCTAGAAGCTGAACTCAGTGGTCAAAGAGATGCCCTCAGAGCAACCGTTGTACGTATTCAAGCCGAACAGCGCAATGCTCAAGTCGATGCCGGACGCTATGATTATTTATACAAAGAAGGTGCTATTTCTCAGCAAGAGCGGGACAGAAGACGCTTGAGTGCAATAACTGCTAATCAGCAGGTAGCTGAAAGCCAAGCTACCCTGAAACAGACATTGGCAACTATACGACAGCAACTTGCCGAGGCCAGAGCTACCCAAATCCAAAATTTAGCAACTTTGCAACAGCAGTTAATTGAAGCTAGAGTTAACCGCGATAAAACTGTCGCAACTTTGCAAAGACAAATCGATGAAGAAAAGGCCAAACTGAGCAGAATTTTAGATGTTAGTCCTACGGATGTGCAAGTAGCGCAAGCCCAAGTTAGTAATGCGATCGCAAATGTCAGAAAAGCCGAAGCAGAACTAAGATTAAGCTACGTTCAAGCACCAATCGCTGGAGAAATTTTAAAGATTTACGCCAAATCAGGCGAAGCGATCGGCGCAAATGGCATTGCTGAACTTGGCCAAACCAAGCAAATGTTTGTAATTGCTGAAGTTGCTGAAGACAGCATTGGTAAAGTGCGTCTTGGTCAAAATGCTACTATCACCAGTGATAACGGCGCATTTAGCGGCGAATTAAAGGGAACTGTCACTGATATTGGCAGAAAAATTGGTAAAAAAGATGTGCTGAATACAGATCCAGCCGCAGATGTGGATGCCAGAGTTGTAGAAGTTAAAATTGCTCTGTCTCCAGAAGATAGCCTGAAAGTTTCTGGTTTAACTTACGCCAAAGTTCTTGTCGATATTAATAACTAATTAGGTTATAGGTGAGCAGTAATTCCAATCCATAATTTGATATTTTGGATTAAAAATATTCTTTAATAGTCTGTTTAATCAATTTTAAACATTCTATCAATCCGGTACGGGTGTCACCATAATGGGTTGAAAATCTCAAATCGCTACTTTTGTTGAGACGCCTATAAAATGAATCAAAAAATACCTCTGTCGTGGCTACAACTGACAAGAGAAAAAACTCGTCTAGCTGTGGCTTTAGCAGGAATTGCTTTTGCCGATATTTTAATGTTTATGCAACTCGGCTTTCGGGATGCTCTGTATTATAGTAACGTTCGATTTCATAACAGCTTACAAGGCGATATTGTTTTAATCAATAGTCAATCTAACGCTATATTGGCAATGAGAAGCTTTTCTCAACGACGATTATATAAAGCTTTAGAATTACCCGCAGTTCAATCAGTACATCCGATCTATTTGGACTTTACAATCTGGAAAAATCCTGTAACAGGGCGTCCTCGGAGTATCCTAATTTTTGGAATGAACCCAGAAACTAATCTAGTTAATTTACCTGGAGTTCAGGAAAATTTAGATAAACTTAAACTACCTGATGTAGTTCTATTTGACCGCTCTTCTAGGGTAGAGTATGGACCGATCGCTGCTAATTATGATCAAGGAAAGCCTGTAACGGCAGAAGTACGAAGACGGAGAATTAAAGTAGGAGGACTCTTTACATTAGGTGCATCATTTGGTGCAGATGGTAATTTAATTACGAGCGACCTCAACTTTTTCCGAATATTCAACAATCGTCAAAAAGGATTAATTGATATTGGGCTAATTAGATTAAAGCCGGGAGCCGATGCTAATGTTGTTGCCCAACAATTACGAAAGTATTTACCTAATGAAGTAAATGTTTTAACTAAACAAGAATTTATTGATTTTGAGCGGAGTTACTGGGCGAATAGTACAGCTATTGGCTTTATTTTCACATTAGGGACTGTCATGGGTTTCATTGTAGGAACTGTGATTGTTTATCAAATTCTTTATACAGAAGTTGCAGATCACTTAGCCGAGTACGCTACCCTCAAGGCGATAGGTTACACACAAAACTATTTATTGACAGTCATTCTTCAAGAAGCCTTATTGTTAGCAGTTCTAGGCTATTTCCCTGGAATAGTTTTTGCCTTATTTATGTATAGCAGCGCCAGAAATGCAACACTTTTACCAGTTTTTATGAGTTTTGAACGGGCTGTAATGGTATTGATTTTGACTATGCTGATGTGCATTATTTCTGGTGCGATCGCAGTTAGAAAATTACGCTCTGCCGATCCAGCAGATATCTTTTAATTAATACAATATTAATTAAAAGATGTAACCAATAAGTTTGGATTATGATAAAAACTAAGCAAATTTAATTTCTGACATTCACTAAAGTTAAATTTTGGAACTACTAATTTATAACTAACAAAAATATCATGGAAAAAGAACCTGTAATCGCCATTAAAAATCTCAATCACTTCTATGGCAAAGGCGCACTGAGAAAACAGATATTATTTGATATCAACCTAAACATTTATCCAGGTGAGATTGTGATTATGACCGGGCCATCAGGTTCAGGTAAAACAACATTACTGAGCTTAATTGGCGGTTTGCGGTCTGTACAAGAGGGAAGTTTAAAATTTTTAGGTGAAGAACTTATTGGCGTCAGTCAAAACAAATTAGTGCAGATGCGACGCAACATTGGTTATATTTTCCAAGCTCACAATTTGCTAGGGTTCTTGACAGCCAAGCAAAATGTGCAAATGGCAGTGGAATTGAACGATAATATTTCTCAAGCAGAAGCAATGGCTAAATCAAAAGCTATGCTGGGGTCTGTTGGTCTAGAAGAACGAGTTGATTACTACCCAGACAATCTTTCTGGTGGACAAAAACAAAGAATAGCGATCGCCCGCGCCTTAGTGAATCGTCCTCCCTTGGTACTAGCAGACGAACCAACAGCAGCATTAGATAAACAATCAGGACGCGATGTTGTGGAAATAATGCAGAGTCTAGCCAAAAATCAGGGAACTACTATCTTATTGGTGACACACGACAACCGCATTTTAGACATAGCCGATCGCATCGTCGAAATGGAAGATGGTCTTTTAACCCGTAATTCCCCCAATACAGTTATTCAGTCATGATTTTTAGTCATTAGTCATTTGTCCTTTGTGAACTACCAATGATCAATGACCAATGACTAATGACAGTCATAATTTATTGTCTAGCCGAGCCTGATTTTTTAACTCCGGGTGACTTTGGTGGAGTTGGAGTATTTGGTTGGCGACTAGTACGGAAAGTTACATTCACCCCTTCATTCGATTGTTCGAGCACTAGTAAAGGCGTAGGTTTAGCCTTTTGATCCCAATGCATGGTAGCAATCCGACCTTGAATTATTGGTTGCCAACTATCTTCGTCTTCTATCGGGCTTAAGTAAGTTTCTATACAATCAATAATTTGACTAATAGTCGCAGAAGTTGCTTGCGTCGGTAACTTCATTAACTTGATTTGAATCCGAAACAGCACCCGTTTAGCAGAATTCCCTGGACTACCAGTCTCATACTCGACATCAAAAATTTCATCTACTTGCCGTCCAGCACTATTAGCAATTCCAACCGATCCTTGTTGGGCTTGACTTGGACGCAGGGCTTGAGAAATTTTTTCTTTGATCTGAATCTTTATTTGATTAAGAATTGCAAAGTGAAACACCTCCTCTGACATCCGCATCCGCAGATAATCCAGGTTAAAATCCCGTGAGTTCACCAAATCGGGATTAGTTTCCATTTTGCGAATTGTTTCCAGCGCCAGCTTAAACTTTTTCTCTAGTTCTCGGGCGCGGAATTGTTCAAACTTAAGTTTTTTCTCCAGCTTATCCTTCTGGAGTTTAATATACACAATCAAAGCAATCACCACTAAAGCCAGTCCTCCAGAAGTTACCAACAATAATGGTGGCATTTGAGGATTACTTGCTGGCACTTCCTGGGATGCCTTTTTAGTAGCCTTTTTCCCAGAGGATTGGGCAAGAAACATTGAAGTGGACATGGTGGGAAACTGAAAAACTTGACTCCTGATGTTTAGGATGCCCAAATCTTCAAGGTCATCTTGCTGTATGATTAATATTTTTTACAGCCTTTTACAAACCGTATATGTCCAGACATTTGAGCCTCTCTCCCCTATCTGAGGTTTCATCTACAAGCTTGAACAATATTCGTCTGATAGCCACAGATATGGATGGCACCTTGACTAGACGAGGAAAATTTACTCCTGCACTGCTACAAGCTTTAGAGGATTTAGCCGCAGCTGATATTAAAGTGCTAATTGTCACTGGACGTTCTGCCGGGTGGGTAAGTGGATTGAGTAGTTTGATGCCAGTGGCAGGTGGGATGGCAGAAAATGGCGGTTTGTTCTTTCCACCTGGAAATGAGAAACCAATAGTCTTAACACCCATTCCTGATTTAGTTCAACATCGTTGGCACTTGGCTACGACTTTTGAGAATTTACAAACTAAATTTCCCCAAATCCAAGAATCTGCTGATAATCGCTTTCGCATCACCGACTGGACTTTTGATGTAGCTGGTTTGCGTGAAGACGAACTACAAACCCTAGATAATCTCTGTCAACAAATGGGTTGGGGATTTACCTATAGCAACGTGCAGTGTCATATTAAACCCCAAGGACAAGATAAAGCCGTGGGATTGTTGCAAGTATTGCGCGAATATTTGCCCCAGTATTCATCAGAACAAATTGTCACTGTGGGCGATAGCCCTAATGATGAAAGTTTATTTAATCGGCATTATTTTCCTGTTTCTGTAGGCGTGGCAAATGTCCTGGAATATGTGAATCAGTTGAAATATCAGCCTGCTTACATTACCACTGCTGCCGAAGGGGAAGGATTTTGTGAGTTATCTAGTTATATTTTGAAAAGCTTGTACATCCCAAGTTAGGCAGAAGTAGAGTTGTTCTACAATAATCTCGTAGCACTGAGTTTAAAACCATGACGGCTACTGTACCTGTTAGTGTCGAATCAGAAATCTTCTACCCCAGTGCTGATGGTCAACCAGTGGCAGAAACCTACGACCACCTTTATGCTTTACTAACTACCTTAGAAGTCCTGAAACAGTATCTGGCAAATCGTCAAGCAACAGTCTTGGCAAATCAATTTCTTTACTATGCACAAGGCTTTCCCAAGTTGCGGGTAGCTCCAGATGTGATGGTGATTTTTGATGTTGCACCTGGCGGTCGGGACAACTATAAAATCTGGGAAGAGGGTCAAGTACCGACAGTTATTTTTGAAATGACATCCTTTGGGACAAAGGGACAAGACGAAATTTTCAAAAAGACCCTCTATGAGCAGCTAGGTGTCAAGGAATACTGGCTATTTGACCCTAAAAGCGAGTGGGTGGAACAACAGTTACGTGGCTATCGCCTGCGGGGAGAAATCTACGAACCTATACAGGATGGACGCAGTGAACCCTTACAACTGCGCTTGGTAGTTGAGGGAAGACTAATTGGATTTTATCAAGAGGATACAGGGGAAAAATTACTGATCCCTGATGAACTGGCACAGGCTTTAAGGCAGGAAGTTTTAGCAAGACAGCACGCAGAAGAACTGGTAGAACAAGAACGCCAACGAGCTGAACAGGAACGCCAACGAGCTGAACAAGAACGCCAACGAGCTGAACAGGCAGAATTGCAGATAGAACAGTTAAAGGCAAGGTTGCGATCGCTTAATGTAGACCCCGATACTATTGAGTAACATATAGGGTAGTCCCTGGACTATAAAAATTGCTGCACGCTGTAGTAAAGACAACCCAGATTGCCAAGGATACCTTTTTCCACTTTCTTGACGAGTAATAATACTCATAGCCAGAGAAGTAGAATTAAGGCACTCTTCAAGCAGTTTACAGCTTTAGTTAAAATTCCCTTTTAGGTACTAGCATCTCTAACTTTATTAAAATCACCAATGACTTTGTGACACCTGTGTAGTTTATTTTTATATTAGTGATTTATAGTTTTTTGAATTATATAGGGAATACTAAATTTTAGACTCCTTGCTAGATAAAACTGATATTAGTAAATTTAACTATCACTATTAGATTTCAAAGGAGATTCAAAAATATTTTTATGCGTAAACAGTAGCGATAAAAGCTACTTAAATTAAAGTCGCAAATAAATAATAAATTTTAATCAGATAATAATCTAATGAGTAAAGAATTTTGGATTGGACAGATAAGGAAGAGAGAAGTTTTTGAAAAAGCATATGTGTATTCTATATCTTACAGAATTACCCACGATTCCTACTGTAATTTTATTGAAATAGATTATTACAGACAAAATAAAGAAAAGTTGTTTAAAGAAATTGAGTTAGTTCTTGAAAACCCAAATTTATACGAAGCAGAAACTGCCTTCTCTTTTTATTTACCAAAGTCAAATATGTTTTTTAGAAGGATGATACATACTCCTTTTAAAGATTTAGTAATTAAATTCATTTTTGTATCTGTCCTGGCTGAATTATTAGATTTTACTTTTATTAGACATTGTTTTTCATATCGGCTTAATAGAAATACCGAAAAAGACAAAAAATCAAAAGGCTATTTATATAAATATTATTATGAAGGTTTTCAAGATTTCATAGCTTGGCAATTAGCACAAGTTGAGAAAAACACTTGTATGCTTAAAACTGACATATCATCATTTTATGATTCCATATCACACGAATACTTGCTCTCAGCAATATCAAAACAAATCAATATAAGAAGAGATACAGATTTTATGCTTCTTTTTGATAAAACTTTGAAGTTCAAAATCTGCTATTACTCAATTGTGGATGGTAAATTAAACGAAACACATAATAGCCAAGGTATACCTATAGGAAATGAAGCAGAAGGATTTCTAGCCAATATATTTCTCAAAGAAGCTGATGAAGCATTATTCAATCTTGGTATAAACTTTGGAAGATATGTAGATGATTACCGCATTTTTACTAACAATAAGAATGATGCAGTAAAGGCTTCAATAGTGTTACAAGAATTTCTTTTAAAGATAGGTGTAAATTTGAATGCTTCAAAAACAAAAATCATAGAAGCTCAAGAAAAAATAATTGAATTCATTGAAGAGTCAAAAGACGGCAGCGTTTCAGCAATGCCATTTCAAGAAGATAGTTATGAGCAAAGCAAGCAAGAAAATAAATTAGATAAAACAGCCTTAATTAAGGAAATTAATTCGGCAAAAGCAAGCAGGCAAAATGAAATATTCAATGATTCAAAGCAGAAAATACTGTTTGAAGATTTAGAAGATATTGATGATGAAGATAAAGCTAAACAATTCTGTAAGTTTTTAAATGAAATCCCATTAGGCACAAAGTTAGAACCTCAAATATTTACTAAGCATATGGAATGGCTTTATCAATTGTCAAAAAGATATCCAAAACATTGGAAATTATACTCTTGGCTGTTTGTAAAGTTTTTATCTCTTGATTATAGTAATGATATCCAGATGATTAGCCTTAAATATCTTTTTTTATTATTTAACGATGAACTTGTAAATACATTTATTAAGACTAGAGTCATTCATCATCTAGTTAAGCCACGAAAGGGAGCATTAACTTATATAGAAAGAATATCAAAAAGAAAAGTTTTAAAAGAAAGAATTCTTGAACATATAACTCAGTTAATGACAATCAGTTGTATAGCATTACAATTAAATTGTATATATGCTTACTATCTAATTTTAAAAGACCATAAAACTGTTGAAGATTTTGTATCTAATAACTTAAAACGTCCAATACCAGAACCGATTCAATATGCGGTGTATCACATTAGGTCTTTATGTTATCAAGGTTCTCCAAAATTGGTTTCTTTTGAAGAGATTTTGGAAGAAAGTGAAATAGAATCTGACGGTTTTATCTTCCATTAAAAATCAATTTCTATATCAGGTGATTCATAAATAATAAGAAAGCTTTTTGCTCTGGTTGCCCCAACATATTTGTTGGCAATATCCCAATTACTTGGTATTAATGTTTTCGGCTTCTCAAACAATAGAAGTATAATATCGTTTTCCAATCCTTTATACATTCCTATATTCGACCACTGAATAGTATTTTTGTCTTTATTAGAAAATGAATACTGTTTGAGATGAAAACGGTTGATATGCGAATAACCTGAAAGTATGGACTTTGAAAGTGGATACATATCAGTTAAGACAACAGTTTGAGTAGGTCTAATATTCTCATGATTAACTAAATTTAAAATATCTTCTTCTAACATTTTAAAGAGATCATTTATATTTTTGTATTCTCTTTCTATTACGTCTCTTCCTCGAATTGATGAACTTTTGATTGGATGGACACAGGATACATATGGCTCTGCATACTTGAAGATATTGTGAGTGTTTCGGCAGTTTTTGTCTAAAACATTTGGGTTGACTTGGAGTGCTAATTGATTTGCATTCTTTGAAACATTCTGATTACTATCTTGAAATATATAAAATATTCCGTCATCTGGAATTAAATTACTCAATTCGTTAATTTCGTGACGTTCAAAGTCTTGTCCTTCATCAACAATGATTGCCGTATATTTGAATTGCAGCTTAGATTTGTTTGCCTGTATTTCTTCATAGCTATAAACTACACAATTCCCTGCTTGAATTTCATTTGGTAAAGAAGCTGAAAGATAAAGAGAAAGGTTATTAGATTTGCAAATTACAAGTGTTTTAATATGATGTTGACATAATCTTCTAACTTTTTCTATTGCTAACTGAGTCTTTCCTGAACCAGCACATCCTAAAATTATGGACTGAGGTTGTAGATACAGATTATTCAAAATGTTGAATTGTTGTTCTGTTAATTGAATAATCTCTTGTTGGATTTCACCAATATCATTGGCAATATATTTTTTGAATCCAGTACTTGGAGATATAAGTTGAATGATTAAATTTATGCGAGCATCTCCTAAGACTCTGCTTTTGGGGCTTGATTCATAATAATGGAAGACAGAAGAGATCCATTTACTAATATTTTCTATTTGAGGGCGTAATAGTAATATTTCTGGAGGTGCTTCAGAAGGAAGTCCGTTTATAACTTCATCAACATCGGGAAAAATTACACAGTGCCCAATACAAAAATCTCGCTTTTTAAATTCGTTATACTTACAAAGAAACTCAAAAAACTTATGTTTAATTTCTTTAGCTTGGATAAATGGTGATATTTTCATTTTTTTATCATTTGTATACCAAGCCATGTTAACTGCATCATAACTTATCGTTCCACCTTTTACTTCTATAATGAGTATTCCTTTTTGAGGATGAACAATAATAAAGTCAGCTTCTCTATCTTGTACAACGTATTTGATGTGTTGCCACCAAGCCCCATGAAAAACAATGTAATCATCACTTAAGTTTTTTGCAAAAATCTGAAATAGCTTTTTTTCTGCATTACTTTTTGTTGTTGACGATAACTTTTCAGGAATTATTCTTGCCATAAAGATTAACCTTTGCCTTTTAGCTTGAGTTCGATGAAGATGTCGGCGTCAGATTTTTTGCAAATTTATTAACAAGCAGTACTAGTGCTATAAATTTAAGTAAATTATATAACACATCTTAAACAAATATTGCGTATTATTCAGTATGAATATTGGTTTAGTTGCACAAACATGATCATTTCGCACGAGCATTTACAGCTATTTTCAAGTAAATAGACCTCTCGTAGGGGCACAAGGCCTTGCGCCCCTACGAGAGGTGTGGTTCAAATACATGAAAACTGCTGTAAAGTCACAGATGGACTGTCACCTTATCAATATGTCCTTCGGTGTCGGCTGGAACTTGCCCAACAACTGTTACAAAACCAAAAGCGATCGCTTGCACAGGTAGCCGCAGAAGCGGGATTTGGCAACCAAAGCACATTACATCTGTGTTTCAACGAATGCTACACATAACTCCCAAGCGTTATCAGCAAGAAATGAGTAGTATTTTAGACCATACATAAAACCTCATGTGTAGTTTTTTGCAAGACGGTCTGAAAAACTTTATCTTCTCTGGGTTTGAAAACTTGCTATATCTGAATTTTTCACAACAAAAAATCAAGCTTTTCCAGATCATCTTGCAGGTTTTTGGTTATATCTCAGTCCAATGTCAAGTAAACAATTTGTTACCTGTGTCTTTGCCACATTTCTTACCTGAGACAGAATACAATAGATGAATCTCTAGCACGTTTCAATCTAGTAAGTCTCAACAATACTGATTTTATTGAGAAGACTGTTTTATACAGTCATTCACAAGCAAAACTGAATTAAAAAATAAATAAACCGCCAGCCCTCTAAGCACCTAGAGACGCTAAGAGACTAATAGATACTTAGAGGACAGGTTGGTGTTTTATTTCTAACTTCCACTAAAAAGTCCAAGACCAATGTCAAGTCAAGAATTTACCTTTAAATAACGAGGTATAAAATTATGCAAGAAATTGAAAGATTTTTTGGCAACTTGTTCAGTGGCATAATCAACCGCTTTAAGTATTCTGCGATGGACGCTGCCGATCGCAAAATGAGAGAAACTATCGACGATCAGATCGAACAAAGGCGACAAAAACCCAAACCTGAAGAGCGAGAAGACCGCTAGTAGACCTTTAAAACAGCAAGATTTTCATTAATAGTGCTGCCAAATTGTTGAGTAGGCAGCACTATTTTCTTGCCCTCACTCGGTCAAGCAACTACAACTCTTCGGAATATGCTAACCTAGTATGGTTAACTAATCTCGCACATCTAAGAATTCGGGTGTTTCCCGATTGGGAAATACACTTGGATGGAGGTTTAACCCGAATCGGAGTTGAAAATTATATGCCAGTAGTTTCATTGGCTCAAATGATGGAGTCAGGGGTTCACTTTGGGCATCAGACCCGGCGTTGGAACCCAAAAATGTCTCCTTACATTTATACTTCCCGCAATGGCGTGCATATCATCGACTTGGTGCAAACTGCCCAGTTGATGGATAATGCTTACAACTATATGCGATCGCACGCGGAACAAGGGAAGAAATTTCTTTTCGTCGGCACTAAGCGTCAAGCAGCTGGAATTATTGCCCAAGAAGCTAGCCGTTGTGGTTCCCACTACATTAACCAACGCTGGTTGGGCGGAATGTTGACCAACTGGGCAACCATCAAAACACGGGTTGACCGTCTAAAAGATTTAGAACGCCGTGAAGAAACTGGCGCGCTAGATTTATTGCCGAAAAAAGAAGCGTCAATGCTACGTCGGGAAATGACGAAGCTTCAGAAATACTTGGGCGGCATTAAAACAATGCGAAAAGTGCCCGATATCGTGGTAATCGTAGACCAACGCCGGGAATATAACGCAGTTCAAGAATGCCAAAAGCTGAATATTCCCATTGTGTCCATGTTGGATACAAACTGTGACCCCGATGTAGTAGATATCCCCATCCCAGCAAACGACGATGCTATCAGGTCAATTAAACTGATAGTCGGAAAATTGGCAGATGCCATTTATGAAGGTCGTCATGGTCAGCTGGATGTTGAAGATGATTACGAAGATTACGACGGTAGTGAGTATGACGATGACTACGAAGAAACCGAATATACTGATGCCGTAATTCCCGACGAGGAAACAGAAGAATAGTGCTGTTAACGGAAGCGGGGCCTTTAGCCCGTGAAGAGTGCTAAGTCCTGAGTAAGATAGAAAGACTCAGCAAATTGAATAGTGCTGAGTCTTGATTTTTGAAGTTGTAAGTTGTGATTTGTCAATGAAGAATAAAATTGATAACTGAACACTCAAAACTCAGCACGGGCTAAAGCCGAGCTAACGCTAACAAAACTCAGTACTCAGTACTAAATTAGGTGAGTGATTACAACTCGAGGTCAAGTTAGGAATTGAGGGAACATGGCGGAAATATCTGCAAAACTCGTCCAAGAGCTACGCCAAAAAACTGGTGCCGGCATGATGGACTGCAAAAAGGCGCTGATAGAGACTGAAGGCAACGTAGAAGAAGCCGCAGACTGGCTACGGAAAAAGGGCATCTCTAAGGCGGGAGCAAAAAGCGATCGCATTGCGGCAGAAGGTCTAGTAGAGACTTACATTCAGCCCGGAGGTCGAGTAGGTGTACTCATAGAAGTCAACTGTCAAACCGACTTTGTTGCTCGTAACGAGGCTTTTAAAGCTTTAGTTAAGAATCTAGCAAAGCAAGCAGCGACAGCTGATAGTGTTGAGTATTTGCTGGCTCAACCCTATATTGAGAATGAAAGTGCGACTGTAGAAGAATCCATCAAGCAAACTATTGCCACCCTTGGTGAAAACATCCAAGTGCGCCGCTTTGTTAATTTTGCAATAGCAGAAGGCACACAAGGCGTAGTAGACAGCTACATTCACACTGGCGGTCGAGTTGGTGTATTAGTAGAACTGGGTTCCCAAACTGAGTCAGTGGCTGCTAATTCAGAGTTCCAAACCTTGGCACGGAACACTGCAATGCAAGTTGCGGCTTGTCCCAATGTCGAGTATGTGAGCGTAGACCAAATCCCCGCCGAAATTGCCCAAAAGGAAAAAGACATTGAAATGGGCAAGGATGATTTGGCGAACAAGCCTGAAAACATCAAAGAAAAGATTGTTCAGGGACGGATTGAAAAACGCCTGAAAGAATTGACTTTGCTCGATCAGCCTTACATTCGCGATCAGAGTATTTCCGTAGAAGACTTGATAAAGCAAGTGAAGGCACAATTAGGCGAAGAGATTCAAGTGACTCGCTTTGTCCGTTATATATTGGGCGAAGGCATTGAAAAGCAAGAAATCAGCTTTGCTGATGAAGTCGCTGCACAAATGGGCACTAAGTAATATTAGTCATTGGTCATTAGTCATTAGCCTTTACCAAGGACAAAGGACAAATGACTAATGACTCTTTAAAAAACAGGTCAGGTTATTTGCTTGGCCTGTCTTTTATTTAGTAAAAGACGTGAAATATCGCATTTAATTTAAAATATAAAATTCTCTGAAAAGTTATCCTAAAATAAGTTTGTACATTTGTACTATGTAATGGTTCAGATGGGCAAGAGCGAAAAAATATGGCAAGAGCAATCGAGCGAATTGAGCAGGATATTGCAGCACTCCAAGAAGCGATCCGGGCGATCGCAATCGAACTACAAAGCGCTTATGCTAGTTATCTAAATACCTTGGGGCTAGCTGTACGCAAACAGTTGATTCTCGCAAGTTACCACCTCTGCACTCAAGGATATCCCGAAAACTTTTTGCATTTGTCATTGAATCAGCGCCAACAATTGCAACAAGCCATCCGCAAGTTGGGTCAACTGGCAGCTGAACAATTGCTCATTTATCTTACAAGTGAAGAATCAGGGGAAGATGAGGTGGATGAGGGAGACGATATGGATGAGGAAGATGAGATGGATGAGATGGATGAGGTGGATGAGGAAGTAACACCCTCTTCATCTTCACTATTTCTGAATGCTTCTAATTCTCAGTATCTCACTGCCAACACCTCCGATCCTATAGAACTGGCAAAATGGCAGCAGAAATTAGAAGAGGTTGCGCAAGAGATACTGAAAAAACTTTCGCATGACGCTAATCTTTTGTTACAAAAAGCTGGAGTATTGCCGAAAAAATTACCAGAACCGATTTTAGCAGCAGCGGCGGCAGCATCAGAAGCATCTGCTGAGGTCATGCCAGGGCCACCCAATTTATTAAACTTAGTAATTGAAATTGAAAATGAGCAACAGTCAGAAGATTCTGGACTGACTCAAATTATGGCTATTAACCTGCGGCTAGGAGAAATTGAATTTGCAGATGTGACACTTTCCTCCGATCGCAAGCGAATCCGCAGTATTTTAGTTCAGCTAAACAAACTAGGACGAGAGTATAAAAAGAGATATAAAGAAAAGGCGATCGCTGAAGCGGAAGCTGCATGGCGCGCTAGTTGGTTTGAATAAAGTTATGAGTTATGAATTATGAGTTATGAGTTATTTATTCCTAGCTCTTAACTCCTCACTCCTAACTCCTAACTCCTAACTCTGCTGACCAATGACTAATGAAAAACCAGATTGGATACGATTGCACAAAGCCTTGGCAATAGAAGCTGAACGTGGCTTTACAGACTTGATGGGCAGAGAATACCGTTTCAGTGAATTTCTGAGCCTAACTTTGGGCAAATTTCCAACAGGCTTACCTCATACTGAACGCCGCCGTTGGCAAGGATTAGCGGTGCAATTTGCTAGTTATCCACATCTAGCACTGGAAGAAAGGCAGCATTTAGTAGCAGAGACTCGTAGGTATCTTTCCCAATTACAGCAAGAGGAGCAGCGGAAGGAGGAGCAGGGGGAGCAGGGGAGCAGCACTTCGGCTACGCTCAGTGACCGAGGAGCAGAGGAGCAAGGGAGAATTTATAAATCCAAAACTCAAAATCGTTCGACTGAGCGTAGCCGAAGTCCAAAATCTCCAATTGTTACTGAGGTGAGTCGGAGACTTGCACCAAAAATTGAACAAAAACTCAGTGATTTACCAGAAATAGGCTTTAAAAAAGCTGATAATTTGGCACGCCTTGGTTTACATACCGTCCGTGACTTGCTTTTCTACTATCCTCGTGACCATATTGATTATGCGCGTCAGGTGAATATCCGCGAGTTACAGGCGGGTGAAACGGTGACAATAGTGGCAACTGTAAAGCGTTGCAACTGCTTTTCTAGCCCTAAAAATCAGAAATTATCAATTTTAGAATTGGTAGTAAAAGATAACAGCGGTCAAATCAAAATTGGCCGTTTTTACGCAGGTACGCGCTTTAGCAGTCGCGCTTGGCAAGAAAGTTTAAAACGCCGTTATCCAGTAGGTAGCATTCTGGCGGCCTGTGGATTGGTGAAAGAAAGTAAATATGGGTTGACATTAGATAATCCAGAACTAGAGGTTTTGGCAAGTCCAGGAGATACGATTGAATCGTTAAATATTGGGCGGGTAGTACCAATTTATGGACTAACTGAAGGTGTCGTGGCGAATACAGTGCGACAGGCGGTAATTGCTGCTTTGCCTGCTGCGGCTAACCTGAAAGACCCCTTGCCAAGTGGTTTGCGGCAGAAGTATGGTTTGATGGAATTGAAAGATGCGATCGCTAATATTCATTTTCCCAGCGATAGCGCCGCCCTACAAGTTGCCCGTCGTCGCCTAGTTTTTGATGAATTTTTCTACCTACAACTTGGGTTACTGCAACGTCAACAGCAAGCAAGAGCGATTCAAACCAGCGCCATCCTTGTCCCACGCGGTCAACTTGTAGAGAAATTTCACGAAATACTGCCTTTTCAACTCACTGGCGCACAGCAACGAGTTCTCAACGACATTCTCAACGATTTACAAAAACCCGTGCCAATGAATCGTTTGGTGCAAGGTGATGTCGGTTCTGGTAAAACAGTCGTCGCCGTGCTAGCTATCCTTGCAGCAATTCAATCTGGCTACCAAGCGGCGCTGATGGCTCCCACAGAAGTTTTGGCAGAACAACACTATCGCAAGTTGGTTAGTTGGTTTAACCTCTTGCATTTACCAGTGGAATTACTTACAGGTTCGACTAAAGCTGCTAAACGAAGACAAATACATTCTCAGTTAGGAACTGGTGAATTACCTTTGTTAGTAGGAACCCATGCCTTGATTCAAGACCCTGTAAACTTTCAGCAATTAGGGTTAGTAGTCATAGACGAACAGCATCGCTTTGGCGTAGAACAACGGGCACGTTTGCAGCAAAAAGGCAATCAACCTCATGTGTTAACTATGACTGCTACCCCAATTCCCCGAACCTTAGCACTGACGATACACGGGGATTTGGATGTGAGTCAAATTGATGAGTTACCACCGGGACGGCAAAAGATTCAGACAACAGTATTGTCAGGTCAGCAACGCAACCATGCTTACGACCTGATCCGCCGAGAAATTGTCCAAGGTAGACAAGTTTATGTGGTTTTGCCTTTGGTAGAAGAATCAGAAAAATTAGATTTGCGATCGGCTGTTGACGAGCATCAAAAGCTACAAGAAAGCGTTTTTCCCGACTTTCAAGTAGGGCTGCTGCACGGTCGCATGAGTTCAGCCGAAAAGGACGATGCGATAACCAAATTCCGCGATAATCAAACGCAAATTTTGGTTTCTACTACTGTTGTTGAAGTAGGTGTAGACGTACCAAATGCTACGGTGATGCTCATTGAAAATGCAGAGCGATTTGGCTTATCGCAACTACACCAACTGCGGGGGCGTGTTGGTCGGGGCGCGGCTCAGTCTTACTGTCTGTTGATGAGCAGTTCCAGAAGCCCTGATGCTCAACAACGGTTGAAGGTATTGGAACAATCTCAGGATGGCTTTTTCATCTCCGAGATGGATATGCGTTTTCGCGGCCCAGGGCAAGTACTGGGAACTCGTCAATCTGGAGTGCCAGATTTTACCTTGGCAAGTTTGGTTGACGATGAAGAAGTTTTACTTTTAGCACGGCAAGCAGCAGAGAAAATAATAGAAATGGATGTTACTTTAGAGCGTTGGTATTTAATGAAAGAAGAGTTGAAGTATCGATATGAGCGCTTAATGGGTGGGGCGATTTTGACATAACATATCTGAGTTAGTTTAAGAGAGAAACTAGACTATGCATTCCTAACTTTTAAAAGTAATTTATTCTTTGGAGTCCCCTGAAGGTTCTTACTGTAGTTGCTGCAAACGAGCCAGAGCAAGAGTTATGATAAGCAATGCTGTGCATCTCTATTGCCCGGTCGGAGCTTCAACCAGTGTTGTAGACAACATGGGCTATTTTCTTCTGCTTGCCTTTTAAAGGAGATCCGAATTTTAGCTTCCTAATCCTTCTGCTGCTCTAATGGCACAGAGAAACTCTACAAATTTCTTAGAAGCTACTGGGGTCAATATCTCTGAAATTCAGTGGTTGCAATCCCAAGGTGGGGCCAGCGACAAACTCGCCACTAATCCAAGTAGTGTTGTGAATAAAGGCAAACCCCTCACCACTGCCATCGGAAATTCCCTCGGCTTCTTGAAAGTTATTACCAATGAATTCAGAACCACACCATTCAAACCATCTCAAATTAGCTCGTCGCAAGTCACTACAAATCAACTTTGGAGCCTTTCCCCTATAGTCAATATCTGGACAAATCAACTGACTATCCCTCATATCGCAACAAATGAAGTGAGCCGACAAATCGTCGCCCTCCAAGATGGCACCTTGCAAGTTGACGTGGCTAAAATAAGCACCGCACAAGTTAATCGATCGCAGATTGACCCCACTCAAGTCAACTCGATGCAAGATAATATCTCGGAAATCTCTTTCCCCATCAGCATAACGCTTGAGCAGTTCCTGGGCATTAACAACTTTGGGGGAGTTGGTTTCAATTCTTCCATCTGGCATAATAGTGTCGCAGAAAATAGTCCCTTCCGTGGTTCTAATACCAGTCAAATTGGCATTCCTCAAGTTACAACCAATCAATTTAGTTTCCCTCAAATCAGCACCACTGAGGTCAGTACTGGTCAAATCAACACCAATCAATCTAGTACTTTTCAAACTAGATCCTCGGAGATTGGCGTTACTCAAGTTACCATTAATCAGAGAAGCACTGAAACTAGTCCATTCCAAATTGGCATAAGTAAAGCTGGCATTAACCAGATAGGCGACTTTGAGCAAACACTCCTGCAAATTGACTCTGCTGAAATCAACGTCCATAAAACAGGTGTCGGAAATAGTAGTATGCTTCAACTTGATGCCAGTAAAGTTTCGCTCCCCAGTTTTATAACGTTTAATAATTTCCTCAGCCAAAGCACGTCCCCTGATAAATTCTTCAAATTCATCCACCACTCGACCCCTGCATTAACCAACGTATATTGTTCTAAATTAGCTGCTTCTAGCCCAATGTCGTCTTCCCCCCATTACCCGACATCCTGCATCTTTACACGGTTGATTACACGGTGGTACTTCCCAAAGGTGTTTAAATCACAATGCTTACTGCATTTCGGCATAGGCTTCATAGACACCCTTCACGTTGTACCAATTGAGGAAAATTCGGGCAATTTCTAAAGCTAATTGCGGTTTACCTAAGTTAATTAGCCATTGCAATAACGGAGCCATTGTCCGTTCATTTAACGCACCATTAAGTGATAAAATTCCCCAAAGTAAGCGATGCAGCCAAGTCATTTGAATCATCATTCGTACTTCCCATGTGGGATGCTTTTGATAAAACAAAACTCCCATCCGTCCGCGTTGAATTTCTTGGTCAATTAATCGGGGAATTTGTTCTAAGTTAAATGCTGGATGCCAGTGATATCCTACGGCTTCTGGACATTTAATTAGTGTCAAACCTAGTTTTTTCAGGCGCACACCTAATTCTAAATCTTCCCAGCCATAGAGTTGAAAACTAGTATCAAAAAGTCCGGCTTTATCTAACCAATGTTTGGGAATTGCTACATTTCCCGTAGCGAAAAAAGCCGCTGAAAAATCTGTGACTTTGTAGGGTTCAGCAGTTGGATTATTGAAATTACAAGTATTAATAACTGCACCGTAAGTGAAAAAGCGATCGCTCCCCAATTTCTTTTTCCCCTGCACTAGTGCGTCAGCATGAGCTTGCAGGAAATTCTTCAGCACTACAAGATCGCTATCAATAAAGATAATTGTGTCTCCCAGCGCCTCTTTTACTCCCAAATTCCGAGCCGCAGCTGGGCCAGCATGATCTTGTTGAAACCAGCGCACATGGGGAAACTCTTCTTTGTGTGCTGCTAACCACTCCAATGTGCCATCAGTAGAACCATCATCTACCAAGACAATCTCGTAATCAGTAACTGAACTTGGCTGACTTAACTCCTGCAACTCCAAGGCGCGGAGGCACTTTTCTAAAATCGGTTGGCGATTATAAGTCGGTATCACAACGCTGAAAAACACAGTCTCACCCACAACACTATTGATTATATCCATCTCCAGGATAGGACAGATGGGGCGCTGACACTGTTCCTTACTTGATATCGGGCTAAGGAAATAGTAAGAGAGATAATTTTTAGTTAATTCACTTATAACCTCAGCTTAATCATTTTCAACTAAAGTAAATAATAAAATAATTATCACTTTATTATTAATAATTTATTTAGGTATTTAAAATACCGCCAGTTTTCAGAAATAAAGTTTATTTCTATTAGTTTTTTCTGTCACACAGAGGAAAGTTGAATGTCTAAATTAAGTCGGAGAGAACTTTTAATATTTCTTGCTGGCAGTGCTGGTGCTGCTATTTTGGGAGACAAACTTCTAAATAGTTTTGCTAGTGGAGCAGAAGCAAAAACGCCCGGTATCAGCTTTACACCTGTACGCTTACCACATCCCCTACCAATTTATCAACAACAGAAAAATTTCTTGCCAACAGGAATTGGTCAGGGAGAAGTTGTTAATGCATCTGCGGATATTAAGTTAGGTAACTATAACGTTATTGATGATGTGATAGTACCGCCAGAGTACGAACGTTATGTAATTGTGAGTTGGGGCGATCGCGTCTTTCCTAACAAAGATGATTATTTCGGCTACAACAACGATTTCACTGGGTTTATTCCCCTTGGGAAAACTAATGATGTCGGGTATTTATGGGTGAATCATGAATACATTAGTTTTCCATTTTCTACTTTAGTTGTAGAAGATTCATCCGATCTGAAAGGACTGCCCGACGCATTTGAAAACGTAATTGGTTGGGCTTTACCCTCCAGCAGAAATATTGAAGTTGAAGGTGAATTTTTATATAATCAAGGCGGCTCAATTGTCCGCATCTCTCGCCAAAATAAGAATAAACGTTTTGCTGTAGTCAAAGATGCCAAAAATCGCCGCATTCATGGCCTTTCTGGGTTAGGAATCAATAGCCAACGCAATGATGACTACAAAAGTATCACAGCTTGGGGAAGCCGCAACCACCAAAAAGGTGACAAAAATTATTTAATTGGAACTGGCCCGGCTGCAACCCAAGTTTTTAATCTCTCCTCTGATGAATTGGGCAACAAAATTATTGGTACAGCTTTCAACTGTTCTGGCGGTAAAACTCCTTGGGGAACGATTTTATCTGCGGAAGAGAACTTCCAAAATAGCTTCACAGAAGGAGTCAAAGCTAATGGTACTCAGATAGATTATACAGAGAAAACTATCGGCAAGACTTTTGGATTAGTTGGCGAAAAATACGGCTGGATTGTAGAAATTGACCCGAAAAATCCGAAATTTCGTCCCCGCAAACACACTTCGTTGGGTCGTTTTCGCCATGAAAATGTTGCCCTGCGCGTTGAAAAAGGCAAGAAATTGGTTGCTTACTTGGGTGATGACAGACGTGGGGGACACACTTGGAAATTTGTCAGCGCAAATACTATTTCTTCACCCAGCAGTAAAACGAACAGTAGCTTGTGGGAAAAGGGAACTTTGTATGTTGCCCGTTACAATCCAGACGGTACAGGTAAATGGATACCGTTACTTTTAACTACTGCGACCAATCCAATTACACCGACAGTTTTATCTTCCGTAGAATTTGCTGCGTTGCAGAAGGTACAAAAAGAAGGTCTTTTACCATTACCGAAACGCAATGGGATTGCAGGTGAAACCAAAGATGGTGGTACATTTAAATGCGATCGCACTAACGAAGCAAAAGCACTACCTGATTATCAAAATAAGAAACTCTCTGATTTCTACACTAGCCAAGGTGCTGTTCTAAGCGATGCCTTTTTAGCTGCCAACTTAGTCGGGGGAACTCCTACAGCGCGTCCCGAAGATATAGAAGTGCATCCAACCACCAAAGAAGTCTTCATTGCCTATACTGATGGTGCGCCGGGAAGTGATGGTTATCCTGATTCGCGGATTTTTCAAGTTGCTAAGTTAAGCACAGATGCCAATGCGACTCAGCAATCAGGAGGACTGTACAAAATTATTGAAGATAGTGCCGATGCTACAGGTTTAACCTTCCGGTGGCAGAGATTTGTCCAAGGTGGCGAAGCCGGTTCAGTTAATGGTGCTGGTTTTGCCAACGTTGATAATCTAGTGTTTGACAATCAGGGAAATGTTTGGGGTGTCACGGATATGTCTACCGACACTCACAACGGTTTTAATGTAGGTGCTGAAGGTAAGCAAACGAAAATCGATCATACAGTTAGTGGTAATGTTTCTGATTTTACCGGAGTATTCGGTAATAACTGGCTGTTTTATATCCCTACCAGTGGTGCAAATGCCGGACAGGTAATACCGTTTGCTCATGGGCCAGTGCGTTGCGAAATGACCGGGCCAAGTTTTGTTGGAAATACACTGATTATTTCAGTACAGCATCCTGGTGAAGATTGTCCAATTAACGATGGCACAATGCTGAGTCGCAGCATTGAATTATTAGATTTGAATGGTACTACATTCAATCAAACTCGGAGTTTACCTCGTGGCAGTAGTTGGCCGAGTAATATATCGAAAACTGATGGTGGTAAGGAGCAAGCGACAGGTGTTCCCCGACCATCTGTAATTGGTATCTGCCCAAAAAATTCTCGCAGTAAGTTTATTTAACAAGACAGAATTCAGAGTTAAATTTTGAACGAAAAAGCTACGCGTTGCATCTCTAAGAAATGCAACGTGACTTATTCTTGTGAAATTTTATAGACAACAAAGGCTTTAGTCAATTACAGAATAAATCCCAATTAATCAAGATATAATCTGGGGTTAATTTAGGACTGCTATAGTTGCAAAAATCAGGCATGGAGATTTGCTTGTTCCTGCAACCACGGATCTACAGGTTGTCCATCTTTGCGGCGTAATTCAATTTCCACAACCATCACTTCTTTGGAACCAGGAGGTGCAGGTTTTTTATGGAAAATAATGTCATAATCTTCTGGATTGTGTTTATGTTCTTTCAACCATTCCTGTACCTTGGTTGTGGCAAAAAATGATTGACCTTGCTCAAACATTCGGGTAATCTGCAATTGTAGTGTGTAAGGATTTATGCGACCCATTTTCTACCACCTTTGTTAAGTTAATTTGAGGACAAGTAATCTACTGACCGTAGATAATCTAATGTTAATGCGAAGTAACCACACATGACACTTCCCATACAGGTAGAACTTCCAGTTTCAACGCCTTGTTATCTGTAAAAACAAGATCCGAACCTTGTTCGGTGGATGGTTTAAGAAAGTGCCGATGCTTTCGCAATTTGTCTTGCACTGGCTGATAAATTATTATTTGTACTGATTGACTTTCAACATCTTTAGCAGTAATCACAACATAGTAATATTATAGTAGTACCTCACCAAAAAGTGTCACAAACTTGACTACACTCTACGACTAAAGTTGTACGTACACTCAGGACGAGAAAACGGATTAGTTAAGGATTGCTCAGAATTTTACACTGCCTCTACAACATTTAACCACTTAATTCTGTTATAGATTGGAGAGAGGCACGCCGCTTCAAAAACTGACCAACAGACGCAGATGGTTGTTATGCAGAGCAAAAATCAAGCTGTTTTCGCTTTAATTGGAAAAAGTACTATTGTATTTTTACCCTTATTGTTATCCATTGGAATTGCCAGTGGACAATCTGCACCATCACCCAACCCAGCACTAACTCCGACTCCGGTGTTATCGAATTCAGAACGGGAAGAGTTAGCACGACTACGAGCAGAAAAACGAATTCAACAGCAAGTCCAATCTGATTTTAAGAATACTTTTAGTCGCACAACCATATTACTCGATGTTTGGCTAGTTATACTAAGTCTCTTTCCAGTCGCAGTCATTGCTTTGTTATGGCTGTTGCGACGGGTGATAATTCGGGAAATTGTTGATAGGGCAATGCAACAAGTCCAGGGAATGGAAAAATTACAAAATCAGCTAACCACCGTTAAACAAGAAGCTGAAAATGTTATTCAAGATGGGAAAAAAATAAATTATGAATTAGAACAGCAAACGACTGCTTTACAACAAAAAATTAAACACGAACAAGAAAATGTATCTATTCTGATATCCGATCTAGATTTAGCTAAGGCGCAGGTATTAAGTAGATTAGAAGCTGAACTAAAAAAATCTCAAGAAAATATAGAAAATTTAGAATCCAAATTTGCTTCGGGACTATCTAAGTTAGAGTTTGATGCTCAACAAGAAAAAGATATAATTTTTGATATTTTAACAAAATTACAGTCAGAATTTGTAGAAAAGTTATCCGAATTACAAGTTGATGCACAAAGGCAAAAAGAGATTGCCGTTGACAGTTTAGGTATATTTGAGCAGGAACTTAAATCTCAATTATCTGAATTACAGTTAGATGCTCAAGAACAAAAAAATAAAATTCTTGCCAGTTTAGAAGTATTGCAGTCAGAATTTAAATTTCAATTATCTGAATTACAGGTAGATGCTCAAAAAGCCAAAGAGCTAATCATTGAGAATTTAGAAAAATCTGGTTCTGAGTTTAGTTCGGAATTTTCAGAATTACAATGGAATGCTCAACAACAAAAGATTCTCATTTTAGAAAAGTTAGAAAGATTAGAAACTGAGTTTGTCTCTCAACTTTCTGAATTACAATTGGATGCCCAAGAAAGAAAGGATCTGATTCTTCAAGAACTAACAGAAATTACGCCGGAATCGATTCTAGATGTGGTAAATTCTGAATTTGAACAAGAAATACAGGAACAGCCGCAACAACCGGAATTGACTGCTGATGAGTATGTAAAACAGGGAGACGATCTGTTTTCTCAAAGGCGCTATGAAAATGCGATCGCAGCTTACAACCAAGCAGTTAAAATCCAACCTGATGAACCTGTGAGTTGGTTAAAACGCGGTCTAACTCTGGGAAGATTAAAACGCTACCAAGACGCGATTGCATCTTACGATCGAGCGATTGCGATTCAGCCAGATTATCATCAAGCTTGGTGCGATCGCGGTGTTGCTTTTGGGAACTTACAACAGCATCAGCAAGCCTTTGCCTCATTTGATAAAGCTACACAAATCAAACCTGACGATGCCGTTGCTTGGTTAAATCGCGGTCTTTCCCTAGTAGCATTAGAGCAATACGAAGAGGCAATAATCTCCTTTGAGAAAGCGCTGGAATTCCAACCTAATTCTCCCAAAATTTGGGATAAACATGGTTATACATTGGTAAGATTGGGACGCGATGATGAAGCGATCGCTAGTTTTAACAAAGCTTTAGAAATTAAGCCAGATTACGCTAGTGCCTATTATAACAAAGCAGCCTGTTACGCACTGCAAAGACAAGTTGACCGATCTCTGTTAACTTTACAACAAGCGATTGAACTTAATCCCAGGTATAAAGAAGACGCAGCAACTGACCTCGATTTTGATGATATTGCCGACGATGAGCGTTTTAAGCTGTTAATTGCAGAATAAAATGTCATTTGTCATTCGTCATTCTCCCGCGCTCCTCTGCTCCTCTGCTCCCCTGCTCCTCTGCTCCTCTGCTCCCCACACCTGGGTTATGTTCGCTAGACATCGCTTTGAGTTTAGATGTAAAAGAATCAGAGCGATCGCTTGTTTCGGGGGTAAATTGCTCGATTGGGGCATGAATAGGAGCAGGTGGGAGCAGTTTTGGCTGTCGTTGATGATGGTTTTGTGATGGGAAAGGCACTGGACTTTCTTGTGAAGTTTGCTTTTGGCTGACAGCAGATAATCGCTCAAGGGTTGCTGAAGAGGTAAATTTCGCCGAAAGCGGAGACTTTAAGGCGGTTTTATTGTCTTTATCTTCCTGCTTTCCTTCTTCTTCACTCAAAGATGTCTTTGGTTGATAACTTTGCAGTTGGAGAATTGCAGTATTGCTGTGTTGATAGCCGTTGCGAATCTTAGCTGGTGGTAATTGAGGACTCGTCACTTGCTCTACAGTGGGTTTTCTCTTGGCTGGCGGTAGAGCTGGCGCAGCCGATGACGTTAAGTTTTGGGGAAACTTGCTACAAATCATCCGTTCAAATTCCATGTTGAAATGATATGTAGCCTGATCCCGGCGCTGCCAAAATACTAAAATTTGCTGCACAGAAACCGCTTTATAACGACCTTGATATAGTGCCTCAATCACTGCCAGGTGTAGCCAATTAAGGGGGTATTGCGTTTGCCAACGCTCAACTAGCTCATTGGCACTATACCCACCGAGATCGAAACTATAGTTAATTAATAAGGCGATCGCCAAGTTGGCAGAGGTGTCTGGAAGTGTTGTTAACATGGGGCTATTAGCTTTAGGCAATAGGTCTAAGATTTGTCACCCATCGCATATTAGCCTAGCGTGCTTTTAACTACATGGTTTATTTTTCCAAGAGTTGCCGAGCCGATAGGCAGTGTTCCTTATTCTACTTGTGAACTTCTAGAATGCAACCCCACATAGACTGATTTAATCGCAGATGTTCGCCCAATGGCGACTAATGCCTGATAAACCATCGCTGCAACTTCGGCGCGTGTTGCAAAACGTAAAGGTGCAAGTACTTTCGGATCTGGATAGTTGACAACTATTCCCCGTTGTGTAGCAGTGGCAACGGCTGTCCGGGCATAGTCGGGAATAGTATGACGATCGCTATATACTTCTACAACACCGCTATCAACAGCTGGTAATCCCAGTCCGTTTACTAAGGAGACAATCACCTGTAGCCGCTGCACACTTCGATCGGGACGGAAAGTGCGATCGCTAAATCCACTAACAAAGCCACCGCTAGCTGCGATTTGGATAGCGCTATAAGCCCAAAAATCCTTGGGTACATCCGTAAAATCAGGAGATGGGATTTTGGGAAATGGATTAAAAGCGATCCCTACCAAAGCTGCATATTGGGCGCGAGTCATGGGTTTATCTGGCTGATAACTACCATCGGCAAAAGCATGAGTTAAATCCATCCTCGCTAATGCCTGAATAAATGGTTCTGCCCAATGCCCGTTTAGTTCGGGAGAGGCGGGAAGGGGAGGGGGAGACAAGGGGACAAGGGAACAAGGGGACAAGGGGGGTTTTTGAGGTGGGGATTCTGTCGAGCTATCAGAGAGACTGGTGTTAACCGTTACTCGACTGGTTGGGAGTAATTCTACCAAACCCTTGACTAGAGACGGATTTAATTGATTACCTACGGAAACTAGCTTTTGTGTAGTGGCATTATATAAATCAAATTCACTATGATCGCGAAAAATATTATCACCTGGATCTGCGCTATTACCTAAATCTGGGACTGCATTGCCATTGACTAATAAACCACCTTGGGTATTTTTAGTAAGCAGATTTTGACGCAGTACAGGTTGGGCATTACGAGAAAGTGCGATCGCCGTGCGATTTTCTGATAATTTATTATTGGCGATCGTTGGCGCAGCAAAGTCACTAATTGCTATACCTAAAGGGTTTCTTTGAAATACATTCCGCAGTACTTCTCCCTGGCTATGACCTGCCATTACTAACCCGCTAGCAGTATTTTGCACAAATACGTTATCTACAATTGTGGGTTTGGCTGTACCAGTTGTAAACACACCTTCCCGCCCACAGTTGCTCAGAGTATTGTTACTTACAGTAGGTACAGCCGATTCAATCCAGATAGCAGTACCTTTGGCTGAGGGATTAGTAACAGTTACACCTAAAAGACTGGCATTATCTAGCAAGAGCAGTGTAATATTTTGTATACCAAAACTGGGACTTTGAAACTCACCACTCCCGGAAATTACAATCCCTATACCTTTGTTAGCTTCATTACCCACCACTGTCGCTTCTCCAGGGACGATTAGTGGAAACACCTCACCACTAGCAGCGTTGTAAGTCCCCGACTCTAGATGAATTATCGTCGGGATTTTGGTTACTTTTAAAGCACGGGTGAGGCTTTTAAATGGACTCAACCGTGAACCAGTATTGCTATCATTCCCTGTCATAGGGTTGACATATAGTGTGACGACGAGGGTAGAGTTCACCATTGATAATTGAGAGTCAATTGTTTTAATTATGACAATCGTAAATAACACTACTTGTAGCAAACTTTTTCACAGTAATATCCTTGTGTATAAAAAATATATCCACCTGACTTTTTCTGACAAGCAGCTCGTGTGTACACAAAAGTTATAGACTCTTGTGCAACATTCCAAGCTCTCATCTCAATGGCATTATTAGGGACTTGCAAAAAATAAATTATCCCAAATTATTTGTATATTTGTAGGGGCGAAAGGCCTTGCATTGGTGTCAACTTAACGTGAAAGCCAGCCCAGAACCAGCTTTTACATATTGTTCTCGTTTGTTTCGTTCCCAGTCTCCGACTGGGAATGCTGTCCTAGAGGCTCCGCCTCCCTTGCTGGCAGCAGAGCCGCAATTGAAGTGCATTTCCAGCCCAGAGGCTGGAAACGAGATTTGAAAAGGCTTCAGCTTAAGTTGATACGTATGGAGGCCTTGCGCCCCTACAATGAAATATTTATTTAACTGGAAGTCCCTTAGCCAGAACAATGGCATTGTCAGTCAAAACAATGCCATTGCAACTCTAAAAAATTTGTGTGTAAGCTGTCGCGTCTGCGCAGAGGAGATTAAGGAAACCAGCGCGGTCTTCTCCCTTGGCGCTAGTCTCTCCCTTTGGGAGAAGAGAAGACTCCAAGAGCAATACCGCGAGCGTCTAGAGTCTCCCCAAGAGTATCTGGCGTGTGAGGTTCTCCGAGGTTAATTAAGTAATCAAACAAACATAAAATGAAGCTCAAGTTTCGAGTTTTAATCTCGGTGTTCCGAGGTACTGTTCTGGTTAATGTATTGAGTCAGTGTAAAAAAATGAAATTAGACATGCTCATCCAGAATAGTTCCTTCTATATTGGCTCCATCCAAATTTGCTCCACTCAAATTTGTCTGGTTCAAATCTGCTTGAGTGAGATTTGCCTGGGATAAGTCGGCTACAGTTAAGTCTGCACCACTTAAATCCGCTCCATCTAGATTCGCCGCTATCAAGTTTGCTTCCTGCAAATCCGCTTCACTCAAATTAGTTTCAATCAATTTAGCAACCGTCAAATCAGCGTGACTCAAATTAGCTCCATCCAAAGCTGCTCCATCCAAAATTGCTCCATCCAAAATTGCTCCGCTTAAGTTGCTACCACTAAGATCCGCATTGCTCAAATCTGCTCCATTTAAGTCTGCTTCAATCAAACTGGCGTGGGCTAAATTAGCGTGACTCAGATTAGCTCCATCTAAAATTGCTCGATCTAAAATTACGCCACTAAGATTGGCTTCTCTTAAGTTGGCCTCGCTCAAGTTGATACCAGTAAAGTCTCTGACACCTGCGGCATAGTTTTTCAGGAGTTGATCTGCTTTCATATCTGTCGCTGTGCTAAGGAACGTTTAACTAATTCGTAATTCGTAATTCGTAATTTTTGTGTGTAATTGCCCTTTATTTATATATACGTGGCTTTTTTCAGTTTGAGTGTTTAAATAAGAGTCTGAAACAGTCTTTAATTAGAATTACGTTAGCGCAGTAGTAGCGAGTCTGCAAGAAATCGATTATGAATAATTTTGGACTATCCAGACTAACAGTAAATCCCCAGCACGCGCTACGGAGGATTAGTGCGATGAATCAAACTAGAGTAAATATCGAATCAACTTTGTTTAGACTAGCTATTTTTAACTACTAGTGCCACTACCTAGAGTTGTGAGTTAATTTCATACTTGCGAGGGATGTCGCTCATCTTAAAAGTTTAAGCATTAACGTGAGTTTCCAACGGAGGCTCACGTTAAGCATTAGTGCAAGGCGATCGCTATACTCAATTGTGGTGTTCGTCTGCTAAAGGTTATGGCAAAACCAATTCCTATTCTTTTGCAGATTATGATTCTTACGACTGAAGCAGATAGTTCATGTTTCCCCACCAACCACTACATCTCGAATTCGGAGGCTAGGGCCACCACAACCCACTGATAAGCCGTTTTGCCCTCCTTTACCACAACCGCCGGATTCATCCCAATAGAAATCATCACCAAGTGCCTCAATATCCGCTAAAGTTTGGAATACATTTCCCGAAAGCGTCACATCTCGGACAGGTTCAGCAATTTTGCCGTTCCTAATCATCCACGCTTCCCCAGCACTGAAGGTGAACATTTCCCCATTCGTCATCCCACCTAACCAATTACGGGCATATACTCCTTCTTTGATATCGGTAAATAAGTCTGCAACTGGTGTTTTACCCCGTTCAATCCAGGTATTTGTCATCCGCACAATGGGAGTAAAGTGGTAGTTGAGACAGCGGGCGTTACCCGTAGGCGCTTCCTCCAATTTGCCAGCAGTTTCACGAGAATGTAAACGTCCCACTAAAACTCCATCTTTAATGAGTTGAGTGGTAGTAGCTGGTGTGCCTTCATCGTCGTAAAAATAGCTACCGCGATGTCCTTCTGGAGCCGCACCATCAAAAATTTGCAGTTCTTCTGGCCCAAACCGCCGTCCGATGGTCATAACTTCTAGCAGATCGGGGTTTTCGTAAGCCATATCAGCCTCAGAAAGATGTCCGAAGGCTTCGTGGACGAATAAACCCGCGAGAATTGGGTCAATGACTACAGTGTAAGTATTGCCTTTGACTGGTGGTAGAGATAAAGCGGCGATCGCTCTTTGAGCAGCACCTTGTACCTGTTCATCCAAACTAGTTAAATCTTCGTAAGCTTTGCGAGAGCCAGTAGTCTCCCGTCCAGTTTGTACAGTTTCGCCATTTCTGGCGGTGGCTGCAAAGCGCATTTCCATATCCACCCAAGATTGCTCGATCAAAGTACCTTCGGAAGTAGCAATGATGACTTTTTGGGTGCTATCACCGTAACGCACCGAGGTAGTGGTAATTCGGCGATCGACGCTTTTAAGCAATTGGGCATAGCGATCGCACAATTGTTTTTTCTGCGAGAGGGGGATATTTCGGGGATCGGTACCTTTTAGGGGTAGAGTGCATACTGCTTGCACCGGGTCAATGGGTGCAAGTAAAGTTTCTTCATCACCAACCATCCGCGCAGCTGCGATCGCTTCTTCTATGCGCTCCTCGATTGTTGCCAGCTGGTTAAAGCAGCTCAACCCCCATCCGCCCTTATAACAAGCGCGAATATGTCCGCCAATAGAGATGCCTTCACTGAGGGTTTCTACCTTGTCGCCACGCAACAAGATATCAGTCCCTTCTGCTTCTTCAAGGCGAATCATCAGATAATCTACACGCCCTGAGTAGCGAGCGATCAGGTCAGAAAGTAAATTTTGTGCGTCAGCAAGTGTAGTCGGCATTTTCAATTAGTAACAATGACGAACTGCATTTATTTTGCAATTATTTGGGGAATTTCTGCTACTTAATGTTCGGGGTTCGCCCATGAGGGCTAGGGGAGCAGGGGAGCAGGGGAGCAAGGGAGAAGTTGCAGAAAGTTTTTCCCCTCTGCCCCTCTGCTTATGCCCCATGCCCCATGCCCCATGCCCCATGCCCCATGCCCCATGCCCAATCTTGAGTTACGGTGGGTAAGAACTCAATGATGTGCTAAGATAATCAAGTGAGAATAAAATTCGGTTACATTCTTTGTTTTTAGTATTGACAGGCTTTTTCCTTTTGGTCTTAACAAGCTTGCCTCCGAAATCTAAATCTCTACACACCTATGATTTTGGAGATAATGCATGTCAATTTATGTAGGTAATCTATCCTACGAGGTCACACAAGATGACCTCAATTCTGTGTTTGCCGAACACGGTACTGTAAAGCGGGTTCAGTTACCTACTGACCGTGAAACAGGACGTCCACGCGGCTTTGCCTTTGTAGAGATGGGCACAGAAGCTGAAGAAACAGCTGCCATTGATGCTCTTGATGGAGCTGAATGGATGGGACGCGACCTGAAAGTCAATAAGGCTAAACCAAAAGAAGATAGAGGTGGTTCTTTTGGTGGTGGTGGCGATCGTCGCGGCGGCGGTGGCGGTGGATACAATAGATCGCGCTACTAAGCTTTAAGATCAAAAATTAAGTTTTAACGTCTAGAGGGCAGAATCATTATCTGCCCTTTTTGCGCTTCGGTCTACTGGATAGCTTAAATTGCCCAGTACCAATTAAGTAGGAGATGATAAATGACCCAAGTATTTGTGGGCGAAAATGAAGGAATTGAGTCAGCCTTACGTCGATTTAAGAGGGAAGTTTCCAAAGCAGGTATTTTTCCAGATATGAGAAAGAATCGTCACTTTGAAACACCTTTGGAAAAACACAAGCGCAAAGAAGTTGCTAGACACAAACAACGCAAAAGAAATTTCCGTCGTAATTAATAATTAGCGATACCTCTGGTTAGTTATGCTAACACACTCTCTCATTAGATTCTTGGCTGTCGAAAAGGCGATCGCTGTACTCCAAAGGAGAATCTAATGAGCAAGTTTTGAACTTTGGCAACCTTTCCTGATATAAGCTATCTATCAAAATCATTATAAATTTGTTTGAGTTACTGCTGTTCTGTATTAATCAGAATTTCCAGGATCAACTAATTAGAAAATAAGTCAAAAATATTCTTAATAATAAGCTCCACCCAATACTGCTCGGTTAAAGAAAAAAGGATCGGGGAAAAAGGAGTGGAAGGCTCGATATATTAAGATTTTTCTTTGCCCTTTAACCTTTTTCCTTTCCCCCAAAACCAGATATTAATTTCTTCTAAGAGGATGTTTGAAAAGTCATGATTGATGTATCAAATATTTTTTACCCCACCCTAACCCTCCCCGTATGTATTGGGGAGCCACTGCGTTGGGCGGGCAATACCCGACTTGAAGCACGTGGTGTGAGGGAACTGGATTTTTCGGTTTCCCCTAATACATCGGGGGGATTAAGGGGGGTGATTAAAATCACAGCCAACCACTTTTCAAACGACCTCTAAGTACGAGCACGCGTAATCTGAGCAGTATCAAAGTCTTGTAGCCGAGTCATATTTCCACTGTTTTTATCAACAATAAACACAGCATTAGGTGTCTCATATCTCATCGCTCCAAAGGCGAGGAGTTGACCTGTTGTAGAGCAAACTAAGCTTTGTAAGCCATTATTCCATGCTTGACCATTAACTTTCAATTGTCCCAGTCTGATGGGCTTTTTTTGATTTGGATCTAGCTGCACCAGAGTTGTCTCACCATACGCACCAACTATAGAGGTGTAAAGTATTCCATCTGGGGACTCAGCTAGATTGCTGACCCGCTCATCCTCCAGGAATTTAACCTTACTAATAGAACTTATCTCTCCTGTTTGAAGGTTAATATCTACCAATCTGATTGGTGGTGTACCGTTCTTCTTACCTACTAGACCAATGAGTCGCCCATCATTAGTACCTAGCAAGCTCCCAAGCTGTTGATTTGGTTTAAGTCCTGAGACTATCAAAGTTTTTATAGACGTACCCAAAAATGTAATGCGAGTAGGTGTCGCCTGTCTTCGCCTAAGCGCAACCGGAGTAATGGCTACAACGAGTGTGCCATCGCTTAAAGAGGTAAAACCACTCAATATCTCATTAGGCTCTAATAGAGGTGTAGTTTTATCCGTAAATACCTGAGTCTTGCCTGTCATTAAGGATTGCAAAACTAGTCCTACAGGCTTAATCTCTGTGCTTACACTGTTTAGGGCAGTGTTCTCTACTAATTCAGTGGTGTTTACCTCTGTAATAGCCGTTTGGTCAGTATCAACGATTGGGCTAGAACCTATACCTACAATATTTAAACTTGGTGTTTCTGCCCAGGCTTTCTTGGTTAGATAACTAAGTCCAGATACTACAGTTCCAGCAAGTGCCAACTGTCCAAACCGTCGACGTGATACCTTGTAATTCATCTTTTCCTTCCTAAAATTAATGGCTTTTATTAGGTAGCAGTGCGAACACAAACAGATAGGGCTAATATATTTGCGTCCAGGTTGCTACTGAGGGTGTTCCATTGTTGTCACTAATAAAAAGCATGTACCAGCCTGGGGGTGCGACGTTTCGATTGTTTATGACCGTGACTTTAAGAGAAGTAGCGTTTCTAGAAACAATGGGTGCATCCACTAACCTTTGTTCTGTATCGCAGGAATGGGTAGTTGCCATTGGTCTAATCAGACTAACCCATTTAATATTCGCAGCCTGGGGTGTCTGAATCGTAAATTGCTGCCCGTAGGTAACAGTTTGAGGAGCGCTCTGAATAACTGGACGCGATCGCGACATATACGCAGGACTATAGATTTCTAATCGCAGTTCATTGACCGTCCGTTGAGGGTTCCCCCCAGCTGTGACGACCCTACCATCTGGTAGGAGCAAGGCCACCGAGTGATATACGCGGGGGACAGTTTGTTTAGCTACTACTGTCCAGGTATTTGTAACTGGATTGTAGATTTCTGCTGGCAGCATTGATTGTGTTGTGTCTTCATTCATTTTGCTACCATTGCAAACAAACACTGTGCGATCGGGCAACAAAACTGCGCTGTGATGCATCCGGGCATAGTTTAAAGGCTTTGCTGCTACGTAAGTTGGATTACTAGCTTTTAAATCGACAATATTGACCCTCTTGGTTGCTGTCTTACCACTACCCCCACCGAGAATCATCACCTTTTGATCTTGTGCAGGTGGTAAAAGCACACTGGCAGCTTGATCGCCAAAAGCTATGTCTTGCAGCCCTGTCACCACTTTTTCTGTAATGGATTGTGTAAATGTCTCTGGCAGAGTTAATATCCTTGGTGTCACTCCACTAACACCCATCTGAGCACCTGAATAAAAAATTTTTCCACTATTTAGTAGAAACAGATGCGCGTATGGCGGTATGGCACTAGTTGTGGGAAAAGCTTTCCAACCATTTGGAAAGAAAGCAGAATAAATTTCTGGTTGTCTATTGAGCTTGCCATCTTTATCCGGCCCAGACACTGCTAAGACTCGACCGCTGCCTAGTGTTAACACAGTAGGATACCAGCGACCATTATTCATTGATAGTATCTTGACCCATTTCTCAGCAATGGGATCGAACATCAGAGCATAGGGTGAACCATAAAATGGGTCATAGCGCAAAGTTCCACCTGCAACCAGTAACAGACCATCAGGGCGGAAGGAGTGACCAGCGCAAAAAAGATCCATAGGTTGATTGTTACTATCCAATGGAGGCGCTTGACGCGAAAAGGTTCCCTTGTTTATATCCCAGACCACACTGTCATAGGGAGTATTTAACCGATTGGGATCGTTACCTGAGCCACAGAAAAAGAATATTTTACCAGTACGAAGTAAAGCGGCATGTATAGGTAGGATTGGAGCCTTGTACGACAATACTTGCCATTTATCTGTAGTAGTAGCTAGAGCAATGGAAGTCCCTAAATCTGTTGCCTCTTGAAGGTTAGTGTTGTTATTAGGTTGAGTCACTTTATTTACAATTATTCCTACGTGAACTTCATTTTTTATACTTTATTTTATTAATTGATTTCTCAATTTATATCTATACTTCTTTAGGCTTATTTAGCGTTAAGATATGATGTGTTTCATAATAAGGAAATGTAAAATTAGATGTTATCAATAGTAGTTGGGCTATCAATCATACATCCTAGAGAGTATTTAAATTAAGCTTTAACTACATTGCTATTATCAATAATACTACATCTCATTCACGAAGTTTTCTTATAGAATATTTTCTCGCAGAATAAAATAAATATTTTTGGTTTTGCAGCCTCAATTTCTGAAATCATCGAAAATCTCTAGTCACTTTTAGATAATTAGATAAATTGATAAAAAGCTTGTATATTAAAGGTTTTATAGGTTAAAATTAGCAACATTAATTTGTGAACGGATAGTAATCAAGAATAATTATCCAAGACCATCTCTATCCCTACAACTATTTAATGTAGCGGATTACTTCGGCAACTGACCAAGCTTGAGCGATCGCTCCTCTGGGTGTGTGAGGTGAATCGCCATCAAAAATCTCAGAAATAGAACCAAGACAAGCATCAAAGAAAAAGTGATCTAGCAAGGGTTGCCAATCAAAAGGCAGCGATTGTTGTGGATAAAAACGTTGCCAAGCTCGAATATACGGCCCAATTAGCCAAGTCCAAACAGTGCCTTGATGATAAGCGCGATCGCGTTGTTGTTGATTGCCCTCATATTTTCCTTTATATTCGGGATCTCCTGGATCGAGACTGCGAAGACCATAAGGTGTGAGCAAGCTGGTAGTTGCCAAATCTAATATCTGACACGCTTGCTGTTCCGAAAACCCACAATGGTGTAGCGACAGCGCCAAAACGGCATTCGGACGAATTTGAAAATTCCGGCGATCGTCAGGCTCAATAGTATCGTACAGATAACCTAGCTGAGGATTCCAGAATTTTTGCAGTGAGGTTTTCACATGTTGTGCTTGGTTAGCATAACGTTGTGCTTGCTTAGTGAGACGCACTGGTGAGCCATATTCCATTTGGCTCAAGCGCTCTGCCCACTGACTCAGCCAACATAAAGCAGAATACCACAACGCATTGATTTCCACTGGCTTCCCGTAACGGGGTGTGACGGGTTGTGCCCCAATTACCACATCCATCCAGGTGAGAGCTACACCACGAGCATCCCAACTAACTAGCCCATCGGTAGCATCGACCTGGATATTGAAATGTGTACCACCGACAAACGCTTTATAGATTTGCTGTACTACAGGGAATTGCTCTGCTAAAAAATCCCAGTCTTGGGTAGCTTCTAAATAAAGTCCTAAAGTTTCAATCCACCACAATGCCGCATCAATACTGTTATAAATTGGTTCGCCATTGAGATCGGGAAATGCATTCGCAATCAAACCGTGGCGACAATAATGCCCAAAAGTTTGCAATACTCTTTTTGCTAGGTCAAAGCGCTGTGGAACTAGTGCCAACCCTGGTAAAGCGATTAATGTATCGCGTCCCCAATCATTAAACCAGTGATAACCAGCAATGACCGTAGGGCCTGCAATTGAGGCTCGATAGACAATAAACCGATCGCTTGCTTTGAGTAGTTGTTGCCAGATTGGGAATTGAGCATTGGGCATGAGGCGTTGGGCGTTGGGCACTGGATATTCGTAGTTATTCCCCTGCTCCCCTGCCCCCTTGCTCCTCTGCCCCCCTGCTCCCCTGTCTGAGTCTCTCCATCCAAAAATCTGTGAGAGCCTTTCTTGCTCTGCCTCTACAGCTTCTGCGAAAGTTTTGACGCTGAGAACACCTGGCACTGAGTCGGGAAAACCTACTCGTGCTTCTAAAGTCACCGTATCTCCTGGTTGAAGTGTGACTATCAAGTAACCAGGACTGTGGAGGTCTTCCTTGTCGCCTAATCCCCGTTTTGTCTCCTCAGACAATCTATAATCCCAATACCAAACTGCATCTGGTTGATAATTTCCTTGTGTCCAGCGCAAGTGCCAAGGTATGCCGAAGCGCCCAGAATTGATTGCTTGTAAACAGACGTGCTGTTGCCCTAGCAATTGTGAAAACTGTAATTCTTGACTAGCAATTTGCTGGTGGTGAAAGTCACGTTCTGCTATCAACAGCCGCAACCGTAAAATCGCTGTTTCAGTTCCCTCATAGCGATACTGGATTAAAATTCGATGGCAAAATTGGGCATTAGGTATAAGAGGCAGAGGGGCGGAGGGGCAGAGGGGCAGAGGGGAAAAACTTACTGCAACCTCTCCTTGGTCACTGAGCGTAGCCGAAGTGCTGCTCCCCTGCTCCCCTGCTCCCCTGCTCCCCTGCCCTTCGTCCCCAGTCCACACCAAACCATAAGGCATCACCAATTGTCTAGTTAATTGCCAGTTATCTTGACCCCAAGTCCATTTGGGAACTGGGTTAATATCAAAACGGCGTAGCTGTTCGTAGCCTGTCCGCTCAATCTGACCGTTACCCCAAACATTTGTCCCCAGTGCCACAATGTGCCCTGATATTTCCAAGCTAGCTTCTAGGTGCGAAAACAGCAGAGTCCTTCCAGAAGGTGGGTTTGTTGCAGCAAACAGCCAACCATGATAGGTGCGCGTGCGGGCATCAGAAACTGTACCGCTGGCAAAACTTCCTAAGCCGTTGGTAAGCAACCATTCTCTTGTATCTAAATCAGGCATTTGCTACTCAAAATCGTTATGAGTATGATATAGTCGTAACAGATCGTAATTAAACTGTGAGAGCGTGGATGGGTAAATTTTACTTGACCCAAATTCCAACGCTACTAAACCGATAAAGGAGAATTAGGTTAATGTCCCTTACTTACGGAACCGAAGGAAGCCTCCGCGTTGGTCAACAAGCTCCCGATTTCACAGCAACGGCTGTGGTAGACCAGGAATTTAAAACAATCAAACTTTCCGATTATCGCGGTAAGTATGTCATCCTGTTTTTCTACCCACTAGACTTTACCTTTGTTTGTCCTACTGAAATTACAGCATTTAGCGATCGCTACGAAGAATTCAAGAAAATCAATACTGAAGTCCTTGGGGCTTCCGTTGACAGTGAGTTCTCTCACCTCGCTTGGATTCAAACAGATCGTAAGTCTGGTGGCGTCGGCGACCTGAATTATCCTCTAGTCTCTGACATCAAGAAAGAGATTAGCGCCGCTTACAACGTTCTTGACCCAGCAGCAGGCATTGCCTTGCGTGGTCTGTTCATCATCGATAAAGATGGTATCATACAGCACGCCACCATTAATAATCTAGCTTTTGGTCGTAGCGTTGATGAAACCCTGCGGACATTACAAGCAATTCAGTATGTTCAGTCTCACCCTGATGAAGTTTGCCCAGCTGGTTGGCAACCTGGTGACAAGACCATGAATCCTGACCCAGTGAAGTCTAAAGTCTACTTCTCTGCCGTCTAAATTTCGCTAGCTAAACAACTCTAATCCAGCCTTTTGGAGTTGAAAGCAAAATCAATGAAAACCACAGATAAACAGAGATACACATTAAACAATGTCAATCTCGTCAATATCTGTGGTTTTTTATAAAATAGTATTTAAATAATCAAGGCTAAAAATATGTTGACTTCAACTGACTTTAGTGGCTTATTAAATGAGCGATTCTTCCGTAATTTTTTACCAGTTCCAGCTAGCAATCAACTCAGATTGGGAGTGGGAACACCTGATTTTCAATTGCCAGATATTACCAACGGAACTTTAGTAAAGTTGTCTGATTATAAAGGCAAACAACCAGTGTTACTCGCCTTTACTCGCATTTTTACCGAAAAGCAATATTGCCCTTTTTGTTTTCCTCACATCAAAGCTTTGAAGGAAAATTACGAACAATTTAAAAATCGCGGCATAGAAGTTTTGATGATTACTAGTACCGATGAAAAGCAAAGTCAAATAGTTGTCAAAGATTTAGGATTAAAAATGCCACTATTGAGCGATCCTAGTTGTCGAGTTTTTCGAACATATCAAGCAGGACAAGCACTGGGAGCGCCTTTACCAGCACAGTTTGTATTAGATAAAGAAGGAAAACTGCGCTACTGGCATTTATTTTCTTTTTTGGATCGTAATGCTAGTGTTGAGACATTGTTAGAACAATTCAATTGACTATAAATATTCAAAATAAATTGCATTTGGTGTTGAAAATTAGGGATTAGGAATTGGAACTCTTAAGATTTGAATGGTAATTCAGAGCTTAATCAAATCATCAAATCTTAATAGTTTCATTTCTTTAAAAAGAATTACGAATGACAAATTATCTTTGAGGATAATATTGAGGATTCGCAACTTGGGGCTGATAACCGTTTGTGGGTATTGTACTTCCCATGCCGTTAGGTACAGGAGTGGCAACAGGAGGCTGATAAATGCTCATGGGCGCAGTGCCTGTTGTACTGTTAGGTAAAGCAGGATTCGCAACCTGGGGCTGATAACCATTTGTGGGTATGTTTGTAGTGGTGTTTGGCGTGACAGGATTTTGGCTAAACTCTTGGTAGGCTGCACGAGAAATTGAGCTAATCAATTTTTCGGCGCGGGGATCGTTTGCTGGACGTTGTACCATTACAGAGGCTATGTAGCGCTTGCCAGTTGGAACAACAATTAAACCTGTATCTGCCAACATTGTGCCGATATCACCCGTTTTGTGGTATGCTCTGGCACCTGTTCCCAAACCTGCTGGCAGCAGAGTGTCTTTTTGGGTGCGACGCAAGATATCAAGCATGAGATCGCGTGATGGCATACTGACTAAATTTCCTTGACTCACAATTGCCATCAAATTCCCTAGTTCTTTGGGACTAGTGGTATTTGTCCCTTGCAAATCTGGGAGTTGATTACGAATTGTTGTGGTTGTCAATCCCCAACTACGGAAACGCTGGTTTAAAGCGTCCATTCCTCCCAGTCGAGCAATCAGCATATTTGTCGCTGTGTTATCGCTGATTGTAATCATTTTAGTGACTACTTCCAAAGCGGCGTACTGAGTTCCTGGTGGTTTGTATTGCAAATCTCCCGAACCGCCGGCTACCATATCCTGTTGCATGGTCAGCATATCATCTAGGCGAATCTTCCCCGCATCCACATCCTGAAAAAAGGCAATCAAAATCGGTACTTTGATCGTACTAGCCGCCGGAAAACTGGTAGAGGCATTGATATCTACATAATTACCAGTATCTAAATCTACTAAGAAAATTCCAGGTGTGAGATTTGGGTTGGTGGCCGCCAAATTTTGCACGGCATTTTTCAAAGAGGTAATTTCTTGAGATAGGTATAGACTCGAAGCCCCATCTGGGGGAGTTTGGGTAGGTTGTGGCTGCGATCGCGCCACATTACTAACATTATTATTAGATTGCGACGCCGAGTTCGTGCTAATACGATTGGCTGGGTCTAATACTGACAATACAGTGCCCACAATTGCACCCATGCCAATACCTACAATCAATAAGCGCAAAACATACAATACGGTTTTGGCCATTGGCTTTAACTGGGTTTTTCGCGATGAGCGTCTGCCTGTTTTTGGCTTTTCCATCCGCACTGTTTTAACCATCACAGCACCCGGTCGAAAGGGAGGAATTTTTCCTTTAACACTAGGTATTGATTTTACTGCTGTTGGCATAACTAACCCCGATTTTACCCTACGTGTAGCGCCAGAGATTGGGGGAGGACTTATTTGATTTTTTGGGCGTGTTAGTGCCCCTTCTTGTCCATTTGTAGTTTGCTGCTGACTGTTAGCTTTAACTCTCTTCTTTACCACTTTTTGAACTTTTTGTGGCTGCTGGCGGCGATTTAAGGGTTGACGCCGCGAGAAAGCTGTTAGTTCGCCACTTGATTCTGACACCGTTACTCCTTGTGACCCACTTGACTGTTTTCTTGCAGACTCTTGACCCCAAACTTAATCTCTAAGCAATATTAATACTCAAATTCCACTTTGCCACTAAGTAGCATTTTTGTGTTTAGTTTAAGCCATATTAATTATTTTGGGGGGATGATTGCGTATATATTAAACGAATAATTACAAGTTTTCACTATCCCTCTGGTTTTTCAGGGCCCATTCTACCTGCTGCAAAATTCCTCGCAGCATAGCCACCTCCCCAGTTTTCAAGTGAGCGCGATTATACAATTGGCGAAATTTTCCCATACGACTAGCTGCCGTATGAGGATATATATAACCAATTTTCAGTAATATTGATTCTAATTGCTGGTAGTATCCTTCCACAACATCCAAGGGTGCGAGTTCAGTTGGAGGTAAGGTTTGAATGTCAAGTTTTTGGGCAGATTGTGACAATTCATAACAACAAATTGCGACAGCAGTAGCCAAATTTAGGGCGACATAATCTTTACTTGTGGGAATGCCAACAAACCGCTGTGCATAATTTAATTCTTCATTGCTTAATCCCCGGTCTTCCCTGCCAAAAATCAGTGCTGTGGGTTTTTCTAGTTCCTCCAGTAACCAGGGTAGTGCAGTGCGAGGATTTTCTAAGGGTGTTTCTAAACTGCGAACGCGACCAGTGGTAGCGATCGCCCGTACACATCCATGCAATGCTTCTGGTAAGGTTGCCACTATTACCGCAGATTCTATAATTTCCTGAGCGTGAACAGCCATCATCAGAGCTTCCGTCGATAGCGGATCGCATTGGGGGTTCACTAATACTAAATTATATAGCCCGAAATTTTTCATTACCCTGGCGATCGCGCCGATATTTATCGGCCCAGCTGGTTCTACCAACACAATTCTTAATCCAGCCAAGCCCATTTTTTGCCTCCTGCGATCGCACCAGTACTTACAGACTAATTTTCAGCATCGTAGTTCTGCTGAAGAGTTTCCTTGAAATCATTTTAGCTGTGTAAGTGAATGCCTGCGTCAGGTCTGAAGAGTTCAGCGCAATCTTTGCCGTTGGGCTAGTCATTCTTCCACTGGTTCGAGCTTTCAATCTACAACATCAACTCGCTTTAATGCACCCGTCAATTCTGTCATAAACTCAACAAAGACGCGAACTTTAGCACAGAGATAGCGTTTTTGCGGGTACAACACGGAGATCGGTAATCCAACTTGGGTCGCGTAGGATTGAAGAATTGGTTGGAGGTCTCCACGCGCGATCGCTTTGGCTGCGATAAATTTGGGAAATTGAACTACACCGGCTCCTTGAATGACTGCCTCTAAAATGACTTCTGAATTATCGAATCGCAGATAACTGTCAACAGAAAGGTCAATCGCTTTTCCATCTTGTTCAAACTTCCATTTAGGCTCTCGCCCAGTCTGTGGATAGATAAAGTTGACACAGCGATGCTGCAAAAGTTCTATGGGTGTTGTGGGCGTGCCATACTGGGCGAGATACTGCGGCGAGGCACAAGTGATGTAGCGTGCAGTTGCCAGATGGTGCATGATTAAACGGCTATCACTGCTCATTCCAATCCGCACTGTCGCGTCAATACCTTCCTCAATCAGATCGATCGTGCGATCGTTAAAAGAAACATTCAGATTTAGCTTTGGATATTGTGTGACAAATTGCAGCAGAGCCGGAGCGATATGTATTTTGCCAAACACAAAGCTCAGATCGAGCCGCAATGTTCCGAGCGGCATTGATTGCGATTGTTTGACTTCGAGTTCGGCTTCTTCCAAATCGTTGAGAATTTGCTGACAGCGTTGATAAAATCGGTTGCCATCTTCGGTCAGGGTCAAACTGCGAGTTGTTCGCTGGAGCAAGCGCACCCCCAAGTCATCTTCCAAGCGCAATACGGCTCGACTCACGGCTGAAGGAGCCATACCTAAGTGTCGTGCTGCCTCCGAAAAGCTTCCAGATTGAGCGGAGCGGATAAAAATCATCAGGCTTTTGAGCTTGTCCATTAACCGAAACGCATCTTTGAATTTTTTGCACAACTGTTTTGAATTTTAACTACTTTTTCTTTTTTTCTGCACAAGTTACTGTTTAGACAAGATAAATTTCAAATACACAAACAGCATTAAAAAAACAGACATGACACAGCAAACAACAGGAGAAAAAATTATCTTAGTCACCGGAGCCACGGGCAATCAGGGTGGCGCAGTGGCGCGTCATCTTTTAAAGCGCGGTAACTTCAAGGTGCGTGCCTTTGTGCGCGATCCAAACAAGCCCGCCGCCCAAGCACTCCAACAAGCGGGGGCAGAACTCGTAACAGGAGACTTCAGCGATCGCGCTTCCGTTGATCGCGCTTTGGAAGGTGCTTATGGCGTTTTTTCGTTGCAGACCTTTCTTAAAGAAGGTGGATTAGAAGCCGAGATCCGAGATGGCAAAGCGATCGCAGATGCAGCTTCATCGGCAGGCATTCAGCATTTCGTCTACAGTTCAGTGGGAAGCGCAGAACGCAACACGGGCATTCCACATTTCGAGAGCAAGTTTCAAGTCGAAGAATACATTCGATCGCTTGGTTTGCCCTACACGATGATGCGTCCAGTTTTCTTTTTCTATAATTACAACACGATGCGTCCGATGATTGAGCAAGGAACGCTTCTCCAACCGCTCAGTCCTGAAACGAAATTGCAGCAACTTTCCGAAGAAGATTACGGGAAAATGGTCGCTTCTGTGTTCGAGCGTCCCGCAGAATTCTTGAATTGCCAAAAAGAAGTCGCAAGTGTAGATATGACCATGACAGAAATTGCTGCTGCATTCAGCCGCGTTCTGGGTAAAACTGTCAACTACCAACAAATTCCGTTTGAAGCGTTTGAGCAGCAAGTCGGAGAGGAAGTAACCACAATGTATCGCTGGTTTGAGAACGTCGGCTACGGAGCGGATTTAGCGCAGTTGAAACGTGACTTTCCTTCCCCAAGCGACTTTGAATCCTATCTGCGCGACCACGACTGGACAAAATCAGATTAAAGCGCGTCTGATGTCAGGTCAAAAATGTGAATTGACAATTACAGCCCGATTAGAACTGGAACCTGCTAACTGGTTAAAAGTTGGTATTTGAATCCTGACTGTTTGTCCAGATGTCACGATAGCTGAAGAAAGATATCAAGTATATTTACTTACGGGTACTTAAGAAGTTCCCCAACAGATTTTAATCATTAGCAATAATACTTCATTTCTCCCTCTTCTTATGCTAATCCTACAATGCATTTGCCGAGGGAGTATTTCTTTGTATTGGAATGTAGATTGATACTTCTAGGGTGATTCTTGGCATGGGTATTGCATTGGCAATTTACTTATTATTAAATGATATATCTCGAAATTTCTCATTCCCCTAGCGATCGCTCCGACATTACTCACCCCAGCTACCTCTACCCAGACAATTCTTAATCCAGCCAAGCCCATTTTTTACCTCCTGCCTCCTGCCCCCTGCCCCCTGCCCAAATATGTCTCACATTCTTGTCGAAAATCTCAGGAAGACTTTCTTTGTGTCTGAACGTTCCTCTGGGCTTTTCGGTTCAATACGAGGGCTTGTGCAGCGAAAAACTAAAGAAGTTTATGCCCTCAAAGGAGTTTCATTTTCCCTGGAACGGGGAGAACTTGTAGGATACATTGGCCCAAATGGAGCTGGGAAATCGACCACGATTAAAATTTTGAGCGGTATTCTCGTACCTTCCAGTGGAAAATGTCTAATTGGCGGACGAACTCCTTGGAAAGATCGAATCAAGCACGTTAATCGTATCGGTGTAGTGTTTGGTCAAAGAACACAACTCTGGTGGGATTTGCCAGTGATTGAGTCTTTCGATTTGCTGCGGGATATTTATCGCGTTCCCCAATCGGAGTATCGCCAGATACGCGAAGAAATGATTGATTTGCTTGGTCTTGGAAGCTTTCTCTCAACTCCGGTGAGGCAGTTAAGCCTTGGTCAAAGGATGCGATGTGACTTTGCAGCTGCAATGCTTCACAGACCGGAAATTCTTTTTCTTGATGAACCCACCATCGGGCTTGATGCAGTTTCCAAGCTTGCAGTCAGAAAATTTATCAAAGCGCTGAATAAAACTCATCAAGTAACCACGATCCTCACTACCCATGATATGGATGATATCGAGGCATTGTGCGATCGCATAATTATTATTGGTGGAGGTGAAATCCTTTGTGATGGAACTCTAGCAGCACTGCGTTCTCAAGTTTCCTCGCGTCGGTACTTAAAAATCGACCTAGCAAACGATGAGTTCTTCTTTGAAGAAGAAGGAGTCAGTATTATCTCTAAAGAAGGTCGTACCGTAACTCTAGCTTTCGATCCCACAAAGCTTTCTGCTGCGTCTTTGATTAGCCAAGTTACCTCGCAACACGAAGTAGAGGATCTTTTTGTAGAAAATCCACCAATTGAAGAGATAGTTGCTGAACTTTATGCAATTTCAGGAGGAATTGTTCCATGAAAGCATATTGGTCACTGTTTGTTGCTAGATTTACACTGCTGTTGCAATACCGAACTGCTGCTTTGGCTGGCATTGGAACTCAGCTTTTCTGGGGGTTGGTAAAAGTAATGGTTTTACAGGCATTCTTTACTCATACAACCTCTGCTCAACCTATCACTTTTCAACAAGCTGTAGGATATGTGTGGCTGGGACAGGCGTTTTTGATGGCGATTGTCCCTTGGGGAGGTGATAGAGATATTCAAGAACTCATCCGAACTGGTGCTGTAGGATACGATCTTCTCCGACCCACAGACCTTTATAATTTTTGGTTTACTCGCGCTTTGGCACTTCGCACAACGCCCCTGATACTTCGTAGCATTCCGCTTCTTAGTGTCACAATTTTTCTTTTTCCCCTTTTGGGGCTTGATGAATGGTCGCTTTCTTTTCCACCCTCCTTTGTTTCTTTCGTTGCCTTTTTTATCTCTTTTATTGGCGCAATTTTACTTTCATCTGCATTAACTATGCTTCTTACTGTATCAATGATGTGGACAATTTCGGGCGAGGGAATTAATAGTATTCTACCTACTCTTGTTAGTATCTTCTCTGGCATGATTGTTCCGTTGCCACTTTTACCTGAGTGGAGCAAGCCTTTTGTGAATGCACTTCCTTTCTCAGGACTAATCGACAAACCTTTTCGTCTGTTTACTGGTAATCTTCAACCAAATGCCCTGTTTAATGTTTTGCTGCATCAAACTTTCTGGATAGTTGTCATTGTTATTATTGGGCGTATCCTTGTGAAATATGGTATCAAAAAGCTTGTAATTCAAGGAGGATAAATCAGACAATTTTGGATTTTAGATTTTGGATTTTGGATTGATCCCATAGATAAATCTAGGGGCTTGTACTATCAAGGAATGTCGGTCAAAAATTCGTAATTGTAATGATGCTCGTGGACTTGCTACCGCTACGCTAACTTAATTTGTAATTTTTTAAGTAGGAGATAGGTTAGGTAATTTATTTTAAATAAGAATTACAACGCGACTATGAATAATTTTTTGCTTTACCTTCGATATATTTCTGTATCTTTCAAGTCGCAAATGCAGTACAAAGTTTCTTTTTGGCTGCAAGTCATAGGGCAGTTTTTAGTAACTGCTGTTGAATTTTTTGGAGTTTGGGCGCTTTTTAGCCGTTTTAATAGTATTGGTACGTGGACTTTAAATGAAGTTGCTCTCTTTTATGGAGTAGTTAATATTTCTTTCGCCTGTGCTGATGCGCTTGGAAAAGGGTTTGACTCATTTACAACAATAATTAAAAGTGGAGACTTCGACCGGTTACTTGTTCGTCCACGTACCACAGCGCTTCAACTGTTAGGTAAAGAGTTTACTTTGAAACGAATCGGAAGATTATTTCAAGGAATTGTTGTTATGTGCTGGTCACTTTCTTCACTCCACATTCCTTTAACTTTTAAAACTTTATGGCTTTTGGGTACTTCATTTTTTGGTGGAGTTGCACTCTTTGTTGGTATTGTCATTATGCAAGCAACCATTACCTTTTGGACTATTGAATCTCTCGAAATTATGAATATACTCACTTATGGAGGAGTTGAAACGGCTCAGTACCCTCTTGCAATTTATAGTAAGTGGTTTCAGCGATTTTTTACTTTCTTGATACCGCTTGCTTGCGTCAGTTATTTTCCTTTGCTTGCAGTACTTGAAAAAGAAGATGCTTTTTTAGTGCCTTTGTGGTTTTGTTATGTCTCGCCAATCGCAGGTATTATCTTTTTAATAGTTGCGCTCCAGCTTTGGAAAATAGGAGAGCGATACTATTGTTCTACTGGGAGCTAAACAAAATTTTAGCTGTCTACTCAAGCATATTTTAATTGGGCAGATCGCACTTTTCTAAAGATTCTGATTAAATACTTTGTAGGATTGCCTAATTTCACAAAACAATGCCACAAGAAGCTCAAATAAAGAACTCTAGGAAAGGTTGGTTACGTAAAAGACTCAAAAGTACTCTGATTTTCCTGTTAGTACTAGGGCTATTGTTAGTGGGATTTGCTACCTACACTGTGCGCCAATCCTTTCCGCAAGAGAGTGGCACAATTCAAATACCTGAACTGAAAGCCGAAGTAACTGTCCAGCGCGATAAATGGGGAATTCCCCATATTTATGCTGCCAACTCCCACGATTTATTTATGGCGCAAGGTTATATCCACGCCCAAGACCGATTTTGGCAAATGGACTTTTGGCGACACATAGTTTCTGGGCGACTTTCAGAAATGTTTGGTTCTTCTCAGGTTGATACTGATAAATATCTGCGGACAATGGGTTGGGCGAGGGTGGCGCAGCAAGAAATTCAGGAAATGAATGCAGAGATGAAGGCATATTTGGAAGCTTACGCTGATGGTGTCAATGCCTATTTGGCAGAACATCAAGGCAGCGCCTTGAGTTTAGAATATGCTGTGCTAAAGTTTCTTAATCCTGGGTATCAGCCAGAACCTTGGCAAATACTCCATTCTTTAACTTGGGGTAAGGTAATGGCTTACGATTTGGGCAGAAATTTCGAGAGCGAAATTGAACGTGCTATTTTGCTCAAAACCCTTAACCCAAATCAAGTAGAGGAACTTTTTCCACCATACCCTCAAGACTTGCCAGTTATTTTACCTGAGTTGCAGCAAGGAGAGGAAGCAGGGGAGGTAGGGGAAGCGGGGGGAGTGAGGGACAATAATATTGAAGTACTTTTCGATTCTCCAGATGTATTCCCTGTTTTAGAATCAATTACTAAGCCGATGATGGCTTTAGAACAACTCATCGGGCCTACAGGAATAGGTATTGGCTCGAACAACTGGGTAATATCTGGTCAGCGAACGGCAACGGGTAAGCCAATCTTGGCGAATGACCCTCATTTAGGTGTGCAAATTCCCTCTATCTGGTATGAGGTTGGTTTGCACTGTACGCCGAAGAGTTCAGAATGTCCTTACAACGTTTCTGGCTTTTCCTTTGCGGGAATGATTGGGGTAATTATCGGTCATAGCGATCGCATTGCCTGGGGTGTCACCAATGTACAATCTGATGTGATGGATTTATACATCGAGAAAATCAACCCAAATAACCCCAATCAGTATGAGGTAAATGGCAAATGGGTTGATATGCAACTTCTGCAAGAGACGATTCAAGTAGCCGGAAGTCAGCCGATTGTGCAAACAGTACGCTATACCCGACATGGGCCGATTCTCTCTGATGTTTCGCCAAATCTGAAGCAATTCAAGCCAAGTCAGCCGTTAGAAATACCGCAAAACTACGCCGTAGCGCTGCGCTGGACAGCCTTAGAACCTTCCAAACTAGCGTATACTGTTCCCCAAATCAATCGCGCCCAAAACTGGCAAGAATTCCGCACTGCTGCCAGCAATTATGATGTCCCGGCTCAAAATTTGGTCTACGCTGACATTGATGGCAATATTGGCTACCAAATGCCTGGTAAATTCCCCATCCGCGCTCAAGGAGATGGGCGTTATCCCGTTTCTGGTTGGACGGATGAATATGAGTGGCAAGGCTATATTGACTTTGAGAAATTGCCCAAAAGTTTTAATCCACCTCAAGGTTATATTGCTACTGCCAATAATTTAGTTATGCGTGAATATCCTTACCTGATTACCACAGACTGGGTTTATGGCTACCGAGCCAAGCGGATTGTTGAAATGATTTCACAACAAACGCAACCCATTTCTCTAAAGGATGTACAGCAGATACAGGGTGATAATCGCAATTTAAATGCACAAACACTAGTGCCACTACTACAATTTATCACTATTGATACACCGCGCTTGCAAGCAGCCCAAAAACTGCTGCAAGGTTGGAATTTGCAGTTAGCAATGACATCGCCTGCTGCTGCTCTGTTTGAAGTATTCTGGAAACACTTGCTAGCAGATACATTTCACGATCAGTTACCTGAAACATACTTTCCTGATGGAGGCGATCGCTGGTATGCTGTGGTAGCAAATTTGGTTAAACAGCCCAGTAGTTCTTGGTGGGACAACCTCAACACCCCAAAAGTTGAGAACCGCGACCAAATCCTCCGGCAGTCCTTTTTCGAAGCCGTGGATGAACTAGAACGAATTCAAAGCAAAGACCCGAAAAGCTGGAATTGGGGTAAGCTGCATACCATTACTTTTCGGAATGCCACCTAGGGGAAATCTGGAGTTGCACCGATTGAGGCTTTATTTAATCGTGGTGCATTTGCTACATCTGGTAACGGCGAAACAGTGAATGCTAACCGCTGGAGAGCAAACAAATCTTTTGAAGTGACTGATATTCCTTCACTGCGGATGATTGTAGATTTAGGAAATTTGGATAACTCAGTAGCAATTCACACCCCTGGACAATCAGGCCATGCTTTCCATAGCCACTACAACGATATGGTTGAACCTTGGCGCAAAATTGAATACCACCAGATGTTATGGGAATCAAAGAATGTTACAGAAAATACGACTACAACACTGAGATTAATTCCAAAATTGGTAGAGTAAAGGACGACACGACTATCTAATTTTAAATTGCCTTATTTGCGTGTAATTACATACACGTTATCGAAAAAATGAAGTATAAAGTAACAGGGCAGAAAGAAAGAATCAAGTTTAGAAAAAGTATTTTCTCTAATCATCGATTCCTAATGTCCAACTTTCACGAAACATAGTTGGAGATCGTAGAACCTATGCAATGCGTATTTAAGCAAAGTTTTATACTTTCCGTCACTACTGCGATCGCTTTATTATTTGCAGGTTGTGGCGAAAGTAAAGTTGCTCAATGTAACAAAGTCATAAAAGTCGCCAATCAGGCATCTACTCTAGGTCAGGAATTCGCTAAAAATCCCAATCCGGCAAAAGGTTCCAAAGCTCTAACTGAACTTTCGGCTAAGATAGATCCACTTGCGAAAGAAATGAAAGCACTAGAAATTAAAGATGAAAAATTGCAAGGTTTCCAAGGACGCTTTATCACACTCTATCAGAACATTAGCAAACAATTGAATAATGCAGCAACAGCCATAGATAAAAAGAATCTACCAGCAGCAAAGGGCTTTCTGGTATCTCTGCAAAAGAGTAGTAGCGAAGAAAGTTCAATAGTCAATGAAATTAATAGCTATTGCTCTGGTAAATAACCAACTCTTAGCTTCCACCTCTGCAATTATCGGTGCTGGATTGGTTAATGTTGTGGGATTAATTATCAACGAGCACTTGTTTGATATCATGTCCGCCTAACTATACCATTTTGGATTTTAGATTTTAGATTTTGGATTGTGAAACATCCATTAGATAAGTGTTTCAGCTTCCCATCTGTCGCAATCATTTTTCAAATTGGTATTAGTTATAATTCCCCCATCTGTGCAAAAACCAGGAAACCCTCTTTCCCCCTGCTCCCCTGCCGTCTTAATGATAAATCTTTAACCGGACACGATATGAGGCTCTTTTTTGGGTATTTTTTGTCTAAGTCCTATTAACCAGAACCCAGTGATTAGGATTCCCCATTGCATACAGCGCACCGCCAAGTCTGCATCCGGGATAGAACGTAAATTACTGAGGTTAGATATTGGTCGATGAGTTACTCTGCATCACAATAGTTCCGGTTGGATAACGGCTATTTTCAGACAATTCCAAAGTCACGAATAATCCAGAGATACCTGTGTCATAAAAGTCGGCAGGCATCCAGAATTTATTTAGCACCTTTCCCTGGGGATTAATTTTCAGAGTACCACAGGGAATTTTTTCGCCATCAGCGATCGCCCAAAGTCGATAGACTTTCCCTGTAGGAGGAGCCACCAAATTTTGTACGGCTAGAATCCCTTGTCGTTGTCCTAGATTCACCACAAAGCTACCCGTAGCGGTATCCGACGCATTCACAGCCTTGAGAGAGAAAAGTTGTGTCTGGGACTGTTGCAGTAGGGTATTTATGTCTTGAGCCATGCGGAAATCCTGTCGCAAGCGATAGTTATCTACTCCTAAATACAGAATTAAGAGTGCCGCGACACTACCCATGATGGCGTACCAGAGGAAGCGAGACGGTTTCTGGGAAGGTTGGAAAGTCGTGGTTGCACCAGTCAGAATGGCAGATTGGAGATGGGGAGGCGGTTCAACGCTGTTTAAGCTGTAAACAACCTGGTCTAAGGTTGCCTGAAGCCGCTTCACTTCTGCCACTAATGCTGGATTTTCTGCCAGCAGTTGCTCGAAAACTTCTACTTCGGCGCGATCGAGGTCGCCTACAACATAGCCTGCTGCCAAGGTTTCGATTGCTTGAGGAGTAAGGGGTTCAGTCATAACCTTAGTCAATGGAGTGTTGTAAAAGTTGCTTCAGTTTCAGGAGTCCCTGGCGAGTCCAGCTTTTCACGCTTCCCAGGGGTTTATGCAGTTGTTGGGCAATTTCTGATTGGCTCAGTCCGGCATCATAGGCCAGTTCGATCACCTGTCGTTGCCGATCTGAAAGCTGGGTCAATGCCTGCCGCACTTGCTGCGATCGCTCATTGAAAACAGCCTGCTCAACTGGAGTATGCGCGGGGGGTGCGGCAGTGATATTCTGCCCCCAACGTTGCACCAAATTAAGCGTGCGACTGCGCGATCGCAATTTGTCGATCGCCCGCGATCGAGTCATGACAATCAGGTAACGCATCAAATGACCGTGGCGAACTGGGTCAACCGGACGCTGCCATAATGACAGAAAAATTTCCTGGGTTAGGTCTTCGGCTTCCGGCTGGCTTTGCAAAACTTTCAGCGCCACTCCATACACTACGCTGCCATAGCGCTCGTAGAGACACCTTAACGCCGTTGGTTGCTTTGCCTTCAGGCCATCCAAAAGTGCGGCATCGCTGGAGGATGACGGTTCTGATGAATGGCGATCGGGAGAACTTAGATCCATAGATTCAGGTGAATAGACTGAGGCTAATTTCTCTGCAAAAATGCCCAATGCATCTTGCAATGTGAATGCCAATCCTGATTTCACAACTTTTGAGTATAGAGCAAACTTACTTTCACTTCTAAAACGATTGGTGAAGCTAATTGGATGAGTTTAAGGTCGAAATTTTGTAGAAGTGGGTTATTTCGTTCTGATTGGTTATCAAAGAAGGCAGGAGGCAGGAGGAAAACAGCGCTGAAGTCTCCTCGAAGGCGAACTTGCGGTCTAAAACCCTGCCGTCTACACGGTGCTTACAATTTGGTTGGGGTTTGAATCGGCATACATTAGACTTCTTGCATAAGTCGGGAAAAGGGGAAAGGGAAAAGGTTCTGTATTGTCCCTTTCCCCTTTAACCTTTACCCTTTTCCCCAAGAGTGCAAAAAGCACAAATGCCAAGAGGTCTATTTTGTGCCTCCTGCCTCCTTCAATAGCTCGCGCCGAAAACCGAACGAACCGCGAACTTCAGTCTAGCAAAGGCATTTAAAAAGTTTAAATCCAAAATTGGTTCCCAGTCGTCTTAAAGGTAGAGAAAAGTAAGTAACCCAGTTAGCATTCTTTCCAGGCATAAGTTGCAACTAAATTCCTGAAATCACGCTAATTGTTTACCTGCCCACTCCTACAGCTTTTAAAACTGGGCATTGCAATGCAATGCCCCGACGAAATTTATATCGTCAATCTACAATGCCCTTCTTTGGTATGTCATATTTTGCACTTTTAGCAGTTTGGATTCGACCAATTTACTTGAAAGTTTGTGCTGCATCCATGCATTGAAGGTCAGTAAAACCGCTGTAGCCAAATAACCGATCTTAAAGGTAATTCTATGCGACGCTCTATTTCTGTGCTGTTAACAACACTGCTTCTTTCTGCCACCATTTTGCCTGCTGCGGCGAAGGCTCAAACCATACCAATCAGCTTCAATCCCTACGCGGCAAATCAACCCTCTGGAAACCAACTCAAGCCTTTTAATTTGGCTTATCTGGCGTATCAAGGCTACTTAAAAGACCAAGGCATTCCCCGCAGTAGTGCATTGATGTCGGCGATCGCGTCTGGAACAATCACGGCTCAAGACATTATTCAAGCTGCTGTCAAAGCGAATCGACTACCTGAGCAAGCGTTAAGCGATCGAGGCTATCGCCATAACCTTGAAAATCAATTGCAAGGATTTATAGCAGATTAAAAAACTGGCGTTACTGAATCAATATGATGAGAAACACATTTCGCAAGTACCATCGGCTAATTGCTACACTCTTTTGTTTGCCGTTACTCTTTACTGCTCTGACTGGCATTAGCGTTGCCATCGCCGACACATGGTTGCATCAAGAAGAGCTTGCTGCATTTTTAATCGCTGTTCACACCTTCCAAATCTTCAAACTCGATGCCATTCTGCCAGTTTTGAATGGGCTAGGTCTAATTGGCTTAGTGGCTACCGGAGTGAGCATGACTGGACTGTTTGCTAAACGTCATCAACCAAAGCGGATAAAAGAACGCTCATGAAATACATTTCTTATTTTTTCATAGCGATCGCCAGTGCCTTCCTGGTAATCCTGTTGTCGTTGTCATCCTGTAGTCCGAACCATAAGGCAATGACTAACCAACCAATGGCGATGAAAGATCGACCCCAAACTAGCCAACAAACTGCCGATACTACGGTCAAAATTCGTAATTTCAAATTTGAGCCAGCGAATTTGGCGATCGCTGTTGGTAAAACTGTTCAATTTATCAATGTCGATGAAGAACCCCACACGGCGACGGCTACGGATGGTACTTTCAACTCTAAAGCACTGGATACCAATCAAACCTGGAACTACACCGCCACCAAACCGGGAACCTATCCCTATATTTGCTCAGTTCATCCCTTTATGAAGGGGACGCTGACGGTAACACAAGAGAAAAAATAACCAGAGGAATACCAATGCAACGCAGAAAATTTATTGAACACGTGGGCTGGACAGGACTCGGCATTGTGTGGGCTGTTGGTGCAAATGGCTTATTAACTGCCTGTCAGGTGGGAGAACCAAATGCTCAAAAATCATCCACGACTTCACCGTTTTCCTTCGTTCAAATCAGCGATACGCACATTGGTTTCAAAAAACCTGCAAATGAACATGTCACCGATACGCTTCAGAAAACGATCGATGCAATCAATGCTTTACCCACTCCACCAGCCTTTGTCATTCACACGGGAGACATCTCCCATTTATCTAAACCAGAAGAATTCGATCAAGCGAAACAACTGCTTTCCCAATTGAAAGTCCCACTGTTTACTCTACCAGGGGAGCACGATACAATTGGCGATCGCGGCAAAGCCTACGAGGAAGCTTTTAACCGCAAGGATGTCAAAGAGGGTTTACAGGTTTGGGATCGGGCGGGAATACACTTTGTCTCCTTAACCAATGTGCTGGACTTTGGGGCAACCGGCACAGGCAAACTAGGTGAGGCACAACTGGACTTGCTCTCCAAAGATTTGGCAAACCAGAAACAGGATACGCCTCTAGTTGTTTTCAGCCATATTCCCCTATATGACCTTTATCCCAAATGGGGATGGGCAACTGCTGATTCTGCTAAGTTGCTTTCACTGCTATCTCGCTTTGCATCGGTAACAGTGTTAACGGGGCACATCCATCAAGTGATTGAGCACAGCGAAGGCAATATTCGCTTCCACACCGCTGCGGCGACTGCCTATCCCCTCCCCGCTCCAGGTCACGGCGATCAACCTGCTCCTGTCAAGCTCCCTGAAAATAATCTGTTGGCGGTGCTTGGATTCCGCACAGTTGAGGTAATTTCTGGGAAGGATACTAGAGTTGACCAACATGCTCTAGTAGTTCGCCAAGTGAACTTGGCGGGGTAAAGGGGTAAAGAGTTTAAATCCCTTACCCTTTTCCCTTTCCCCTTTCCCCAGTCCTCACACATTTGAGAGCGCTATATTGATTACTGAGAACTAAGTACTTTACTTTTCCGTGTAGTCGTGAGAAAAACGTTCGTCCCTTGGAATTCTGGGATGACGGCGATTTAGTTGATTGGTATTAATTGATTTTTTCTGTTGAGCAGAGATATTTCGCCAACCTAAATCTTTGAGGATTCTTTGAGCTGCAACTTCACCTGTTGCACAACCGCCTTCCATATATCCTTGATAGGACAGAGAACAGTGTTCGCCAGCAAAAAATAGATTACCTACACGTTTTTGTTCTGCTCCAGCGATACTTGTCCATTGTCCGACTAAATAGCAAGCGTAGGAGGCTCGTGTGTACTGTTCTCCAGGCCAATAGGCGCGAATGGCTTGACCTTGACGCAGATTTTTGATTCCGGGGAAAATCCGATCTAATTGTGGTAATAGTATTTGGGCTTGAGATTCTGCTGAACCTTTGCCCAAAGATAAGCCATGTTCACCACCAGTAAAGTTAGTAATTAGACCTTTGGAGCCTTTTTGGTAGCGACTGGGTTCCCAGGTGTTTTGAAAGCCTGTGTCAGTAAATGTTGCTGCTGTTGAGTTATATTTAGTGCGCCATAATTTTTGTTGATAGGCTGTAATTAATTTGGCATTTGTACCATATCCTAATTCTGCGATCGCTTTCTGTTTAAATGCTGGTAAATTCACATCCAACTTCACTAAACGCAAAGTGGTAAAGGGCAATGTCAGCAAGATTCTTTCATAAGTACGATCGAAGGTTTTATAGCCAGACTTTAAACTAACTCGATAGCGACCATCAGGACGGATACAGATAGCTTCCAATTCTGTTTCAGTTTGGATAGCATAAGCTAAAGAATTTGCTAGCAGACGGGGTACTTGGTCGTTACCACCACGAATGGTGTAACGTTCATCGCTTTCACCGTAGAGTGAGAATTTATCAGTGTTAGTACCAATCAAAAACAGTAGATTCAAACAGGATTGTTCTGCTGCCTCTCGACCATATTCGGTACTATAAGACACCTTTAGCATTTCTTGCAGAATGGGATTAATTTTTGCTTGCTCTAAATACTCTGCAATGGAGGTATTATCTAAAGCGAAAGCGGCCTGATTGTAAGAGCGATAAGTTACATCTCCATCCCCAATGGCAACTAAATCCTCGTCAATTTTACGCGCCAAAGGAATGAAGTAATTAATAATTTCTAGTTCGGGAATTTTGCGTCCTTGAAAGTACCATGTTTCTGGCACTAAACCCTTATCAGTAGCGAGTACATCGACTATTGTTAAACCAAGTTCTTCAGCAAGCGATCGCAATTTAGTATGATCTGTATCAATAAATTCTCCACCTAGTTCCACAGTCACGCCAGTACCTGCTGCGTTGGCTAAACTACGCATTCGACCACCAACGCGATTCCTCGCTTCAATGATGTCTACAGGAACCCCAGCTTGACGTAAACGGTAGGCGGCAGTTAAACCAGCAATTCCCGCACCCACTACCAGCACCTTGGGAATTGTGCCAAAAGCCATAGAATCACGTCCATTATGCCAGGTAGATGTAGCTAATGCGCTTGCTAATCCCAAACCCCCATATAGTAAACGGCGACGAGTGGTTTTTTGTTTTAAAATGTCAACTATCTCATCTGTGGGAATGCCAGTTTTGAGCGATGCTCTCGCAATTTTATAAGCACGTTGCAAAGATACCATTAGTGCAGACTTAGCCATTCAACCACCTTTATTGCCGCTAATTTTCAAATAATATTCATCATTGCAGCTTTAGATTAATTTTTTCATGAAGTAATTCAATTTATATCTAAAAATTAATCAAATTTTTCATAGTAGTTTTGGTTTATTTAAATTACTTGCTATCAATAATCAAAGTTTTCATATAATGACCGAATTTCTTACTAATAGCCAGTTTAATTAATTTTAAATTGCTTAATATAGTTTGATTTATTCTTGCCCACTTCCTGATATTAGATAAAATACTTCCTTTATTTTTGGCTCCACCTTTGCGTAGCGTAACGGAGCGAAGGGGTACGGGAGACGCGAGGAGAAACCATAAATAGATTTAATGCACAAATTTAGCCTTGCCATCTTAGTAAGGTTGTCTGCAAAAGCATCTCCTAATTATTTGAACTTACTTAGTTAAATAGTCGGTCGATAACCACCAAAAACAGCAAAGCTAAAATTTTTATACCAACAATCCACATTTTGGAACCCAGCTGCTTCTAACCAGCTAAGTTGAATATCAAGAGTTGCCATACGATCGTATTCCATGCGTTTTTGTGCAGCTTTGAGATCCTCTTCTGAAATATTCTTAGCGCAGACAGAATCTAGCCAGTGTTGACGGTAAAGTTTTTCTAAATCAGGGGTTTTGCCGAGAACTTGATCGGCATTGATAAATATCCCTCCAGGATTGAGGACATCATAAATCCGTTGATAAAGAAGTTCTTTGTCAACATCTGACAGATGATGAATCGATAAGGCAGAAATTATCAGGTTATATGAATCACCTAAATCAGTCTCAATGTAGTCACCAATTAAGATTTTGGGAGATTTACCCATTTTGCTAAATCTCAACTTAGCTTTTTCTAACATCTCAGGCGCTAAGTCTAGCAAAGTGAACTCTGCATTAGGGAAGACGGACTGAACCATACCTGAGTAAAGTCCAGTACCAGCCCCCAAATCTAGAACCTTCAATGATGCAGTGCGATCGCCTGGGATAATTTCAACAGCTGTTTTGTAAAAGTCATCAAAACAGGGAATTAGAATATGACGTAAGTTATCGTAATCTCCTGCGGCAATATTAAAAGCTTCTTGAATATTCATTTTTTAATCTTTCATATTCAGAAAACACAGCCTGAGTGTTGGGACTTCGCAGTTTATTTTGGCTACAGATAAAATAGGTAGGCGAGAAAATTTATAACTATATAACGAAAACTTAACCATAGGTACTAGAGTTAAATTTTACACGTTGTGTACTATAGTTTTCTTTTTCTCCCCTACTTGTAACGCCATCAAAGACCGCATAGGCAATGGTGGTACTCATCATACCAGCCATGTGCGTTTAGCCTAATTATTTCTGCTCGATCTACTCTCTGTGGCAAATCCGCAGTTGTTAGCTTTAACAGGGTTCTGTCTTGCTGACGAGTGAAGAATATCCTTAAACGGACGCCCATATATAAGTCACCTCGGTAGATGCATTCTACGTATTTACTTACCTTTACACAGGTGAATTTTTTCGTGCCTACCTACTTAAACAGACCTTAAATCCTTATTAACCAACAACGCAACCGAAGAAGCTCTTTTACGCTTGCGTATTGAGACAGCACCAAACATAGCGCAACTAAACAGCGAACCTAGAATTGTTGAGGGTTCTGGGACAGTATAGACGCTCACCTGATTACTTTTAGATTCTATTAAGGTTAAATGAGTTAACTTATCGAAAGTACGGGAATATTTACCCTTAAAGCTAGTCAAAGCATATTCCTGTGTTCCGCCAAAAGATTTATCAATAGTAGTCTGACTTGAATCAAGAGTTATGCTACTACTTGGTTCAAATACAAAAGCATCATTGTTACCTATAGTTGATAAATTTCCAGAAATTTTGAAAGAGTCTAAAAGATTACCACTATCGCTGTCGTATAACTGATATAAAAACTCTCCACGAGCATTTGCACGTTCAGTCACTGCATCATCAATGGATGTTTTAAGGTTAAACAAGCCACTGAAATCAAAAGAAAACTCTTTGTCAACTATGAAATTATAACCGATAATCCCAGCAAAGCTTTCCGCCGTCCCTGTATAGCCATCACCCTGACCTTGAGCTTGGCTGAAGGACAAATTGGAGGCAGAGTTATTTGCATCGATATTAAACTTAGCCTCAGCGTTAGCATCAGCAGTTACTTGACCACCTGTGCTAATTGCTGTGGTCACATTATCAGTCAAAGTCCTAACATCTGAAGGGCTGCTACTAAAGTTGTTGATGTTGAATCTTGACTCAGAATATGCAATGGTAGCAGCTTGGCTCGGTAAGGTTGCCAATATGGAAGTAGCGATCGCTGGAGTAGCCAATGCCAAAAAACGCTTTACAAATTTGGTGTGCTTTTTCATACAACTTCTAGTTTTTTGTTTTACGATGTTAAGATTGCAAATTTGTCATGCTTATCTACTGCCTTACTAATGAGTAAGAGCCAAGTATAGGCAAGCAGGATGGTCAGCCTGGTTACTTTCCAAGCCATGTTTGTCTTATGTAGAAGAAATCTTCTATTTAATGGCTAATTTTTATTTACCATTTACGCACTTATATATAAGTAATAACCGCATAAGTAATTTAGTTATTAAATCTGGCGTGCGGTCAATTGGTTACATATTCATACTAACCGTGCATCCACTAGGTTTTTGTAAAGCTGGAGTAAAAAAGAGCATTTTTTAATTGGGGTTTACGTAAGGATTCAGTATGGAAAAGTTCACAAATTCAGTAGGGAGGAGTTCACATAAGTAATGTTGGTGCCTGAGCATCCTTTGATGAGCAAGCAAGTCACTGTAAAACCAAGTAACGATCGCCTGTACCAATTACCGAAGTCAGGATTAGTATCAATGCCGTTTGTTTCAGGCAATACGCTTCGGATAAGCATTTTGAACTCAGAATAGGATTTGGGGAAAAGGGGAATGGGTTTGCGGTTAAAGGTTTTTTATTTCTCTTTCCCCTTTACCCTTTAACCGAACGTTTAAATTTCAACACTCAATTCGCCGCGATTTTAGGCAAAGCTGCACTAAGAATCATGAATAGCTAACGGCAACAACAAGCGACTGACTACCCGATTATCTGGTAACTGATAGAAATTTAACTCTCCTCCTAGTTCTTGCATGAGGTTTTGGCAGATCGCCAGATGTAAAGCTGGTGGTTGGTCGAGCTTTGAAGGAACAAGAACATCTTTCGGTGTATTATCATGTAGTTCCGTGAGTAGCTGTGGTTCGATCGCACCGTTATATGTGATCGATAATTCTAGGGATGTCTGATGTTCAGCTGCTCCAGTTGTAGAAGAAGAATATTTTATATCTGAGGGTTTTGACGCATCTAAACGGCGACACCAAATATCAATTCTGCTACCGGTTTGAGAACGGTTACAGGCAGTAACCAATAATTCATGGATAACTAATTCAATTTTGACAATATCACCAGCGATCGCCATTGCAGATTGAGCGCTGGAGGGAGGAACGCCTCTAACTAATGAAGAATTCTTGGGCGCTTCTTGCTCGTCAATTGGTTGTCCCAAACCATGCACACCAATCCACAGCTTTTGTTGTTTGAGTAAATTGTCGATCCGTTCGAGCGATCGCTTCAATAAACTAGCTATGGGCATAGTTTCCCAACTAATATGTAGCTGCCAGTGTTCGAGTTTTAGCATTCCACTCATGGAGGTGGCTGTATGATCTAACTGCCGCAGCAATAGCTGGTAGCGCATCTGAGTCAGCTCATTTGCAGGAATGCCCAAATCGTGTATTTGTTTCAGGGAATGGGCCGTTATTCTTTGAATTTCCTCTAGACGACGATGTTTGTACCAGTTGAGTTGTCGTAATTCTTCGGTTGTGGATTCTAAAAGTCGGGTAACTTGCTTTTCACGACGCCACCAGGCTAATTGAGAAATCAGAGTTGCTGTTGCACTGAGGTTTTGTTCTGACCAACGACGCTCTTGATAGTCTACAAGCAACACAACACCAGTGGTTTCATAAACAGCAGTTGTACGTAATGCCATTACCAAAATTTGACTTTTGTCTGGAACATTCAACCATTTCCGGGTTTCTGGAGGTAAATTATCCACCTTCAAAGTCAGGTAACTCTCTGTAGTAAGTGCCCACTGAATTAAGGCTTCAGCCTGGATAGAAATAGATACATCAGAAAAAATCCCAAATTGGCTATTGTCAATCACTCCAGGAATAATTTCTGCCCGACTTTCACCAGGTGCCCAAGATAGCATTAGCGCTAGAGGACAGCCCAAAATTGAGGCTATTTGTTCGAGTGCTGTACGTTCTAAATGCTTTTTTTCGACCTCAATGCTGTTCTGGGATTGTGTCAGGATGCGTAAGCATTGCTCAAAGGCCTGGGAAGTTTTTTGCTGCTGGGTAGTGCGGTTATGTAATTGCCACTGACGAATAATTACACCAATCTGTTGACTGACAGCCCACAGCAATTCTTTTTCTAGGGTTGTCCAAGAACGAGGGCTTTCATGAGCGATCGCCAAAAGTGCTGCTGGTATATGCTCGTGAGTGCATTTACAAACAAGTAGCGATCGCACATTATTCTCTAACAATGAGGGTCGCCAGTTAAAAAAGCGTAAATCTTCATCTAAGTTCTCAATTTCCACCGCCTGTGTTGAACCTTGCAAAAGCTGCCCGTCTAATTCTTTGAGAGTATGAAGGGTAAATGTCAACGGTCGACGATTTTGGGGCTGACTTTGGTAAGTAAATTGATAATTCTTCTGCTCGGGGTCATACTGCAACAGCAAAAAGCGGGTAGCACCTAATCGAGCTAAAACTCTTTTAGCACAACTGTGTAAAGTTGTCTGAAGGTCATGTTCGCTATAGATACCTTGAGCAACTTGGCTAGTCAGTTGAGCATCCTCTTGAATCTGTTTGATCGTGCTTTCCATGCTTTCGGTAGGTGTAACTAGGGAGATTAAACCAGCAACACCCTGGACAAAATTTTTGTCTGTGTCCGTCCAGATGCGAGGTTCATTGCTTTCCACCGCCAGAAAACCGACTAAGTTCTTTTGCCAGATAATCGGAGCTGCCAGGAGCGATCGCACGTTCAAACGTTGCAGCAATTTAGCCGTAAAATGGCTTTTTAAAGAACTGCGGGCATCACCAATGGAGACTATTTGGTTAACTGCCAAAGCATAATAAAAATCGCTCAAGTCCTGTACAGTCATTCCCGCTGCTTGCTGACTGCTAGTATTGCGATCCATTTTGACCAGCTGATTGCTCATTCGACACCAAAAGTAGCGCCCTTCGCGCTCAAACCAGTAAACATTTGTCCGACTGGGGGAGACAAATTTATGAGTTGCTTGCACCGCTGCTTCAAGTCTTTGATTCAGGTTGCTGAGGGTGCGTAAATTTTCCAGCAATTCTAATAATGGCTCGTCAGTTCGCCTGGTTTGCTTTTGGTGCTTATGCATTTCATTTTGATAAAGCACTGCCCCCAGTTCACCTAAAACCATCATCAAACGTGCTTTTGTTTCTCCTGTCAGTAAGTAGCCCCAGCGTTCTGAACCCAGTAATACCAAGCCCAAGCAACGGTCTTTGTAGCGAATTGGTAAAATAATCGTTCCTTGGATGTGGAATTTTTCGGCTATTTTTCGCCATTCGGCGGCGCGGATTTCAGTTTGCAAATCAGCTACGCCTAAAGGATGTTGTTCAATTACTACTTGTTCTAATAAATCCCCAGGACTGAGAACAACTCTTTGGCGTAAAAAGCTCATGTCGCGATCGGGTGTGATGCCTCCTTTTCCGAATAATATGTGATTCAGGCGATCGTAAAGAGCAATCCAAATCAGTTTATAGTCAAACTCTTCTTTGAGATAAGAAATAGTAGTTTCAATCAGAACGTCAACATCATCTTCTTCTCTGAGGTTCTGGAGGACGCGTCCCAAAGAGAGGATCTGCTGTTCGGCGGCTATAGGTTTTTGCGGCTGCCCCATCTGATTTATTGGTTAACATAACTTGTAATATATAAGATGCCCAGAAAAGCACCCTGAGTAATATTGCCACAGGTGTTTGCTAAAAATTGTAGATAACAGGTTCGTTAAAGTTAGATTATGGAGTGCTAGGGAAATGGGCGAAACTCCGTCCGATGCTCAAGAGGAGCAGAGACAAGTCTCAGAGGAAAAGCGAGAGTCTGCTGAAAATACCAGGGTCTTGCAAGAAGAGCAGCGACAGCTTGCTGAAGATACCAGGCTCTCACAAGAAGATCAGCGACAGCTTGCTGAAGAAATAAGAAATTCTGCCGAAAAAATGCGGCAGCTTGCTGAAGAAATGAGAAATTCTGCCGAAGAAACGCGGCAGCTTGCTGAAGAAATGAGAAATTCTGCCGAAGAAATGTAGCAGCTTGCTGAACAAGTGCGGCAATTTAAAGAAGAACTTCGACAAGCTAAAGAGGAAGCGCGGCAGTCTACCAAATTAGCGTAGTTTTAAGGATTGAAATGGATATTTATCAACTTGCTATTCGTCCGCTTTTGTTTAATGTGGTAAAAACCGATTCAGAGTGGTTACATCAGCAGACGATTCGCAGTTTTAATTGGCTATCGCAAACGCCTTCTAGTTGGGTAAACCAACGTTTAAAGCAGTCTTTATGCCTGTACGATTCCCGTCTAGAACAAAATTTGTTTGGGCTAAACTTTCCAAATCCGGTAGGGTTAGCGGCTGGCTTCGACAAGGATGGAGTCGCTGCGGACATTTGGTCTAACCTGGGTTTTGGCTTTGCAGAACTAGGAACTGTAACTTTTCACGCACAGCCTGGAAATCCCCGTCCTCGTTTGTTTCGCCTCCCGTTGGATAAAGCTGCTCTCAATCGGATGGGTTTTAATAACAGTGGTGCAGCAGTAATGGCGGCACGTTTGAAACAAGGAAAGCATGAGTTAATCCGCTCGATACCCATAGGGATAAATTTGGGTAAATCTAAGATAACTCCCCTAGAAGCAGCCGCACAGGATTATCTCGATAGTTTTCGTTTACTCAAAGATTTGGGAGACTATTTTGTTGTTAATGTCTCTTCTCCCAATACACCAGGGTTGCGATCGCTCCAAGATGCTTCTATGCTCAGTGCCATCTTGAATTTATTACAAGAAGAAAATATTGCACGAAAACCTATTTTTGTCAAGATAGCGCCAGATTTAGATTGGGTTGCGATCGCTGACATTATAACTCTTGCTAAAACCTACCAACTGGCGGGAATTATCGCCACTAATACAACCATCAGCCGTGATGGACTCAAAACCCAGTTGATTGACCAAAATGGCAAATCACCCCAGGATGAAGCTGGCGGAATTAGTGGTGAACCATTGCGCGATCGCTCCACTGAGGTAATTCGTTTTATTTGGCAGCAAACTCAAGGACAAATCCCAATTATTGGGGTTGGTGGTATTTTTTCCTCAGAAGATGCTTGGGAAAAAATTACTGCTGGTGCTAGCTTGATTCAGGTTTATACAGGCTGGATTTACGAAGGGCCAATGATGGTACGCCGAATTCTAGCTGGTTTACTTTCCAAGCTAGAACAAAGCGGATTAAATTCCATCAACGAAGCTGTGGGTTTACAAGTAAAAAGTAAAAAGTAAAGCTTTAAAGTTCTTCCTTTTACCTTTTAACTTTTGCTTTGTTCTTCCTCTACTGGGAAAAACTCTTTAGTTTTTTCCGAGAATGACCAGGCAATACCATCAGGGTCTTTGCTGCGGCTCCACTCAGGAAACTCTGGATCGTTTCGCCGTTTATAAACCGTACTGGAATAGACATTTAGCCGTTTAGCAAGTTCAGATTGGATCAGAGAGCCAAAAATTAACTGTTTTTCCAGCGATCGCTTAACTTCTTCATGTGTTTGCTGTGGGAGTGATTCGGTTTCTGGTTCTTCCTCATGTGGGGTTGGTGGTGGTGCTAAAAGCGATCGCGCTGTTTTAGTAACTGGTTGAGCCGGAAGTTCTTTAACAGGCTCACTACTATCAAGAATATTGCCGAGAATGCTGGCAGTTATAAAGTAATAAGACTGCCCTGCATCTTCAGAGTTGACTATACTGGCACCAAATTCCGAGGCTTTACTATCCAAGTAGCGTTTTGCCGTTGTTCCAGGAAAATTGCCCCTGATTGCCAAGTCCATTGGCGTCAGTCTGCCTTGATTTTCACGAACCAACTGATGAAAAATTGGGTTAACTCGCACAGTCCACTGTTGCCATTGATATTCCTGCCAAAGCTTGAAGGCAATTACCAGCACAATTACCGCCAGTAAAATTCTCCAAGTAGCAACTAGGAAAATAATCAAAAACGAGATGGGCAAAAGTAGAACGAGAAAAGCCTTACCGTTACCTTCTATGGGTTTCTCACTCATGCCGATTTTTGCCAAGTGAATTTTAGTAAATAATATTATCTATCTTGGCAAAAATTGTGTCACTTTTTTGTATCTTTTGGCAAAGTTACGGCAAATTTGCCGGCAAAAGCTATATTCAGTAGGTGTTATAGGCTTATTACCTTTTTGCTCGTATAAGATTGGTCTGCGATGCCTACGGTGGTCACTGAGCTTGCCGTTCGCGGAGCGTCTCGTAGAGAAGTGCGGTAAACTACGCGCAAAAGTTTTTACCAGAGAAAATAAGAGGGTTTTGATGAGAGCGATCGTAATACATCTCAGCTTTTCTTTCCAAAGCAATAATTCTAAATTAGCTTACCAGACCCTTGACAACCGATAATACATATACTACATTAATAATACAAGTCAACTTTCATGAAGGAGTTAGCTTTCAGCAGTAGCGAATAGCTCAAATGGCAGAGCTCCCACCTTGCCCGGAAGGGCCGACGTATCGAGGGTTATCGCATATAACTAAAACACCCCCGATCAAACTTCTGGAGGTGTAGGTAAAAATCCTACTTCGTTACAGCAAATTTAATGCTGAGTTTTGAATTTTCATGTGGCGGGTAGCTCAGTTTGGTAGAGCGCTAAACATCCTTGTTCACCCCTTGCCTGCAAAGGCCGACGAATTAGGGTTATCGATTAGGGTTCGAGAGGTCGCGGGTTCAAATCCTGCTCCGCCACCCAAAACTTAATTTTGAATTTTTATCTGGTGGGTAGCTCAATCTGGTAGAGCAATGAACATCCTTATTCACCCCTTGCCTGCAAAGGCCGACGAATACGAGGGTTATCGTTAATTCATCGGTTGCAGGTTCAAATCCTGTTCCACCAGATTAAATTTTGTGTTTTTAATTTTCATGTGGCAGATAGCTCAGTTGGTAGAGCGCCGAAAAACATCCTTGTTCACACCTTGCCTGAAAAGGCCGACGAATTAGGGTTATCGCCTCTTAAGCCGGATGTCGCGGGTTCGATTCCCGCTCTGCCATCTTTCATTTTTGCCCGCAAGGGCCGGGAGATGAAGCGATGAATTACAATTTTTTCACTAAAAAGAAAACAACTACACCCCAAAATCAACCTATCCCCGGACGAGAAGCAGAAATGGTTCAGGGACGTTCCGGCGGCTGGATGTTTGATGCTGGCATTTGGAAAATGCTGCGCCGTTGTTTGTTGGTTGGCACAGCAAAAAGCACTTACTACGCAGGTAAACAGGAATTAACTGAAGATTTTGTGGCAGTTGTCAGACAAGCTGTTGCCGAAAATCCTGGCCGTGTAGCAGAAGAGATTTTGTATGCTAGCGATGGACGCGCCATTAATAACAGCGCGCCTATCTTGGCTCTAGTGTTGCTATCAATGGCTGAAGCACCAGAAGCAAAACAGGCGTTTGGTGAAATCTTCCCGCAAATTGTCCGCACTGGTAGCCACTTCTACGAATGGCTGAACTACACCAAATCTCTGCGGGGATTTGGCAAAGTAGTGCGGGAAGCTGGTAAAACTTGGCTCTCACGGGAGGATGTCAAGGGTTTAGCTTATCAACTGTTGAAATATCAACAGCGTCAAGGCTTCTCCCACCGAGATGCGTTGCGGTTGTTCCATGTCAAACCGCCTACAGAAAATCACCGTCAACTATTTGAGTGGGTAGTTAGAGGCTGGGAAGAATTACCAGCAGATATCCCCTCAGAAGCGTTGGCGCAGATTTGGTGGTATGAGTGGCTGAAGCGGAATCCAACCCAAACCCATGAAGCCATTTCCCAAGGACGCTTAACCCACGAAATGGCTGCACCAGTGGGCAAAATGGATAAGCAAGCTTGGCAGTTGCTATTTCAGGAAATGCCAATAGGTGCAATGTTGCGTAACCTGGGTTCTTTAACTGAACTGGATGTGTTGCGAACTGATGAAAGCGCTAACTTGCTGCGAGTAGAAGCAGTTCTCAATAACAAGGAACATCTGCGTAAAGGTCGCATCCATCCGATTGATGTTTTGAAAGCACTCAAAACATATAAATCTGGTGGAGCATTAGGACGCAGTAAGAAAACTTGGAATCCAGTTCCTCGGATTGTGGATATTTTAGAAAAGGCGGTTGAACTGTCTTTTGATGTTGTGCAACCCACAGGTAAAGTATTCATGCACGCCGTAGACGTTTCTGGTTCTATGGGTAGCATGGTTGCAGATATGGGGCTGACTTGCTGTGAAATTGCCACCACAATGGCACTGGTGACAGCAAAAGCAGAGAAAAACTACATGATTCGTGGTTTTGCTACAGAATTCCGGGAATTAGGCATCACTGCCAAAGATAGTTTTAGTTCTGCGGTTCGCAAAGCTAGCAACCAAAACTTCGGTGGAACGGATGCATCTGTAGCTTATGACTGGATGATTAAGAATAAGTTCAAAGCTGATGTAGTCTGCTTTTGGACTGACTCGGAAAGCTGGGCGGGGTATAAGCATCCAAGTCAAGCGCTGAAGGAGTACCGCAAAAAGGTAAATCCTAACGTCAAGGCGGTGTATGTCACCTTGACACCTTACCAAATTACTTTGGTAGATCCTGAAGATTCGCTGTCTTGGGATTTGGCAGGGTTTGACCCAGGTACGCCTCGGATTATCCAGATGCTGGCTACGGGTGAATTGTAGATATTACTGAAGGTTAAAGGATGAAACACTTTATCCTTCAGACTTCATGGCGGGTTATCCTTGTTCGCAACTTGCCTTTCGGGGCCGAAGAATTTAGGGTTATCGGTTACGTCTCCACCATTGTGGGGATTAGCGGGTTCAACCCCCGCACCCGCCTTTGTTTGATTTTTACTTGACACAAAGAAGAAGGCGATTTAATTTTTGAATGGTCGTTTTTCTATTTCAGCGATGGGTAAGAGTAGGGTGTCTTCGATGTGCGATCGCATCTGTCAAACTTCCTAGCTATAATTCAATACGGTTCAGTTAAGGCTGAAAAACTGATTAGTGATATGAAATTTAGGAGTTTCAACTCGTTGTCCAGTACCTCTGTGTTTTGGCTTTTT
>NZ_JBALDN010000106.1:0-35216 GCF_036917375.1 Nostoc sp.
AGCCAAAACATAGAGGTACTGGACAACGAGTTGAAGCTCCTAAATTTCATATCACTAATCAGTCTTTCAGCCTTAACTGAACCGTATTGGGTTATGAAGAATAAAACCTGTTTTGGATGCTCAGGTATCGGAGCCTATATGCCAAAGCTGTTGGTATTTAGCGCTTACGCTGTGATTACTGTTTCGGCTTTCTCGCTGTCTGGTTGTATACGCGAGAAAACAAAAAAAATTGTCGGATTTTCGCAGACGGAGAACATCGGCCCGTGGCGCATTGCCGAAACGAACAGCATTAAGGAGGAGGCCGCCAAGCGTAAGCAAACTTATGATTTTCTGATGACGGATGCCCAGGGACAGACATCAAAGCAATTTTCTGACATTGAGGATCTAATCGCACGACAAGTTGATGTGATATTTCTTGCACCACGTGAGTATGAGGGTCTTACACCCGCACTGGAAGCAGCGAGAGCGGCAAAAATACCGGTTTTTCTGATCGACCGTGAAGCGGCCGGAAGACCAGGCGAACATTTTGTCAGCTTTCTGGGGTCGGATTTTATTGCCCAAGGCCGCCGCGTTGGCGAATGGCTGGCTAAGGCAAGCAATGGCAAGGCATCCATCGTGGAACTTACCGGAACGGCGGGTTCATCGGTCGCAATCGATCGGGCTAAGGGGTTTCGTAATGCGATCGCCCGTGCTATCTCCTTTGGGGCGCGGGTGCTGATCCTCGATGAACCCACGAGTTCGCTGACGGAAACTGAAGTTTCTGTTCTTTTTGATGTCATGCGGCGGCTAAAGTCGGAAGGGACATCCATCGTCTACGTCAGCCACCGTTTTGAAGAACTTTATGCCGTGTGCGATCGCGTGACGGTACTGCGTGATGGGCGCAACATCGTGACGCGATCGCTCTCCACGCTGACTCGTCTAGAACTCGTTTGTTTTATGCTAGGTCGTAAACCTGAAGAGGTGAGCCAAGGAGTCACAGCGTTTGCAGGACACTCGCAAAACACCCTAGATCGGCCAGTGCTGCTCCAAGCGGAAGCTCTCAAATATAAAAAACGGCTCAATGGTGTTTCCATTGAAATGCGGTATGGCGAAATCGTCGGGATTGCGGGTTTGCTCGGCTCTGGTCGTAGTGAGACAGTGCGTGCCCTATTCGGGGCTGAACCACTTGAGGGTGGAACCGTTAAACTCGAAGGTAGTCTTTTATCCCTGCGCGATCCTCATGATGCGATCGCTGCTGGCATCGCTTTCCTTTCAGAAGATCGTAAAGCGGACGGCATCATCCCTGAGCTTTCGGTACGCGAAAACCTCACCCTTGCTGCCCTACCAAACCTTACACAATGGGGCATCGTTTCCAGAAAACGACAAAGCGAACTTGTCGAGCGTTTCATGCAGCGTCTTGATATCAAAGCCGCCAGCGCCGAGCAGAAGATTCACGAACTATCGGGCGGCAATCAGCAGAAGGTGCTTCTGGCGCGATGGCTGTGCAAGAATACAAAACTTCTTCTTTTGGATGAGCCAACTCGTGGTATTGATGTTGGTGCAAAGCGCGAGATCCAGCAGTTAATCGCCGAACTAGCAGAGCAAGGGCTGGGAGTTCTGATGATTTCCTCGGAAGTGGAAGAGTTGGTTGAAGGTTCGCAACGTGTCGTCGTCCTGCGTGACGGGCGGTCAATTGCAGAACTGGGCGGCGAGCAGAAGAACATAAAGGCAATTCTGCACGCAATGGCGGAAGGTGCAGATCGTCAGGATGGTGGACAATCTCAAACAGAGCAAAACCCAAATGAAGAGCAAGAAGCCTGATCTGGGTTGGGGAACCCTGTGGAACCCAAACTTCGGAGCATTTGCGGCACTCCTAATTCTCTATGTTGCGAACGCCATCTTCACTCCGCGTTTCGCAACAATTAGCAACACATTAAATATGTTGCTCCAAGTATCCACAACAATGTTGATTGCCGTTGGTATGACCTTTGTCATTGCCTCCCGTGGTATCGACCTGACGGTTGGCTCTACTATGGCATTGGTTTCAGTCATTGTCGCATTGCTGATTAAGTATGGAATGACGGTTGCCATCTTGTTCGCTTTGAGCGCGGCTCTATTGGTTGGTCTGATCAATGGTTTTCTGATCTCGCGTCTGAAACTTGATGCCTTGATCGTTACCTTGGCGGCTCTGATCTTATGGCGTGGGATTGCTCAGGTTGTCGGGGACGGTAAGCTGGTTCCCTTTGTCAATCCTAAATTTGAAGCGCTGGGAAAGGGCTATCTCGGTTCTATACCAATTCAAGTTGTGATTGCGGCAGTAGCGATCGCGGCAGCTTTTTTCTGTATCCGCTCTACACTTTTCGGTCGTCATATCGTCGCAGTTGGCGGCAATGAGGAGGCTGCACGGCTCGCGGGTATCCGTGCGGAGCGCGTGAAATATATAGTTTATATCATTAGTGCCCTGCTTGCCGGAGTTGCCGGACTCGTCGAGACAGCGAGGCTGGGCATGGGCGATCCGAGTAAGGTTGGTGTCAACGCGGAATTTGATGCGATCGCCGCCGTTGTTGTTGGCGGCACGCCCTTCTCCGGTGGTCGGGCAAATATACTCGGCACTGTTGTTGGGGCCCTTCTCATGCAGGTGATCTCCACAAGTTTCAATATGCTGCTGATTCCCTTTACCTGGTCATTGGTTTTGAAATCCGTAATCATTCTTTTCGCTATTTTTTTGCAGCGTCCGAGGAAGGTTTAACGCGTCATGGCTGCCACAAAGTCTCTTACACTTACGGGTATGCGGCGTTTTGCCAAGCTCCTCACCTCCCAGGGCGTGCTGCTCATACTCCTTGGTTTGGCTGTTTTCGCATCCTTTCGTTATGAAACCTTCCTGACACCTGTTAATTTGATGAACATCATGCGACAGAATAGTATGCTGGCGATCGTGGCGCTGGGCATGACTGTCGTAATCCTGAGTGGAGGAATCGATCTGTCCGTGGGTTCTCTGGTTGCTTTGGGCGGTGTCGTCGCCGCAATGCTTGCCGGACAAGGAAGTTTCGTGGCGATCGTCGCTGGCATTGCTAGCACCACGTTGCTCGGTGTAGTCAATGGTCTTCTGGTGTCTCGCGCGCGGCTTCAGCCGTTCGTTGTTACCTTATTCACTAGCGCTGCACGCGGACTGGCGTTGAGCATCACCGAGGAAAAGTCCATTGCCGTATCATCGACAGCATCGGGACTTGTTTGGCTGGGTAGGGGGTTCATTGGTTGGGTTCCTGTACCCGTGCTGATAGTTGCACTCTTATATTTTGCAGCTTGGTTTATGCTGCACAGAAGCCGATTAGGTTTGCACATATTCGCTATTGGCAACAACGAGGAGGCCTCCCGGCTCATGGGCGTGAACCCAAACCAAGTAAAGCTTGCAGTCTACACATTTAGCGGGTTACTTTCAGGGCTTGCTGGTATTATTCTCGCAGGTCGTTTAGGAGCGGGTCAGCCGGTGGCTGCCTTTGGCTGGGAAACAGATGCGATCGCCGCCACCGTTATGGGAGGAACATTTCTCGCAGGGGGTCAGGGGAGGGTGTTTCCGACGCTGGTCGGTGTACTTTTACTAGGAATGATGTACAACCTTTTAAATCTTGAGGGAACCATTACCCCTTGGTGGCAACTCGTACTCCGTGGTGGCTTCTTACTTTTGGTCGTACTTTTTCAGCAGCGTATCGTGCAGAGGGGCTGAGTTTATTGAAACGGAAGTTGTAGTTGTTCAGATGTCAGAGATGTAATTAAACTTAAGGGTAGTGGTTGCTGACTAGTGTTATTAATACTAGCTCTATTAACTCAAATTGATAGTCACAAAGGCTCTCATGAATTTAACTACATACGAAATTACGCAGATACATCAAAATTGAAAAACACTGTTTGTTTTTTGCGTCTAAACTATCAGCAACTACATTAAATCCTTATTAGACTTATTGCAGAAGTCAGGAAAAGGAGAAGGTGGGGCAATACTTTTCGGATAAGCCTAACAATCTCTCTTTTGGTCTGGGAAAAGGTTAAAGGGCAAAGGGGGAAAGGTAAATTCAAACCCTTTCCCTTTCCCCTTTCCCCCAAAACCCGAAAAGTATTGGAAGGTGGGGTACCCTTTGGGGATAAGGGGCGGGGGGAAAGGGAAAGGTTCTGTATTTTGCCCTTTCCCCTTAACCTTCACCCTTTTCCCACAAGAGTGCAAAAAGCACTTTTGCAAGAGACTTCATGAGCTGCGCTCACAAGGAACAATGAAAATGTCTTTTCCTCCTGCCTCCTGCCTTATTTTCAAGGCAGGTCTATTTTTGCGTTCTTTAGAGACATATAAATTTTCTCTAAAATCCTTACACAAAAAGGGTTATATATTTCCCGACAAGTCTAATAATTGCAGAATAAATTGGAGGGGAATTTTTACCCAATCAGAGCGATTATTTAGTTCATAACCTAGTGCATCAATGGCTTGTTCTAGAAGATAGGCAAAAAGCAGCACATCTAGTTCTTCTCTTGTGTTTGGAAGGAAAGATTCTTGATTAGCAGTTTCTAAATAAGAGTTCAAAAAGCTAGTACTGACCCAGGTATACCAAAACTGTCCCCATTGTTCTATAAGGGGTAAATTTTCAGGCAGGATCATCCCAGATTCTTTTTGATAGCCCAGAGCTTCGTTAACTGCATAGTTGAAAGATAGCAACATTCCTGCTACATCTTGTAGAGGCGATCGCTTAATACGTCGTTCGCTTAAACTGCGATCTCCTTTGCCTTCAAAATCAGTAATCAAAAAGTCTTTTCCTGTGTAAAATACTCGCCCTAACTGGTAGTTTCCATGATAACGAGTCCGCAATGCAGTAATTTTTTGTCTGACAACTAACTGAAAGCGTTCTAAAATTTCCTGTTGGCTATTAAGAACTTCTAATGCTAATGGTTGAGTATTGTTTGGTAAAGACTCTATTCGTTGTTTTAACAACCGAAATACTTGTCCGGTTAAGTTACGTGCATTTTGATATATCGAACGTTGATATAGTGATGAAAAAGATTCTGGAGCGAAGTCTGAGCTATCTATATTTGTAGCCAGCGCTATATGTAATTCAGCGGTGGATTTACCTAACAGTTCAACACTTTGTAGGTAAGAAGTGATAGTTGCAATTGCCAATTCTGGAATTTCAATTCTCTGTAAATCCAACAAAGAACCTGATGGCAGAGGTACTTCGCTAATAGTAGCGTGTTCTGTGGTCACTAAATCAAAGTACTTTTGCAAACTATCAAGAGTGTAGTCCCAGCCACTACGAGTATCTAAAATAAACTCTTCTAATATGCCTATAGTCGTAGGTAGGGCTGTGTTATTGCCTGTTTTTTTTGCACGGCGGTACTCTAAAGCACCAGCTAGCAAAACTGAGTGTTGCAACTGTTTTTTCTGGTATAAGAAACGCCGGATTTCTAAATCTGGGTGCAAACCCTCATCGACTTTACGGAAAATTTTCAACAACAAGCGATCGCCATAAACTATATAAGTTTGTTCTTCTTTATTCAGGACACTCGGCTCACTATTAGTTAACTCTTGACGCAATTTGGAGAATGAATCAGTAGTAGTGCCAAATAATTCTCCGGTTATCCCTTTATAAGAGTAATGATTAGCGATCCCATCTAGCAATGAGGTGAGAAAGTTTTTGTCTGCTAAAGCATCAAATAAAATTCCAACTTCTTGAGTATTAGATGGATTTGTATCTATGCCTTGCACCCCAAGCCGTGCAATCACAGCTTGCGGCATTTCTGCCAAAAGATGTGTTGCTTGCTCACTTTCTGCATAGGCGAGAAACAACAGATATGTTTCGCGGTTTCCCTGGGTATAATCTACCTGCAACCAAACAATTTCAGCTACCTGCTGGTTATAAGGTAAAGAAATCCCTTCAATGATTTGTACTGATTGTACAGTCTGAGTTTTGCCGCCAAACCAGCTACAGGTGTAGAGGTAATCCCGCAGTGTTGATTGTAGAATGTTTTGTGACTCTCGTTGCCAAATCACATTCTGCCATGAACCATTTACCGACAGATAACTCAAGTCTGCTTGGGGTTTAAGAGATTGAGTCAAGCTAGGTTTACGCTGTAAGGTGAACCAGTAAAACCCGTAAGGACTTAAGCTGAGGAAATAGGGCGATTCTGTAATTGCTGGAAACTCAGTGGAACCAAAAATTTCTACTGGTATTAGCCCATTGAAGGTTGATAAATCTAAGGACACCGTTTGCACATAACGAGATAAATTTGCGACTACCAAGACATCTTCTTCAGAGGTAATCCGGCTGAAGGCAAAAACTTTGCGATTATTAGACTGTACCAATTCAAAACGCCCTTCACCCAATGCCGCAAATCGTTTGCGAGTAGCGAGTAAACGTTTCATCCAATACCAGAGAGAATTGGTATTAGTCCGTTGTGCCTCGACGTTGAGTGCTTCGTAGTGATATTCTGAGTCAACGATGACGGGTAGATACAAGCGTTGCGGGTTAGCGCGACTAAAACCAGCGTTGCGGTCAGAACTCCACTGCATAGGTGTGCGAACACCATTGCGATCGCCTAGATAAACATTATCTCCCATGCCAATTTCATCACCGTAGTAAAGTACGGGGGTTCCTGGTAGAGATAATAGTAAACTATTGAGTAACTCAATTTGGCGGCGGTCATTGCCCAAAAGCGGCGCTAGTCTGCGGCGGATGCCTAAATTTACTCGCATCATCGGGTCTTGTGCATAGGCCCCATACATAAAATCGCGGTCTTCATCTGTCACCATTTCTAGAGTCAGTTCGTCATGGTTGCGAAGGAACAATGCCCACTGACAGTTATCAGGAATGGATGGAGTTTGCTGGAGAATATCTACAATTGGAAAATTATCTTCCATCCGTAATGCCATAAACAAGCGCGGCATTAGGGGAAAATGAAAGTTCATGTGACACTCATCCCCCGCACCGTAATATTGAGCTGCATCTTCAGGCCATTGGTTGGCCTCAGCTAGTAACATCCGGTTAGGAAATTTGGCGTCAATGTGCGATCGCAACTCCTTCAAAAACGCATGGGTTTCGGGTAAGTTTTCGCAGTTTGTTCCTTGCCGTTCGTAGAGATAAGGTACAGCATCCATACGTAGCCCATCTACACCCATCTCCAACCAAAAATCTAGAACATCAAATACTGCCTGACGCACCAAGGGATTGTCATAATTCAAATCAGGCTGATGGGAATAGAAACGATGCCAGCAATAAGCTTGGGCAACTGAATCCCAAGCCCAGTTAGATGTCTCAAAATCTTGGAAGATAATTCGCGCTTCTTGGTATTTCTCAGGAGTATCACTCCAAACATAAAAATCTCGCTCCTGACTGCCTTTTGGTGCGCGACGCGCTCTTTGAAACCAAGGATGTTGGTCGGAGGTATGGTTAATAATTAACTCAATAATTACACGAATACCTCGTTGATGAGCAGCGCTCAAAAACGCTTTAAAGTCTTCTAAAGTGCCATAGATAGGATTAACACTAGTGTAATCGGCAATATCGTAACCATCATCCTTGAGTGGTGAAGGAAAAAAAGGTAACAACCAGATGGCAGTAATACCTAAATCTTGTAAGTAGTCTAGTTTTTCTGTCAGCCCTTGAAAATCACCAATACCATCACCATTACTGTCGGCAAAGGTGCGAACACCTAGTTCGTAGATAATTGCATTTTTGAACCATAAGGGGTCATTTTTCAAGTTGGTGTTTGGCATTTTAAGAAGATATGCGATCGCATATCTAGTAGAACTATATTTTTACTTGATACGATGGCTGAAATTATCAGCTGATTTAGCTTACACGAGTAATGTATACATTTTCTTACTTAAGTCATAAAACTACCTAACGAGCGATATTTAGTATTTAGCGATCGATAATCATACAAACTGCATATATACTACATATATATATTTTATTTAAAATTTTAGGTCGCAAAATTGTAGTACAGCAGCCCCCTACTAGAACAAATCACAAAATTCAATTATCCCAATTACAACAAAAATTGGGAGATAATTCAGACACGCAATTGCAGTCACTGATGAGCTTGTGAAATGCTAACTCAGCGATCGCTGCTTCAAGTCTGCACCAGTATGAATTTCGAGTAAATGCATCTTTGCCGCTGTAACTTCTCCTATACCATGAAACTTTTCAATCGCTAGCTGTTCTACAAAAGCGTAGACGCTTGCGGCTTGTCGTAGACATCGCATCCTCCAGTAAAATCACCGTTAGTCCATTCGGCTTGTTCTGCCCTGATGCCATTTTTGCAAGAAACTTGTTGATTGACACGCCTGCGGTTGCCGTCAACTGAGTTTCCTGAAAAATTGCAGTTTTGAATGTGTCTTGCAATAGTAGAAGCGTAAAGAATGTTTTGTCTATTCTTATCAGCTTTATAGTACATTAGCACTATTTTTTCAAATAAAATATCTGTATTATATTATGTCCGCCTAATTAGTTATAATTCCCCCATCTGTGCAAAAACCAGGAAACCCTCTTTCCCCCTGCTCCCCTGCCGTCTTAATGATAAGTCTTTAATCGGACACAATATTACTTCCCACCTGGCTATGTTACCAGTAGTTAAGTCTGCTGAAACCGACCAGACAAACTTGCGACCATAATTAATAGCTCATCCGGATCAAATGGCTTGGACAGATACATTTGAAAGCCTGTTAGTAGCGCTCGCCTGCGGTCTTCTTCTTTAGCATAAGCACTCAAAGCGATCGCTGGGATTCTCCCCCCTTTTTCTACTGGTAAAGCCCTATTGACTATCATCGTTTACAGAAATTGATTCTCCAACCTCAGAAGTATAAGAGATGCTCATCAGAGGTAAGCGCACACCAAAGGTTGCTCCCAGCCCAAGCCCTGGACTATCGGCCTCTACTGTTCCCCCATGCATTTCCACTAAATGCCGGACGATTGCTAGCCCTAAGCCTAGCCCTCCATAGCTTCGGGTTGTACTTGCGTCTGCCTGACGGAAGCGCTCAAAAATGTAGGGCAAGAAGTCAGCTTTGATACCATTACCCGTATCTTTAACCTGGAGGAGCGCCTCTGTACCCACAGTTTCTAGGCAAACCTCTACCTGTCCCCCAGAAGGCGTAAATTTAATTGCATTACTCAGCAAATTCCACACTACTTGTTGTAAACGATTAGCATCTCCACAAACAGAATTAGCCGACGGATCGAGCATACAGTTAATCGTAATATCTTTAGCTGAAGCTTCTGGTTTTACAGTTTCGATAGCTTCAGTAATCACTGAGATTAGAGAAACTGCACGCTTTTCCAGGCGCAGTTGCCCTCGGATAATACATGATACATCCAGCAAATCGTCTACTAATCTAGCTTGAGCATTGGCGTTGCGCTCAATAGTTTCTAGCGCCCGAGTCGTTGCAGATGAGTTTAATTTACCTTGGCGAAGCATTTTAACCCAGCCAAGCATTCCATTGAGCGGTGTGCGAATCTCATGGGAAAGTACTTGCAGAAATTCATCTTTCATCCGATTGGCGGCCTCCGCCTCAACTCGCGCTGCCTGCTCCTGAATTCGTTCGGCTTGTTGAGCTAAAGCATCTTTACGCAGTCGGGACAATTCTAAGTTTGTTCGTACCCGTGCCAGCAGTTCTCGCGCCGAAAAAGGTTTGATTAGGTAATCATCTGCACCCATCTCTAAGCCTTCAACGCGAGATTCTTCACCAGCGCGGGCAGATAGCAAGATAATAGGTACTTCCCGAGTGGATGATTCAGAGCGCAATTCGCGCAACAATTGCAACCCGTCGATTCCCGGCATCATAATATCGCTCAGTACTAAATCCGGTATTTGCCTACGGGCTGCTGCTAAGGCAGCTACTCCATCTGTAACTGCCTCTATTTCGTAATCTGGCTCAAGTAAATGCTTTAAATAATCGCGCATATCTGCGTTGTCATCAGCTAACAAAATACGCGCTCTTGAAGTTAGGGCTAGAGGAAAAGAATCCTTTTTCCCTTTTCCCTTTTCCCTTTCCCCTTCTTCAGGTAGCCAACGCCGTGCTTCTTCAACAAAAGCAGCCGTTACTGAAGCAGTGTTCGGCAAATCATGCCCAGATGCAATGCGTTCGCTGGGCAGATGAGCAGTGCCAGTAGGAAGTAAAACAATGAAAGAACTTCCCTGATTTACTTTGCTGGTCACACGAACCGAGCCACCATGAAGTCGAATTAGATCCTGCACTAGCGATAATCCAATCCCAGAGCCTTCATAAGTGCGGCCCCGTGACCCTTGTACGCGGTAAAAACGCTCGAACAAATGGGGCAATTCTGCTGCTGGAATTCCTGTACCTGTATCCTGGACTTCCAGTTCCACATATTCGGTGTACCAACGCAAGGTTACACTGATTTGTCCAATAAAGGTGAATTTGAAAGCATTACTGAGCAAATTCAAAACAATCTTTTCCCACATTTGGCGGTCTACATACACCGCTTCTGGTAACGGTGGGCAATCTACTATTAGACGTAAACCTACCCGTTCAATAGTTGAGCGGAAGACACTGGCCAGTTCAGTTGTCAATACAGCAAGGTTAACAGGTTCATAAACTGCTTCAATCCGATTTGCTTCGATGCGCGAAAAGTCTAATAGTGTGTTGACTAACTTGAGCAAACGCAGACTGTTGCGGTGAACTAGCTGTAATTGCTCGCGTTCCGTACTTGTCAATGACCCGTTTTTGCTACTTAGGACATCCTCTAAGGGACCCAGTATTAACGTCAAAGGTGTGCGGAACTCATGGGAGACATTGTTAAAAAACACTGTTTTTGCCCGATCTAGTTCTGCCAATGCTTCAGCGCGTCGGCGTTCTTCTTCGTATGCCTGAGCATTGCGGACTAAAATCGATATCTGACCTGCGAACAATTCGTAGAACGAGCGATATCCCTCATCTAGCTCACGACTAGGGCTAATTCCGGCTACCAGTACACCCAATGTCGCTGTTTGCCCAAATGAGGCGATCGGCAGTGCGATCGCAGATTTCACTGGTTCACTAAACGCACCGCCTAAAATTGTGATATATCGATCGACGCCTTCAATTAGAATCGTTTCTCCATTTGCTGCCAACGCCAACGACCAAACATCTTTGCCGTTGGTTTCTAGCTCGATCGTTCTCGGACTGACGACTTCCCCTGCTTGAATCCCCACAGTTCCCTGTAAGGTCAACCTTTTAGTATCGGAGTCACGTAGATATAGCAGTGCAAATGGCACATCCATTGGAGAGGATGCGATTACTGCAAGCGCATCAAGGCAGGTTGCTTCAACGCTTTGGGTTGCGCTTGCTTTAGATGATAAATCGCGTAGCAGCCGCAATCGCCGATCCCCCAATACTTGCTGCGTCACTTCACTACACACCGCAAGCATCCCAACAATCTGCCCAGAATCGTCTTCTGCCGGAGCATGGGAAACACTAAAGTAGGATTCTTCCCGGTAGCCGGAGCGTTCCAACAACAGCAGCAGTGCTGGTGTCAGATTTGCTACTCCCGTTGACATCACTGTTTCGATCATTGGCCCCAAAGTGTCCCATGCCTCGGCGAGTGTAATCCGAATATCAATCCCAAGGGCTGCGGGATGTTTCTCGCCAATCAATTGCGAATAGGCATCGTTGTAAATTTGGATGAAATCTGTGCCCCAAGTTAGAATCATCGGATAGCTCGAAGCAAGCAGCGTCTTGACCACTGACTTGAGACTCTGCGACCATGTATCGATCTTGCCTAACGGCGTTTGCGACCAGTCCAAGCGATTGATTCGGGTTGCCATTTCCCCACCTCGAAAATGGTCAGCAATGGAGTCATAAATTCTTGCTTTCATCTGTTTGTTTAGGTGTTTCTCTCCTCGACTAGGGACGGCCGCCTACGTTCTCCCCTACTCAAAACTTTGAAAATTAGAACAAGTCTATTGCTATCGAATATTACTTAATATTAGCGCGACGTTCTATATTCTTCTGGTTTACCTTTCCCAACAATTTCGGTTCTTCAGTACTTACTATGCTAAATTATTAGCTACAAAGGTTTAAAAGTATAAAAAATTGCATAAAATCGTTTTAGATGCAAATAGGAATGTCGTTGCTGGTAAAATATCCCCAGTGGAAGATTGCGATTGTGAATGAGGTATTGGTGAATTGGGAGGGGTAGCGATTAATTGGGGGATTACCCTGGATCTAAGCCGATTGCGAGGTTAGGGTTATCCCAGAAGTGTCTTGTCTGTGCAGCCTGAACGAGAGCTAGAAAAACTCTTTGATGATTGGGATCGATAATTGAAAGCTCAGGATGCCATTGCACACCAATTGCCCAAGGATGGTGTTCATGCTCCACAGCTTCAATAACTCCATCATCCGAAGCATGAGCAACAACCCGCCAACCAGGCGGTACTTTATCTACCGCTTGATGATGCCAAGAAACTACAGATATGTGAGAATTCTGTAAACAGTCAGCTAAAAGGCTTTCTACATCTATCCTGACGAGATGTTCTGTAGGTAAACGTCGTCCAGGTTCAGGCTCTAGACGATGTAATGCAGATGTACCGTAAACATCTGGAATGTGAGGAATTAGAGTACCCCCACAGGCGACGATGAGAATTTGTAAACCCCGACAAATACCCAATATCGGCAGATGACGTTCAAGAGCAAACTTGCCAAGCTGCAATTCAAAAGCATCACGTTCGCGATCGACAGAATAAATAGTAGGATGAGCAAAACCGTTGTAGCAAGCAGGGTCAATATCTCCACCACCAGAGATGATTAAACCATCCAAAGAATCTAGAAGTATGGCAGGCTCAATTTCTCCTGGTGGTAATAATATGGGAATGCCACCTGCGGCACGGACTGCATCTATATATTCACTTGGCAGAGAAAATGGTAATGCTGCAAGGCGACCGTAAGTTGTAATTCCAATCAATGGTTTTCGAGATTTTCTACTCATCTTGATGCTATTTCACTATTTCGTATAGCAGTTTTGTTGCAAGTTCTACTTTAATTAGTGTTGTTTAAGGCGCTCTAAGCATGAACTAGTATCGTTGTGCGAAAGCAAAAGTCAAAAGAATTCTATTTTCGGCTTTTGTACCATTTAGAATAGTCTGTTTATTTCCGCCGTGCTGTATTAGTACCATTAATAATTCCTCAAACAATTTTTCTTCCCAGTCTATCGTTAAACTTGTTATTTGGCTGGTCAACTATAGTAGGGAATAGACAATGGGTTTGAAAGTTCCTTTTTATAGTGAATCATTCTGGAAAGATTTTTCCTGATTAGAAATGTTTAAGCAATTGCGGGGTTTTGTATGAATTAAGATTCGATTAATGCTGCTGTAATAACAATCCTTCATCAGTATCCAAAGATGCGAGGGGATTTTCTATATCTATCGATGAAACCTGGGCTTCTAGCTTGTCACAACTTGAGCGCACTAAACGCAAACCGGCATCTAATGAAAGTTGAGTAGTTGTTGGGGTAAACTCTTGCAAGATGCTGGCTTCTATCGTCTGATACCGATCGAGGTTTCTGCTGAGTTCTGCCAGAAAATTTGCTCCTTCACCACCAACAGCGCTGGCAAACTGCAAAATGGAATCGACGTAAGCTCTAACTTTAGGGTTTTTAATTCCTTCTGTAGCTGAGGTTAAGAGCAATTCCCCTGATAGATATTCAAAATCTGGTACATACAAGCGATCGCCAACTAGTTCAAATATCTGCACTCCTTTAGATGGTCTTACTGTTAAATTCTCATGCCTGACTCGATGAGCCAATTTTTCCAGCAATGTAATTACAAGTAAAATTACAGAAGGAAGGTTGCTATCTATACATCTGATTTCTACTGTGCCGAGTTTGTTGAGTCGAACTGGATTCCAAGCTGACTTGAGTAAGCTAACTCCCGATTCTTTGAATAGGTTCGGTTCAATTTCGGCTTTTTCCATCGCTTGCAGCCAAGCATAATAACGAGCGAACTGTTGCTCAACTAAACCCTCAACACTTTCGGCATAAGGCATGAGTCCACCGACAGGTTGTAAATTAGTATAAACTCCCTCCCAACCGAAGGTTTCGCTACCTCGATAACGAATTGTATGTGCGGCTAGTCCTAACGCCTGTCCTTCATAAAAGGGACACGCCCGCGTCAGAGAAATAAGTGCCGAGTCGCAAGCTGTAGCTAAATTATAGATATTTAATAGTTCTTCTCGCTCAATTAATGTTGAGTTGTAAGATACTGCAACACGAGGGTCAATTACTCCAGGCGGGACTTCCAAATGCAGGTGTGTACCTGTACATTTTCCAGCGTGCAAAAATTTTGAAATGCCGACAGTCTGCGCTTGGATATGGTAATTAGGGCGATCTCGCATAACTGGCATAGTAGGCAAAGGATAGCTAGACAGAGGATAAAGGCGTAAACCCATCTGTTGCGCTACAGAGATCGCCAATTTGAGATTTTTGAGATAAATTCTTGCTAGTTCCTTGGCAGTGTCGGCAGGAGGTGTGTTAATTTCTACCATGCTTTTAACGAACTCTGCCACAAAGTAATTGGGGTTTAAACCTTGTGCTTGAGCTTTTAAGTGACAACTCTTTAAAAATTCATCGGCGCGATCGCTCAAGCTACCAGCTTCGTCTACCAAAAAAAATTCTTGCTCCAGACCGATACGACGCTTGACTATCGCCATCTAGACCTCCACAAGGGTAATGTCGCCACAGTCTTAATATATGTAGCTTAAAGGATAAAGTTACCGGAAGGCAAAACCTTGTTGAATCAATTGACTTGGAAAATCGTAGTATCAGATTGTTAGGGATTTTGTTGTCTAACCTGGATGATGTGAAATAAACCCAACTTTCTCATCTTTTGAGCGATCGCTTTCTAGGCAAAATATGGAATTATCTCCGACTATAAGCTGTAAAAGTCCATTACTGGGGGTATAAAACTCCTTACTATCTCTGGTAAACAGTTGTTGCAACCCCTCTGGATTGCTGACTAACAATAGCCGTTGATAATTCCCAATGAGCGGCGCGTTAAAAATGTCACCATAGCCTTGGTAAGCATTATCCATATAACCGAGGGGAAAGTTCCGATCGCTCACAACAGGCAGATGGTTAAGCATTGGATTCAGTTCAGAACCTGGCTTTTACGTGCAGCAATATAAAACTGCCCTAGACGAAAGCTAGAGCAGTTTTGATAGAAAGTAAATTTTATAGGAGACTTTTAGTGTTGTCCCCGGTTTATCCATAGTAAATACCGTTATATAATACTATTCACCTCAAGTTTCGTACTTTACGCAAAACTCGAATAATTTTAAAGTTGGTATTACAAAGGATAGAAGGATAAAAGTCAGTATCAGCTACCGGCTCACAGACGGCATCTGCAACTTGAGCAGATGCTTTAGCGGATCAAAGTTCAGCTTGAATGATGATTTGGGAATACTAGAGTCGCACAATACACGAAAATCACAGCAATCTCTAGCATGATGTTAGCATTTTTCAACTACCCCTTCTATTCAAACGGTTTTATTCCTCATGGACATTGTTACCTCTGGAAGACAGGCTTAGTGTGGTTACACATTTTATCAGATTCTTTAATTGCTCTTGCCTATTTCTCTATTCCCATAGCGCTTGTTTACTTTGTTCGGAAGCGGGAGGATTTACCCTTTAAATCAACACTTTTACTGTTTGGAGCTTTCATTATCTTTTGTGGTATAACCCACATAATGGAAATTTGGACGCTTTGGTATCCAACTTATTGGCTATCTGGTTTTATAAAAGCTTTGACTGCTTTAATATCGGTTTATACAGCTTTCACATTAGTGCCGATAATTCCCCAGGCGCTAGCTTTGCCAAGTCCAGCACAATTAGAAGCAGCTAACAGTCAACTAAAACTTACTCTCAAAGAACTTGCAGATACGCAAACTCAACTTATTCAAACTGAAAAAATGTCCTCTTTAGGGCAGTTAGTGGCAGGCATTGCCCATGAAATTAACAACCCTGTTAGTTTCATTTATGGTAATATCGGCATTGCTAATGAATATACTAATAACTTATTAAAATTAATTTCACTTTATCAAGAATGCTACCCACAAACCCTATCAAAAATTGAGATTTTAGCTGAGACAATAGAATTCGATTTTCTTAAAGAAGATTTCCCGAAAATATTATCTTCAATAAAAATAGGAGCTGAACGCATCTGCCAAATTGTTTTATCATTACGAAGTTTTTCGAGGCTAGATGAAGCCGAGATAAAAAGAGTTGATGTACACGAAGGTATTAACAGCACTCTCTTAATTTTAGGAAATCAATTAAAAGGTCAAGGAAAAAATCCAAACATTGAAGTTATTAAAGAATATGGTAATCTACCTCAAGTCGATTGCTATCCAGGACAACTTAATCAGGTATTTCTAAACCTTCTGACTAATGCCATTGATACTTTAAGGGAGTCAATTGTCGGTTGTCCGGTGTCAGAGAGCAATATTATAAGCTCTGAAAATCAGCAACCAACGAATAACAATCCCCAAATCCGCATTGTTACTGAAGTTTTAGATAGCCATCAAGTAATGATTCGAGTTATTGACAATGGCTGCGGGATGACAGAAGAAGTAAAGCAAAAAATCTTTGACCCTTTCTTTACAACTAAACCTGTTGGCTCAGGTACAGGTTTAGGAATGTCAATTAGCTATCAAATTGTAAACAAGCATGGTGGTCAGTTGAAGTGTATTACACAACCACTTCAAGGTACAGAGTTTCAGATCCAGATTCCGATTAGGAGCAAGCTCTATTGAAGGACATTCGATCTGCTCGCTAAAAGAAGATGCAAGTTATATTTAATACAATATAAATACTAGAATTACATAGATAAATGAATAAGGCTACCATTGTTGCAGCATTTATACTGGTGATATGTGGAATGCCGCTTACTTTGGCTCCACACGCCAACCTTGGATGCTTTTGCTATTTCTTAAGCCTGTTCAAAACCCAGTTGATAAACTCGAAATACCGCTGGTATCTTTTTTCAAGGCTTGTGCTTAGTGTCATTTTTACTGAAAAATTTCAAATCTATGCAAAACAGTTAACGGGTTTAGCATAGCGATCGCTGCTGCATTTTTGGGCATCATTTTAAAGTAGTGTTTACTAGACCTCTTGCAAAAGTGCTTTTTGCAAGAGGGGGGAAAGGGACAATACAGAACCTTTTCCCCTTCCCCTTTTCCCTTTTCCCAACTTATGCAAGAAGTCTACTGAATACAGCCATATTTAAAAGATTTGGTCGCCCAAAGAAAAAATCAGTTGGTTGCATTGCCTAACCCTAAATTATGTTGACTTTGGAACAAGCTCTCTAGGAGTATAATTTTGACTAGAAAATAATTTTTTCTCAGATGCAAGGGATTTATGAACAAAAATAAAACTGCTGGATATCTTCTTCTATGTGTTGGCACGATTGGCATATTTAGCCTCGTTATATTAAGCATCTTTGGTGTACATATTCTACTTTTCTCCTGTTCTTGGAGTACAACTCAAGGAAATTGCTTTCTCCCAATAGCGATTTTTTTAGTTATTATTTTTGCCCTTAGTATTGTATTCATAATGATATTTAAACGTGGTCTAAAAAATTTGAAATCTAGAAAAATCTCTTCTGATAAAAATAGCTAATCTTCAATACTTTTTAATTGATTTTTCACAACTTTCACAGTCACTCTGATATAATCACTGTATCCTAAAAATGCAACATTGATTGTAAAAGGTAATTAAGTACAGGACTTACGCAAAATAATGGAAAAACGAACCGCAAAGGCGCAAAGGACACAAAGGAATGAGAGTTTCAGAGAGTTATTGCGTAAGTCCTAAGCTCGACTTTATCCAAAATTAAGAACTCGCTTTCTTTATCCGGCAAAAGCCCTAGCTTTTTGGCAAAGACTTTTTCCACGTTACAGATTATCGATGAAGTTAAAAAAGTAAAACTACTGTCCTACAAAGGTTTTAGCTGAAGCGATCGCGTTGTGAAAAAAATGGATAAAATCGAGCTAAATCATTCTTGAGATAGGCGATCGCATTCTGCCTGCCAGTGCCATGTTAAGGCAATCGCACTACTCATTCCAATTAACTAACTCCCTATCTACTATTGAAACGGCTTGTCGCTAGACATCGCTGAAGTTGAAGATAATTCATTTTGTGCAAGGGACGCGGCGGAAAAAGTGCCTTCTCTATGAGACGCACAAGGGACATGGTACAGGGCGATCGCGCGTCTCGTAGTTGATGCTTTATAACTGTTGAAATGCTTATCTTATATAGATTTTCACAGTTTCTGACCCCTTTTTTTGATTTCTTTGTAAGAAATTCGGGAAAAGACCTTGAAAAAATACGAGTCCACGAAATTATGACCAAGCTACTCTTATCTATTGCCTATCTGTTATTATCAATTCTGTTCAAGTCAGATAGAACTTATTCTCGGAGATAAACAATGGGCAAGAAATATGATGTTTATGGTGTAGGTAATGCCTTAGTAGATATAGAATACGAAGTATCTCCAGAGTTACTACAAGAGCTTAAGATTGACAAGGGTGTAATGACACTGCTAGATGAAGACAGTCAAAATCATATTTTGGAAAATCTTAAAAATCTTCATTGCCATAAGAGTTGTGGAGGTTCAGCAGCAAACACAATAGTGGCAATTAGTCAACTAGGAGGAAAAGCTTTTTATTCTTGTAAAGTGGCTAATGATGAATTTGGAGACTTTTACATAGAAGATTTACTCAACTCTCAGGTAGATACCAACTTAAAAAATGGCGATCGCCAATCAGGAATTACAGGCAAATGTTTAGTGTTAGTAACTCCCGATGCAGATCGCACCATGAATACATTTTTGGGAATTACTGAAAAATTTTCTACACGAGAATTAGTATCATCAGCGATTGCTGATTCAGAATATTTATATATCGAAGGATATTTAGTGACTTCTCCCACAGCAAAAGAAGCAGCTATAAAGGCTAGAGAAATAGCTGAAAAAGCGGGTGTAAAAACCACTATGTCCCTATCTGATTACAACATGGTGAAATTTTTTAAACAGGGTTTATTAGATATCATTGGAACTGGTTTAGACTTGATTTTTGCTAATGAAAGTGAAGCATTAGAACTAGCAGATACAGAAGATTTTCAAGTAGCTGTAGACAAACTAAAAACCCTGAGTAAGAAATTTGCTATTACTCGCGGTGCCAAGGGTTCAGTAGTATTTGACGGTCAGAAATTAATCGAAATTGCTGCACCTCAAGTAAAAGCTGTAGATACAGTAGGAGCAGGAGATATGTATGCAGGAGCTTTTCTCTATGGAATTACCCAAGGTATGAGCTATGAAGAAGCCGGAAAATTAGCATCGGCCGCAGCTTCTAAGATTGTTACATCCTATGGACCAAGATTAAAAACTGAGGAATTAAAGGCATTAGTTACTGCTTAGATGGTGTTTGAAAAGTTTTCAGAGGTCAAGTTTTATGCCAAGTATAAGCCTTCGTAACCAGCTGTAGATTAACAGATTATTTTTCGCTTTAACAGATTGATGTCATCGAAAGATAAAATCATACGATGTAAGCTTTTCAGTTGTTCATGCGATCGCTAATCCGTCCCTTGTGAGGGATGCTCAAAAAATTAGAACTCCTTGAGGCGAATTGACTTTAGCAGTTTATGAGAGGACGACATTAATCTGTTAAAGTGACAAGTAATCTGTTAACCGACAGCTGTTGATGTACTTGAACTAGTCCCAAGTCAACCAATTACTCAAAACAATCAGTCAGTTAAGATGCAAGGGGTATGGTGCAGAGGTGAAGAAAATGCGGCTTTCTCTGATCCTTTTAGTCAAATTAATAAACATTAATATTTATATTACAGTACAATTTTGATTAACCCAATTATCAGGAATTCTTTCTAAAATACCAGAACCAAATACCTTATTCATTTCTAAATATTCTAGATGAACATAACCAATATGACAGTGACAAGTTTGGTTGGTACAAGGTTGTTCAAACAAAGCTGCTTCCCAGCTAAAATCGTAAATATTACCAATTGGTTCTTTAATAAAATGACATCGGTACATTGTCCCGTCACCATCAACAGAAATCACTGATTTTCCAGCCCGACAAGAACGCCCAAAGCTAGGATAATGATGAGTATTTAATTCATATAACGGGTCAATAGATTGGAAGAATTCTCGATTTTCTGGTGATAAATCAGGAAGTTCTGCCTTGACAGCATTAATCCATAAATAAACGTGATTTGGTAACTCCTGACGTAAAGCTGCTATTTCCGCTTTAAACTTGGGAAAACCGACAACTCCAACGCTAAATTTGACATTTTTGTTGTCTAGATTGAGGCATTTTTGTAAAAAGCGATCGCATGACACCCATTCTGAATGAAAAGTTGCCCAAAGCGCCAATTTATCTTTGTTACATTCCTCTACCCAATCTAAATTACAAGATAGATTAGTTTGAATTGCTGCTTTGTTAACATTGGGCAAATGCGTTAATTTTATCAGTGCTTGCTGATACCAAGAATGGATTAGAGCTTCTCCCCAAGGAGTAAACAGAATTGAAAATTGATGGTGGGGATGTTGGGAAATCCAGTTGACAAAATGTTCTAAAGATTGCTTATCGATTGCTAATTCTGCGGCTGTTTGCTGGCGTTTGGCAAAGGGGCAATATTCACAACCGTAGTTACAACTGATTAAAGGGCCGCGATAGAGGATAGTGAGGTGCATAGTAATAGTTATTATTGAATATTAGTTAAATTTGATTATTCGGCGACAGAAGAATGTCTATATTAGGTCTGAATTATTTATATATCTATTATTAGGTGATGTTTGTCTTTCAGCAATAACTTCAATATCTAATTGAGTCATTTTTTTAAAAATATCATCATTTAAATAATTATCAGTAATATCAAGAGTATCTAATTGACCAACAGATGAACAATTAAGTAAATATTCTGCACCTTTATATCCTAATGTTCCAACTGAAAGGTCTAGTTCCAGTAAATTTTCAAGAATTGGAGAATCTACTATAGCAAAAGCAATATCATCTGATAAGAGACAGTTACGTAGTCCTAAATATTTAAGGTTTGGAAATATTATATGAGAAAAATTTCTGACCGATTTAAAAACAGAGGGATATATGTAGGAACATGTGCCAAGCCATAATTCAAGATACTCCAAGGCTGGTAATTCTAGCTTGCAAATTTCATCAATTACACCATAGGGAATTTCACCCTCAATAATAATTGCTTTTAAAGTTTCATGTCTAACTGGACTGAATTGCATCCCGGTAAAGTATTTGTAATACTTTGAAGAACTATTGCAGCGAATCTTTAATACTTCTAATTGGGGATAAGCTAACAAAATATAACTGAAATCACTGTATACAAGTGGCAAGTAATCCAATTCATAATCATTAACGTCTCCTATAAATAAAGCTTTAATGTTACTAAGTTGTTCGTGAGCATTAAGTAATGCATCCATAACAGGACGGAAAGTGTAATCTTCTAAAGAACTTGTGTACCACAATCCGAATACCAAAGCTTCAATCTGATTAGCGAGAGGACTTTGCAACAATATTTGCAGCTTGTCTACACTACTCATAACGGGTTTTCCATAGCGTTCTGCTGGGATAATCCTTAAAGCGTAAGCTATATCAACTGTGTCACTAATCTTAGTGGTAGGATCAAATTCAATCACTTTCCGGTTAGCGAATGTAGTTGAATAACCACAAGGAATACTGTAGACTTTCTCAAAATTCCTCCAAAATTTGTAATTTTTTAAAGCTAATTCTACTTGAGGGTCTTCTATATCTTTTAAAATTTTCAATGCTGCTCTTTGAACTTTCCTAGATTTATTTTTCAAAGCTTCAATTAGCAAATATAACCCTGCATCACCATAGTTTAATGCTTCACTTACCCCTGCAATCCCAACTTCAATATTGGAACTTGATAAACGTCTTTTAACACCTTCAATCCCACCTAAAACAGCACCTTGTACTGGTGGTGGTGCTTCTCCTCCAAGTACCGCATCAAATTCTCCAGGCTGATTTTGATTGTTTGTCATATTTTCCTTTGTTAAATTTAATTATTCAGCAATAGAACAGTAGCGAAGGCCTCTATAGTACCCATCTTCTTCCTTCTGCCAATCATAAATTAATTGACAGTCTAATTGGGATAAACGCTCAATCATTTCATTAGATAAAAAATTATCATTAACATTAAAAATATCGAGTTTGTTTAGATATGAGCAGTTTAATAAAGCCTCTGCACCTTCATCTGAAAGAGTTCCCATTGTTAAGTCGAGAATATTGAGAAACTTAATTGCAGGCGTATTGACTAGCGCACGAGCAATATCATCAGAATATTCACTATTTTGCAGCCCTAAATAACTTAAAGTAGGAAATAATTCACCGCTAATAATTGGCATTAAATCGTCAACAGATGAATTACCACCATATAGACTGCTCCCTAGCCATAATTCTAAATGTTGTAATGCTGGTAATTCCAAAGCACAAATTTGCGCTATGGTTCGCCGATTTAATGCCCCACTTTCAATGATAATCGCCTTTAAACTTTCATGTTTTAACTGACTGAATTCTAAACCATCTCCTCCACGTATTTGGATGATTTCCAATTGAGGATAAGCTTTTAATAAAGGACTGATATCACTTTGCACTATACTAGAAATCATGTATTCAGAATATTTTATATCACCAATAAATATAGCCTTCAATTTTTTCAGTTTGTCTTTAGCCTCAACTAAAGCATTAACTACAACAGTGGAATCGTAATTGTCATATGCATCCCACATACCAATTACGAAAGCTTCAATTTTACTGGCATTGGGATGTTGAGTTAATATATTCAGTTTTTCTCTAAAAGCTTCTACATGTTCTCGTTCTTCACATCTTACAGCATAAGCAATTCCACTAGGGTCTATAATTCCAATTGCTGGGTCAAAATCTTCAACTTTTTTATGAGCGAATTTACTAATATGTTTGTCTCTATACCACTCTAAACGCTCAGGTAATCTCCAGCTTTTATAAGCTTTAACAGCCTGTTGTACTTCTGATTCTGTTCTTTCTCTTAGTAATAAATAGGCGGAACGTTGCACTAGTGACGACTCATCATTTAAAGCCGCGATTACTAAATCTAAACCTGCATCACCATATTTTAATGCGTCATTGACAGCATCGATTCTGGCTTTAACTAAAAAACTTGCCAAGCGTTGTTTAACACCTTCAATCCCACCTAAAACAACACCTTGTACTGGTGGTGGTGCTTCTCCGCCAAGTACTGCGTCAAATTCTCTGGGTTTATTTTGATTGTTTGTCATATTTTCTCCAACGGTAGATGTAATGTAAATATCCGTAGAAACGTGATTAATCGCTTCTCTACAAATCTTTTTGAAACGCCACTATTTCAACTCATAATCCTGCATTAATTCCTGAACTTTCTCAGAAAATAACCACGCGCCAATAGTGTCAGAACGCTCAATGCCAAATTCAGTTAACTGTAAAATATCCTCATCTTTTATCGCCAAATTCAAAGCAAGCATTTCTGAAAATTCTGGAAAATCAGCGTATACTTCACTACCAAATTGCTGACGATAACTAGCACAATTCAATGCTTCATCGGAAAGCAAAGATAACAAAATATACCGCCGACGTTGTTCTTCAGCATTTAGTTGAAAACCATAGTGCGCGTAGTCAAATGACTCATCTGCTGTTTGAATATATGCTTGTAAAATCTCGCTGATTCCCTTTGCTCCCACTGCATATTCGTTGGAGTAGTGCAAAGTATTAGTGTAGGAACGTGCGCCACAACCTAAACCAATCATCCCGTCGGCTTGACAGCAGTAGACAGGAGATGAGGAAGATGAGGGAGATGAGGGGGATGAGGGAGAAAGATTGCTAGATTGTTCCTCTTCCAAGCGTCGAAACATCCGCATGGAAACTTGCGTATATCCTTCTGACAATAATAGCGATCGCCCTTCCCGATAACAAGCTAAACGAATATCGTCCCATTCTCGATCTGTGCGTCCCAAACCTGTGAGCGATCGCACGTACAATGGATATAGATAAATTTCTTCTGGTTGAAAACCCAAAGTAGCTTGTATTGATTGCAACCAACTATTTACTGTTTGTCCGGGTAAACCGTAAATCAAATCAATGTTCAGAGTGGGAAATCCCATCTCTTTTATCCTTGTCAGCGTTGCTTCTACTTGGGTAGTAGATTGACGGCGCTGGGTGGCTAAGACTTCCGAATCGATGAAACTTTGGACACCAATGCTAACACGATCGACGGCGTGCGATCGCAACAACTTTAACTTATCCTCAGTAGCGGTTTCTGGCGAAACTTCCACAGAAATGGGAATTTCCTGTAACTTTGCACCCATCGTACTTTCAGCAATATTGAGAATAGTTTCGAGATGCTGAATGGGTAACTGAGTCGGAGTTCCGCCACCAATAGCGAACCTAGCAAATGACGCATTACCCAACACCGCTTTCATCCGTTGCGCCTGTCGCTGTAACGTGCGGACATATTGACTCATAAAATCTTCATTGTGGCTGACTGTGGTAAACAGATTGCAGAACCCACAACGCATTTCACAAAACGGTATATGTATGTAGAGAAACAGCGCTTGTCTATCTTGCTGCGCCCAAAGTTCTGGAAGATACACAGGTGGGGAGATGGGACGGTAAGCTGTTTTGTGGGGGTAAGAATAGACGTATGCTTGATAAGGAGACTGGGCAATTTTCGATTTAAGATTTTGGATTGTCAGCATAGAATTTCAAGTATTTTCGTGACAAGTTAAGAATTTGCTTTAAGTTTCACGCCAAGAATAACTCTGCGCTTGTGCGTGAGTTTTCATAAAACAAACTCTGCATAGGGAACAGTCCAAACCACAGGATGGCTGAGTCGATGTCCAGTGTAACCATCTTCACCATAAGTTGTCCCGTGGTCGGAACAAAGAATGCAAAAAGTAGAATGCCTTTGTCGTATAATATTCCAGAGTTTAGCTAATTGGCGATCGACATATTCCAAAGCTGCGGCGTGAGATTCAATAGTATCGATTTTATCTTTGGCATCGGGAAGATAGAAATAATTTGGTTGATGCAAAGCCGAAATATTTATAAATAAAAATATACGTTGATTATTCGACGTTTTTTCTAAAATTTTTCGTGCAAGATTTACCTGATTTTCTGTAGATTCGGGGTTAGTAACACCTAATTCTGGACTCCAATAACTTTCAGCAAACATTGAGGGAATTACATTACCTAAAGGGTTGCGTTTGTTGAAAAAACCAACTCCACCAATGCAAACTGTATGATATCCTTTAGCAGCTAATCCATTAACAATATTTGAGCTATCTAACACACAAGTTGTATCAGTTGTCGAGGTACTTCCTTCAAATCCCAAAGCAAAAAGACGGGGGTGAATTCCAGGCGTTACAGGTGTGGGTAAAAAGCCTGCGAAAAACGCATGATGAGAAGCATAGGTAAAGTTTCCGGGTGAATGGCGTTCTTCCCAACCTGTGTTAGGGAGTACTTTTGCTAAGTTTGGAGTGCATTCTTGTGCAAGTAGGTTTTTAGCTACGTCGTAACGTAATGTGTCTAAGGTAATAAATAAGATGTCATGAGTTCCGACAATTTGATTCATATTGAACATGGCAATAAAAATTATGCTCTATTTATAGTCACGCCAGTAGGGTGTGTTATCGCATTAGCGTAACGCACCATCAAAAATTAAAAACTACTTTATCTAATGTATTATTTATTCATATAAACAGATATAGCGATTGCTAAATTCAGATTCCTCGTTTTCGTCCTTAGCCTGTGGATTTGTAATTACTTGACAATCTAGTTGAGATAATTCTTCAATCATATTTGTAGAGAGATAATTCCTTGAAACATCAAGGGTATGAAGCTGATTAATAGAGGGAAAATTCAGTAAAGCTTTAGCACCTTCATCAGTCAAAGTTCCCATCGAAAGGTCAAGTATTGCAAGACGGTCGATAATTGTTGGTAATTCTGTTAAGCACATAGCAATATTGTCAGAATAATCGCTACTTCTTAGCCCCAAATATTTCAAATTTGGGAATAACTCTCCTGAGATAATGGGTAATAAAAGTTTTGTTCCAATATCCGATCCATATCTTTGACAACCGCCAAGCCATAATTCAAGATATTCCAGTGCTGGTAAATCAAGCTGACAAATTTGCTTAACAGTATCAGAGTCGATAAACATTAAACCTGTTTCAACAATTAAAGTTTTTAAATATTCGTGTTTTATAGGTTTTATATGTAAACCCCAACCACCTCTTACTTGTAGTACTTCCAATTTAGGAAAAGCTGTTAATATAGGTGTAACATCGCCTAATTCTAAGTGAGAACTCATAAATGGATGGTTTTCACTATCTCCTATAAATAAAGCTTTAAGGTTATGTAATAATTTATAATTATCAAAAATCGTATTTATAAAACTAAAAAAATATGTATCGTAGTTATTGTAATAACCCCATATTTCGCAAATTAAAGCTTCAATTTTATTTATTTTTAAATCTTTTAATAGCAAATTTAAACCTTTAAAATTCACTGCATAAACAGTATTAAACCAAGATGTAATCCCAACATTAGGTTTAAATTCTTCAAAATTGTAATCATCTATTTTTGTAAAAAATAACCAAGGGTTAACAGCCAATAATGCTTGCTTTCCCTTTTCTCCTCCCCTTTCTTTTAAGAACATTGCCACGATACGCTTTACCTGGGGTGAAGAATTTTTCAACGCTTCAATCACTAAATTTAAACCCGCATCTCCGTAATTCAACGCTTCAGAAAGTGCAGCAATTTGCACTTCAAAAATCGAACTTTTCAACCGATTTTTAACTCCTTCAATTCCTCCTAATACTACACCGCTAACAGGAGGTGGCACTTCTCCACCAAGTACTGCGTCAAATTCTCCCGGTTGATTTGAATTGTTGTTCATTTTGGTTAATCCTAATTTATAGTCGCAGCCTACATTTATCTTGCCAAAATCGCTTTAACTTCACTTGTGTAAGTATCCATCCCATTCCACAAAATACCCGGTAATAAATCACCAAAAGCATTAATCTCTAAAATTGCATGAGTTTTCCAATCGGGTAAAATCAGTAAATCAACTCCGCAGTATAAACTATTAGGAAATAACGCTGCTGCTTGTTCGCAAGTTCGCTTCATGATCTCCCAATTTTCTACACCAACTTTTGCTAAAAATTCCTCAGTATTTCCCCGTTCATTCCCCAAATGCAAATTTGTCATCGGACTTTTACCAAGGCGAACAACGATATGCTGTGCTTCGCCATTAATAACCACCACACGCACATCAAAACCGCATTCTTGCAAATGTGCTTTGGGTAGCCATTCTTCAACTTGTACGCCTTCTGCTGTCAAGATGTTGATGATATCGGCGATTTCTTCGCGGTAAGTGTAGTGCCTAATTTTCCGGGAGTTGTAAAGCAGAGTTTGCCCATTTTCTCGCACTCGTTCCACAGTAGTTATGGCTGATTCAAAACGCGAATTTGCGCGGTAAGCAACGACTCCAGAAGCGGCGGAACCGTGGGAAAGTTTGACGAATACTCGTTCTATTCCCTGCATTTGCATTTGTTCGCGTAAATTATCGTAGTTGTGAATTTTACCTAGCGATCGCGGAACGGGGATATTATGACGGCTGAATCTTTCGTGACAAGCTGGTTTGTCAAACATCACAGCGATGTCTTGGGGATGGTTCATGAAGTACGCCTCCCCGCAAGCGATGAGGGGAGTAAGTTGTGTTTCCCATTTTTGCAACAGATACCGCCAGCCTAAATACCACTGTCGCGGATAGAGGATGAGTCCTTTGTCAAATTCTAATTTTGTCGCGGCTTCTGCACTGATATGTTGATGACTGGAAGTAGAAAAAATTTCCCTACTCCCTTCTGCGATGATGGCTTTATCGACATCAAAGTTTTTTTCTGGAGAGTCAAAGCGGATAATAGTATTGGGTGTATTGAATTGTTCCAGGGTTTGTTTTCCTGCTATTAAGTCGGCGTAATCTACTACGGTAGCTGGTGGTAAGTTGAAATGGGCGATCGCTTCTTGGAGGAAACCGACACGGCGGTTTTCGGGGTTGGCGATGAGGATGAAATTTAGCATTATCTAATATATTCTTTATTCGTGTAATGCCCAATAACGTGAACCTGCTTCTCCTCGACGATAGTTTTCTTCCTGCGAATTTGCAATTAATCGACAATCAAGTTGAGACAATTGTTGAATTATCTGTGGTGATATACAGTTTTTAGAAATATTGAGTGTATGAAGCCGATTTACACTTGGACAATTTAGCAAATTTTCTGCACCCTTATCCGTTAAAGTTCCCATCGATATATCAAGCATTGCTAGACGTTCAATAATTGGAGATTGTACTAAAGCTTCTACAAGCACGTCAGTATTTTCAAAGCTTGGTAGACCAAGATAAGATAAATTAGGAAGTAATTCACCTGAAAATAGTGTCTCAAAAAAATCAAAATGTGAGTATCTACAGCGTCCTCCCCATAATTCCAGATATTCGAGTGATGGCAATTCCAGAGTACATACTTGTGCTAATGCGCGAGCATAGTTATCTGCTGTTTCTAAGATTAAAGTTTTTAAAGATGGATGGTAGATTTTTTTTGAAAAGAGATTATTATGAGGGTTTCCGTGTATTTTCAGCACTTCTAATTTGGGAAAATTCTCTAAAATAGAAATAATATCACTTAAATAAATACGTGATTTTTTATATTCATGTTGACGGCGATCGCCAATGAATAAAGCTTTTAAATTTGTTAACCTTTGACTAGCTTTACAAAGCATATTTATGAGTGTCAGACACTCTTGGTGATATATTTCTAAGTAAATTTTATCAGGCATCCAACAAGCTAAAGCTTCAACTTCACTGACTTGGATATCATTGAGGAATACTTGAAGATCATCTAGATTAAAATCTTCAACTACACGAAATTCTCCACGAGGATTTGGCTCCTCACGATAGAGGTTAACATTGTAAGCTGTACTAATTGCAGAAGTGATTCCAATATTTGGATAAAAAGTTTCAAATTGCCAATCTTCTAGCATAGTAAAACATTGCTGAGGATTATGTCTCAATAAAGCTTCTTTACCCTTTTCTCCACCTTTATTTCGTAGGAGACGAGCAGCAAACATCTGCACTTTATCTGAAGAGTCTTTCAATGCTTCAATTACTAATTCAAAGCCTTCTTCTTGATATCGTAAAGCATCAATCAATGCAGATGCTCTTTCTCTAGCTTCAGGGCTTTTCAACCGATTTTTTACGCCTTCAATTCCTCCTAATACTACACCGCTAACTGGTGGTGGTACTTCTCCACCAAGTACAGCGTCAAATTCTCTGGGTTGATTTGGATTGTTGTTCATCTTAGATAATCTTGTATTATTTTATTCCCAGACTGAGTAATAGCGATCGCTAAACTGAGAATCTGCAATTAATTTAACTCATGTTATTCCCAAGTTGGAGAATAACGATGGTAATATTTTTGTGACTTAGCATTTACTTTGCACTTAAGTTTAGATAACTTTTGAACCATATCTTTAGTTAAACAATTCTGACTTACATTTAGAATTTGTAAGCGATTTATAGCCGAAGAATTCAATAAAACTTCTGCTCCTTTATCGCCTAAATTTCCATCTGACAAATCAAGTCCAATTAAGCGATGAACTAAGGCTGAACGTGTAAGTGCAGTAGCAATTTTGTTATAATTTCTACCTCCTCGGAATCCTAAGTATTTTAAATTAGGAAAAAAGTTACCTGAAAACATAGGTGCTACTTCAGTAGCATTGGGTAGATTATTGTTAGGGCTTTTGAAGAAACCTAAATCAAGATATTCTAAAGCAGGTAATTCTAGTTTATATATCTGCTGCAATATTCCACTATTAAAATATCCATCAACAATCAATGTTTTAAGATGGTCATGTCTTATCGGGCTAAGTTCTAAATGATAACCATTACGGATTTCTAGGAATTCTAGATGAGGGTAAGCTTTTAGAATAGCGGTAATATCACCAACAGGACTTTGTGAGATATTATTGTCAACCCATACAGCCTTTAACTCGCTTAAATATTCATGAATATCAAACAAAACATCAACAATATACTTAAATTTCTTATCATAACCAAATTGTGCAGAAGTAAGTTGAGATATTAATACTTTTATCTTGTTAATTTTTGGAGATTGTATTAATGATTCAACCTGTTCAATATTTTGTAAAACACAGGTATTTTCAGATGAATTCCTCATACCTAATTTAGGGTTGAATTTATCATGCCAATCTTGTAATTTAGTAAACAACTGCAATCTATCAAAGTTTGACAATGCGTGCTTTGTTTTTAAATCTGACCTGTTCTGCAATAATTTATAGGCATGACTTCGCACCTGTCCAGAGGAATCCTGTAAACCAGCAATTACTAAATCTAAACCTGGGGTTCCGTAATTTAATGCTTGATAAATTGCTGCAACTCGTGTTTCTGTAATCGCACTTTTCAGACGATTTTGAACTCCTTCAAACCCTCCTAATACTGCACTTGTCATAGGAGATGGAGTATTACCGCCTAAGATAGCATCAAATTCTTGGGGTTGATTGTGAGAAAGCAGCGATCGCTCTTTTCTCGCTGCTAAAATAGCATCATAAAATTCCGCAGTATTCAGTTGTATTTTTTGTCGTCCATTACTTTGAATTATATTATAATAACCACATTCTTTCGTTCGCTCACTATGAGGCAGATGTAATAAAGTTTCAACCTTTTCTAAGAGAGCTTCTCCTCGAAATTTTTCATATTTAAAACTAGACATAATCCATCTATCTATAAATTACTCGGAAACAGAACAATAGCGACTATGAATATAGCTAACGTTATCTTCTTTTTTCTGATTATTTGCCAAAACACGCACATCCAACTCAGAAAATTTTTCAATCATTGCCTGAGATAAGAAGTTTTCTGAAATATTGAGAATATCAAGATTATTTATAGCCGAACAATTTAGCAATTCTTCTGCGCCAGCATCACTCAGGGTTCCCATTGAAAGGTCAAGTACGCTGATATAGTCAATAACTGGAGAACTTACAATAACGCTGACTATTTCATCGGTAAATTGGCTATTGCGTAATCCTAAATAAGTTAAGTTGGGAAACTTTTCTTCAAAAAGAATCGGATGTATATCTTCAATCCAACAGTTTCCACCGTAATCTTCACTACCAAACCATAATTCTAAATGTTCCAATGCCCGCAGATTCATCTGACAAATTTGGGCAACAGTATCTCGACTTAATCCTCCAGTTTCCACAATTAATGCTTTGAGGCGATCGTGTCGTATCGGCGGACTAAATTGTAAACCATCCCCTCCACGAACTTGCAAAATTTCGAGTTTGGGATATGCTTGTAAAATCGGACTTGTATCACTTTGTTGAATCCAAGAAATTTCGCATTCATCAGGAGCAATATTACCGATAAAAACAGCTTTGAGATTAGTTAAACGTTGTTTAGCATCAACTAAAGCTTGGACAATACTACTTGAATCGCTTTCATAAGGTTGCGCCCACAACCCGAAAACTAAAGCTTCTAATTTGTCGGCATTAGGTTCTTGCAGAAGTCTACTAAGTTGACTCGGTAAATTTTCTTCATTAGTTTCTTGCACAAGTCTACCAAGTTGACTTGGTAAATTTTCGTCATAATCATAATATTCATAATCACCGCATCTAAAGGAGTAAGCCTTGTTAACGGGTTTTATAATACTTATGTTTGGATTGAAATCTACAACTTGCCGATTAGCAAATTGAGTAGCTTTATACACATAATACTTATCAATTCTTTCTTCCAAGTCCCAAGGTTTATATATTTGCAATGCTTGTATAACTTGCGCTTCTACTCTTGGCTTTAATAGTCGATAAGCAAAACGCTGCACCAACCTCGATTTATCTTGCAATCCTTGAATCAAAACATCCAACCCAGCATCGCCATATTTCAAGGCTTCGCTAAGTGCAGCAATCCGCACTTGAGTAACAGGATTTGATAAACAACGTTTAACTCCCTCAATTCCTCCTAAAACTACTCCATCCACAGGAAGTGGAGATTGTCCTCCCAACACTGCATCATAATCTCTGGGTTTATTTTGGTTGTCTGTCATGGTGCTTTCCCTTCTGATTCTTTATTAGAATTCCCAAAAATGGGTAATACGCATACATTAATGAATAATTGCCGTTGACGGAAATTTAGTAGAACATAGAGATGATTGTGGCATTTCTAACACCCTGAAAAAATCAAAAAACTATACTTATGGCAGAGTATCAGAAAGTTGAATATCGCATTGGCAAAGATGGTAAAATTACCGAAACAGTCATTGGTGCTTCTGGTGCAGCTTGTACAAGCACAACATCTGAAATAGAAAACGCTTTGGGAGAGGTAGAAACTCAAGAACTGCTTCCTGAATATTATGAGGGAGACGACAATCTGACAGGAACAGAACAACAGTCCCTCAAGCAAAAATAGGAGGGAGGTAGATGATTGCAGATAACCTGTTAGACATCCAAGGAATGGGGATGTTTTCTCTAGAAAGTGTTTTAGTTATAGCAATAGGATTTTTAGCGTTACTTTTGATTATCCCAGCAATTAGTGCTGCGATCGCTGCCAAAGCAGACTTGGAAACTAAGAAGTTAGAATTGGCGCTATCGCAAATTGAATTGCTAGAGGCTGAATTAAAAGCAACGCGTCAAAATTACTTAGATTTAGAGCAAAAGTTACACCAGCTTCTTTCGGAGAAAACAGCACTGCATCAGGAAGGCTTGCGACTGCATGAGGAATTGCAGCAGCAGCGTCTTGAACTGACAGACGAAATACGTTCTTCGACATTTGAGCAATTGCAGACATTGTTAACAAACTATCCCAGCATCCATCAGATGGTGCGCGTTAAACCAGAATTGCCTGCGAAAAATCTGCTTTCGATGTTTACCTCTTTAGATAATCTCCTCTATAAATGGGGTTACGAACAGATAGGCAAACCTTGGGAACAAGTACCTTACAATCCGCAAATTCATCAACCAGACACTGCTGATATTACTGAAGATGAGTTAGTTTACATCCGATTTGTCGGTTATCAGCATCAAGGAAGAATTCTTGTCCCTGCGAAAGTTAGTCGCACTTTACCGGGAGGGGGGAGGTGAGGGGGATGAGGAGGCAGGGGAGGCAGGGGAGGCAGGGGGAGCAGGGGAAGAAGAACTATTAATTATTACCCAATTCTCCATGCCCAATGCCCCATGCCCAATGCCCAATACTTCGGCTCCTTTCGACTCCGCTCAAGGCAAGTCGCTCAGTACAAGTGCCTAATGACTAATGACTAATAACAAATGACTACAGTAATAATTGATTTTGGTACAAGCAATACTGTTGTTTGTACTACTGATTTGATTACGCAAAAACCACGGACATTGAGATTTGATTCGATGTCGCGCCGCTTTGAAATCGGGGCGGAGCAAGTTAGCGTTGTACCCAGTTTAGTATTTGTGGAAGGGCGCGATCGCATTTCTTTTGGTGAATCTGTACGCGCCAAACGCTTGGGGTTTGCCCAGCCGGAACGCTGTTTTAGAGCTTTCAAACGCGATTTGGCAGCAGATTTTGTCCCACCTCCGCGACAGTTGGATGGTAATAGTTACAGTGCTGAGGTGGTTTCGGAACTGTTTCTTAAGGAAATTTGGCAACAGGTTGAACAGCAATTACAACCCAGTAGCGTTATTTTCACAGTTCCCGTCGGTGCATTTGAGCGATATCTTGACTGGTTCCGCAATTTGGGCGACAAGTTAAATATTCCCGCAGTGCAAATTGTTGATGAATCTACCGCAGCAGCCCTTGGTTATGCTGTCAAGCATCCTGGTGCTGTGGTTTTGGTGGTTGATTTTGGCGGCGGTACTCTAGATTTAAGTTTAGTACGAACTGTCAGCGCTGAATCTGAACAGCAAGTAGTGCGTGCGGAAGTTATCGCTAAATCTGATGCTTTTATTGGCGGCGTAGATATTGATACATGGATTGTCGAACATTACCTGCAAAAAATCGGTTCCTCCCGTGCTGAAGTTGGAGAAATCGGCTTTATGAATCTGCTGGAAGTAGCAGAAAGGGTAAAAATTCAACTTTCAACAACAGATGAGGCGAAAGAAAGTTGGTTTGATGACGAAAATTTTATGTCCCATGAATTACAATTGCATCGGGACGAATTAGGCGAAATTTTAGAAAATCAACAATTATTAGAACAGCTAAGACAGGCGATAGATGAAGTATTAGCGATCGCACTTGCTAAAGGTATCAGCAAATCTACAATTGAACAGGTTTTATTAGTAGGTGGTACTTGTCAAATTCCCGCCGTGCAACAACTGGTAATTTCCTATTTTGGACGACAAAAGGTAAAGTTAGACAAACCTTTTGAAGCAGTCGCACATGGCGCATTAGCTTTAAGTGAAATGGCAGCAGTTGATGATTACCTGCGCCACAGTTATGCGATTCGTCTTTGGGAACCCCACAGCAAAAGTTATTCTTATTTAACTTTAATTGAAAAAGGGGCAAAATATCCAGGGGCGCGTTCTGAAGCTTTAACTCTGCAAGTCGCCACAGAGGGACAGCGAGAAATTCGCCTCGATATTGGGGAAGTAGCAGAGGTTTCCCAAGCGGAAGTTTATTACGATACTCAAGGAAGGATGACGAGCAGCCAATTAGTCAAACAAGATAGTTATCGCTCTTTGGAAACTCATCATCAACAAGTATGTGTCGCTCATATCGAACCACCTGGACAAACAGGAATAGACCGAATACAGGCACAATTTGAAGTCAATGAACAACGGGTATTAGTAGTGACGGTAAAGGATTTATTGACGGGGAAAATGTTAGTTGAGAGGGGAGCGATCGCTAAACTCAAATAATCTTCCCTTGGCGCTCTTGACGGTTCGTTTAAAAAATATGGGAATACTACTAATAGTAGACTGGTAAAAATGCAATGGCAGAGAATCAGAATCAACCTAAAGAATATGATGCTGTACTTGGTGGACAAGCGCATCCACCTATTTATGGTTCAATACGGTTCAGTTAAGGCTGAAAATCTTGTAAAGTAAGCATTGTCCCAAGAATGAAAATCAGCGTGTGGAGCATCTCAAAGATTTTTCATTA
>NZ_JBALDN010000107.1:0-46153 GCF_036917375.1 Nostoc sp.
TGACTCAAATCAACACCACTGTTTTGAGTTTAACCATTGAATTTTACCCACTTGACAAGACTCTAATTTTCTTAACTTGACACCAATGGCATCTTTCCCGCCCTAATTATGCAAATTAAAGCTGGAACAGCTTACCACTCACCAAGCACAAAAAGTCATAATATAGCGGTTCTCAATTGTATGGAATACAGACCTAACCCCCAGCCCCTTCCCTGCTAGCGTTGGGGAGTAAGTCTCAAAGCCTCTCTCCTAAAAGGAGAGAGGTCAGAGTGTATTGCATACAAATGAGAAGTACTATCTTAAAAAGAAAGTAGCTGGAAATTGACTACCTTCTAGACTGAATTGCCTTGATTAAGTCATAAAAAGGTTGCCAATTATCTTCCTGAGCAATTGCTTCCCAAATCGATTCAATCACAGGTCTTAATAATACAGTTTTGGGGTTATTAACAGCTAGAGTTTGAGCAATTATATCAGTGCGATCGCTATCAAAATCATTCAAGATTTTGTGGTATGCTATGCACCAATCATCAAAAATTGCTGATGCGCCCGGTACTGGTACAATATCTGAACTATTCATTACAAAACCTGGTTCATCTCGCCATTTAGATGAAAAAGTGCGAGCCATCTCATAGAAGAATTGGTGATAACCAACTTGGCTCGCTTTCAAGAATTCAATCGTGAGATTTAAGAGTTCTTTAGCTTGTGGATGTTGCAACTCTACAAAACCCAACTTTTTCAACATCAAAGAACTATATTCAGCTTGATAATATTCATCAAACCTAGCTAAACTAGTCTCCATATCGCCTTTATTAATAATCGCCTTTAAAGGTTCCTGGAGCATTTCTAAATTCAGCTTGCAAATAATTGGTTGATTACTGTAACAGTAGCGTCCAGAATAGTCAAAATATGCAGCTATAAAGTATGGGTCATAAGTAGGGATAAATGCATAAGGCCCATAATCAAAGCTTTCTCCCGTAATCGACATATTGTCAGTATTCAGGACTGCATGACAAAAGCCAGCCGCCATCCACTGCGCTACTAGTTGTGCAACCCGTTTAACTAATTCGGCGTAAAACAAGCCATATTTATCTTGTTCAGTACTTAAGTGTCGATAATACTGCTCAATTACGTGGTCTAATAACTTCTTAGTTAAATCTGGACGCTGGAAATAGTGCAGTCGCTCAAAAGTGCCAAACCGAATATGCGAACTGCTCATCCTAACCATCACAGATGAACGGGTAGGTGAAGGTTCATCGCCCCGCCAGAGTGGTAAACCTGTTTCAATCATGCTCAGACAGCGCGAGGTACGTACACCCAAGTAGTGCAGTGCTTCCGCAGCCAGAACTTCCCGCACCCCACCTTTAAGCGTGAGCATACCATCGCCACCACGGGAGTAGGGCGTTCTCCCAGAACCTTTAGTGCCAAAATCGTATAATTCGCCATCATTGGCGCGTACTTGCCCGTAGAGAAAGCCTCTACCATCACCCAACTGTCCGTTATATTCACCAAATTGGTAGCCGTGGTAACGCAGTGCTAACAACGGTTTGCGTCCCTGAAATTGGCCAAAGGCTGCGATGAAATCTTCGTCTTTGACTACTTGGGGGTCTAGACCGAAACGGGGTAATAGTTCATCGTTACGCCAACGCAGGAGGTGTTGAGGAAATTCTGCCGCTGCAACCTCATCGTAGTAGTCGCCACCTAGAGATTCTAAGGCGGTTTCGTAGTTGAGGGTGAGAAAAGGATTGCTAGAATTCTTGTCGTTTGGAGTTTCAGCCAGAGTCATTACGAGCAAAGCTAATTCATTCTTCCTTTAATACTACCTCTGGCTTCAGCATCATCAGCATAGACGCAAAAAGCGATCCATATCTAAAATCTGGCAGGCGCACAAAATAACCAACTGAATTTTGGTTTCTGACTCCTGACTCCTGACTTCTGTTTTGATAAAGTTTTGCATATAAAAAAATAAGACTGGCTCAACCGAAGTTTGGATAAAATCTGCCAGTCTTCTGAAACTTAAACTTACAGCTATTTTCAGGTAAATAGACCATGTGGTAAGGGCGCAAGGGCTTGCGCCCCTACTTAGATGTTGTTTGTGATACCTGTGAAGCTAGAATTTTTTTCACTTGCAGGTTATAAGCTTGCAAAATTGATTGAACCTGTTTCTGTTGATCTGGATTCAGATCCAAAGATTTTAACACTATTCTGATTCTCTGACGGGATTGCAGTGCTGCTTTAAATTTAGTATCTTGGGACGGGTTTAATAGAGCCTCAATATCCTTGTCTCTTTGCTGGCGAGCCGCTTGGATTTGTAGACGCTGTTGCTGTGTGAGTTTGATAGGCTGGTGTGATGCAGCACTAGTCTGAGTTTTTAAGGCTGGTGTAGTGCTGGGATTTGGGCCTGGTGCTGCTAAAACAACTCCGTTTAAGACGGTAGCAAAAGCGAAGATAGTAGAAAAGACAGATAAGCGCTTTATAGAATTAATGAGCATTTTAAAAAACTCCTCAACTGTTTAAGAAAATTGGACACATCGGCTAAAGCTAACTTTAGTAACTCAGCTAGTTAGCGAACAAATATTACTATTGCATTTGCCTGTGGAGTTGTTGTGTATTTATGATGAATTTACTATGAATTTGTAGAGGTTACAACTGATATATTAAATTCATTCTCATATAGATATGATAGTATTGCGAATAGCTGTAAGAGGGGTATTGCTCAAATATTCCAAATGAGTATTTGAGTGTAATTTAAGAACGACTTATTTGTATAAATTGACTAAGAAGGTTAATAATTATGAATTATAAATAAACTGATTTAAAAGCAGTTTTAATAGATAAGTTAAATAAATAATATTGACAATAATCCTCAGCTTGTTTAAATTTTAGGTTCTTTCCAATAAGGATTTGTAAGACTTGTCAAAATATGATCTTCCCATTGCCCATTAATTAATAAATAGTCTCTAGCGTATCCTTCAACGACAAAACCGAGTCTTTTGAGTACATTACCACTGCGCCGATTGTGAGGCATATAATTAGCCATAATGCGGTGAAAATTTAACTCTTCAAATAGATATTGAGTTGCAGATTTTAAACCCTCTGTCATATATCCTTTACCTTGTTGATTTTCAGCAAGGCTATATCCCACATAGCAAAAATGAGCGGCTCCTCGGACAAAATTACTAAAATTGACCGTTCCAATAACTACAGTAGGATTTCTTTTGGGAAAAATAAATAATTTTAACGATTGCCCATTGATAAATTCTAGAAAACTATTCTCTATTTGATATTGCCAATATTCTTCAGTGAAAAAACCATCAGCCCAAAGAGGGTAAAATGGAGTGAGATAAGTTTTGTTACCAATGAAGTATTTGAGAATTTGGGGTATATCTTCATGGATCGCTGCTCGTAATAATAGGCGATCGCTTGCAATTATTGGCAGTTCTGATATCATAAATTACTCAATCGGCGGGATCTCTTCCCAAAACATTCTCTAAATTTTATAAATTCTCTCATAACCTGTGGTTTAGCAGCTAGGGGGAATATAATTCGCACGCCAGTTACATAAGTCTTGCTAATGTCTAAAACTTCTTTATGAGAGGCTACACTTCTCTACGAGACGCTGCGCGAACGATAAAGCTTTCTTACCACGCCAACAGCAAAGCTCAGTACAAGTTCTTAATGCTCAATGCAATACTTCTCGGTTACGCATTTTTAATTCGGAATCGGGTTTTGGGAAAAGGTTACTGGGTTTGGGTTAAAGGTTTTTTCTTTTCCCTTTCCCCTTTTCCCTTTAGCCGAGAAGTATAAATGCCCAATGCCCTTTACAAAAACAAAAGACAGAGTGAGTATTTTTGCTCTTAATCTGCCATTCAACCAAAATCTTGATAAGCTGATGTCTAATATCTAGAGCGGAACGATTGAGAGCCAATGGGTGATAAAGCACAGTCCAGGGTACAACTTCGATAAAATAGCTTTGCCCAAAGGCTGTACCGCAGCAGATTTAAGCAAAAGACAGCTTAAGATTTAACCCAGTCTACAAGAAGGATAGTGATGTGGTGGGAATACGCTACGATTGGCAGGAATTAGAGATTCGGGCGATATACAACACGCCATTGCTAGAGCTTATTTATCAAGCTGCTAGCGTGCATCGCCAATATCATGACCCAACAAAAATACAAGTTTGTAAGCTTATATCTATCAAAACCGGAGGGTGTCCAGAAGATTGTAGCTACTGCGCCCAATCTTCCCGCTATAAAACAGAGGTAAAGGCGCAAGCACTCCTAGAAAAGGAAACGGTAGTTAACATCGCCCAAAAAGCTAAAGAAACTGGTGTTAGTCGCATTTGTATGGGTGCTGCTTGGCGCGAAGTCCGGGATAACTCACAATTTGAGGAAGTCCTGGAAATGGTCAAGGATGTGACTGCAATGGGTTTAGAAGTGTGCTGCACTCTGGGTATGTTGACGGCAAATCAAGCTAGAAAATTGTCAGAAGCAGGACTTTACGCCTACAACCATAACTTAGATACCTCGCAGGAATATTACAGCACAATTATTACCACGAGAACATATAGCGATCGCTTGAACACAATTGAGAATGTCCGTCAGACAAATGTTACTGTTTGTTCCGGCGGTATCCTGGGCTTAGGCGAAACTGTCGATGACCGGGTTGGGATGTTACAAACTCTGGCAAACTTACATCCCCATCCAGAATCCGTGCCAATTAATATTCTTTCACAAGTACCGGGAACACCCTTAGAAAATCAGCCTGATGTCCCCATTTGGGATATCGTGCGGATGATTGCCACAGCCAGGATTTTAATGCCAGCTTCCGATGTGCGTCTTAGTGCTGGAAGGGCGAGACTTTCTCAAGTTGAGCAAGCTTTCTGCTTTATGGCAGGAGCCAATTCTATCTTTTCTAGCGACGACAACAAGATGTTGACGGTGACAACTCCCTGTCCAGATTACGATACTGACCGAGAAATGCTGAATTTACTTGGTTTGGGAATGCGTCCGCCTTCCCAAAGACAAGAGAAGGTGGCAAGTTCGGCTGTTGTAGGATAAATATCTCATTGTGGGATAGCCGAAAAGCCCATCCCACAATGATATTTTCTACTTTAATTCTTTAAGCAGGTGTCAATAAAATCAACTGCTGTTGCAGGAGCGTTCTTACCCCATCCAATCCCAGTTCTACATTTGTCAATATCTCTGCAACTGTGGAGTTTTGATCGCATCTTTGCATAAACTCAAACTCTGCTACAGACAAATTAACAATTTGGTAATCGTAATTAAAGAAACATTGACTGGGAAATCCCTCAAGACAAGGATTCAGTTCGGGAATCGCTGCCAGTAGGGTCTTATCTTCCGACCAGTCAGCTTTGATTAAGGGAGGACGACCGAGGAAAAACTCGTAATGAGTCACTTCTGGGTCTAATAATTCTATCAGGCGATAAAGCTGGCGATCGCTCAATTCTTTTGCCCGTTCTACTAACTCTGGTGCTTTACCCAAAAGTCTCTCTAAATCCCAGAAACTCGGATTCGAGAAACCAATAAATTCCAATCCCGAAGCATCGATTAATTCAAATAGCGTTTCAATGTTGTAGTCAATTTCTTGAGGATGAACGTACATATCAGCAAAGTATTCATCCTTGTTGTTTTCTAGCGACCAACGTTGTTTATCGTATTTGACAATTCGGTTATTTTCTGGTAGAGAAGCAAATATTTGTCGCCCGACTTGGACACCATCGCGGTAGTCGCCTTTTTTGTCACCTTGAAGAAGTGCGATCGCTTTTTGCATGAGTTGAATTTCCCAACGCCCCAATTCCCCATACACAAAAATGTGCATTAAGCCGCCTGGGGCTAACTTCTTCGCCAAAGCTTGAATACCGCGAATGGGATCGGGAGTATGATGCAAAACGCCAACACAGTTAATTAAATCAAACTCACCCGGTAACTGTTCTACATCAAACAAACTGAGGTGATGAAATTCAACGCGGTTAGCGCCTGAACGCTGACAACGTTCTTTGGCTACAGCTAAAGCGCCAGTACTGAGATCAATTCCCACAACCGAAGCTTGAGGATTGAGGTGAACCAAGTATTCTGTACCCACACCCGTACCGCAACCTGCATCTAAAATCCGAATATCTTGCCTTTGGGGTTTTTGACCTGTGCAGAAGTTATGAGCAGCTAGCCAATTCCAGCGCCAGTTGTAGCCTGGAGGTGGTTCATCCAACAGGGCTTCCGGCGGAAAGGGGTAGGTATTGTAGAGTTTGGCAACAGCAGCACTAACAGTTTGGGAATCGGACATGATGAGGAATAACGCAGCATTTCTGAGTTTAGCGGATAGGGGTGGTTAGAGCAAAGATTACTATTACCTGAGTTCGGGTTAAGCCAGAAGCTAAAAAGCTTATTCTGTCAGGATTGAATAAAACTGGAATTGATCAAAGCAGGGATAAAAGTGGAATCATTTTGTCAATAAGGTTCACAAATGAAACTAATCTCAGCAATATGCCTTATTGACAATAGATGAAAACAGAGCTTTAGACCGGACAACGATAATTCAAGGCTTTTGAGGATTTCTTATCCCGAACTCAGGTTACTATTGCTTATTTCAATACCATTGCCAATTTACGAGGCTTTAAAGCCCGTAGAAACGGCATGAATACGTCCCAAAGAAGTAAGCTTGGCAAAAATCTGATTTAATAAAATAGGCTCAGGCATTTCCGGAAGCATTTTTAAGATTTCATTAACATATCGAAAACCACGGTAGTGAGCCTTAAGGTCAATAATGCCGGAACCGGGATTGTGGTGACGAAAATCAGCGAGAAGATGGTGGGATAAATTAACCATGAAGAATGCTAGATTAGCAGCATTAGTCACAGCAGTTTGTCCCAGGTTCATAAAATCTTCGTGATATTCCTAACATAGTTACTCGGCCGTTCATTGCTAACATAGCCAAGATTATTTGGTTCAACTGCCGCATTGTTGTAGCGTTTATCTGTGGTAGCAGGCATTGTAAGAGTGATAGGATGTCGAACATGGGCAAAATTGTAGTTTTTGAGTTGTCGTTTGGGAAGACAACAACTCTACTACAGAACGCCCTCTCTCTTCATACTCTTGTTTTGGCGAAGGTATTATCTCCTCAGTCCCCATTTAATTTGGAGGCAAAAATGTCAGAACCACGCTATGGTATTTGGGTTCCTGTTGGGGGTAACTTTGGCCCTCTCAATACACCAGATGAACCGATTGATGCTAGTTATGAACGCACGCGATCGCTAGTATTAGAAGCAGAACGTTTAGGATATGTCACCACTTTAGTCGCACAGCACCTTGCCAATCCCCGTAGTCTGGATTTAGAACAGTTGGAAACTTGGACAGCTTGTGCCGCGTTAGCTGAAGCTACGGAAAGTATAGAAATTATTGCCGCGATTAAACCTTTATTATTTCATCCAGCCGTTCTAGCCAAGATGGCCCTGGGAATTGATGCTATAAGTCATGGACGTTTTGCCATAAACCTAATTAGTGCTTGGTTTCGCCCAGAAATGGAGCGTACTAATATCCCCTTCCCTCCCCATGATGAACGTTATCGCTATTCTGGTGAATGGTTGCAGGTTGTTAGAGCTTTGTGGAGCGGTGAGAGGGTGAACTTCGAGGGTGAATATTTCAAAATCCAAGATTTGAGCCTCCGACCCTTCTCTGTTGCTCAACCCTATCCTCGTATCTACCTGGGAGGAGCATCAGATCCAGCACAGATTTTAGCAGCTCAACAAGCTGATGTTTACTTCATCAACGGTCAGCCGATTGAAGATGTCCGTAAAGTAATTAAACAAGTTTTGAGCCGACCACGTTTCTTAGCCCAACCAGTCCGCTTTGGTCTGTCAGCCTTTGTCATTGCCCGGACTACAGACGAAGAAGCGCAAGCAGAACTAGAACGACTCATGGCACTGCAAAAGTTGGAAGAACAATATAAGTTAAGTGTTGCTAAAGGAGTTGATGCAGAAGCCGTCATGTTCCAACTCTTTGCCAAAAACCCTGCTGTTGGCGGCAATGGTGGCACAGCCGCAGGATTGGTTGGCAGCTATGATACAGTTGCAACTCGCGTTGCAGCTTTTGTTGATGCAGGTATCGATCCTTTCATGCTGCAATTTAATCCCTTTGTCCGGGAGATGACACGTTTTGCCCAAGAAGTTATGCCTCGCGTGCAACACTTGCAAAAAGTTGCTTAATTGTTGGCTGAAAGGAGGCAGGGGGCAGAAGGCAGAAGAATTTTAGATTTTAGATTTTAGATTTTGGATTAAACAATCTAAAATCCAAAATCACAAATCCAAAATTGAGGGGGTAGGAGGAAAGAATTTATTTTCCTTGTGTCATTCGGTTTCAAGTACACCAGTTCCAACCGGATAAGAAATTAACTTGCAAGGCTTAATGTTTGAGAAACTAATAATTAGAGTATCATGCTAAGTGTAATTAGCCGTACACACTCTTTGTATATATTGTGCAAACTCTATCTACTGCATAATTTAGTCAGACAAATCAGCGATACCTCCGGTATAGCTACTGCTAACGCAAGTTTATAGACAAAAAAACAGATGAGCAAAACACGCCAGTATATTAGCTCATTGGCGAAGATGGCACCGATGACGAATTACTAGCAAAAAGTGGTGCTTAAAGGTTAGGGAAAATGCAGGCGGGTAGATTTTTGCCTGTAGAAGCCCCTCACACTGGCAAAGAAATATGTGACTGCCAAAAAGGAGGACAAGGAATTGCTAACAGACAATGAACTACACCTATCTGCTGATGTACTGGTAATTGGTGGTGGCCCTGCCGCAGCATGGGCAGCATGGGCAGCCGCATCCCAAGGAGTCAAAGTCATCATTGTTGATAAAGGTTTTCTGGGTACAAGCGGTGCAGCTGCTGCCAGTGGTAACGGTATCATGGCTCCTTCTCCAGAGAATTGGGACAAAGTTTTATCGGAGCGTTATCGCATAGGAAAAAACCTCGCTAACTCACGTTGGATTGAGCGTGTGATCGAAAAAACTTGGCTCAGTTTGCCCTTAGTAGAAGATTGGGGCTATCGTTTCCCCAAGGAAAATGGGGAATCCGTGCGTCAGAGCTATTATGGGCCTGAATATATGCGGGTACTTCGTAAAAACCTCTTGCGTGTTGGTGTGCAAATTTTCGACCAAAGTCCGGCTCTAGAACTTTTATTGGCTGACGATGGCTCAGTCGCTGGGGCAAGAGGTGTGCAGAGGCAACATCATCGTAGCTATACCGTTCGTGCTGGTGCAGTAGTCTTGGCGAATGGCGGTTGTGCATTCTTGAGTAAAGCATTAGGGTGCAATACTAATACCGGTGATGGGCTGCTGATGGCAGTAGAAGCTGGTGGCGAACTCTCTAGTATGGAAGCTTCCAATCACTATGCAATTTCGACCGCTTTTAATGCCACAGTGACGCGGGGTGTTCCCTTTGGCTGGGCTAGTTACACTGATGAAGCAGGTAACGATCTTGGTGGCTATATCAATGGTCGTCGCGATCCATCGTTCCTTCCCAATGCTCTTCTGAAAGGCTCCGTTTATGCTCGTTTGGATCGAGCCACGCCTGAAGTCAAGGCAGTAATTGAAAAGTCTCATTTCATCTCTTTTCTACCGTATAAAAAAGCTGGCATTGATCCCTATACAGAACGAGTGCCTGTAACGCTAATTTTAGAAGGTACAGTCCGTGGTACAGGTGGAATCCGTTTGACGGATGATAGTTGCGGTACAAAAGTTCCTGGTCTCTACGCCGCCGGTGATGCTGCATCACGGGAGTTTCTAGCCGGGTTAGCTTCTGGAGGCGGTGGCCCCAATGCTGCTTGGGCAATCTCTACAGGGCAATGGGCTGGAGTTGGGGCAGCTACCTTTGCGAAAAGTCTGGGCGCTCAAGCAAATGAACGGGTTGCGCGTCCTGCTGGTCAAGTGGGATTGCGATCGCCTATGGCGGGGCGTAGCTCATCGCCTTCACCATCTTCGGAAACATTCGATAGTGAGGCGATCGTGCGCGGCGTACAAGACCAAATGTTCCCGTTAGAGAAGAATTATTTGCGTTCTGAGCAGGGACTTCTGGATTCCCTCGCCAAATTAGAAACCCTGTGGCAGCAAGTACAAGGGAACCCGAAACAAGATACAGTGCGCGATGTGGAATTTTCTCGTCGAGCGGCTGCTCTGACGGCTGTAGCGCGATGGGCATACTTTAGTGCTTTACATCGCACGGAAACACGCAGCGAACATCTTCGTATGGACTATCCCGAAACCGATCCAAATCAGCGTTATTACCAAGCAACTGGTGGCTTAGAAAGACTTTGGGTGAGGCGCGATTGGATTAAGGATGCGATCGCTACACCACCAGCACTAACCACTCAAACCACACCCTCTGTATCAAAGTTGTAATAGGAGCAGAATCATGATCGAGCTTGTCAGCCATAAACTCTGTATCAATTGCAATCTGTGCGTTCAAGTATGCCCTACCAATGTCTTTGACTCCGTACCTAACCAGCCACCTGCGATCGCTCGACAGGAAGACTGTCAAACCTGTTTCATGTGTGAAGCATATTGTCCTGCGGATGCGCTCTATGTTGCACCCGAATCTCATATCAATGTTGCAGTCAATGAGGATGAATTAATTGAAAGTGGCATCATGGGTGAATATCGTCGCATCTTGGGTTGGGGATATGGCAGAAAAAACAATAGTGAATTAGATACTGCTCATAAACTACGCCAACTACCGCGCCCCTATCAAAGTTAATTTCAGTAGGCTTGATTCTTAAGAGAGGGATACAACTAAGGATCAAGCCGAATGGCACTAAGAAAAGCTATAAGCTTTGCTCTAACTGGTTCCCAGCCTGGAGGCTGGGAACCCTTCTCGGAGGCTCCGCCTCCAGTGGCTTGACCAGAGGCAGAGCCTCTTGGAACACATTCCCAGTTTTCAGACTGGGAACGAGATGACACAAGCCTTTCGCCTTTTCTTAGTGTCATTCGGATCAAGCCTTTGCAGTCATGGAGTGCAAGTTTTTGGTCAGGTTAAGTATTTTACCCCTAGACATACTTTTTCGGATCTTGCATTTGCAGCTTATATATGTGAATATTCCATCATAAAATACGGTAAATTGCCTGATTTATCGTAGTATTTATATTGCTTATAGTTTAAATGTACGTATGCTCGCCAAGTATTTACCAAATCGACTGATGAAGATTGTCAGCAGCCTTCTTCAAAATTATGAAATATCTAGAATTGGCATATTTGCCTTATTCTTTACCTGCGGGTTAACTTTGACTCTTGTGATATCTGCGTGTTCTGCCAACAATACAGGTAACTCTGTAGCAACACAGACAGCAAATCAAGGTGTGGTAGTTCGTATCGGCTATCAAAAAGCAGCAACTATTCTCAGCGCTCTCAAAAACCGAGGCAATTTAGCGCAAACTTTAACGACTGCTGGTGCTTCAGTGACATGGGCAGAATTTCCCGCCGGGCCACCCATGCTAGAAGCAATGAACGCAGGTAGTATTGACTTTGGCTATACAGGTGAATCACCACCAATATTTGCCCAAGCCGGAGGTACTCCCTTGCTTTATGTTGCTTACGATCCTTGGAGTCCCAAAGCTGAAGCAATTATTGTACCGAAAGATTCACCAATTAAAACGGTTGCTGACCTGAAAGGGAAAAAATTAGCCTTTGCTAAAGGCTCGAACAGTAACTATCTTGTTGTCAAAGCTGTAGAAGCTGCCGGATTAAAGTATAGTGACATTCAACCAGCACATCTAACACCAGCAGATGCCCGTGCAGCATTTACTGGTGGTAACGTTGATGCTTGGGCAATTTGGGACCCTTACCTAGCAGCAGTTGAACACGACACAAAGGTTAGAAAATTAACAGATGCGACAAATTTAGCACCGAATCGGGGTTACTATCTTGCGCGTCAAGAGTTTGTTAATTCTCATCCAGATTTGTTAAAAACCCTGTTAGATGAAGTCAGCAAAGTAAATGAATGGGCAACAAATAATCCAGAAGAAGTTGCCAAGTTTTTAGAACCAGAGTTAGGGATTCCCGCAGCAGCATTAGAAATTGCCGAAAAACGGCGAAAATATGGCGTTTTACCGCTAACAGATGAAGTAATCACTCAGCAACAAAACATTGCCGATACTTTTTACAAAATCAAGCTAGTTCCCAAGCAAATCCAAGTCAAAGATATTGTTTGGAACGGTAATAAATCTTAGAAGTTTCTCCTACTCGCAAAAGCTTATGGACATCAATACCCAACAAATAAAAACGGATGTACTTGTCATCGGTGGCGGTACGGCCGGAACAATGGCTGGAATTAAAGCCAAACAAGCGAATCCCGATGCAGAGGTGCTGATCTTAGAAAAGGCTAACATCCGACGGAGTGGTGCGATCGCAATGGGTATGGATGGCGTAAATACCGCAGTCATTCCCGGACATTCCACCCCAGAACAATACGTCCGTGAAATCACCCTAGCCAATGATGGGATTGTCAACCAAAAAGCCGTATATCAAACAGGTAAATTAGGTTACGAAGTCATCCAAGAATTAGAAAGTTGGGGTGTGAAATTTCAAAAAGATGCCCAAGGAAACTATGACTTAAAACAAGTGCATCGTGTGGGTAAATATGTCTTACCTATGCCAGAAGGAAAAGACCTCAAAACAATTCTCACTCGCCAAGTTAAACGCCACAAAGTCAAAGTGACAAATCGCGTCATGGCAACCCGCGTCTTAGTCAAAGCAGGACGTGCTATTGGTGCAGTAGGATTTGATGTCAGAAACGGTGATTATATTATCATTCAAGCTAAAGCAGTCATCCTATGTACGGGTGCTTGTGGCAGATTAGGATTACCTGCTTCTGGCTATCTCTACGGCACTTATGAAAATCCTACCAATGCCGGAGATGGCTATTCAATGGCTTATCATGCAGGTGCAGAACTTAGTAATATTGAATGCTTTCAAGTTAATCCTTTAATCAAAGATTACAACGGCCCCGCCTGTGCCTATGTTGCCGGGCCTTTTGGCGCACATACAGCCAACGCCGAGGGAAATCGCTTCATTAGCTGTGACTATTGGAGTGGTCAAATGATGTTGGAAATCTGGAAAGAATTAAATTCTGGAAAAGGGCCAGTCCAATTGAAAATGACCCATCTCGATGAAGATACAATCGCTGAAATTGAATCAATACTGTGGGCGAATGAACGACCGAGTAGAGAACGTTTTCATCAAGGTAGAAATGAAGATTATCGCACTCACGGCGTAGAGATGCACATTTCTGAAATAGGCTTATGTAGCGGTCATAGTGCTTCTGGTGTGTGGGTAAATGAAAATGCTCAAACAACCATTCCAGGTTTATATGCAGCCGGAGATATGGCTAGCGTTCCCCATAATTACATGATTGGGGCATTTGTTTTTGGTCGCATAGCCGGAACTCATGCAATTGAATATATCCAAGATTTGGATTTTATTGAACCAGATACAGATTTTTTAGAAGCTGAAAAAGCCAGAATTTATGCACCTTTAACTCGTCCGAATGGTGTACCTCACACCCAGGTAGAATATAAATTAAGACGCTTAGTTAATGATTATCTGCAACCACCAAAAACAGGTAACAAAATTGATATTGGCTTGAAACATTTTGTGCAATATCAAGAAACATTAGATTTGATGGGCGCTCGTGACCCTCATGAATTGATGCGTAGTCTAGAAGTTCATTTTATTCGCGACTGTGCAGAAATGGCAGCCAGAGCATCATTATATCGTCAAGAAACTCGTTGGGGGCTTTATCATTACCGCTTAGATTATCCAGATAAAAATGATGATGAATGGTTTTGTCATGTCAACTTAAAGAAAGATGAATTAGGGGAAATGGCATTGTTTAAACGTCCTGTAGATCCTTACATTGTAGATGTAAATTTACATCATGAAATTTATGATATAGCAGCGAGATAAAAATGAAATATTTATTTTAGGATTTTGATAATACACAAATGGATTTTTGCTATTACAACAGAAAATATCAAAATTTACCACAAGAAGCAAAACCAAATGTTTATGATAAGTGAACTCTTAAATTTGCTGGAATTGTTTAACTAACATTTTTTTATTTAAAACTAGATTTTAAATAGTTTATTGTAAATTCTTTTGAAGAATTTTCTAATATGTCTATATATAATTCAATTGGTCAACAATACTCAAAAACTCGCGTTCCTGATATCCGTATTGTCAATAAAATAATTGATTTACTGAATTTACCCAAAGGTAGCATTATTGCTGATATTGGTGCTGGTACTGGTGGTTACAGTCTAGCGCTAGCTAATAAAGGATTTTTTGTTAATGCTGTTGAACCTTCTGTAGTTATGCAAAAACAAGCAGTAGAACATCAGCAAATTAAGTGGTTTACTGGCTATGCAGAAAATCTACCTCTACCAGATAAGTCTGTTGATGCTGTTGTAAGTATCCTAGCAATTCATCACTTTTCTCATCTCGAAAAAGCTTTTCAGGAAATGCACAGAATAATTAGAGATGGGGCAATAATTTTGTTAAGTTTTGATATTAGATTAGCTCAAAAGATATGGCTTTATGATTATTTCCCGTTTTTGTGGGAAGATGCGTTACGATTTTTACCACTTAACAAACAGGTTAATTTAATCCAGAGTAATACTAAAAGGCGTGTTGAAGCTATACCCCTTTTGTTACCATACGATTTATCTGATTTATTCGCAGCAGCAGGCTGGAGACGGCCAGAGTTATATCTTCAAGCAGAAGTACGCGCGGGAATATCATCTTTTGCATTAGCTAATCAAGATTTAGTAGAACAAGGAGTAAAGTTACTTGCAGCAGATTTAAGTAGTGGAGAATGAAGCAAAAAATATAGTGATATTCACAATTTGACAGAGATTGATATAGGCTATCGTTTTATCCGTGCAACGCTGGATAACTAGATAATTGTAATTTTAAATTATGAAAAATAAAGTTACTGTAGGTGAGAAAATTAAAATTAGACAAGCTGAGATTAAAGATGTAGAGAGAATTGCTAGTCTTTGCGGACAACTTGAATATTCTGTGACAAATCAACAAATAGAGCAGCGCCTTACTAAAATTAAAAATAACGATGCTCATATTGTGTATGTTGCCACTGTAGAAGATGAATATGTAATTGGTTGGGCGCACGCTCATATTTGTGAATCAATAGTTATTCCAACTCCAGCGATTATTTTGGGATTAGTTGTAGATAAAGATTATCGTCATAGTGGAATTGGACGTTTTTTGATGCAACAAATTGAACAGTGGGCTTCCCTGGCTGGATGTGATAGTGTTCTGTTACGTTCTAATCTTAAACGCAAAGAAGCTCACTTGTTTTATGAGAAAATTGACTATAGCAATATCAAGCAATCATTAACTTTTCAGAAAAAATTCATTTAGTGAAAAATATGTGGTTAGTTAATACATTTGCCATTCACTGTCTGCTTGCTGAACATCTACGATTTAAGCATTTGAATGAACTACATCGTATCCATATAAACAACCTACAATCGTGAGATAATTCATGCAAGCTTACCGTTTAGCAGTTTCAATACAAAATCATGGAGTTATTTTATGGCTTTAATTAATCAGAGAATAGATGTTCCTGTCATCGTTGATGAATCTAAATGTCTAGAAAAATGCACAGCCTGTATTGAAGTTTGTCCCTTAGATGTATTGGCAAAAAATCCAGAAACAGGCAAAGCCTACATGAAATATGATGAGTGTTGGTTTTGTCTACCTTGTGAAAAAGAATGTCCAACCAATGCAATTACTGTGCAAATTCCCTTTCTATTACGTTAACTATCTGGATAAAATTAATGAATGATGACCTCAACCATTGGATAGAAATGTTGCGATCGCCTGACGTAAACGATCGTATAGTAGCTGTCAAAACTTTGCAACATCTCGGCGATGACGAAACAATCGATGCTTTAATTATCGCTTTAAAAGACGAACATATTACTGTTCAAAAAATAGCAATATCTGCCCTTTGGGAAATTGCTAATACTGTTGCCATTCCTGCCTTAATTGAATGCCTCGGTTCAGCAGATACAGATATTCGCACTGAAGCCGCATCAGCATTAAACGAGTTAGTTACACAAGATGAATTGTTACTTTTACTAGATAAACTCCAAAGTAATGATGTAAATATTCAATTAAATATTTTAGTGCTTTTGCGGAAGATACATGATATTCAATCTTTACCCGACATTTTACCATTTTTAGAATCAAAAAATCCTGACTTAAGAGAAGTAGCTATTACGACACTGCGATATATCAATCAACTAGAAAAATGTCCACAAGCTTTAAATTTAATCTTTGATGAGGAAGCAAGTGTACGTCGTGCTGCTGCTTTAACTTTAGAGCATTTACAAGATGCAGAAGTGATTACAATCCTTTGTCAAGCACTTACAAATGATAGTGACTGGCAAGTTCGTCGGAATGCAGCGAAATCTCTGGCTATTCATGCAAATAATCAAGCAATTTCAGCATTAGAAATAGCTTTAAATGATGAACATTGGCAAGTGCGGAAATCAGTAGCACAAGCCTTGCAAAAAATTCCAGATATTCAAGTTATGCCGAGATTAATTCAAGCCTTAACAGATGAATATGCAGATGTCCGCAAAGAAGCTGCGATCGCACTTGGAAATTTAGCTCATCCCGACGTTATTAACCCCCTACAACAAGCCTTAGACGATCCTGATAAGGAGGTGGCTATTCAAGCGCAACGGGCAATTCAAAGGTTACAAAGAGATATTGTTTTTAACGCGGAGTAACGTTAAGTAAGCGCGCAGAGACACAGAGTTTTTTCTGTCCTTATTTTTATAACCTCAGAAAAAACTTTGAATTTAAATTTACCTCTATAGTTCAACATATGATTAAAGCCGTATTTTTTGACCTTGACGATACGCTGATAGATCACAATACAGCAATTAGAAATGCAGCAAGTACATTGTTTAAGAAAATCATTCCCAATAGCGAATATGAGTTAACATTATTTCAAGAGCAATGGATATCTTTAACTCGTAAATGGTACAAACGGTTCTTTGCTAAACAAGTCTCATTTCAAGAATCGGGTAGAAGAAGATTAAAAGAAGCATTCTCGAATTATGGATATCAATTTTCAGATCCTGATGCAGATAATTTATTATCAGAGTATTGGGAAGATTACATCAGTAAATGTCAACTATTTGATGATGTGGTCAAGTGTTTTGCACAATTAGAAAAATACAAGATAGGGGTACTTACAAATGGTCAAGAGGCACAGCAGCTTGAAGTACTTAAACGCTGTGGTATTCTACCTGTTCTGGATGTGGTTGTTACTTCTGAAGCAGCAGGATTTGCCAAGCCTGCACCTCAAATTTTTCAGTATGCTTGTGCCAAACTAGGAGTACAACAAACACAGAGTGTTTATGTAGGGGATAACCTTGAATTAGACGCGATCGCGGCTAGCAATGCTGGTTTAATAGGAATTTGGCTTAACCGCCGCCATAGAAATTTAGGGGCATATCCTCTGATTGTCAAACAAATTAATGGGTTAAATAGACATCTCCGAAAAAGAATTGTTTTGACGTAGCAGTGCTACGTCAAAACAAGGGTTCTGGGTAACGCATATTTAATTTCTGGAGATGTCTTATGATTTATTGAAATTAGGTTTATAGAAGTGGAATCAAGGGAGCCAGGACTTTCCACTCCATATCAGTTAAGTCTAAGTCTGCGCGATAAGGCTTTCGTGCCATAAGTTACTATGTAATTACACCGTATATGAGGTATATTATACTTTCGTTAATTCGTTGCTAATCGCCTCTAGATTTACTTTATAAATAGACTCTGAGAGAGTTGGTAATAATGGTGCAATCAGAAGTTAATTTTTACCAGCAAGAAGTAGTTGAAATGCTTAAACAGGTTATTGAACCAACTTTAAAAAATGACATCGTTAGTTTGGGAATGGTGCGAAATCTCCGCATAGTTGATGACTACGTTTACTTACGTTTATATATTGGTTCTCATCAGCATCAATTACAGCCAGAAATTCAATCTAAATTATCATCTCTATCTTGGTGTAAAAAAACTTATATTCAAGTTTGTACAATTCCCGGTGTTAAAACAACTCTTGCAGTTTCTAGTGGGAAAGGTGGTGTGGGCAAATCTACAACAGCCGTTAATATCGCCGCAGCTTTAAAATTACAAGGTGCAAAAGTAGGATTATTAGATGCTGATGTTTATGGCCCCAATGTCCCTCAAATGTTGGGTTTAGGAAAAGCTGATATTCAAGTGATTAATACTCCTACAGGTGATAAGTTTTTACCTCTAGAAGTTCAGGGAATAAAAATAATATCAGTGGGTTTACTTGCAGAAGCAAATCGTCCGTTGGCATGGCGGGGGCCTGTATTGCATAAAATTATCACGCAATTTTTGCAAGATGTGGAATGGGGAGAATTAGATTATTTATTGATAGATTTACCTCCCGGTACAGGTGATGCTCAAATTACAATTATCCAAGAAAGCCCAATTTGTGGAGTCATTTTAGTGACAACTCCTCAACAAGTAGCTGTTGCAGATGTACGACGTAATATATATATGTTTCGTCAAGTGGGTGTTCCTGTCCTTGGTATCGTTGAAAATATGAGTTATTTAATTTGTGGTGATTGTGGTTCGCGCACACCGATTTTTGGTAGTGGTGGGGGCGAACAATTAGCCGCAGAATTACAAGCCCCTCTGTTGGGACAAATTCCCATCGATCCCCGCATTTGTAGCGGTAGTGATACTGGAAATCCGATTGCGATAAGCGAATATGCTTCACCAGCAAAGGAAGTTTTTACACAAATAGCTACTTCATTAAATACTACTTTTACGTTACACGATAAAACTACACAGCTTGACCAAGCTTAGTAGCTTCAGGAACTTCAATCAATTGCCCTGTTTTAACATCGTAGATATAGCCATAGATCGGAATTTCATTCGGAACTAATGGATGCAAACGAATCCGTTGGACATCTGTATAGACGCTTTTGGCTTGGTCATCAATAGTCAACCAATTGATAAACTTGCCTTCGCCCGATCCCGATCCAGATCCAATATCTGACCAACCTCTTTCATCTAGCTTGGCTGTTTTGAGGCTACTAGAAAGTAAATTACTGATAATTTCATTAGTGAAGGTTTCCATCCCGCAATTAGTGTGATGAATTACAAACCATTCACGCGTACCAAGTAGTTTGTAAGAAATCACTAAAGAGCGAATCGCATCATCGCTAGCACGTCCCCCTGCATTGCGAATTACATGGGCATCTCCTTCAGCTAGTCCAGCAAACTTAGCTGGATTGAGCCGAGCATCCATGCACGTGAGAATTGCAAACCGACGAGATGGGGGTATGGTGAGATTACCTTTATCACCGAATTTATCAGTGTAACTAAGATTAGCTGCCAGAACTTCTTCTACAATTTGGCTCATTTTGAGTTTATGTGGGCGATCGCTTGATTAGCAAACCAAAAGCTAAATTCCTAATTACCCTAGTAGTCTGCCAACCCAAAATTGTTAGGTGAGGACTGGGAAAAGGGGAAAGGTTTTTAATCCCTTCCCCTTTTCCCCTTACCCTTTACCCCATCAAATTCCATCTATGCGGGGTAAAAAACTAATGTTCGGAGTTCGATGCTTTCTCGTGGGGAAGCGTTGGCTGGGCTGGTGGGGTCTTCAAAGGCTGTATGGGCAGCAAAACGGGCGTGTCCGTCTTCTGCGGAGTCGAAACATTTGATAAATACTGCTTCGTCTCTGTGCATTTGCGGGAAGTAGAACCATTTATGTTGGGAGTTATACGTGACTCCGTATGTCTCACCAACCCGATCGCGGTACACAAGATCGCCAGCTACAAGGTCTGTGGGTGCGATACTTTGCGCGTCACACAGTGCTAAGGGTGACTCTTGGATTGGTTGTGCGATCGCTCGCCAAACATTGATGATGGCAAATCGTTGTTTTAAGAACGTATCAATATCATCATCATCTATGCCTCGTGCTGCTAGTTCCAAACGGGCGCGAGTATAGCCAGATTTGGCGGTGAAGTCGTTGTGTACGCGCTTGGCGGGTTCTTTAATATCATTCTCACCTGGCTTTGACTGACCGGCGTTACGCAGGGTGCGATCGAATATTACAACCTTAGTTCCGCCTGTCAACTCTTTTAACAATTGCTCGGCTTCTGGATAGTAGACGCGGCGTACTTCGTCTTCATCGTAAAAGTTGTGGACATTAGTATTATGTCCAGTAAAGGCGAATCCTTCTCGATCTAACGAGATGTTCTCTGAGATAGAGCGAGCATTGTAAATTGGCAGTTTGTACGTCTGATAAGTTGCATTCGTGCGGGGAATCCCGGCTGGCGGTTCGTAAGTATAGTTAACAGGTTTTTCTGCCATTGGAATCAGGTAACTGAGGTTGGCCTCTACGTATGGCAGTTCTTGGGAAATCGGTCTATCTAGAACTTGGTTATTTAAGCTCATAGGTCATCCCATTTTGGATTTTAGTTAATTTTTGGTCAATACTTAACAGTTAACGGTTCACTCCCATTACCATACCTTTGTGTCCTATTTTTGAGATGCACCAACGGGAACAGGTTCACCGAGAACTTTGGCGAATCTTTGCAAATAGAAGTCCACAGGGTTTGCTACTGCTTGGATTGAGGAGCGATCGCTTAACCTGTTCCACCATGTCTGCAAACGAGGTGTTTCTGCTGGTAGTGTGAATTTGCGGAAGTGTTCTAAGAGTGGTAAACGTTCAAACCAAGGATAGAAGCTGATATCTACTAGGCTAAACTGATCTCCTAATAAATAATCACCTTTGCCTAATCCTTCTTGTTCAATATATAGAAGTGCTTCTGTGAACTCTTTTCGTCCTTGTTCCTGTTCTTGGCTATCTTTACCACGCAGAAATTTGTTAAAAGCCGGGACAAGGCGAGTATTAGCGTAGTCTATCCAAATCCGAGCGATCGCTTTACCTGCGGGATCGCGGGGTAACAAAGGTGGTTCTGGAAAAACTTCCTCTAGATATTCATTGATAATGGCGGACTCGTAAATTTCCACATCCCCATGTTTGATAGCCGGAACTTTACCATAGCCTGAAATCTGCGTGTACCCATCTGGTTTATTTTGTAAATCAATTTCTATCGGGGTGAAGTCAATACCTTTTTCCAGTAAGACAACACGAGTCCGTTGAGAGAAGGTAGAGGCTTTGGCAAAGTATAGTTGGATGTTGCTCATGAAATCTTTTCCTTGTAATAATCGTGATATGTAGACTATTCAACCTAAAGCAATAAAACAGAAGCTTTTCATGAGCGATCGCCCACTATGGATGAAAGAAACCATTCTGTTTTCTTAGGAGCTAGATGTGTTGATTGGCAGGTATCTACGTTAGTTTAAATGATATACTACAGTTTATCGGTCGATTTAATGTATTTTAAATAGTATACAGTCTTTATGAAAATATGCATACCTAATTATTAGTGTAACTAAATAAATAGCTTGACATAATCAGGCGTTTGTGGTTCGGGATTCTTTTTGTTGGCTGTGGCGTTTATCGCTTATCGCAATCCTTACTGGACGCATCTGGCAGCTAAACAACTTGGATACGATAAACTTGGGCTTGTTCAATGCGATCGCGCTTGGCTGCGTTCTCAACTGGGTTTAATTGAACGTAAGTTCGACGGTTAGGGAAGCGCAAAAAGCTTGCTATGTTTGGATCTGCTCAAGTAAGTATACAAAAAGGCGATCGCTACAATTGATTGAGAATCGGTGAAAAAGTCACAAAAGAAGGCCGAGACTAAAAATATCTAAGAAAAGTCAAGGTCAGGGCTTAGTCTACCATTGTATCTCGCCTCGACCAGAGTGCAAATTTTCTGCGACGTAGATGATTTCTGTAACCAATGGGAAAATAAGAAGGCAGCAAGTACCACAATTGCCATCGACAATAGGAGAACGGCGCAGCACTTCCCGAATGCATCTATCAGAAGTGATGACAATAGTCATTCCAATGTAGACGACCGAAAACCAGTCCCAGATATGACTAAGGATTAAGAAAGTAAACTGTTTGGTGACAGAGGATAATCTGGTCAAAAGTTATTTGAGGAGTTATATGAGCGAGGCTTGCAATTAGTGACCAAATCGAAAAAGAAAATGAAAAACCGTTTAGTAAAACTGATTGACAAGATTTTATTACGCAAACGGGCAGTCATTGAATCTGTCAAAGACCATCTGAAAAATATATGTCAAATAGAACACTCTCGCCATCGTAGTCCATTTAACTTTTTGGTTAACTTGATGGCTGGTTTAGCTGCTTATACCTATTTGCTTAAAAAACCTTCGATTGATATTTACCCAAAAGATTTGCCTGCACTACCTCCTGCTATTTTTTAGTTCTCTTAAACTCACGCTTTATTAGATATTCTTAGTCTCGGCTTTTTTTGTCATTTTTTTACCGATTTTCTATTAATCGTAGCGATCGCCCTTCTCTTAAAAACTTTTTGGTTTACTGCTAATAGGGATTTTAGTTGATTGCGATGCGAGGCATTGTCTTTGGTGGGCGACCTTCAGCTTTACGTTTCAATCCCTAATAGGGATTTTAGTTGATTGCGATATGTGAATTCGTCTTGTGGCAGTTCAAAAAGCTTCATTTCAATCCCTAATAGGGATTTTAGTTGATTGCGATCTAGATTTGGAAGATAATTTAGGAGATCTCTTGGCAAATTTCAATCCCTAATAGGGATTTTAGTTGATTGCGATCGCAGGCGTCTGAAAGACTTGTGTTATTTGGTTTTCAAGGTTCAATAGTGCGAATGCAAAAATCATAACATAAGGAGTGGAATTGTGCTAAATGTAAATAGCTGAAACTCAGTCTACATAAGGTGCGCGGATGGTTTTAAGATGCTACAGCCCTCAAAACGTTGCATATACGGCAATTCAGCTATTTTTGTATTCCCCCCTTCCCCAACACCTACCCATCCGCGCATTTAGCTAAAAAACTAATCCGATTGGAAAGCTGTTTACTATAGATATCCCACTCAATTAGGTCAACTGGTTTTAAGGTGATGCCTACGCCTACGCAATTCCATTATTCCCAAGACTAAGCTTATTTGGCAACGTCTTCAAAGTCTGTTATCGCACAAGCAAATTCTCTAAAAGCTGTTTTAATCAGAACCTCTTTCGTTCCTCTTTCTAGGGAAGAGTTGCGGATAAGGTCTGTTAATTCTATGAACAACATAGAAAACATAAAACGATCTTGGCGGTCAACTTGTTTCAAGCAAGACGATATAAACTGATAAAGCTCTGTTTTTCTGGGTTTGGTTTGTTCATCCCATATTTGCAAACCAAGCCGAAAAGTTCTCAAGCGGATTTCATTGGTGTTGAAGGACGCGTCTTTGTAGCGGACTGATACGCGTTGGGGTAGTTCCATGAGTTTTAGCTATACATATTCAATGTAAAGTAATTATTCACTTATATTTTGGCTCAACCGGAAAAATCTGATATTTTGCACCAATTGGCAATAGCCGCCAGATATTAGAAACGAATGATTTGCGTGGAATATAGAGAGTTATGTAGGGTAGTAGTTCGCCAAGTTCACTTGGCGGGGTAAAGGGGAAGGGGGAAGGGGGAAAGGGTTTAAATCCCTTACCCTTTTCCCTTTCCCCTTTCCCCAGTCCTCACTTAGTATTTTTGGGTTGGCAGACTAGTAGAGCGGCTGTACTACCCTACGATCGCCAATTTAGAGGATACCCCAGAAATGGAGTAGCCCTTTACCAGAAAAAGCTTCAATCAAAATCGCAGAGACAAAACCAATCATTGCAAGACGACCATTCCAATTTTCACTCTGAGGAGTGAAGCCAAAACGCACAGCATTAGGATCTTCTGAAATAATAGGCGCAGGATTCTTAAAATCCGACATGAGCATAACTCCAAAGTTCAAGTGTTGTAGCAGTTATAACTGTCTGTAAAGTAATGTAACAGATGTTTAAAAAAAAGCAAGATTGAGTGAATTAGGACTTACTCACTCTTTACGAATTCTTTGTCTATAAGACGCTGCGTGATGTTGATGATAACAGCGAATTAGTGCGAGAAAATTGGACTATTAGCTTGAGTATAGATAATGATTTTGGCGATTTTTGATGGTTAAAGCGCTTTTCAAATGCATAAACTTTTCTCGTAAAAGGTTACGCTATACGCATAAGTTATCCCATTACCCAAAAGTTCCCCAAAACCTCACCCTGTCCTATCCTTACTAAGGAGAGGGACAGGTTGAGGTATCTCAGGGGCTATCTATGAGACTAACCGTAAATTACCTTGACAAAGGCTTGTGTGTACATCGTAAGTAAACTCTTTGATAGAGTTATTAAAGTTACGCTGGATAAATCCGTAATCTTCTATTTGGTTCTTCGCCAAAACTATGCGACTTGAGGCGATAATGTTCTACCAACTCATGTTGCATTTTGCGGACTTGGGGAGAACGTGGCAATAACTCGACTGGCTGTCCTTTAGGAATCACAATTTGCTCAACGGCAAGTCTAGCTTCTTCCAAGGCATCCATCTCATCATCGCTACCATTGTGCAAAAACAATTGTAGTTCTCTATCGTCGGCCATCTCTGGGTCGTCGATATTCAGCAACCGCCGCAAACCACGGGTAATTTGGGGAATGGTGCTGGACTTAATCATGTGAATGGGTACATGACGAGCTTTAGCCATTTGGCGTAATTTGGCGTGGTTTTTGACGTGCGATCGCAGTGCTAAAATTGCATCAGCACTATCTATATCTTTTGTCAATACTACGGGCAAAGTTAGCACGCTAATCACCTGTTCCAGTTGGTGACGGCTAACCCCATAAGGGTAAACGTGCAATGGCAAATCTTCACCATTCGGCCCTGGCACTCTTGTAGCAGCATCAAAATCAATGCTTTCAGAATAATTGAAGGATTCATCCAGCAAACGGTCAAACTCACTGCGCCCTGTTACCCGTTCTACAGGCAATTGGGGTAGTGCAACCATTTGTCCAGATGAACGCCAGCCATTAGACGGTCGCGCTGGTGGGAAAGAATCCTCTACTGTTCCTAGCTGTCCACCACGACCATTAACAACAGCTAACTGACGTGTAACTGCAATTTTGCCGTGGTCATCAACAGTTCTGGTTTGTGGAGTAGGCTGACGCCCCCGCAGTAGATTATCTACGGTATCAGCAACACTTTCGTGTACTGTCCAGCGTTGGCGTTCTAACATTTCTACCGCAATTTCAAAGGTAGGCGGGGCTTTCCGCTCCAAAACGGTCTTTTGAGAGCCTCGCCGTCTGGCTTCATCGTCTCCCAACGTCACAGCTTGGATACCCCCAACTAAATCAGCCAGGGTGGGGTTTTTAATCAGGTTTTCGATCTGATTACCGTGAGCAGTACCTACCAACTGTACGCCCCGTTCCGCAATGGTACGAGCCGCTAAAGCTTCCAATTCCGTGCCAATTTCATCAATGACAATGACTTCTGGCATGTGGTTTTCCACTGCCTCAATCATCACCTGATGCTGTTCGTTTGGATGAGCCACTTGCATCCGCCGAGCGCGACCAATGGCGGGGTGGGCAACATCACCATCCCCAGCGATTTCGTTGGAGGTGTCAATAATCACCACTCGCTTATGCAGATCGTCCGCTAAAACACGGGCTATTTCCCGTAAGGCGGTAGTTTTGCCCACGCCTGGACGCCCCAGCATGAGAATCGATTTACCAGTTTCTACCAAGTCGCGGATCATGCCAATGGTTCCGAATACCGCCCGACCAACGCGACAGGTCAAGCCAATAATCTTACCAGTGCGGTTGCGAATGGCGCTGATCCGATGCAAAGTTTGCTCAATTCCTGCCCGATTATCTCCGCCAAAGATTCCGACTCGTTGAATGCAATCATCTATTTGTTCTTGAGTAACGGGTACTTCGCTCAAATACTCAGCTTGATTAGGAAAGCGAGCCTCTGGGCGACGACCCAAATCCAAGACCACTTCTACTAAACTATCTCGTTTGGGATGACTCTCTAGTACTTGTTGCAGGTCTTGGGGCAAAATGTCTAATAACTTTTGGAGATCGTCTGTAATCGTCATGCGTTCTATGGTGACGTTTTTAGAGATAGCGAGGACATTTGCGTGCAGGAGAACCCGCCCTGGGGATTTTTCCGAACGAGCAATTAATGCTCCTGCTGTGACTTGATCTGGGAAACGAGAGAATGGGCAAGTTCTACAGCTTGCCAAAGCAATACTTCATCTTCTTCTAGGCGAACAGTCGCCTTCATATTGGTGTTACTTACCTCCTTATTCTCTAACTGTTCGAGAATTGGTGACAGCAGTACGCGAGCGTAGCTACCGTAGGCGACCCCAGAAATTTTGGATTTTGGATTTTGGATTTTAGATTGTGGATTAGCTTCTTCTAATCTAAAATCTAAAACCGGCAATCTAAAATCGTTGAGTAGTCCCATTGCCTTTAACTTAGCAACGGTATACTTATTTGTGCCGCCTGCTAACTGCACATATCCTGGTAACTTAGCTGCCAAAACTTTTTGCCCTAATTTCACTGCGGCTATTGTGGTGCCATCGCCAATATCACCACTCATCGGACGACCATCGGTTTGCCAAATTAAAGCACCCTTGAGTGGGGCAATCCTGTCGTAGAGCGTTTTTAAGTAGTCAATCATCCCTTCACCATCAGGACAGCTGATGGCTAGTAACTTTAGTTTATCGGCCCACGGTGAAATTGCTTGCCATAATCGCTCAAATTCTGCCAATCGCCCGACTTGTGTATGGATTTCTACGGCATCTACTCCCGTTGACATTACCAATGGCGCGATCGCTCCCGGCGTTGTCACGTATGAAGCTGTATAAATTATACTATAAGGGCAAACTGGGATGCAACGACCGCAGCCATAACATTTTTCGGATACTACTCCTGAAAAGTCTTCTTTGATACTGTCAAACACGATCGCTTGTGCCGGACAAATCCGTTCACAGGGTCTAGGGCAGTCTGTAGGACACTCATGAGGATTAAATTCTGCTTTGCGAAAATGGGGGTCTTCTCCATCGTTTAGGCTGACCATCAAAAAGGGTAAATTGCCTTTGTAGTCAAAGCCTCGCTTTTGGGCATCCTTAGCCAGAGATTTGGCTGCTTGTAGCCCTGACTGCGCTGCTGCAATTACTGCTGGATCAGCTGCAACATCTATGCAGTCAGCGCCCGCCAAAGTATAGGCTAACGTTAAACTTCTGACTGCCGGCAAATGCTGGAAGCTGGCTCCGCAGATCAGCTTGAACCAGTCACCTTGTTTGAGAGATTGTAAAGGTACGAACAGATCAGTCACTATTCTATTATGCGTTTATGCGACTAAAAATAGTAGTCTGCGATCGAGAAAAAGTCCGAATTTGTTGATTTAGGGTTTATCGAATTGGTTATGGGGCATGGGGCATGGGCCAAGGGAAAGGGGTAAGGGGAAAAGGGGAAAGATTAAATTTATTCCTTTTCCCTTTAACCTTTAACCTTTTCCCCTGCTCCCTTGCTCCCCACTCCCGCAGCTGTCTTAGGAGGCCGACAACATGACAACTGTATTTTTTGTAGAAGACTCTACTGAAGATAGAGCTTTGTATCGACGCTTCCTAGAGCGGGATGATCGCTACACTTATGATATTTACGAATTTGAGTCTGGAAATAAGGCGCTACAAGCTTGTCAAGGGAAAATACCAGATGTGATTTTGTTGGACTATCGATTACCAGATTTAGACGGGCTGGAATTTCTCACTCAGCTACAGAGGCAAACTTCTAATAGCGAAATTTCAGTAATTCTACTGACTGGACAGGGAGACGAAACGATCGCAGTCCAAGCGATCAAGAGTGGGGCGCAAGATTATCTAGTCAAAGGAAAACTGACCTCTGACAATTTACGTCGAGCGGTTCATGGGGCGATCGAGCAGATGCAGCTAATGCGGCAGCTAAAACAACAACAGGAACAACAAAAGTTAGTAGGAGCGATCGCTCTTAATATTCGCCAATCGTTGAGGCTTCAAGATATCCTTGCCACGAGTGTTCAAGAAGTCCGCCAGTTACTGGGTGCCGAGCGAGTATTGGTGTATCAATTTACGCCTCAAATGCGAGGTAACATCGTTGCGGAGTCAGTATTACCCCAATGGACACCAATCTTAGGACTGGAGATTGAAGATACCTGTTTTCAGGAAAATCAGGGGGGAGAATATCGCCAAGGAAAAATTTGGGCAGCAACTAACATCTACGAAGCGGGTTTAAGTGACTGCCATATTCAACTTTTGGAACAGTTTCAGGTGAAGGCGAATTTAGTTGTCCCGATTTTGTCAGAAAGCAAGGGGACTCAAGCAGTTGAACTTTGGGGGCTATTTATCGTACATCAATGTTCTGCCCCGCGACAATGGCAGACATTTGAGGTGGAATTGCTCAAGCAACTGACGGTGCAATTAGCAATCGCTATCCAACAAGCCGAACTCTACCACAACCTCCAAACCCTCAACACCGAGTTAGAAGCGAAGGTACAAGAACGCACCGCCAAATTGCACCAGAGCGATCGCCGTTTCCGTGCTATCTTCAATAACACTTTCCAGTTCATAGGACTGCTAACGCCAGCTGGCATTTTACTGGAAGCGAACCAGACGGCGCTAAATTTTGCTGGACTGAAACTAGAAGATGTAATCAATCGCCCTTTTTGGGAAGCATACTGGTGGACAATTTCACCGCAAACTCAAGCAGAATTAAAACAAGCGATCGCTCGTGCAGCTCAAGGGGAGTTTATCCGCTATGAAGTTGATGTTCTCGGTGCAAATAACCGGGTAGCAACAATCGATTTTTCACTCCGTCCGCTTTTAGACGACACAGGTCAAGTTGTTTTGTTGATTCCAGAAGGGCGAGATATTACTGAACTCAAACAGGCTAAAGAAAAACTCCAACAAAGTGAGGCACTGCTAGCCACTACTCAACAAATCGCCCATGTAGGCAGTTGGGAATTGAATTTAGAAACGAAAAAGCGCTCCTGGTCAATGGAAACCTTTCGCATTTCTGGTCTAAATCCCACTCAAGGTGAACCCGACCAAGCGGAATTTCTCCAAATAATTCATCCAGACGATCGCGCCTTGGTCAAGACTCAACTCGAAAAGATGATGTCTACAACGGACTACGCCTCCGCCCAAATAACAACTTTCAATCTTGAGTATCGAATTATCCGACCTGATGGTTCAGTGCGCTACGTTGAGTCGAAAGCAGAGATAGCTTATGACGCTCAAGGACAGCCAGTTAAGCTATTGGGAGCGGTTCTAGATATTACAGAACGCAAACAAACCGAGTTAGAAATCATCCGTAGTCGTGACCTGCTAGAAGCTGTTTATAGCGAGCAAGAAACCGCGCTACGCGAACAAAAACAAGCCGAAGCAGCCTTAGCCAAAAGTGAAGAACAACTGAGACTAACGTTGGAATTTAACCACATCGGTCTTTGGGATTGGAATGTTCAAACAGGCGAAGTTATCTGGAACGACAACCATTATCGTTTGTTAGGTTTAGAGCCAGAAATATCAGCAGCCAGCTATCAATTATGGCGCGATCGCGTGCATCCAGAGGATGTTGACCGAATCGAACAGGCTGTATCAAATGCACTGGCACAACATATTAATTTTCAAGGTGAATATCGAGTGATTTTTCCCGATGGCAGAGTTCACTGGCTGACGGGGAAAGGACGTGGCGTTTACAACGAAGCAGGCGAACCTGTACGTATGCTAGGAGTAATTATTGATATAAATGAACGTAAACAAGCAGAAGCAGCCTTGCAAGAAAGTGAAGCCCGATTCCAGGCATTTATGAACAACAGCCCAGTGCTAGCTTGGATCACTGATACAGATGGGCGTGTACTTTACTTAAATCAAACATACCTGCGGACATTTAAATTACTACCTGAACAGGTGATTGGGCAATCTATTTCTGACCTCTACCCAGATGAAATTGCTCGGCAGCATTTCGATCACATTCGCACAGTTATAGAGACAAATCAGGTAATTGAGGCGATTGAAGTTGCTCCTCGACCAAACGGTTCCCTTGGTGAGTTCTTGGTATACAAATTCCCGATTTTCGGATTGTCAGCCCAAAAGCTAGTGGGTAGAGTGGCGATTGATATCACAGAACGCAAGATTCTAGAGCGAGAACTAGCTCACAAGCAAAAGTTATTGGATACCTTCATCAAGAATGCACCTGTTGGTATAACGATTATGGATCGGGAACTGCGTTATTCATTGATTAATGAAGCATTAGCAGAAATTAATGGCATTCCCGCAGCAGAGCATATTGGCAAGACACCGTGGGAGATTGTCCCTGATATAGCACGGAAGCAAGAGCAAGTCTTTCAACATATTTTAACAACGGGTGAACCGATTTTAGACTTGGAAATCAGTGGAGAAACCCCAAAATTTCCAGGTGTAATCAGGACTTGGCTAGCTTCCTATTTTCCAATTCAGTCTGAAGCCGATCAACCTATTCGCGTAGGCATTGTAATAGTTGAAATCAGCGATCGCAAACGCGCTGAACAAATGTTAGAGTTGCAGGCAGTCATCACCCGCAATATGGCAGAAGGAATTTGCCTAATTCGTGCTACAGATGGTGTGTTTGTCTACGCCAATCCGAAATTCGAGCAGATGTTTGGTTATGAGCCTGGTGAATTAATCGGTCAGCACGTGTCGATTGTTAACTACGGCGATCAACGTCATACACCTGAAGATGTTTATCAGGCGATTTGTGCTGCTATTTTGGAACACGGTGAAGCAATTTATGAAGTCCATAATATAAAAAAAGATGGCACTCCATTCTGGTGTAGCGCTACCGCTTCCGTTTTTGAACATCCTGAGTATGGAAGCGTCCTTGTGGCTATCCAACAAGATATCACTGAGCAAAAGCAAGCAGAGGAAAAAATCAAAGCCTCTCTGAAAGAAAAAGAGGTATTACTCAAAGAAATTCATCATCGTGTTAAGAACAATTTAGGAATTGTCAGCAGTTTGCTGCAAATGCAATGCAGACGAACACAAGATCCTGTAGTGGCAGCTATTTTGCGCGATAGCCAAAACCGTATTGCTTCTATTGCCCTAGTTCATGAAAAACTATACCGTTCTGAAGACCTCGCTGATATTGATTTCGCTCAATACATTCCAGATTTAACAACTCATTTATTTGATTCTTATAATGTCAGTTCTAGCCAGATTCAACTACATATTCAAGTTGATAATGCTAGCCTCGACATAGAAACCGCCATTCCTTGTGGCTTGATTATCAACGAACTGGTTTCTAATGCATTGAAATATGCTTTTATTGGCAATCGTGGAGGCAAAATTGAGGTTAAGTTTTATCAAGAATCCGCATCTACTTTGACACTCATTATTAAAGATAATGGTGTTGGCTTACCTGAAAACTTTGATAGTAAGAAAACTAAAACACTGGGTATAACACTTGTCCAGGGTCTAGTCAAGCAGCTCAGGGGAAAACTTGAAATTGACTCTCAACAGGGTACAGAGTTCAAAATTACTTTTACAAACAGCCGGACATGAACATAATTGACATCTCATCAAATACGCAGACAAAAAAGACAGTTCGAGTCCTTGTTGTTGAAGATGAATATATTCTTGCTATCAATTTACAAGAAACTTTAGAGTCTTTAGGATATGTTGTTTTAGATATTGCCGATTCTGCCGAAGAGGCAATTGCAAAAGCAACTCAATTACGCCCAAACTTGATTTTAATGGATATCAGATTACGGGGTGAAATGGACGGTATCCAGGCTTCAGAGCAAATTTGGCATAATTTGCAAATCCCGATTATCTACGTCACGGGGCACTCTGATAAAAGTACTGTTGAGCGAGCAACGCTGACATCCCCCTTTGGATACATTCTCAAACCTATTAAAGAGAAAGAACTTTATGTTGCCATTCAAACAGCCTTAAATCGCTACGATCGCGAGCAATTTTTGAGTTCTGTACTTCGAGGAATGGGTGATGGGGTAATTGTAGTCGATACTGAATTAAATATTAAATATATCAATCAGGTAGCTGAAGCTCTAACAGGGTGGCAATGGAATGAAGCTAAAGAGAAGATGTTAACTGAAGTTATTAAAATCATTGACGAACAAACTCAGTTGCCGATCGAAAATCCAATTATTGCAGCCCTCCAAAAAGAAACTACTATATATTTAGGCAGTGGCGTTCTACTAGTTGCTAGAAACGGGACAACTATACCAATAGCTGATAGCGCTACTCCCCTGAGAAATAACAGTGGTGTAATTACAGGAGCCGTATTTGTTTTCCGAGATGACACGCAACGACGGTTAACCGAAGAACGCAATCTTGCAGCTGAACGTGCCCAACAACTAGAAATTCGTGTGGCAGAACTTCAACGCCTGAACCAATTAAAAGAGGATTTTCTGGCAACCACTTCTCATGAAATGCGAACGCCTTTGTCAAACATCAAAATGGCAATCTCTGTGCTAGAAAATATTCTCGATCGCCAGGGTATCTTAAATTCAAACACACTTCCCCCATCTGAATCTGTAGCTCGCTACTTAGGTATTTTGCGCGAACAGTGCGAACAAGAACTGGAGTTGGTTGACAATTTGCTGCATCTACGAATGATTGATGCAGATGTCTATCCATTGGAATTAACTTCAGTTCAACTCCAAAACTGGCTACCTCACGTTGCCGAGTATTTTCAAGAACGCGCTAAAGCTAGACAACAGTCTTTGCAAGTTAGTGTTTCTCCAGATTTACCACCTTTAGTTTCCGACTTGGCTAGCCTGACAGAAATTGTTTCAGAATTACTCAACAATGCTTGTAAATACACTCCGCCTGATGGACAGATTGTGTTAAACGTTCAGCTAATTTACATCACCAAAAGTCAGCTCGATGAGGATGCTAAATCTAGTGTATTAAATAATTTTCAAGTTCCTTATTTTCAAATCACAATTAGCAATTCTGGGGTGATAATTCCCAAAAAAGAACAATCTCGAATTTTTGAGCCGTTTTACCGGATTCCTGAAAGCGAACGCTGGCAACAAAGCGGCACAGGATTAGGTTTAACATTGGTTAAGAAGTTAGTAGAATATCTCCAAGGTACGATTGAAGTTACCAGTTCTCAGGGCTGGACAACCTTTACAGTTCAACTGCCTTTAAGTTTGTGATCGGATTTGTCATTTGTCATTACGCGTTGGTTATTAATTCTTCTTAGGGACATCCAAAAATTAAATTATCCATTTTTCAGAGCGAAGACCATAATTGTATTCTTCCTCCTCTGCCTCCTTTGCTTCCTCTGCTCAAGAACAGCTTGCCAAAGCGATTGATTATTTTTTTATTTGGAAGTCCCTTATCCTCCCTCTCCGAAAGAGTTCAAACTACGCCAAAATTTAAATAAACGCGATCGCGTCTTACTAACATCTTACCGACAATGCAGATTACCCAAAGTCTCCATACAGCGATTCTTGTGACTGACTTAGAACGCTCTGAACATTTTTATGGCAAAGTGTTGGGATTATCCAAAATAGATCGTTCCCTAAGCTACCCTGGTGCATGGTATCAAGTCGGCGACTATCAAATTCACCTGATAGTTGCAACCACTGTCCCCACGGAAAACCCAAACGAAAAATGGGGACGTAATCCCCATATCGCCTTCACAGTAGTTGACTTAGACGCCGCCAAACAGGAATTTCTCAATCATAATTATCCCATTCAAGCTAGCGCCTCCGGTCGGGCTGCCCTGTTCACTCAAGACCCAGATGGGAATATTATCGAGTTGAGTCAGCAGTGAAGGGGAGCAGGGGAGCAGGGGAGCAGGGGAGAAGTAGCAGTAAGTCTTTCCCCTCTGCCCCTCTGCCCCTCTGCCCAGTCCCTCTTCTATTCTGGTAATTTATATTGTCCAACAATACGCTTGGCAAACTCTGGAACGTGCGCTTCTAATTTCTCTGGATGATTGCGCTTCACATACAAATAATTCCGAGTAAAGTGAGAATCAATGGAAAATCGCGCATATTCTAGACCCTTGGGGCCGATTTTTTCGATTACCACACCCATCAGTTTTGCTGCCCACATCGGCAGGGTAACGCCTTTATCGTAAGCGGGAATACTTTGTTGTACGGCTTCTTTCCGGTTGCCTTTAGACGTTACTGGTTGAGTGTCTAACTGGTCTTTAACCAAATCTAGCATTTCCTTACCAGTGTCATTTCTAACTACAATCCATTGCCAGCCGAAGGGTGCGCCCATATAGCCAACAACTAAGTCGGCTAGGGAGTTGACGTAATCAAAGCAACTCATACAGGATGGGGCAAAGACATCTTTGAGTTTGTTGGTCTTCAAGCCAAAGAAAGGCACGGTTTCTGATGATCCATCTTCATGTTTGAAGTGAACCCGGAAGTCTTGCATGAATTCGTAATGCACAACTGTGTCAGGCGATCGGCTGGTGGTTTCTAAGAATTTTTGCAGTCCGGCGCGGTTAACGTTATCTACGCAGGGCGTACCTAAAACATACAGCTTTTCTAAACCAAGTTGTTTTTCTACAGCTCGTAATGCCTGGATTTGGCAACCAACCCCAATTACTAATAGCCGTTTCATCCCCGATTTTTCCACCTGTTCTAAGATGGAAAGGTTCGGAGAAAGCGTTGGTTTATTTACCCGTGCTGCTAGTATTTCTTCTGGGGTACGGGCGATGACGGGCATGGGTTGAAAGCGGTCTTCTTTGGTGTTTTGCACGCAGACTACACCTTCAACTAAGCCGCGATTCAGCATTTCAATGGCAATGCTGCTCACAATACCCGTCCATTGTGCGCCTTCGATAGGCTGCTGTTTCTTCGCAGCTATCATGTCTTGATGAACACCAAAGTAGAGTTCATCGGGGTTTTCGAGATGGCGCGATCGCGTGTGTGTTTCTTCTTCAAGTTCGCCTATTTGCTGATTAATAAAAGCGCAAGCTTCCTTGACATAGTGAATATAGTATGTATCGCATAGCCCACACTCGCTACAGAGTTCCTTCGCAGGGCGGCGGCTGGTAGGTTTTAAGGCTCTGGCTTTTTTGTGAGGAGAAACTGAGGTCATATAAACTTTTTGTTTTATCCAGGAATCGCTTTTATTACAATACCTTCACTCGCTATGAACTTGACGATAGAGGATGAAGAAGACATTGTAATATTTTGAAACGCAAAGAGACGCAAAGTAATGCAGAGTTTTGCCTAATTTATTTCGCTACGAATTAATTAAATATTCTACTGAGGCTTTGATGAGGAACTATAGAAATACAATCGCACTCAGCGATAAGTAGGAGAAATAGAATTTGATTTTTGATACACGGATAAAAGCAGACATTCCCAAACTAGCCGTGGTTGGGCGTAAGAAAGTAAGTATTTTCGAGATTCTTCTAGCTGGTTAATGATACTAGGTTGATGCCACTGCTGCCAGTAAAATTGCTGAAGATAATCAACTAACCACAATTGTGCTTCTGTATCTAAATCCTTATCAATTTTTTTGGCTAACTCTAAGGCATTACGGTAGGATTTAGGTGCTTTTTTCAAGTCTTCGAGTAACTCATCGGGAATAGCTTGTAGTTGCTCATAAGATGCGATCGCACTTCCAGCACTACCAGCTGCTATGCTCAATACTGCCTGATTTTGCAAAATTTCCTGATGACCTGTTTGTGTGAGTACAACAGCCAAGGACTGTGCATCTAAGCGATAAAAAGGAATGCGTTGACAGCGTGATACCAAAGTCGGCAACACAGATTCAGGTGTCGGTGCAATTAAAATTAATGTCGCCTGTCCCGGTTCTTCCAAGGTTTTAAGTAAAGCATTGGCTGCGGCTTCTGCCATTGTTTGCGCTTCTTCTAGCACTACCACATTCCTGGGCGCTTCCAAGGGCGGACGACCTAAAAACTCGGTAATTTCCCGAATTTGCTCTAGTCGAATTACAGGTGGTGCTTTACGCTTGAGTCCTTTTTCGGCTGCTTCTGCTGCTGTTAATCGTTGTCCCTGGTATTGGTATGTTGGTTGCACCCACAATAAAGCTGGATGATTGCCTTGACGCAAACGGTTTTGTAAAGATGCAGTAACTCCCATCCCATTAGAAAATAGCAATTCCACAAAACATCTGGCTGCTAAACTCCTGCCTACACCATCTGGCCCCACAAATAAGTAGGCTGGAGGAACCCGGTTTTGTCTGACAGCCTGAGTGAGTAATTCTATAGCTTGCTGTTGTCCGATAACTGGTGCAAATGGATCGTTAGTCATTAGTTAGGAGTTAGGAGTTATTATTTTTTCTTTGCTTGTCTATATAGTTTTAGCTAATCAATACTTTAGTAAGTTTTTGTGAAGAAAAGCAACCATTTCCAAACAATTTTTGATAGTTTCGATAAGGTTAATACATAAAGGATAAAGAGCAAGAGCTTAAAGTCTTAAATTATCGCCTGCTAACTATCTGCAAGCTTCAACAGGGATTTTAAGCTAGGTTTTTTGCGGTTACTTTAAATTAAATCAGTGAACTGTTAAACATCCTTCAGGGCATCTAAATGTTAGTGAAGTTGTTGGCAAAATTGCCGCAGCTAAATATCAGAATATTCGGTGATGGTGCAATTGTTACTATCAGCGATAAAAACTTTTGCACCTTCTCTCGAATGGTTTCTCTAGCTATTTTCATTGAATGAAAACTGCTAGGTGAAGAAGCGCTGAGTATTTTGGCATTTCTACTGGTAAAAAACAGCGATAAAAGAACATAACACCGAAATCAAGATTGCCAAAGGAGACTGAGATGGAAATCTTCGATTATGTGATCCTGGGAGCCGGACTAGGGGGACTTTCGGCAGCAGCTTGTTTAACTAGACAAGGCTATCGGGTAGCAGTTCTAGAACAACATTATTTACCTGGTGGATGTTGTCACACCTTTGATTACGGGGAATATAGTTTTTGTGCTGACGTACATTACATTTCTCAATGTGGTTCTGGTCAGACTATAGGTCAATTTCTCGACTATCTTAATCAAGATGTACCCTTTAATAGCCTCGATCCTGACTGCATCGATAGAGTTATTACACCAGAGGCAGATTTCAAAATTCCTTTGGGATGGGAAAATTTGCGATCGCGTTTACTCTCCACATTTCCAGAAGAAGCTAATGCTATTAACCATTACTGCAATGAAATTCAGCAACTCCACCAAGAAATTCGCAGCCTAGTGCAAGAAGTACACTGGTTCGATCGGAAGCTGTCTGACTGGTTAAAGTTAGCAAAATATTTGAATTTATTTTTGAAGCGCAATTGGACTTTACAAGATTTGTATAACCATATCGGGTTATCACCTAAACTACAAGCATTGTTGGCGGGGCAAAGTGGCGACTATGCACTACCACCAGAAGAAATTGCGCTACTCACGCACACTTCTCTAACTTGGGACTACTCAGAAGGTGCTTATTATCCCAAACATCACTTCAAACACTTTGTTAACACCATTGCAAACGTCATTATCGCAGGTGGAGGTGTAATCAAATACTCAACTCCGGTAAGCCATATTCAAGTTAGCAACCACAATGTCCATAGCGTCATTGCTGATGGTATAAGCTATTGTGCCAACAAAGCTTATATCAGCGACCTCGACCCCAAATTAACAGTGGAGTTGATGCATGATTCTGAAGCTTTGAGTCACAAAGAGCATCAACGTCTAACCAGTTACGAATACTCAGCCAGTGCTTTCAATATCTACTTGGGTTTAGATAGCCGTTTCGATCCTCAACGTTACGGCATCGGTAATTGGAATATTTGGTATTATCCCACAGGCGACCTGAACAGAGAATATCAACAACAATTGGCAGGTGACTTCAGTCATCCGTGGATTTTCCTCTCTTGTCCAACGATGAAATCTAGCGAACCAGGGATGGGGCCAAAAGGACATCACGTTTTAGAGATTGCGACTGTCTGTTCTTATAAACCATTTGAACATCTGCACAAAACCAATCCAAAAGCATATAAAGCCAAAAAGCGAGAAGTTTATCAGCAGATGATGACAAGTGTACGAGATTTGATTCCAGATGTGGACAACTACGCCCGGATGAAAGTTTATGGTACACCTACCACCAGCGAATTTTATCTAGGACAGCCGCAAGGTAATATTTACGGTGCAAAATTAATTCCTAAACAGGTTGGTTTAAATCGTTTGGGATATACGACAGAGTTATCTAACCTGTTTTTCGTCGGAGCAAGTGCCGGATATCCGAGTGTACCAGGTGTGATTGGGAATGGGATGGATGTTGTAGAACTGCTGACAGGACAATCGGTATGGCATAAAGCTGAAATACCTCAGCCTTTGGTGGCAGTTGGTTGATGAGTGCCCAAGTGCTGAGTACGATTCTTACTTTTGTACTCAGCACTGTTTGGGTAACTTAGCAATTAAACCTTAGACGTAAGGAATCTGGATATCTCCGCGTGTGCCAACACAGCGCCAGGTTCGCGCTGGAGAGCGTTGTAATACTTTCTCTCGAAGGTATTACCCGTCTCTAACGGTACAATAAGTGTACGGACATCAGCAATCAATTTTTGGAAATCGTCCAGCAATATCGGTTCATCTGCTTGGAGCATTTCATCGACTTGCACAACCATCTCAGAAATGCGATGTAGCCAAGCAAATTGTTCGTGAGCGATGACTAGCTGAAGAAGTTCTCCACTTGATACTCGTCCACTAATCTGTTCGTAGGCAATGCGTTCTGTCTCCAGCAACATCTTGTGAAGGTGGAGTAATTTGTTTCGTAAATCACGCAGATATTGATGCTGACGTATTCTTTCTGTAAGTGTGTTAGAAGTCAATGTTACTTATCCTCTAGTTACAATAGTCTTCAATGGCTTAAATAATTTCTAAGCATTGAGAATTGGGCCTGAAGGGGCGTATCAGCGTCTCTACGAGAAGCCGTTGCGCGGCCTCTTCAAGAGTTGTATTGGAATTGGGGAAGAGGTGACAGGTAACAGGGATCTGTACCCTGTAACCTTTAACCTATTCCCTTCTTCTTCCCCACGTTCTTGTGAATGGAGTTTTTTATCTATTTGGTTTCCTTGCTAAGAAGCATTATAATGAGCATATCTTTTTATAACCGTTATATCTTATATTTGATTAATCATATATTAGCATAAAATTATAAGAAGTACATAGTGTAGAACCGAGCGAGAAAATATCAATCATGGGAAAACCATCTTCATGTCGCTAGCAAATGTAATTTTAGGTCTTCTTCAGCAGCAAGAAATGACGGGCTACGACCTCAAAACGAGCTGCTTCGATCAATGCATTGCCCATTTATGGCCAGCAGATCAGGCACAAATTTACAGAACTCTCGATAAGCTAGTTGAGCAAGGCTGGATTACCTGTAACATTGAGATTCAACACGATCGCCCCAACCGCAAAGTTTACAGTGTGACGGAACTAGGGAAAGCCGAATTTAGACGATGGCTAGGGATTCATCAGCCTTTACCGACTATCAGAGAACCTTTACTCGTCCAGTTGCATTTTGCAGATCAGTTGTCGAATGAAACCATCATTCATTTACTGGAGCAACAATTGGCGGCTCGAAGCAAAAAGCTGGCTGAATGTGAAACCATCGATTTGCCATCACTCGGTGATGAATCTGCCAACCGCAAGCAGGTGATGCAAAGGCTGGTGCTGGAGTTGGTAGTCCGAAGAGAAGAGACTTATATTGATTGGTTGAAAACAGCAATCGAAGTTGTCAGTCGCCAAGAGCCATACCCATTTACCAAGAAAGAATTCAAGAGGTCACTGAGCGACTTGCCTTGAGCGAAGTCGAAAGGAGTCGAAGTGAGCCAGAATTCAAAATTGAATTTTGAACAAAAGAGCAGATGAATCGTGGATTATTTGTAGGTTTAGTAACTTTAGATTTGATTTACCTTGCTGACTCTGCCCCTAAGAATAATCAGAAGATTGTCGCTACTGACTATACTGTAGCGGCAGGGGGCCCAGCAACAAACGCAGCTGTAACTTTCAATTATTTAGGAAATCAGGCTAAAGTCTTAGGTGTAGTAGGTTCTCACCCAATGACGCAGCTAATTCGAGATGACTTGGCAAATTACAAAGTTGCGATCGCAGACCTTGAGCCTACCACTGATTTAGTACCGCCTGTATCTTCGATTATTGTCACTCAAGCCACAGGTGAACGCGCTGTGGTTTCGATCAATGCTGTGAAAACTCAAGCTAGCAGCGCATCTATCCCGCCAGATATTTTGCAGAATGTCAATATAGTACTGATTGATGGACATCAGATGGTGGTTGGTAATTCCATCGTTCAAATGGCTAAAGCCAATAATATCCCAGTAGCGATCGATGGTGGTAGTTGGAAGCCTGGATTTGAGCAAATTTTACCATTTGTAGATTATGCTATCTGTTCAGCTAATTTTTATCCCCCCAACTGCCAGACTGGAGAAGACGTTTTTAGCTATCTCAGTGGATTTGACATTCCTCACATCGCCATTACCCACGGACAAAAACCAATTGAATACTTGAGTGACACTAAAACTGGTATCGTAGATGTGCCGCAGATTCAAGCGGTTGATACGTTAGGGGCTGGAGATATTTTTCACGGTGCTTTCTGTCATTACATTTTAAGGCAAAGCTTTACAGATGCACTGGCACTGGCAGCTAATATTGCTGCTGATTCCTGTAAATTTTTTGGTACTCGGCGCTGGATGGATTTAAGATAATTCGTAATTCGTAATTCGTAATTAGTTAAACTAAGTATCGCTGTGCGCCCCTAATCACGTTATACATATTTTTAAATAGGCCAAATTAATGAAAGATTTACAAGAAATATTAGCGATCGCTCGCGAGGTAGGTTGGGGCGCAGCAGATATACTGCGATCGTATTACGACGGCACAGCAAAAGAGCCTAACTTAGAAATTCAATATAAGCAGAATGAGCCTGTCACCGTTGCCGATGTAGCTGTGAGTCAATACATTTTGCAGAGGCTACAAGCAACTTTGGGTAACGAAGATTTTGCTTACATTAGCGAAGAAACTTATCAATCGTCAAGTAGTGGTAGACAAGCTTCTGCCCCTTGGGTATGGATAATTGATCCTTTGGATGGCACGCGAGACTTTATTAAAAAAACTGGCGACTATGCAGTTCACATTGCTTTAGTCAAGGAAACACGCCCAGTGCTGGCAGTGGTGGCAGTACCAGAGACTCAAAAGTTATATTACGCTACCAAAGGCGGGGGTACATTTGTAGAAACCTGTGACGGATCTGTTCCTTTACAAGTGTCGTCAGGTAAACGAATTGAGGATTTAACCTTAGTCGTTAGTCGCTCTCACCGCAACCAACGCTTAGATCGCCTGCTACAAAATTTACCCTGTCAAAATCAGAAATCTGTGGGTAGTGTAGGCTGCAAAATCGCCACCATTGTCGAGCAACAGGCAGATATCTATATATCTCTTTCCGGCAAGTCTGCGCCCAAAGACTGGGATATCGCTGCCCCAGAATTGATTTTAACAGAAGCCGGTGGTCAGTTTACTCACTTCGATGGCACGCCGTTGCAGTATAACACTGGTGATATCAATCAATGGGGAGGTTTACTAGCTAGTAATGGTGAATATCACGAAGTACTATGTAACAAAGCAGAGGATATCCTAGCACAGTTTGACCATAGCTAATGTACTTGAGGATAAATATTTTTTAATTTAGATTAATTTGCTTTTAAGACTGTCGATCGTGGTATGATTAATCCCATTAGCGATAATAATCTTTACCCCTTAGTCCACAGCTTAATTTTAAAATACTAAATATATATCTGGGCGATCGCGAGTTAATTACGATTTCCGATTAAAAGTGTAACTTTATATAGTACAAGCAAAAAAAGCCAGTCTTTAGAAAGTCTGCAAACCGTCCTTTAAGGTTTGATTTGTGAATAAAATTCACTATCAGACAATATTCAAAGGCTGAATGCTGTGCTACACTCATGGACATAAAGATTATTTTCGGTTGAGTAACTCGTTTTGATTTCTAAAAACCGTCTCTCCGAATTTAACTCTCTACACTCCCTGAATTCGGAGATTTCTATGTCAATTTACGTCGGAAACCTGTCCTATCAGGTTACAGAAGAGGACCTAAAGCAGGCTTTTGCAGAATACGGAACAGTAAATCGTGTTCAACTACCCACAGATCGGGAAACAGGCCGGCCTCGTGGGTTCGCTTTTGTGGAAATGGAATCAGACACACAAGAACAAGCTGCCATTGATGCACTTGATGGTGCTGAGTGGATGGGACGTGATTTGAAAGTGAACAAAGCTAAACCCCGTGAGGAAAGAAGTAACTCCTCTCGTGGTAGCTGGGGTGGCGGTAATAATGCCCGCCGCAACAATAATCGCTACTAAGTCGATTCCTGAAAATTTCACATTTAGAGTCTCCAGCAGATAAAGCCAAAGGCTCCATTCTGCTGGAATATTTTATTTGGTATGTAGTCCTGAACTATTCATCCACATTAAGGAGGAATGAGAATGACACAAGTAGTTTTAGGGGAGAATGAAGGTATTGAATCAGCCTTGAGAAGATTTAAACGGGAAGTTTCTAAAGCAGGAATTTTCCAAGATATGAGAAAAAAGCGTCACTTTGAGACGCCGATAGAAAAAGAGAAGCGTAAAGCAATTGCTAGGCACAAACAACGTCGTCAACAACGTTCTCGCTTCAATTAAAAGTCCAAGCAAATTTGCCCTTCGATTTGACATCTAGCCAGCATCTCTTCATTGTTGCCATACCTCCGACAAGCCACAAGTAATTAGGCACACATCAATCAATAAACAAACTGTTCGTAGTAGGATTGTACTGTTTTTTCAGCGCTACTAAGTGTATATATTTTCAATTGCGTGAACTAAGTAGGCATAATTAAACATACAATAAAATCCTAGTTTGTAGTGAGCAATTCATCGCTCATAGCAAGGTTGATCGGGACTAAAGTCCTTACTACAAACTTTAATTTCTTTATGCCTAGCTACTTAGGGCAATTAGTAGGGGCGTACAGATGAACATTGGTGTCAACTTAACGTGAAACCGCTCGTCCGCCGGGAATTGAAATTCCCGTCTCATAGCTAAAGTCATCTTCAGATGACTAAAAGATTGCCAAAAATCTCCAGTCTACTTCAGTAGACTTAAGCTATTAGCCCGAAAATTTATTGACGGGTGGGCATGGAAGCCAACAGATAAGCTATTTCCAGCTTAAGTTGACACCTATGACAGATGAATGGCACTAAGAAAAGATACAGCCCTTGCTCTGACTGCTTCCCAGCCTCCAGGCTGGGAAGCAGTCAGAGCAAGCCTTTGGGCTTTACAAGCGTGCCATTCGCGTACAGATAGCTATGCGCCCCTAACTTATCCCTGATTTTACAAAGAAGCGCTATAGTTATATTTACGGAACTTGCAGCAATATAAATGTATTCTTCTTCTGTATCCATAAAGTATTGTAGATATCGTTAATCTGCAATCCCTGGCTCTGGATTTTGAAAAAATGTTACGACTTTATCATTTATTGCTAGGCTCTATTTTGCTGGTGTCAATACCGGTGGGAGCAAAATTTATCTTACCCCAATTTTCTCCACCCAAAGTAGTAAAAGCTCCTACCGTTGCCAAACTTCCCAACTCTAATCAGGGAAATATCTGGCAGACAATTCTGGGAAATGCTGCTGCTCCAACTAACTGGCAAGTTGCTCCCTGTGAAGGAAATGCACCCCTGTTATGTGTCTCCTCTAAAGGAAAACGTTTGGGTACAGTTGAGATTAACATTTACCCACTAGCAAACATTGAGGATTTCCGAAAGAAACTCTTAGCAGCTGGTATTCCAACTGCTTCTTTAGTAGACTACCAAAGTCCCAAATACCAAACCCAGTTATTACCAGTACTTAAGACTTGGGTTGCAGACCACTACGCTGCGTTTGCGAAAGATCGTCAGGGTAAATATGGAAAACAGATTACTTTCTCAGCCTACCCACCGCAACCAGTACCTGTTGGTAAGCTTCAAGGAATCCGCTATGGGTTCGCTGAACTCAATCAACAAGGTGGAGTACAAGAGCAACATATCGGTCATGTTGCCTTTGATGGCACTAAACTTTACGTGATTACCACTGCATTTGACACAGGTACGCAAACAGGTAAGTTTGATAAACTAGAAAACTTGGCTGTTTTTCAACCTTACTTATATGCGATCGCAGCAGATTTGCATTTACCCCAATAGGGATTGGAGATTGGGAAATCTTCCCAGTCTCCACTTCCCATCAACCTAAATCTCAGCCACCGCGCGTTCAATCAAGCGATGTGCTAAAGTTTGCGTGCCAGTGTGTTCATAATAATTTGTTGCTACATCCAGGAATGCTGCGAGGTAGTCCAACTTGTCATCAGCAATATCGGTAAAACTTTGCAAGTTGTGGACAACCTTTTGTGGCGTTAAATTATTGGCGCTAACTAACCCACTCATCCAACCTTTAACTGAGTCAAAGCTTTCGCCGATAAAGTTGAGTTTACTGCCGGCATTGTTACCTGGAATCACATCTTTGATATTTTGGAAAGTCGAGTTTTGTTCTAACTCCTGTGGATTTGTTTGATTCAGGCCAGATATCGCTTTGCTGATAAAATCTGGGCCCAAAGGTATCAAACCATCAACGCAAACTAATGCCACCATGCGGATCAGTGACTCACCACTATACTCTCCTAAAGAGGCGACAAAATCACCAATACTGTCTCCGGGAATGCCGTTAATTTGACAGAAGGCTACCAACTCAGCCACTAATTTTAATGTCAGATCGATGGTTTGGGCTTTATCAGGTTTGGGAGTGACAGAGTTTAAAAAACCCAACAAAGGAATTTTTTCACCGACTTTATTAGCTAAAGCTGCTGCACCAAGCGCTTTATCTGTATTATCAACAGTTTGATATAACCACAAGGCTGTTTGGTATCCTTGGGATTTGTCGTTGAATAGATAAATCGCTCGTTCGCCAATTTGCTGAATTAAATCTTCGTCGTCTTCGCCAGTAACTTTCTTGATAGTATTGACAAAGCCGACGGTGTTTTGCCACTCTCCAGGAGCAACAAAATCGAGAGACTTCAACATAGAAACAGTCAAGCCGCCAGTTGGCAATTGATCGACCAACTCAACAATCGATTTGCTCACAAAAATCTCCTTATTTAGGTTTTATTATCTGAATGTTAGTAGTGCGAATCATTTCAGGTTAGCCAGACCATTAAGATTAAACTTCTCTAGCCAATCTTCGCGATCGCTAGCTTTAAATGATGAATCGCGGGAACTTATTTTTACCTGGTACTTACCTACCAAAATTGCAGTTTGCGTCTTACCAACTTCTATTGCGGGATAACCACCAATTTTTTTAGTGCTTTTCGAGAATTTTGCTGCTGCACTAGGTGTGCTAGTAGTATCAGAAATAGACAGCACCGCTATATCTTTACCGCCTTTTTTCAACTTCGCTTCCGAAAAACCTTTTTTCTCTTGGGTATAGACGCGTTGGTAGCCATCACCAGCTTTGGGGAAAAATTTATTAAATTCACTACCCTGAGTTGCGGTTTTAGCTACTGATTGACCGCTTTTTTGTTGAGTGCTTTCTTTTTGTGCCTGGTCAAAACGTCCAGGTGTTTTTGGACTACAGGCTGTTGTCAGTAGTACCACCGACAGCAACAAAGCGGCTACTACCCTACGCCCACGGTGTAAAATCATTTTTGGCTTCTCCTTGATATTTGAGCTTTAAGGCAATTATCTGCGCTGCTAGCAATTATTACCCGTTCTGACCCGTTATTAACTGTAAAATTTACTTTTTGATAATTATTTCCTAAGTTCTCACCGATAAAGGTCATTTTTGCACTTTAAATTAACGTAGCAATTAACCCAAAGCAAAAACGCCCCCCCTTTCGGGAGAGCGTTTTTTGTTTATAGATAAGCGTGGGGAGCGTATCTCAGATTATGATTAACCGTTGATAGCAGGAGCGGTTAAAGCAACAGGAGCAGAATCGCCAGCAGCCAAATCCAGAGGGAAGTTGTGAGCGTTACGCTCGTGCATT
>NZ_JBALDN010000108.1:0-21773 GCF_036917375.1 Nostoc sp.
TTGCAGGGCAATGCTGTAGGCTATGTCAGTACTGCCCAAGTTAGTAGTAACCTTGCCAGCAGTACCAAAGCTGGTGTCGAGACTACCATTGCTGTCGTAACGTACCACAGCAAAGTTATTATTACTCACTCCCGCTAACAGAATCTTGCCATCGTCTTGCAGGGCAATGCTGTAGGCTATGTCAGTACTGCCCAAGTTAGTAGTAACCTTGCCAGCAGTACCAAAGCTGGTGTCGAGACTACCATTGCTGTTGTAACGTACCACAGCAAAGTTACTACTACTCGCTCCCGCTACCAGAATCTTGCCATCGTCTTGCAGGGTAATGCTGTAGGCTATGTCAGTATTGCCAAAGTCAGTAGTGACTTTGCCATCACTATCAAAGCTAGTGTCGAGACTACCATTGCTGTTGTAACGTACTACAGCAAAGTTATTATTACTCACTCCCGCTACTAGAATCTTGCCATCATCTTGTATGACAATGCTTCTAGCAGTGTCGGTGGTCTTAGTACCAATATCAGTAGTGACCTTACCATCACTGTCAAAGCTGGCATCAAGAACTACAGGTAGAATTGAAGCGTAGGCTGTTATTACTTCTTGCCTAAACGCTAAACGAGGAACAATAGCCCCTGTAGAAACCTCCAGTTCCCAATCACCACCTAATGCAGCACTCCCTGTCAAGTCATCAGAGGCCGCTACTACTGCACCTGTCAATTCGCTCAGACAGCGTATAAACAATACACCTGGCTCGGTTTGAGCGACTTTGCAACCATATAGCAGTAGTTGTGCGTCTTCACCCAAAGCATTTGCCCAATCCATAAGTTGGGCTGCGTAACGATTGAGCGTTTCGTTGTTGAGTTGACTGTTGCCCAAATAGATGCACCCAGGTGCGCCGTGGGAAACAATGTGCAGACTATTGACTCCCTGATGAGACCCCAGCACTCGACTAATTTGCTCAATACCATCTTGGTTGGCATCTAAGACTACAACTGAGGTATCTGGTAATACACCCATTACTAGACTTTGGTAGTCATCAACCTGTGGGTCAATAAAAACTAGGCGAGTAGGATACAAGTCTAAAGTTGATTTAATATTAATGCTGTTAGATATTTTGTTTATAGTAAAGTTTTTATTGCTATTATGCTTTATCATAAATGTCCAATGGTAAATCCCTGATATTCAGCAAAAATGAAACTTTTTGCAGATCGTTTCTTGTAGTTGCTTTCACTTTCAATGTAGGAATAAAATAAATCCTTTCCCTCGGTAAATCCACCAATTTAATTAATGAAGATTTAGAAATTTTGGGCATAGAAAGTAGCTGAAACTTTTGATAAAAAAACTCAGTACACATCCAATACGGTTCGGGGAAAGGGTAAAGGGTAAAGGGAAAAGGGGAGAAAAAACCTCTAACCCAAACCCAGTAACCTTTTTTCAAAGGTAATTCTGAGTTCAAAATACTTATCCGAAACGTGTTGAGTACACATCTATATCCCGACGTTGCATATTTGCGGGATGAATTAGCAACGTCCAAAATTTTCCCCCAGTTTCCCCTGCTTGCTCAATTCATACCACTGTTCTGTAATGCCCTATTAGTCTGCCAACCCAAAAATGCGCTTGTGAGGTCTGGGGAAAGGGGAAAGGGTAAGGGATTTAACACCTTTCCCCCTTCCCCCTTACTCTTTACCCCGCCAAGTTCACTTGGCGAACTACTATTCCCAGATTTCCTGTTCCCTCACTACACAAGTAAGTTCAGGAATCAAATCGGATTCCTATATGATCCGGTAAGTATCGTCTAAATGAAGAGAGATTTATGACGCAAACAATTTCAATTAATGACTCCGGGCGCTTGCAACTCACGCCGCTAGAAATCCCATCCCGTTTGCTGTTGGGGCCAGGGCCATCTAATGCCCATCCCACAGTTCTCCAAGCGATGAATACTTCACCCGTTGGGCATCTTGACCCAACTTTTCTCGCACTCATGGATGAAATTCAGTCGTTGCTACGGTACGTATGGCAAACAGAAAACTCACTTACCATTGCAGTCAGCGGTACGGGAACAGCGGCAATGGAAGCAACCATCGCCAATGCTGTAGAACCCGGTGATGTAGTTTTAATTGGTGTAGCTGGTTACTTTGGTAATCGCCTCGTGGATATGGCTGGACGTTATGGCGCTGATGTGCGAACCATTACCAAACCTTGGGGACAAGTTTTCAATTTGGATGAACTCCAAACTGCCTTAAAAACTCATCGTCCAACTATCTTAGCTCTAGTTCATGCCGAAACTTCCACTGGCGCACGTCAACCTTTAGAAGGGGTCGCTGATTTGTGTCGTGAATTTGGCACTTTGTTATTAGTGGATACGGTGACAAGTTTGGGCGGCGTCCCCTTGTTTTTGGATGCTTGGGGAGTTGACTTAGCCTATAGTTGTAGCCAAAAAGGGTTAGGTTGCCCGCCTGGTGCTTCTCCTTTTACAATGAGTGCGCGTGCAGTTGAGAAATTGCAACAGCGGCAAACGAAAGTTGCAAACTGGTATTTAGATATGTTGTTGCTGGGCAAGTATTGGGGTGCTGAACGCACCTATCACCACACAGCACCTATTAATTTATACTATGCATTGCGAGAAGCACTACGTTTGCTTGCAGAAGAGGGATTAGCAAATTCCTGGCAGCGGCATCAGAAGAACGTAGAATATCTCTGGGAAGGTTTAGAGAATTTAGGACTGAGTATGCACGTTGAGCAAGAGTATAGATTGCCAACGCTTACCACTGTCCGTATTCCAGCCGGGGTAGATGGGAAAGCGATCGCTCGGCAGTTACTCAATGAACATAATATTGAAATTGGCGGTGGTCTTGGCGAACTGGCGGGTCTTGTTTGGCGCGTGGGATTGATGGGCTTTAATAGTCGAAAGGAAAGTGTCGACCAACTTTTAGCAGCACTGCGGCAGGTTTTGCCTAAGTAGTTTTGATATATGGTGCGTTAACAGTAGCTTAACGCACCTGAGAAAAAGAGCATCGGGCTAACTTCACTGCGAGAAAAAACCAACAACCAGCAGAGGCAAGAGTATTAAGACAGATACAATCAAAACGAGGGTTGCCGGCTCAACTTTAATGTGGTTATTTTGTGGATCGCGCATTTGGCACTATCTCGAACAATAAATATATTAACCAAGCCTAAAGGATGTTTACTTTTTTTTCCAACCCCAATGAGGTTTAGAAGTGTAAACTTTTTAGCCCATCAACTTATACCATTTTGGATTTTAGACTTCGGCTACGCTCAGTCGAACGATTTTAGATTTTGGATTGTGAAACATCCATTGGATAAGTGTTTCAGTTTTCCATCTGTCGCAATCATTTTTCAAATTGGTATTATTTCTTCCAAGGCAATTTAGTACCCATTTCAGTTAAAGCTGAGAAGATAAGATAGAGAATGAGTAACCCAGCAGCCGCAAAGAAAGCGAGTAAATCGTTATCCATAAATGCCCCACGCTAAAACTTCGCTAATCATAGCGGAATCATCTAATCTTTAGCATTTTTCTGAGTCTGCAATCTTTGATCTTCTGGGTGCAAACTGTACCAGCCATACCAGTCAATACTTTTCGGATAAACCCAACAATCTCTTTTTTGCTCTGGGGAAAGGTTAATGGGTTTGCGGGTAAAGGTAAATTCAAACCTTTTCCCTTTCCCCTTTCTCCCTTAACCGAAAAGCATTGCCACACCAGTGACGAACTGCTAGCCAAACTGCTGAAAGCAAACCTGCTAAACTAAGAGTTAGTCCGCTAAACGGTACTAATAATCCAAAAATAGGTAGCACTGCTCCAGCAATAGTAGCGACGATCGCAGCCAGGGAAGCACTGCGGCTAGCTCCCAATCCCCATGTTAAAATTAGTAAAATGATGGAAATTAAAGTCCAAGCCAACTGAGCATTGATAACGCGAGCTAGATAGGTCAAAGTCAACAGACAAGCAAAGAAAATACTACCAGCGATCGCAATATTTCTAAAACTCATTGGTAGCGACAAATATAACAACAATATCCACCACAAAAATATTGCCGGTGCTAGTAATAAAAGCCGGGGAATGATGCCAGTATGACGAATGGGGTCAGTGTTAGTAAACACTCCAAATGGATTTTTGACTGAGACATTATCGTCAAATTTCCAAGTAAACTGAGTACTACGCCCAGTAACTTTAATCTCATTTGGTACAACACCACTGGCAAAATCAGCCGGAGCAAAGTTGGCAATTGCTGTGAGGCGAAAATTAGAAAGCAACTGTCCTGCGGCGCTGTAAACCCAGCGAGGCCCGCCTTGAGCCTGATAGGTGACTCGAAAGGTCGTTTCTTCTCCTGGTTGCAGCTGGAAGGGAAAGCCATAGTCTCCCGGATTAGTTTGTTGTAGCCTAGTACCGTTACGCTCTACTTTGTAGCCAGAAAGCAGTGTGTAGCCGTTAGGTGGAGATGCTTCAAAAAAGAAATTATTAATATCCTTGAGTTGGTTAACTACTTTATAATCACCAGTGTATTCCACGCGATAAATTGAACTGCGACCTGGAACATCTACGCTTTGGTCTAGCTTGACTTGAATTTGCGAACCACCCAGCGTTAAGAAGCGGTTAATCTCTCGCGTATCATTGATTTTGACTATTTTGCCATTGGCTTGCGTGGTATAAGAGTATGGCTCCTGGGTAGTGTAGCGGACTTGCGGGGCAGATTGTTCGAGCTTTTCACCTGCGACACTTTCAGCTACTTGAGCCACCTTTGTTTGTTCCCAGTAGTGATAGCGATTGCTCAAAGTCGAACAGAGGAAAAATCCCGGAACTAACAGGACTAATACTAGAGTTAAATGCTGTAATCCCCGCAATAGTTGAGAATAACGAACAGCCCATTCGCCAATGAATATAAATTGTTCCGGCTGGCTGCGACGCAAAGAAAAACTGATCAGTGCGATCGCAACTCCTAAAGCTACGATCAAAAATACCAATAACAACGAAGCTTTGAGCGCCTGGGTTCCAAATTGAACAAGCTCAACTGGATGCGTCAAATCGGGTAATCCGGGAATACCTTGAGCAGAAGATGACATTGGTTGATTTTTGCAGAATTTGGAGAACCAGACCAATAAAATCTCTTAAAAGTTTCTGGATAATAGTTTTATTTGATACCCAGACAATTGAGAGAAGCGCTACTTTGGTGTATCCAGTACTTCGACAAAGCTCAGTGACCACCGTGGGCATCGCTCTGTCCCTGACTTGCTCGACTGTAACTGGTTATAAACACCAAAAACCCGGTCATAAAGACCGGGTTTTTGAGGGAAAACAATGGGGATATATTCCCCGAAGGTTAGTTATAGAGGTTCAGTATAATATCGATGCTCTGATATTTACTACCACGCTATTGTTACCCATTCCGGAAAATTAGCTAAGAATTTTTGACTAGTCTTCTTCGATCTCCTAAAATACAGCAACCTACTGGTAGCATCAGCGTATAGGATTGATAAATATTAATTTTCCGGCTTTTGCTGATGAACAATGCATTTGGTAGCTGGCAAGAATGGCTAACAGTATTCACCTATCTAGGTTTTACCGTCTTCATTATCTGGTGCGTATTTACCGCCGAGAAGAATTAAAAAAGCTGCATATCATCTCACCAGGGCCTTTTTCCTCAAAAGGCAAAACAGTCCCAGCTTGTTGAACCTTGACTCGTTCGCGACAATTGTAAACCTCTGTAGGTCTTTTTATGCCATCTACGCTAACAATTGCCTTGTATTCCCAATAATTTTTGGCACTTCGGCTGATACTGAAAATGCAAATCTGGTGGCGTAGACCATCGTAAACAGCGTAATTGCGGCATACAGATGCAAAAGCCGGATATCCCACGGAGAAAGGTAGTATTAATAGCAACAGAAATATGATGTATTTAATCCTGCTCATAAAAAATTGTTTAATATTATTTGGAAATATTATAAATTTTTCAACCCTTTGAGTTAATTCAATTACTTTTCCTAGTTTGACAGACCAGAGATTGCAACTCCATAGCACACAAAGCATGAGAGCAATAGCAAAAAAGCTCATAATGCTTTATGTGCTATTTTCCGCTAAAGTTTACTAAGCTCAATTGAAGCATGCCCAAACGCCTCCTTTATTTTGAGGGTCAACATCTAGTACAACACGGCTTATATAAAACCACACATTCCAAATAAATGAAACAGTTATACTGTATTCATTTTGAATTTTGTTAGCGCAGCGTTAGCGAGTCCGCGAGCGTCATTTTAAATTTTGAATTCCGCCTTGCGGTAGTAGTGCCTCTGTTCATGTACCATATCCTAATAACAATTCGTAATATGCGGTAAGCCGCACTTAGTGCGTCTATTTAATTGAGAAAGTCAGATTACATCTGGCTCAATACTTTTCGGTTAAGGGGGAAAGGGGAAAGGGAAAGGGTTTGAATTTACCTTTCCCCTTTGCCCTTTTCCCAGACCAAAAGAGAGATTGTTAGGCTTATCCGAAAAGTATTGACATCTGGCTGGGTTCCCACCATTTGTATCTGTAGTCTGATTTTGGAAAATGATATAACAACAAATGTGCAAAAAAAGTCAGTCGTAAGGACGATAAAATTGCAACCAAAAACAAAATTTGAGCAATCTGGGATTACACGCTGTTTTGCAGCAATACTGCTCTTTGGTCAAGTGTGGCTACATTTACTCCAAGGGAAAACCTACTATCGCAAGATTTTGCAACATCTTGTTACCGCTGGGCCAGGTTCTATCTCTCCAGTTCTCCTTGTCAGCAGTTTTGCAGGAATGATTTTTACTATTCAAACAGCGAGAGAATTAGTGCGGTTTGGCGCTGTTGATGCAGTGGGAGGTGCTTTTGCCTTAGCTTTTTGTAGAGAATTAGCTCCAATTTTGACTGCTAGTATTATGGCGGGACAAGTAGGTTCTGCTTTTGCAGCAGAAATAGGTGCAATGCGAGTCACTGAACAAATTGATGCACTTTATATGCTCAAAACCGATCCAATTGATTATCTAGTACTTCCGAGAGTAATTGCTTGTTGTTTGATGGTGCCTTTGATGACGATTTTGGCTTTAGTTACAGGCATCATCGGCGGAGTTTTTGCTGCATCAAAGTTCTACCAAATTATTCCCGAAACATTTTTAGAATCAGTCAGAAATTTTTTAGAACCATCAGATTTGTTTATTATTTTGCTAAAAGGGTTTATTTTTGGAGTGCTGGTTGCTGTCATTGGCTGTAGTTGGGGTTTAACTACTAGAGGGGGAGCAAAGGAAGTAGGAGAATCGGCAACCAAAGCAGTTGTTACTAGTTGGGTATCCATTTTTATTATGGATTTTTTCCTATCTCTACTGCTGTTTGAACAGCCTGCATTTTGAACCCAAGTAAGTATTGAACAAAATTCCCAACTTTTTAAAAAGTTGGGAATTTGAGCTACAAAGGAAATTTTAGGTATAAAATACTGCTTCTAAAAAATTGGCGCAACCTAACCCAGGCATCGCTAGTTTTTCGGGTATACTTCATCACGTTAGCAGAATTTGGGAATATATGAACTTGTAGATTAGCGCACCCAAAGCTAAACCTCCTAATGAAAAGATAGAGGTAGTCAAGAAAGCTAACCCTTCCCTAAGACCCGCTCTTTGAAAGTCTATCCGGACTAATATAGTCGCTGAAATGATGAGTAAAGTATCAAGAAATACCCGAAACCAAGCAATCATGATAAAGAATAAGAAAGCTGCTAAGACGGCAATGCCGAAAGCCCTGGTATTTGATTGAAGAAAAAGACTGTAGTAATATGTCATCTTCGGCCAAGGAGCGGTCAAAGTGATGATCAAAAGCAAGATAGCAATTACAGTTGCCACCCACACAAATATAGGAACACGTGTTTCTGATATTACCCAGCCCAAAGTACTGTAACTCAGCAGTACTAGTGCCAGGGACACCCAAGGAACTCTTTTCAAAATTGACATGGGTTTATATTTCTAGTACAGGGTTAAGGTCTTATCGCATAAAAAATAAGTGTAGTAACTCAAGACTTTATTTTGCTTGAGGACTTGCTCAGTTTATAATGATTGTCCATTCCTTAAGCATATCCCAGTATCAAAGAAGTTTTTTCCGATACGGGTATTAGTGAGATAAGAAACCAGAAGTTCTTAGAGATAAAATTATGTAGATTTTGAATATATGGCTTAAACTAGTAAGTTTAGCATCATATTTTATAACTTCAATCAATAGACTTTTATGCTCTTCACAAGAAAGCCAAACAAGTTTGTCGAGAATTGCGGTACAAAGTAGTTAAAGATTTGTAAACTGTTAGCAGCCGAGTAGCCGCGTGTGACATCTTGTTAAGGAATTATCATGAAACAACTTATTATTGCTGAACGCGTAAGCCTCATTGGTCATATCGCGTCAAAAGCCTTTGGACTGGTAGGGATGCTACTGGTAGTACCTAATGCTGAAATAATTTTCAACTTATCGCAGGTAGGAGAAACTGCCGTACAGTTAAGTATGGCTGGCGGTGGTGTAGTTGATATCATTTTAGGGACAGTAGCTGTCTCTATTTATGCCTACCGGACGTTGGGATTAGGAACTTGGCTAGCATTTATGCTACCAGCTATGTTTATCTCTTTGGGAAGTGAACTACTGGGAACTAGTACAGGGTTTCCATTTGGTGATTATAGCTACTTGAGTGGCTTGGGTTATAAGATTGGGGGGTTAGTTCCTTTCACAATTCCTTTATCTTGGTTTTATGTTGGGCTGTCGTCTTACTTAATTGCCAGAACTGGTTTGAAAGTGGCTCAAAAACCCAGTTGGGGTCGCCATATTGCTGCGATCGCCGTTGGTGCTTTACTCTTCACTTGCTGGGACTTTGCCCTTGAACCAGCTATGAGTCAAACTTCTCTCCCCTTCTGGTATTGGGAACAACCAGGAGCTTTCTTTGGAACACCTTACCAGAACTATGCAGGTTGGTTTGGTACTAGCGCCCTGTTTATGAGTGTGGCAGGATTATTGTGGAGAAATAGCTCGATTAAAGTAGAGCGATCGCAACTCAATCTGCCATTAGTCGTTTATTTAACTAACTTTGCCTTCGCCGCTGGACTCAGCTTGGCAGCTGGATTCTCTATCCCTGTGTTACTCGGCTTATTGCTAGGTGTGATTCCGGCTGTGGTGCTGTGGTCAAGGAGTTCAACCACACCGGCTCAAGTTACTGTTGAACCAGTAACCAAAGAAGTGTCAGTAGCAAAGGTTGAAGTTGCCTTGAAATAAGCCTAGAAATTAGGGAGTGGGAAGTGGGAGTGGGGAGACAAGGGGACAAGGGGGACAAGGGGGAATTATTGAACAAGTCTCTCCTTTGTCTCCCCCTTCTTCCTTGTCTACCTTGTCTCTTCTCCATGCCCCATACCCAATGACTAATGACTAATGACTAATGACAACGCTTTGATAGCAGAAAGCGCTATCTCTCTTTTATTGCTACTTATTCAAGTACCAGCAACGGCGATTCTGTTTTCGCGCCTGTTAAAAGGGCCTAGACGCCATCCTCCAATAGAACCACAACAGCCAACACCTGAACTTTTGGGTAGGGTTAGCATCGTTGTTCCCACACTGAACGAAGCGCTTCGCATTAGCCCTCTGTTGGCTGGTTTAAGTCAGCAAAGCTATGAAGTTCGGGAAATTATGGTTGTAGATAGCAAATCGAGTGATGGCACCCCCGACTTAGTAAAAGCCTCACAGCAGAAAGATCCGCGCTTTCGCCTGATGACAGATGATCCCTTGCCCTCTGGTTGGGTGGGGCGTCCTTGGGCGTTGCATAACGGTTTTCTATATAGCTCCGAGGCTAGTCAGTGGTTCCTGGGGCTGGATGCTGATATCCAACCGCATCCTGGTTTAGTTGCTGGTTTAGTGAAGACAGCCGAAGCACAAGGCTATGATTTGGTTTCTCTTTCACCCCAATTCATCCTCAAATATCCTGGAGAGTGTTGGCTACAACCTGCGTTGTTGATGACTTTACTTTATCGATTTGACCCAGCGGGGATCAATACAGAGCAACCAGAACGGGTAATGGCAAATGGCCAGTGTTTTTTGTGTCGTCGCTCCGTTTTAGCTGCTGTGGGTGGTTATAGCAGTGCGAGTAATTCTTTTTGTGATGATGTCACCTTGGCACGCAATATTGCTATCCAAGGTTATAAGGTGGGCTTTTTAGATGGCGCAAAGGTATTAAAGGTACGTATGTATGAAGGGGCGATGGAGACGTGGAAAGAATGGGGGCGGAGTCTCGATCTCAAAGATGCAACTTCTCGCTCTCAGTTGTGGGGAGATTTATGGCTACTCGCATCTGTTCAAGGTCTACCCCTTTTAATTGTCCTGACTTTTTTATTGATGTCTCCCACACTCTCATATTCGCCCACTCCCCCACTCCTGCTGCTGGGACTGAATTTATTCCTGTTGGTGATTCGCTTTGCAATGCTAATAGCGATCGCACCTTCTTACGATCGCACCAACGCTAAAGGCAGCTGGTTATTCTGGCTTTCTCCTTTGGCCGATCCTTTAGCTGTGCTGCGAATCTTCTTATCTGCATTCCGCACCCCGCGCGAGTGGCGAGGACGCAAGTATATATAGTGGGGCATTGGGCATTGGGCATTGGGCATTGGGCAGAGGGGCAGAGGGGCGGAGGGGCGGAGGGGCAGAGGGGAAAGGCTTACTGCTACTTCTCCCCTGCTCCCCTGCCTCCCCTGCTCCCCTGCTCCCTACTCCCTACTCCTCTTCCCCTCCTACTTGATCCCCGCGTTCCAATTCCCAAAGAATTTGATTTCCTTCACGGCGTACCCGTGACACTATCCAATTTCGCCAGCGCCATTGATCTCCACGACTGGTGACAGCGCTGGCGTGGACATCCATCAAGTCTGCTAATTCAGAACTGGTGATTAAGTAGCCTTTTTCAGAAATTTCGTCAGCTATACGCAAAGTTTCGACCAAGCTGCGGAGTTGCGAAACCCTCATTTCTGGCGGTTTTTCATCGGTTACGGCCGCAGTTGGCCCGGTTGATGGTTCCATAACGGTTATTTCTGGTGCAGAAGTACTGATTTTTTGCGGACTTTGGTTAGTTATTCTAGAGTTTTTTTCATAATCAGCTACTTTTGCTACATTTAGGTCATTTTTAGTAGGTAAAGATTTGTAAAAATCTGTGGAAGATAATTGTTGTAGGGAAGGGGTTTTGCCACTGGCATAACTGCGAGCGATCGCATCACAACGTTCGTTACCTATGTTACCAGAATGTCCTCGAACGTATTGCCATTTGACTTGTTGGGTATTGAGTTCATCTAAGGTTTCTAAAAGGTCTTGGTTTTGGACGGGTTTACCATCTGACTTTTTCCAGCCTTTGTTTTTCCAGCCTTTCACCCATTTGGTAACGCAGTTAATTAGGTATTCGCTATCAGTATGAAGGGTGATGGGTTGGGCTTGTTGAGATGTTTGCAGAAATTGAAGGGCGGCGATTGCAGCTTGCATCTCCATTTTATTATTAGTGGTATGAGGAGATGCATCGCCCATTTCGTGGATTGAGCCATCGCTGAAGTAGACGACAACACCCCAACCGCCAGGGCCAGGATTACCAGTGCAAGCACCATCGGTGTATATGCTTTGAATTATGGGTTGGGTGGACATAGTTAGAGTATTGAACCGCGAAGATAAGAGTTATTAGCGGCGATTTTTTTAACAATATCCAGGCTATTATACCGATCAATTTTTACTTTAGTCCTGAAATCGCTTTAATGCTGCCTCTTACTCACTTTTACTGATTACTCAGAACGATAAGCAACGCGGAGACTTTGGATTAAAATCACCAAAGATGCGATCGCCATTAACCCGCCCCAAAACCAGTAAGGTAAAAGCAAATATCGCTGCATTTGCGCTGTATCAGATGCACCAAGGGGACCAGCAGAACTACTAAATAGATAATCGAGTTGATGGTACGTACTTACACAAGCTTGTACACCCAAAAATTGAATGACAAACCCTTGTGCCCAACGAGGGGCTTTTAAGGCGATACCTAAGATTATTAAACCTAGTAAGGGAATTGCCACCAATCCAAACCAGGAACGCACCCAAATTAATGTGGAAAACAGCAAAAAACTTCCTAAAATTTTCAAACAGAGGGTTGCTGCTGTAAAACTGCGGGAAGCCAGAATTAAAGCTGCACCGGCAAGAGGTGGCCCCATTGGTCCAGCTGCGGCAATTATTGCTGGGCCAATTGGCCCCAATGACGATCGGATGCCATAAGTTGCGACACCAGAACCATTGCTAAAAATCTGCAACTTCTGAAACTGTCCCCCTAATAGCAGTGCCATTAAGCCGTGACCCATTTCATGAAACCAAGTTGCCAGAATTGTAAATGGGTATAAGATATAATCCCCTCCTGGTACTTGCCACAATAAAGCAGTTGCGATCGCTGCTGCAACTAGCCAGGTAAGCCCCATACGTTCCACAACTGGCGGGGCTTCTTTAGCGAGCAAGGTTTCAAAATTTTTACTTGGTTCCCTCATAGGTCACTCAATTTTGGATTTTGGATTTTGGATTTTAGATTTTCTGAAAAATTAAAAATCTAAAATTGGTAGTGTATTTCCATCCATCCTAGTGTAATTTTTCAGGTAATGGAGTTGTTGGAGAATGTAACAATTTGCACATCGAAGCGACGGCTGTCAACTATGGCGCTATCAAGAACAACATAGTTATCCGTCGCTTGTCTGATGCAGTTCATTTGTTGATCCTCCAAAATGGATGCCGGAGGATGGGCAGAAAATACTTAGGCTGATGTCACAATTTAGCAAGAATCAGTTAAGCAAGTTGAAAGAGGAATGTCATCAAGTCTCCTTTACCCAAGCTGATGCGATCGCCTGGTCGCAAGCGATGACGGTTTCCTGGTAAAAGTGGCAAATTATTGATGTAAGTGCCATTAGAACTTCCCACATCCTCTACATAATGAGCATCTCCCTCGACGCGAATATCTGCATGAATCCGCGAGACAATTTCGGAATTGGGAAATCCTGAAACATCTATATCTGGAGGAATCCGGTCATTGGGCTTGCCTATATGAATCACAGAGAAATTTTGCGGCAATTCAATTAAGCGATCGCTTTGAACGTGGAGTAACCGCGCTGTAACTTGCTGCAACTGCGTTCTGGCAGCAGTTGCAGTTGGTGCTGGTGCTGCTGGCGAGGGTGCTTCAGCTTCAGAGGGCGGTACTGGTTCCACAGGTGGTGGAGTCGGAATACTACTTTGTCCAGAGACTACGGGTTGAGCTACAACGGTTGACACAGGTTCAGGAGGGCTGCTTTCTGCAACAGGTATCTGTGGCGCAGGTTCTGGAGGAACTGCCATCTCTGTTGGTGGTAAAGATGATTCAGGAGGATGGGAGTTAGTAGAACCACTCATTCCCAAAGCATCTGGTTGTAAAAGTTCTAACAGTGGATCGGGTGGAACTAACGCTGGCACTTCCACGGGAATATCGGGAGTAACTGTTGTAGCTACTGCGGGATGAACGTGTGGAACACCTGCGGAGTGAAGGTTATAGCCACACTGACCACAGAATGCAGCATCTGCCTGCACAGTTGCCCCACAACTGGGACAATTAGTAGTCGCAGGTAATGGTGTATAACAAGCTTCACATTGGACAGCACCGTCAGGGTTGGGATGATTGCAATTAGGGCAGACGATCATCGATATTTAGCCTTTGTTCAAGATCATCATAAATAGTAGGTAGGACTGGCAAGCAGAGGGCGGCCCTAGCTTTAGATTCTAGCAATTACTGCCGATTTGATACGGGGAAAAGAAGCAGGGGAGGCAGGGGAGCAGGGGAGAAGTAGCAGTAAGCCTTTCGCCTCTGCCCCTCCGCACCTCTGCCTCTTATACCCAATGCCCAAGTTCAATGTTGAAGTTCCAAACCTGCTGCCGCATCCAGCAGCCACCAAAGTTCTCCTTGGGGCTTAATTAAGCGGGATGGGTAAGTAAAGTCATCGGCTACAGGTGCAAAGACTTGTGCTAAAGCTGGTCTTTTATTAGCACCAGCAACCAGAAAAATCACGCTACGAGCAGAGTTGATGAAGGGATATGTGAAACTTATCCTGGGGTTTCCGTCTTTGTTACCCACGGTAATTAGGCGATCGCGTACTTTAAGAGCCTCTGTATGGGGAAACAAAGATGCAGTATGTGCATCATCACCCATTCCTAGTAATACTACATCCAAGGGGGGAAACTCGACCCCAGAAGAATTGAAAAATTCTTTGAGCTGTTGTTCATACTTGGCAGCAGCCAGTTCTGGATTGGCTTCTAAAGTTGGTACAGGGTGAATGTTAGCCGCTGGAATGTCAACGCGATCTAGCCACGCACGACGCGTCATCAGTTCATTGCTATCGGGGTGATCTGGTGGTACGTAACGCTCATCTCCCCAGAATATATGAATTTTATCCCAAGGCAGTTTTTGAGTAGCGATCGCTTCGTATAACGGTTTAGGTGTACTGCCACCAGATAAGGCGATAATAAACCGCCCACGCTGCTCAATGGCAGTTTTTAACTTGGACAGAATTAATTCTAGCGCTCGTGCAACCAGCGCCGGCTGATCCGGTAGAACTTCAACAGTTTTGTTCATGGCTTCATCATCATATTGCTGGCTTCCAGCAATACAATACCGAACTTATTACAATCTCCCTTTTTAACTTTTGAAACATTTAACATCGTGGATTAAGTAAACTGGAAAAACGTAGACCTCCTTATCATTTTCAAGGGTAAGTTTTCAGTAGTCAGTCGTACTAACTACTCTCATGATTATTTTTATTTACATCCAGTTACTTGATACTTTGTTGATTAACGCCATAAAGGATACATTTATTAATTCTTATTAAAAATTAATAAAACTAATTAATCACAAACAACGCTTCCCAGTTTGCGATCGCTTCACGTTGGGCAATTAACAATTCCTGAATTCCTTTTTGGGCAACATCTAGCAATTGATCCAACTGAGTACGGCTAAAGCTGCCTTCTTCGGCTGTTCCTTGGACTTCAATGATTCCCAGATGTTGATTCATCACCACATTAAAATCTACTGTTGCAGCCACATCTTCGATATAATTTAGATCCAAAAATGGCTCTCCCTCCAGTAATCCTACGGAAACTGCCGCTACCTGTCCGCACAAAGGCGATCGCTCTAATACGCCCTCTTGCAATAATTTAGAAACTGCATGAGCCAACGCCACAAACGAACCTGTGATGGCTGTTGTCCGAGTTCCGGCATCTGCTTGCAGTACATCAGCATCTACAGTTAGCGTGCGTTCTCCCAGTGCCTCAAAATCCACTGCTGCGCGTAAGCTACGTCCAATTAAACGTTGAATTTCTTGCGTCCGTCCAGATAATTTCAATAATTCCCTTTCTTGGCGTTTTTGGGTAGCAGATGGTAGCATTCGGTACTCAGCAGTTAACCAGCCTTTACCAGTTCCTTCGAGAAACTTTGGAACTCCCTTATTAACGCTAACAGTACAAAGTACCTGAGTATCACCGCATCTTGCGAGAACAGAACCGGGGGCAAAGCGGGTGAAACTGGGGTGAAAGCTAATCGGACGTAGTTCGTAGGAAATCCGACCGTCAGGACGCTGCCAAGCCATTGGAATTGCCTCAAGTTTTACAATACTGCCTTAAGATTACCTTAGTGTTGTAAATCATCTTTTTGGGCATTGGGCACTTGTACTGAGCGAAGTCGAAGTATTGGGCATTGCCAAGAATTGTTACTAACTCCTAACTCTCCCACTCAGCACTCTTCAAGGAACTGAAAGCAGTGTTAATATATTTTGCTGTACCATTTCTGGTGATTGGTCGCCGTTGATGGTCAATAAACAGCGGCGACGGTCGTAATATTCTAGGATGGGAATGGTGCGATCGTAGAATAATTCTACACGCCGTTGAACAATTTCTGGTTGGTCATCTGGTAGCGATCGCCCCAAGGATCGACTAACCATAACTGCTTCCGGGACTTGGAGATAAATTGCCCAATCTAACTTTTGCCCTAAATCATCCAATAAAAAATCTAATTCTTCAGCTTGGAAGGCAGTACGGGGATAGCCTTCTAACACCCAATCGCAGCTAATATCTGCTTGTCTGAGGCGAATTCGGATCAATTCAATAATCATTTCGTCTGGAACTAACTCCCCTTTTTGCATGTAGGGCCGTGCATGGTAGCCTAGTTCACTCAAGCTAGCGTAAACCGAAAGAGAAGTCCGGGGATCGGCTTCCAACCATCGAAATTCCGGCAGGGACTGATTGCCAGATATTGCTTCTCGTAAAATCTCACCTGTGGAAATCAGAGGAATATCAAAGTATCTGCAAAGCCTCTGTGCTTGAGTGCTTTTCCCCGATCCTGAACCTCCCAGAATCACCAATCTCACAACGATTTACTCCTCATCCTGTCAAATTCACTACTAGCTAAGTCTGTTTTGCCCAAACAACCGACAAATCTAACATTTAGCGATTTTTAGGCGTTGTGCCTAGCTTTTTTAAATAATTGGAACTAAAAATTTTATGTTTTCATTTTTACAACTAATTACAGATAAAAGACGAAAATTTACATCAGTTAGTGGTTTTATAAACTACATCTAGAGACGTTACATACAAAGTCTCTACAGGCTTTCGGGTTTTGTCTACGTATTTCATTTGCCTGAAATCTGCTGTAAATCCAAATAACTCTTGACTTCAATACAAACCTAGTGTTTGACTAAGAATGCAATTTGCCAAATCCACCATACCTGTGAAAAACAGATTGATTATACAGGCAAATTTGTCAGTTTTACCGCCAGTAATAACCCTTTACTTATTGTATTTTTTTGAACTTAACTTTATGGTTGCCCAGCTAGAGACTCAAAGTATCAATTCAACCCTAACCCTACCATATCCAGTTGAAGGACTAGTGCAAGTTTTCACTAGTTCTCATCGCAACTTTTTTACGAGCGTGATGGCTCAATCACTGAGAATAGCTGGACAAGGAACGCCAGTATTAATAGTGCAGTTTCTCAAAGGAGGTATTCGCCAAGGACACGATCGACCTATACAATTAGGACAAAATTTAGATTGGATTCGATGTGATTTGCCTCGTTGTATCGATACACCACATTTAGACGATACAGAAAACCAAGCCTTACAAAAGCTGTGGCAGTATACACAACAAGTAGTGTGTGCGAGTAAGTATTCTCTCGTGGTGTTAGATGAGTTAAGTTTAGCGATTAACTTTGGTTTAATTCCTGAAACGGAAGTTTTAGCCTTTTTGGCAAAACGCCCTCCCCACGTTGATATCATTCTCACAGGACCAGAAATGCCGAAATCCCTCTTAGATGTAGCAGATCAAATTACAGAAATCCGTCGGAGTTATCGACCTTAAACAAAATACTCAATTCAGGATATCCTAGTAATTCCGTTTGAATTAGCTGTGAAGTTGTGATTAAAAACGATATCTGGATTACTGAAATGGCTCAACAGGGTCTAATTTCTCCCTTTGAGCCAAGTTTAATCCGAAAAGTGCAAAAAGATGAATCAGTAGCAGTTAAACATGTAATTAGCTACGGTTTATCTTCTTATGGCTACGATATACGCCTTTCTTCGGCCGAGTTCCGCATTTTTCGTCACATTCCCGGAACTGTAGTCGATCCTAAAAACTTTAATCCTCAAAATCTGGAGCCAACAGCACTGCATACCGATGCCAATGGTAGTTACTTTATTTTACCTGCTCATAGTTATGGACTTGGGGTTGCTTTAGAAAAACTAGAGGTTCCTGAGAATATTACTGTAATTTGTATTGGAAAATCTACGTATGCACGTTGTGGCATAATAGCGAACTTAACGCCTGCTGAGGCTGCATGGCGAGGTCATTTAACTTTAGAATTTTCCAATTCTTCCAGCGCAGACTGTCGCATTTACGCTAATGAAGGCGTGGTGCAATTGTTATTTTTAGAAGGCGAACCCTGCGCTATTAGTTATGAAGCAAGACAGGGTAAATATCAGGATCAGCTAGAGATTGTAACTCTAGCTAAAGTCTAAGTAACAAGGAACTAATCTTGCAAGGAACTAATCTTGCCTTACTTAGATCCTGCTTTGCTTACTATTGGGCGATCGCTCTAAATCATACCCAAAAAATCATGCCCAAAAATTAGAGTGCGATCGCTTGCTTTCTCCCGAAAATTTTATAGTCTAAACTTTTATCATATTCTAACTCTCAGGCAGGAGTTGGAGCGATCGCTTTATCCTACAAAACATTCCGTAACTCTTGAATTGTATTTGCTACAACAATTCTGCGTAAAATCTCTTTCAATTGCTCTAAGTCAGAAATTTGCGAAATTTGCGACATCAACTCCAAACCATCGCTGCCAAATTTCGCTTCTAAACTTGTTTCGATGCTAGAGATTATTCCACGTACTTCTCCTCTTGCTTCTCCTCGTGCTTCTCCTTCTGCTTGTCCTCGTGCTAGTCCCTCACGTAAAATTTCTTGATACCAAGGTGACTCTCTTAAGACTGTCATATCCCACCTCATGATTTCCTGAACTAAAGTACTTTCTAATACAAAGGTTGCAAAAAATGCCAGAACTGTCTCAAGTTGATTTAATTGCTCGTCAGCACGCAGCATTCGCAATGCTTCCCTAATTGTAAACTCGTTTTCTCCGCCTTTGAGAATTGGTACAAAGGGAAGCAGCGACGGTAACGGCGTTTCAAAAGCAATATTTACGTCAATTTCCCAGAGATTGATTACGCGGTAATCTTGAATTGCTCTTAAGCCGATAAAATTGGATGCAAAAGTTGTAGGTATTTCGCTGTTGCTGATTTTGAGAATGTTAATCAGTACAGGGTAAGTTTGTAGTTTATATTTCTCTTCCGCAAGAGCAGCATAAGCACGCATCCGACGAGGCATTTCTGATGTGTGACGTAATTGTAACTCATTGAGGATGAGAAATTTCCCGTATTGGGGACTTTCAGCCGGAATTACAACATCGCTTTGTCGGCTAATCCATTGGAATTCTGTATTTAAGATTTCACCTGTAACAATGTCGGGAATTCCTGTTACCCATTTTTCCCAATTATTCGGTGCAAGGCTGATTAATTTTTTAGTGCTAATATCAACAGCTTTGTTCATCAAAAAAATAGATGCGATCGCCCTAAATCAAACCCAATAAATCCGAGGATAATCGCTTGCCTTATCCTACCGTAAATGGTGTCAACTTTCAGCCATTATCTAAGGTGCTAACCTGGCTTTACCTAAACGCTGCTTTTCATACCATTGTGCGATGCTGATCGCGTAGAACTTTTTGAATATCCATCGTTCTGCAAATGTTTATATGAGATAGTCTAAACCTTCATCGCGCTTCTAGCCAAACCTGTAAATCAGCCAAACTAGTAAAATCTAACAGTGCTTCACTCAAATCTTCCAGAACAGGCAAAGGTAAACCAGAAATTAAGGAGCGTATTTCCTCAGAAAGTTCCCCAAATCGCTTAGTCAATTGCCGGAGAATAAGATTAGCTGTTGCTTCCTCACGTCCTTCCTCACGTCCTTCTTCCTTAATTTCTCGGTAAACTTGCGTTTCCTTGAGCGTGATTCCTAACATAGACTCTACCTCCGCTTGAGTTAATTGTTCAAATCTGTACACCATGATCGTCGTTATTAATTCAATTATGGCGCGATTCGATGGTGATAGCATTTCTTGAGTGGTTCTTGTTAACAAATACCTTGCTTCTTCTGGTGCTTGTTCTTCATCCACTGTAGTTAATACCATCAGCGCCACCCATATAGGTAATTGACGAATATCCCCTAATTCATCTAAATACACCCGATGTACTTGTCCGCCGTTTAGCAATGAGCGATGAGGATGAATATCGCTTTGTTCGACACTGCGCGACGGGTAAATTATCACTGCTTGCCAGTCACTAAATCTGGCACGGTTACGGTAGAAATATAACGAAGATTCAGACCATACTCTCTCATAAAGTTGTTCATCTTTCTGGAACTGCACCTCGCAAAAATATACAACTCCGGCACCATCATTTTCAGGTGGGAGAAATACTCCGTCTATTTCAAATTTCGGTTCTTTGACGGCGACTGAATCAAAACGATAACTATCTGCATTATTTGGAGGATTTGCCAGTAGTTCAAACAGCAAAGTTGGAGACTGTTGAAACAGTTTGTAAAATATTGAATCTCGACGCATGAAAGCATTTTACAAATTTTTTATAAGAAGAATTCAGAACTCAGGAGCAGAGCCGGAGACGCTCCGCCTCCGGTCAGAATTCAGTATAGAATTGCCCCAAAATATGATTATGGTGCTAATCTTGCCTTACCTAGACGCTGCTTTTCATACCATTGTGCGATCGCAGGTGCCCAATCTTCAAAATGAGGCCACATCATTTCACACAACTTTTGAATTTCCAATTGAGCATCTTTCTTATTTCTCAGGTCACAAAAATGCAAGAAAGACCTTAAATTGAAACTCACTACAAAATGCTGGCGATAGTCAAAAGGCACTTTACCTCTGGCGTGTTCTTCAGACATCCCAGCCTCAAAATCAGCTTTATATCGTTTAGCTGCTTCTAAACACCACTCCAAATCTGCTGCTCGTTGTTCTGGTGAATAGTGATACTTTTTACCTTGCCTATCAGTGTAATAACCAACGGGGCGTAGATAAAAAACATCTTCTATGTCTTTCTTACCTTGTAGTACATCAATAAATTGGTTGCCTGTGTACCTAAAAGACTGAACATCAAATGATACAGAAACGCGATGAGTCCGCGCCTGCTGCATCACACTGTGGGGAAAGTAGCCACAGTTGAAAACAATCTGGGGATGCTCTAAAGGCCCATAGTGTCCCCTCTCACCCGCTAAAAGCCGCTTAACAATAACTTCGCCGCTTTGTGACTCAGAAGGCCAGGAGTCTCGCTCATCAAACACAAACCCATCAGTATAATCCTGGTGCATCGCGGCATAAATTACCTGCTGCGGGTTTGGTGTTTTGGCAATAACCTCTACTCGAAATCGATGCATTAGCTGTTAATGACTGGGATTGCTTAGACAGAGTACTTAGACATGGCTTTGAACTCGATTCATCATCATATCTCTTCTCTGGCTTGGACTTCTACTCGATTAGATGAAGATACTTTACAAATATTCATAAATTTGTTACAGTTGTTTACATAAACAGAAGACAAGGAAAAACCCATGCGTACAAGCACTGCTATTATTGATGACCAAGGAAAACTGAACAACTTTGCGATCGAGCCAAAAGTATATATAGATGAACAAGGCGATCGCACTGGTTTCACTCCCTATGCAGAAATGCTCAACGGTCGTTTAGCAATGATTGGTTTTGTCTCTCTGATAGCATTAGAAGTATTCACAGGACACGGAATTGTTGGTGTTTTGGCAAGTCTGTAAAAACTAATTTATTTAAAATAAATCTCAAAAAATGTAAGAGACGGTAAATTTACCGTCTCTTATTTTATGGAAAACTTAGTGCTAGAGTGAGAATATACTGATAACAAAAGCCGTTAGTTATCAGCGTAAAAATATTGGGTGAACTATGGCTTTAGCTACTTCAACTATGTTGCCGCTAGGCACTAAAGCGCCAGATTTTAATCTACCAGAAGTAGTATCTGGAAAGGCAACTTCACGTAAGGATTCAGGTCTAATATTTAGGAAGCAGGGATGGGATAGACAGATAATTATTGGAATTAGCCAGCAGTGCTTGTGCAAAAAAATCAATCA
>NZ_JBALDN010000109.1:0-56481 GCF_036917375.1 Nostoc sp.
GTCGCTCTTTCGCGCTCCGCTTCAAGCACTTATTCAATATAGCGAACCCATTTCATTGTGTCAACTATTTTTCCCAAAATCTTTTTGGATGGTTTTGGCGTCTCCTGAAACTGCCCACAGTGCCGGGTTGTAGGCAACAATGGTTTATGCACTGTGTTGACTAAGGATGGAACAAGCGTGAACTTTCAGTCGGTAATAAGTTTATTGCATGATTTCTGGGGCGATCGCGGTTGTCTTATTGCCCAGCCCTACGATATTGAAAAGGGGGCTGGTACTAAGAATCCCCAGACTTTTTTAAGAGCATTGGGACCGGAACCTTGGGCTGTTGCTTATATTGAACCTTGTCGTCGTCCTACTGATGGACGCTACGGCGAAAACCCTAACCGCTTCCAACACTATTATCAGTACCAAGTTTTGATTAAGCCATCACCAGATAATATTCAAGAGATTTATCTTGATTCGTTAAGAGCTTTAGGTATCCGTCCTGAAGACCACGATATTCGGTTTGTAGAGGATAACTGGGAAGATGCAACTGTGGGAGCTTGGGGTACTGGGTGGGAAGTATGGTTAGACGGGATGGAAGTTACTCAATTTACCTACTTTCAACAGTGTGGAGGAATTGATTGCCGTCCGGTGTCGATTGAAATTACATACGGGCTAGAGCGGCTGACAATGTATCTCCAGCAAGTAGAAGCATTTACTAAGATTCAGTGGACAGACAACATTACTTATGGCGATGTTTTCCTGCAAAGTGAGATTGAGCAATGTACATACAACTTTGAAGCGTCAAATCCTGAGTTGCTACTGACATTATTTAATTTGTATGAGCAGGAAGCTACCCAATTGACGGAGCGAGGATTGGTAGTGCCTAGCTTAGATTATGTAATGAAGTGTTCACACACATTCAATCTGCTGGATGCTAGAGGTGTGATTTCGGTGACGGAGAGAACTCGCTATATTGCCAGGATTCGGCATTTGGCTAGGAAGGTAGCTCATTTATATGTTGAGCAAAGGGAGAAGTTGGGTTTTCCGTTGCTCAAAGATACTGTGAGTTCAATAGGAAGCCAAACATCCTAAAGGGTGCGTCTAAACGAACTAAGTACAGTTTTGTGTAAAATAATAGCCTTTTTAAAGGCAGAGGAACACAGAGTAAAGGTAAAGGTACGCAGAGTCTTGCCAAATTTCATTCATTACGATTTTATGTTCTGTTTATCCTTGTGGCGCTAAGGTTTAAGCTAGATATATCTTTTTGATGCAGCTTTTGCTAGAGGACAGAAATACGGTTAAAAATTGGGTCTAAAACATTCAAGCTACAAGGATAAAGCCCGCACAGGCGGGCTTTGTTTATATAAACTTTATGGATTATACTCACCACAAGCATAAAAATTTTTCGCTGTTGTTGATTAAAGAGATAAAAAGCTCACGCAGAGGTGCTCCAAACACAGATAATAAGAGTTTGGAATATTTTATTTTTGAATTTTATAACCAAATTCAGCAACGCCGATTTTTCTTGATTACTGCCCTATCTATATTTAAATCACCTGTAAATTCGGATTTTCAGGTGCTTTTACAAAAATCTTATGATTCAAACCAGTGGTGTAATTATTTGTCTTGGCTACATTTTTGGGTTGCTGCTTACAGCAGTTCCTTGGGGTGGTGTGGGGATTTTGTTTGTGGGGATTGTGGGAGCAATACTCTTTAGAAAACGCACCACACTACAGCAATTTGCTCAGAAACCGGAAAATGCTGGAAGCAAAAATAAGGCAGTGCCTAATATTTGGCAAAGTATTCCCCATCCTCGAATATGGCTAGCTGCTGGCTTGGTGGGATTATTGGCAACTTTATATTTTCAATGGCGAATGCCACAACCGGGTGCAAAAGATATTAGTCAGTTTGTCCCGCCTGGAAATAGCAGCAATCAAGAACAACTTGTGATTGTACGTGGCGAAGTGGTTAGTAATCCTCGCTTAACTCGCAGTCAGCGAGGACAATTTTGGCTGGAAACGACTCAGTTAGATGAAGTCAAAAACGATAAAGGTTCAGCAGGTGTCCCACAAGGGGTTACAGGGAAATTGTATGTGACAGTCCCCATACTTCAGGCTACTGGGTTATACCCTAGTCAACAAGTTGCTGTGACTGGGATTTTGTATAAACCAAAGGCGGCTTCCAATCCTGGTGGTTTCGACTTTCAGAAGTTTCTTAAGCAGGAAGGAACGTTTGCTGGTTTGATTGGGCGACAAATAAATGTTTTGGATCGGGAACGTAAATTGGGATGGTGGCAAATTCGGGAGCGAATTGTACGATCGCAAGTTCGTTGGTTGGGCGTTCCTGAAGGGCCTCTTGTCAGCGCAATGGTTTTAGGTAGCAAAGCTGTTGATTTACCCTACGATATCCGAGACTTATTTGTACAAGCCGGATTGGCTCATGCTTTAGCAGCTTCTGGGTTCCAAACTTCTTTGATTCTGAGTGTGATCTTACAGTTAGCGAGACGGGCAAGAAAAGGAACACAATTTACTCTTGGGTTTTTGGGTTTAATCATTTTTCTGAGTTTAACAGGGTTTCAACCTGCGGTTCTCAGAGCCGTAATTATGGGTTTTGCGGCATTAGTTGGTCTGCTATTAAAAAGAAAGGTAAAACAGTTTGGCTCGTTACTAATAGCAGCAACTCTGCTATTAGTGTTTAATCCTCTATGGATTTGGGATTTAGGTTTTCAATTGAGTTTTTTAGCAACATTAGGATTAGTTGTAACAGTACCTGCATTAGTCAATCGCCTAGCATGGCTACCACCTGCGATCGCTGCTTTGATTGCTGTTCCCCTCGCTGCTACTATTTGGACTTTACCTGTGCAACTTTTTGTCTTTGGAGTTGTACCATCTTATAGTCTATTGTTGAATGTAGTTAGCACTCCATTAATTTCGATCATTAGTATAGGTGGAATCATCAGTGCATTAGTAGGTTTAGTTTGGACTGATGCAGGAAGCTTCCTAGCAGGGGTATTACATTACCCTACTGATTGGTTAATTAAACTAGTAGATTTCTTTAGCAATTTGCCTGGAAATTCTGTTGCTGTGGGCAGTATATCTACTTGGCAGCTTTTGGCAATTTATATACTAATTATATTGGTCTGGCTAGTGCGTTGGTGGCAAAGGCGGTGGTGGTTTGCTAATATGATTGCAATTGGTTTAGTATTCATCCCACTTTGGCATTCAAAAAATACATTGTTTAGGATAACAGTCTTAGAATCTGGGACAGAACCAATTGTAGTCGTTCAAGATCGAGGTACTGTAACTGTCATTAACAGTGGTGATGAAGGTACAGGACGTTTTACAATTTTACCCTTTTTACAACAGCAGGGTGTAAATCAAATAAACTGGGCGATCGCAACTGATTTCCAAGGTAACGAAAGTAATGCTTGGTTTGAATTAATGCAACGTTTACCAATCAATAATTTTTATGAATATTCACCTCAAACGGATAATTCTATTACAACTCAGGCTATTCAACAGGAGCTACAAAAACATCAAGGAATTTATCAACCTTTGGGAGTTGGTCAATCTGTGAAAGCTGGTTCAATAGTAGCGCAATTAATCAACGACCAATTACCAATTTTACAATTGCAAATTTTAGATCAAAATTGGTTATTAGTAGGTAATGTTAAATCTAAAGAGGTACAGCAACTAGTTAAAAATGGAAGTTTGCCTCGCCCACAAGTGCTTTGGTGTGCCCCTGAGTCATTAAAAGATTTAGTTATTGCTTTGCAACCACAAGTAGCGATCGCTTCTTCTGCCAACTTCGATCCAAAAACTTTATCTGAGCTGAATCAAACCCAAACAAAACTATTTTTTACAGGAAGAGATGGGGCTATTCAATGGACACCTAATGGTCAGTTTGAGGCATTCATTGAATCAACAGAAAACAAATCATCTGTTTTATAAAAAACTTACAAATTCAGTAAATTCAAGAGAATTGATTTAATTTTTATGACAATTTATTTTTATAGTACTCGTGAAGGGTATGGCTGTTTCTCTAACTTTTCGCCCCACGGCTTTGAATTAGATGGATTGTATTGGTCAACTAGCGAACACTATTTTCAAGCGCAAAAGTTTGTGGGTACACCTCATGTAGAACAAATCCGCCTAGTTAAAACACCTAAAGATGCAGCAAGAATGGGGCGTGAGAGAACGCGTCCCTTACGCCAAGATTGGGAACAGGTTAAAGATGACATCATGCGGCAAGCTGTGCTGTGCAAATTTAAAACTCATACAGATATTAGAGATATTTTACTTTCTACAAACAATGTAGAAATTGTTGAAAACTCGCCTATAGATTTTTACTGGGGCTGCGGAGCCGATGGAAGCGGTAAAAATATGCTAGGAAAAATTTTAATGGAGGTGCGGGATATTCTACACCATACATACAGGACAGATATTGATAATAAAACCATTAAATAAGCTGGTCAAAAATAGTTTTTTAATCGAACTACTCCAGACGTAGAGAATACGAATATAGAAGAAATAGAGACGATCGCAAACGCTATAAGACTGCTATATAGTTATTACTCTTCATGAGTGGAAATCTGAAAGCCTCGATTAACGATCGCTATATAAACTCTCACCTTTCCTAATTTATGCTGTGGTAAAGGGGACTGATGAAAGATGCGTCCTGGTTTTGGGAATACTAGATTTAGCACCAGACTTCGCAGGAAGAAGTTGATGTCTAAAAGCGAATGGAATAACCAGATCGAAAAATACAGTTCCCTTGCAATTACCCATAACATACCAAAAACCAGTGAAGCGTAATACAATTACCCATGAATTTGACTCTGGTTCACAAGCAGAAATAATACCTCTACAAGAAAGTGATGACCATTTGTCAGAAGCATCCAAGCTACTAAGGCAAGGAATTCAACAGCAGCAAGGTGGCGAATTAATAACGGCTATGAAGTCTTTACAACAATCCTTGGGGCTATTTCAGGCAGTTGGCGATTTAGAAAAACAGGCACAGGTACTTTCTTTTTTAGGATTGGTAACTTACAGCGCTGGAGACTATAAAGGTGCTATCTCTTACTCCCAACAGTGTCTGTCTTTGCTTAATAACACCTCAGATTTAGCATTACAGATGCAAGCATTTTCCCATTTAGGCAATGCATACCGTCATCTGAACGATCATAAAAAGGCTATTGAGTTTCTAGAAAAATGTTTGAAAATAACGCAACAGTTGCAAGACAAACGCAGTCAAGTTGCGGCACTCAATAATTTGGGATTGGTGTATAAAGCTTTAGGCAACTTTACGCAGGCTATTGAGTATCAACAGCAAAGTCTAGAGATTGTGCGGGAACTCAAAGATAATTGGGGCGAAGAACAGGTACTCAAGAATTTAGGTAATGCTTGGTACGCTTTGAACAATTACCCAAAAGCGATCGCTTATTATGAGCAGTGTGTAGTACTAGCACGCTCTTTAAAAAATGTTCGCAGTGCTTCTCAGGTGCTAAAGAATCTGGGCAATGCTTGTTATGCTTTAGGTGATTATACCAAAGCGATTAAGTATTATGAAGATCGGTTGCAATTAGCCAAAGAAATTCAAGACAAGCGTAGTGAGGAACAGTCTTTAAGTAGTTTAGGAGTTGCTTGTGAAGCTTTGGGTGACTATAACAAAGCAATTACGTATTATGAAGAACGTTTGCTGTTAGCTAGAAATATCAAAGATCGTCGCAGTGAAGAACAAGCTCTTGCCAGTCTGAAAGTTGCTTGTTACGCCTTGGGTGATTATGCTAAGGCTATGCAATATCAGCAGGGAACATCTTCAAATAGTTAAAAAGTAAGATTGGAAAACAATTCAAAATTACTCGCACAGATCAATTCCCCCGATTGTCTTTTGTTGTTGGAGATATACGAGAACTTCTAATGTATCTACTTGGGGAAATTCTGCGTAAAAATTACTTACACTCCAGAAGGGTTCGGGTGTTTCTAAGACTATTGTGCGATCGCCCCACTGTTCTAACCAAGGTAGCAATTTTTGTGGTGCTACTGGAGTACATAGCCAAACTGCCGCTGGAGAAAGCGCTCTCATCGCAGTTGCTGCTACCGCTATTGTCATACCTGTAGCAATGCCATCATCAATTAAGATGAGCGTAGCATTCTCTGCATTTACTTGCGGACAAGCAGGAATTAATTGAGCCTCAAGAGACTTAGCAAGTTTCATCGCTTTATTTAAAGCCACTTCTCGCCACCGTACATCATGTTTAGAGCGAAATAGTTTTTGATCGGCCCAAAGAACATTTCCCGAAGTAGTCACTGCACCAATTGCTAACTCTGGGTTTTCTGGATGGCTAATCTTTTTTGCGACAACAATTGTCAACGGACAATCCAAAAGACGTGCTACTGGTGCTGCTACTGGTACACCTCCTCTTGGCAAAGCATAAATAATTGGTACAGGCTTTATCCCAGAATCAATAGTTTGCTGAGTCAAAACATCATGAATTACTCGCGCCAATAACTCACCTGCATGGGTACGATCGGCGAAAAGTGGGGTATGTGACATGGTTTTCCCCCAGCATCTTAAGACGGCAATGCTTTTATCATGACTGAATTTTGTCTCAAATTAACTGATACAATAAGATTTGTATAAATAATTAAGTATTCAGCAAAAGTTTATTGTTCTGATAAATATCCAACCAAAAGGCTATTTAACTCAGATATACAGCTGGCGCTGATGCCAAAATCCTGATTTTCATGAGCAGCGAAACCCAACTCAGCCTCTTCGACGACTCAACTTTTAATCAACGAGAACTGATTCCTACAGACGCGAAAATTCCGATCGCTCCCGGAACTTATTCTGACATAACGGAGTTGACACAGCATTGCGATCGCTGCCACCGTTGTGCATTGGGAGACACTCGCACTCATGCCGTTGTCGGACGTGGCAATCTCAAAGCACCAATTATGGTTGTGGGAGAAGCGCCAGGTCAAAATGAAGATGAAACGGGTTTACCATTTGTGGGCAGATCGGGACAATTGCTGGAGAAAATTTTGGCATCGGTGAATCTGACTACTGAGCATGATGTATATATTGCCAATATCAATAAATGTCGCCCACCAGATAATAGAGTTCCCACTCCTATAGAAGTAGCGGCTTGTCTACCCTACCTACTAGAACAAATTCGCTTAGTTGACCCCAAAATAATTCTGTTAACGGGTGCAACTGCTGTCAAAGGGATCGTTGGTGATAAGCGGGGGATTACGAAAATTCGCGGCCAGTGGCTGGAGTGGGAAGGGCGTTTATGTATGCCAATTTTTCATCCTTCCTACTTGCTACGTAACCCTTCTAAGGAAAGAGGCGCGCCAAAATGGTTGATGTGGCAGGATATCCAGGCAGTACGTGCTAAGTTAGACGAAATTCAAAATAATAGCTGATGCTTAATCCCCTCTTTTTCTAGGGTTATGATTCCCAACATCTTTTCAATTATTCACTTCGTTGCTATCCCGGTTGGAAAGAAATTCTCAAGCTAATAGCTAAAGTCTTCTTAAGAGGACTAAATACAAGATTTTAAGCAATGTAAATCACTAGACTCTGTGAAAGAGAAAATTTCAGTCTATTGATTGCGATCGCTTATTTTGATTGAATATGACGACTTGCTCGTTAGGGGTAAAACTGGAACTAGCGCGCCCCTTGGCAAGGGGTGCGCTAGCATGGGTGAGGTAGTTTGATTATTGGTAATCGGGCAGACTCGATATTACCTTTTACCTTTTAAACGCGAAATTTCAAGTCTCTATTCGTCGTCGAAATCATCTTCGTCGTCTTCTTCTTCCTCGTAATCGTCGTCGTCTACTACTTCGTCAGCAATTAATTCATCTTCTTCATCTAGAATAGACCTTTCTGCACGTCTGCTGCCAAAGCCAGATTCCCCAAGAGTAGGAGAATCTAAATTATAGGTGCGAGCTGTGCGATCGTCTAAGACCATATCTAGAGGATCGTCAACTTCATCTAAGACACTACTGGTAATTTCAGCAGCATAGTCATCGATCGCTCCTGGTTCTTCATAGGTATTGTATCCAGTACCAGCCGGAATCAATCGCCCGATAATCACGTTTTCCTTTAATCCGCGCAGCCAGTCAGATTTGCCTTCGATCGCGGCTTCGGTGAGTACCCGTGTTGTCTCTTGGAAGGACGCGGCGGAAATAAAGCTGTCGGTGTTCAACGATGCTTTAGTGATCCCCAACAATACTGGAGTGTACTGTGCCCTAGCACCACCTGTAATTGCCATAGCTTCGTTCACCTGCTCGACTTGGCGCAATTCCACCAATTCGCCGGGAAGCATTGTGGTGTCACCACCATCATCAATCCTGACTTTGTTGGTCATCTGGCGAACAATCACTTCAATGTGCTTATCGGAAATATCAATCCCTTGAGACTGGTACACCATTTGCACTTCATTCACTAAGAAGGTTTGTACTTTCTGTAAGGCAAGGCTAGCACAAGCATAGATTCCATCTTCAGAACCCAAACTAAAGAAGATTTCCAAAATTTCGTGGGGATTAGATGGGCCATCAGTTAACGGTTGTCCTGCTAATACCATTGAGCCATCTGGCACAATCAAATTTTGTCCGGGTCCCAGAGGATAATCTGTCACCACGCCATTTGATTCTACGACCTTGATGGCGATCGCTTCATCACCATCACCGTAAACTACCTTAACTTCTCCGCCCCGCCGACATAAGATGCACGCTTCTTTCGGTTTACGAGCTTCAAGTAGTTCCTCAATCCGAGGCAAACCTTGAATGATATCTCCGGTTTTGGCGCGTTCAAACACCAGCAACACCAAGTTATCACCCCGTTGTACCAAATCGCCGTCTTCTATCTGCAACACAGCACCAGGGCTGACTCGATAAGGGCGACCGATACGGGTAGTAATAACGTAGTTTTTAGTACTTAAAGCTGATTCTCCACCAGATGCAGCAGCGACACTTTTAATATCGACTACTTGCCCTGATTCTGGGGCAAAAACTCCAGGAGCAACTTCTGTCCCTTCTACTAGTAAGTCACCCACTTTTACCTTTGGCTGAGTACTAGTATTAATGGGAAGTCTGTCAGCATCGCGCAACACTAAACAGCGACGCACGTTTTCGGTTCCTTTTTTAACACCTCGTACTTCCCCACCTTCTTTACACAAAATTTGGGTACGTGCGACTACAGAACCTGGGGCGATGGTTAACCCATCGTGTACCTCAAGTGTCGTCTGGGTACTACCTTGGGTGGCATCGGCGGTAATGTCTCGACGAATTACCAAGGATTCCAAAATCACTAGTTGTAAACGTTGAACTTCTGGATCTTCAGTATCCTCTACTAATTCAATATCTGCCGCCAGGGGCGAAGCATTATGGTCTTGTTCCCCTTCTTGCTCAATTTCTAGCACTAGCTGGGTTCGCAGCAGTTCCACACCTTCAACAGATTTGACACGTTCTGAATCTTTATAAGGTAGTCGCTGCACCGCTCTTAATTGAATCGATCGCCCGGTTTGTTGACTTACCGATGTCGTTGATGGCACATCTGGATTATCAGGGACGGCAAACTCAACTACTGGACGGCTCAACAGGGCGGGTCCTTCTGGTGTCTCTACATACTGGATGTAACGCAATTCCGTGGCGACATTGCCTTGGAATTCCTCACCTGGTTGGATGAAGGTGTTATCTCGCCCGATAACTGATTCGGGATCGTCCACCATCAGTAGTTCCCCCGGCTTCACCACTACTTCCCGGAGGATGTCGTTTTTCTGGGTCACTTCTACCACACCACTGTTTTGGCAGAAGATATCTTTCACGACTTCAGTGCCAGCTTCGACAAACTGACCGTCTTCCACCAACAGTAAGGAGATATCTTTATTAACTTCGTGGCTTTCTTCGGGAATCCACAACAGTGTACCGCCCTGCACGACTTCATAACCCAGCTTGGCTTTGCCTTTTTTCTGGACTTCGACACCTGCAAATTTCAGGAATCCACCAGTGGTTGTGCGATAGCGGTCATCGATTAACTCAGCTACTACTTGACCATTTTGCACTTTTGTACCTGGTGTAGCTCGGAGGTTAAATACCTGGTTGTTGCCAGTAGAAACTAAGTAGTTATTGCGACCTTGGGAACTTTGGACTGTCACGGTTGCTTGATCTAAGACCACAGAAGCGGTGATAATTTCAATTTCCCTAGTACTCTTACCTGGGGTAGCTTCTGGCAAGCGCACGACACCGCCGTGCAAACTGGTTAACTTGGTTTCTGCTAAAACTCCATTAGAAGCGATCGCATCACCATTTTTCACCACCAATTCTGCACCAGGCGGCAAGTTGTAAACTTCCCCAGACAAAATCCAAATCAAGCCACCGCGTGCGGCTGTGGTTGTGGTATTACCTTGACGGTCAGTTTTTTGTTCTGGAACAACTTCGGCAAATTGCACTTCCCCTGCTAAGTCAGAGGCGACATCTTTAACTGCTTTTTCTGTATTAGTCCGAGTTGTCCGTCCACCAAGGGCGACCTCTGCCAACAACTGCCCTTGTTTTACCTTATTTCCATCAAATACATATAGTGTTGAACCTTGGGTCAGATGAACCTCTTGGTTCTCTGGGGTAACATCACCTACTTTTGTTGGTTCCAAAAGCATGATCCCATTCGCCTCAACATAAAGGGCATCTTCCCCGTGGCGAGTCCGATATGTTCTGGTCTTCAGCTTGCGAGGAAGCTTGACAGTCCCATCGATTTTGGAACGAACTTGTTGCGCCACTTCCCCAGTAAACACCCCACCAGTGTGGAATGTCCGCATGGTTAGCTGAGTACCAGGTTCACCGATACTTTGAGCAGCAATGATCCCCACAGCTTCGCCCAAATCTACCATCTTGGCGTGGGCCAAACTCCAGCCGTAGCAGTGTTGACAGACAGAACGTGCGGCTTCACAAGTTAGTGGCGATCGCACCACAACTTCTCTCACCCCAGATTTTTCAATTTTCTTCGCCAAATCCTCAGAAATTGGGGTATTGCGTGCTGCAATCACTTCTTTTGTTACCGGATGCACCACATCTTCACCAATTACCCGCCCCATCAAGCGGGTTGCTAGAGGAATCAAGGTTTTGGCCCCTTCTGTCATTGGTTGAATCGCAAGACCTCTAGTGGTGCCGCAGTCAAATTCCCGAATAATTACATCCTGGGATACGTCCACCAACCGGCGCGTTAAATAACCAGAGTCAGCCGTCCGCAAGGCAGTATCCACCAATCCTTTTCTGGCACCGTAAGACGAAATAATGTATTCCGTCACTGTCAGTCCTTCACGGAAGTTAGTTTTAATGGGCAAATCGATAATTTCCCCTTGGGGATCTGCCATCAATCCCCGCATCCCCACCAACTGCCGCACTTGAGAGATGTTACCCCGTGCCCCGGAGAATGCCATCATGTATACGGAGTTTAGGGGATTAGTCTTCTTGAAGTGAACTACTACTTCATCTTTCAAAGCTTCACTAGTACCATTCCAAGTATCGATTACCTTTTGGAAGCGTTCTACTTCCGTGATTTCTCCTCGTTGGTAACGGGTTTCAGTGGCGCGAATTTCTTCTTCGGCTGCTTCTAAGAGCAATCGCTTAGTTGGTGGCACCATCAAGTCATCTACACTGATGGAAACGCCTGCTTTGGTAGCGTAGCGAAATCCCAAATCTTTCAATTTGTCCGCCATCACTGCGGTTCGCGCCGTACCATAATACGTAAAGGCCCAAGAAATTAAATTTCTCAGCTGACCTTTATCAACCACCCGATTGCGAAAAATCATTTTTTCGTTAGTCATTAGTCATTAGTCCTGAGTCATCAATAATTAATAATTCGTAATTCGTAATTCGTAATTCGTAATTAATTCTTAAATTACGAATTACGTTAGCGAGCCCGCGTTTGCTTTTAGCGTCTCGTAGAGAGCGTCATTAGAAATTACGAATTAACTTGCTAGTGCTTCCTGAATAGCATTATTGTAAATAACGCGACCGGGAGTGGTATATATATACTGGGAAAGTACATTGCCTTTAGCGTCTTGTCTGACTCGACGGTACTTAAAGAGTAATGTACGGGTACCATCCTCATTTTCCGTCACTTTCACAGGTTCTGTATCCGGTTGGTCTGATTCTATTTCACCGTCAAACCGCACATAGATATAGGCGTGCAAGTCAATTTGCTCTTGCTGGAAAGCCATAATTACATCCTCTAGTGAAGAAAAGTACTTTCCTGCACCTTTTGTCGCACCGGGATTTTCTGCTGTTAAGTAATACGCCCCCAACACCATATCTTGGCTAGGCGTGATGATGGGTTTACCCGTGGCTGGAGACAAAATATTGTTAGAAGCCAACATCAATAACCGCGCTTCAGCCTGACTTTCTAACGACAGCGGCACGTGTACCGCCATTTGGTCGCCGTCAAAGTCGGCGTTAAACGCTGGACACACCAGAGGATGCAGTTGAATCGCTCTACCTTCTACTAAAATTGGTTCAAAAGACTGAATACCCAAGCGGTGCAATGTTGGCGCCCGGTTTAGCATCACTGGGTGTCCTTCAATCACCTCTTCCAGCACATCCCAAACACTGGGATCGTTGCGGGATATCAGCTTTTTCGCAGCTTTGATGTTATTTACCATCCCGCTACGAATTAGGCGGTTAATCACAAATGGTTGAAATAGCTCAATTGCCATTTCTCTAGGCAAACCGCACTGGTGAATTTTCAGCTTTGGGCCGACCACAATAACCGAACGTCCAGAGTAGTCAACTCGTTTACCTAACAAGTTTTGTCGGAAACGTCCTTGCTTACCCTCAATAATGTCGGACAAAGATTTCAGGGGTCGGTTATTTGCCCCTACCACAGTGCGTCCCCGACGACCATTGTCAATCAAAGCATCCACTGCTTCTTGCAGCATCCGCTTTTCGTTCCGCACAATAATCTCTGGCGCTAAAATTTCTTGCAAGCGTGCCAAACGATTGTTGCGGTTAATTACCCGCCGATATAAATCATTTAAATCGCTCGTGGCAAACCGTCCGCCATCTAGTTGCACCATTGGGCGCAAGTCGGGGGGAATTACGGGAATGACTGCCATTACCATCCACTCTGGTTTCGAACCAGTAGCGATGAAGTTGTCAATTACCCGCAGTCGCTTAATTAACTTGGCTCTCTTTTGTCCTTTGGCGTTGCCAATTTCTTCGCGTAGGCTTTCGGCTTCTTGTTCCAAATTGATATCGGCAAGCAAACGCAACAGCGCTTCAGCACCAATACCCACCTCTACGCCTTGCAGCACAGAATCTTCGCTATAAATTTGGTCTTCGATTTCCAACCACTGATCTTCGCTCAGTAGCTGTTTGTAAGTTAAAGTTTCGGCATTACCTGGACTCAGGACAACATAAGAGTTGAAATAAACAATCTGCTCGACATCCCGTAAGGGCATATCTAACAGGATGGAAATATAGCTAGGAATGCCTTTGAGATACCAGACGTGAGCTACTGGTGCAGCGAGTTTAATATAGCCCATGCGGTGGCGGCGCACGCGTGACTCGGTGACTTCTACCCCACAGCGCTCACAGACAATACCTCTATGACGGACTCTTTTATACTTGCCACAATGGCATTCCCAATCTTTCGCGGGGCCAAAGATGCGCTCACAAAACAAGCCATCCATTTCTGGCTTGAGAGTTCGGTAATTAATTGTTTCTGGCTTGGTAACTTCACCGACTACTTGGCCATTGGGCAATGTTCTCTCGCCCCACTGCCGAATCCGTTCCGGGGAAGCCAAGCCGATTTTTACGTAGTCAAACTGATTGGTTTGGGCAGGTCTCATACTTAAGTGCTGAGTTTCGAGTTATGAGTTTTGAGTATATTTAGTTTTAAGGTTTGAATTAAGAGATATACAAGTGCTAAATGCCAATTACTGAGTTTTTTAATACTCAGCACTCAGCACTCAGCACTCATCACTCCTTATTCGTCATCGTCCAGCGATTCGCGGGAAAGAGATTCGTAAGTTGGTCGAGGAGGTGTACGACGGGCTGATTGGTCTGCCATCAAATCGACTTCTACATCTAGGGAACTGCCGTCTGTTTGGGTTTCTACTTTGTGAACGGCAATGTCTAACCCCAATGATTGCAACTCGCGCATTAGCACCTTAAAGGATTCTGGGGTTCCAGGTCGAGGAATTGCCTTACCTTTAACGATCGCATTTAACGCTTCATTCCGTCCTTGCATATCGTCAGATTTAACTGTGAGCAATTCCTGTAAGGTGTAAGCTGCACCAAAGGCTTCCAATGCCCACACTTCCATTTCTCCAAACCTCTGACCACCTTGTTGTGCTTTACCACCCAAGGGTTGCTGAGTCACCAGTGAGTATGGGCCTGTGGAACGGGCGTGAATCTTATCATCCACCAAATGCACCAGCTTCAGCATGTAAGCCACACCGATGGTGATTGCTCGGTCAAAGGGTTCACCTGTACGACCGTCATACACCATGATTTTGCCTGGGTTATCTGGGTTATATACCCAATCTTTCCCTGTTTCGTCTCGTGCTTCTTGCAATTTGCCATGCACGATTCGGCGAGATGACTCTTCTCCGTACATTTCATCAAAGGGAGTAATCTTAAATCGCACTCCCAAGGTTTGACCAGCCCAACCCAAGAGGCATTCAAATACTTGTCCGACGTTCATCCGGCTGGGTACGCCCAAGGGGTTAAGTACAATGTCCACTGGTGAACCATCGGGCAAATAAGGCATATCTTCCGCCGGTAAGATCCGAGAAATAATCCCTTTATTACCGTGGCGTCCTGCCATTTTGTCGCCAACTTGGATTTTGCGTTTTTGGGCAACATACACCCGGACTACCATATTGGCTCCTGGTGGCAGTTCATCGCCTTGTTCGCGAGTAAACAAGCGCACATCAACTACGCGACCTTTTTCACCGTTTGGTACTCGCAGGGAATTATCCCGCACATCCCGTGCTTTTTCACCGAATATAGCTCGCAATAGTTTTTCTTCTGGCGGTTGGTCAGATTCCCCTTTGGGTGTGACTTTTCCTACCAAGATATCACCAGCTTCTACCCACGCCCCAATGCGAATGATTCCCTGTTCATCCAATTGGCGCAAGGCATCTTCCCCGACATTGGGAATTTCTCTGGTAATTTCTTCTGGCCCCAGTTTTGTTTGTCTGGCTTCAATTTCATATTTTTCAATGTGAATTGAGGTGTAGACATCATCCTGCACCAGTCTTTCAGAGATTAAAATTGCATCTTCGTAGTTGTACCCTTCCCAAGGCATATAGGCAACGACGATATTTTGTCCTAGCGCCAATTCACCACCTTCGGTGGAGGAGCCATCAGCCAATACCTGACCAGCAACAACCTTTTCACCAATGCGGACGAGAGGTTTCTGATTTAAACAGGTGTCTTGGTTGGAACGTTGGTACTTGGAAAGGATGTATTTAATTTCGGGGGTGTTAGGTTTAGGACGGACGCGAATTTCTGTAGCATCTACATAAGTGACATCGCCATCAGTACGCGATACAATCACCATCCCAGAGTCTCTTGCTCCTTGAGCTTCCAAACCAGTACCTACCAAAGGACGCTCTGGTTTGAGTAGGGGGACTGCTTGCCGTTGCATGTTCGATCCCATCAGCGCTCGGTTAGCGTCATCATGCTCCAAGAAAGGAATCATGCTGGTTGCTACCGATACAATCTGTACGGGAGATACTGCTACGTAATCCACCTGTTCTGGTGTTGTGGTGGAAAATTCTTGGCGATACCGGACTGGCACTTGTGGTCCAATAATGTGCCCAGTTTCATCTACAGGAATATCTCCAGGAGCAACCCGTAAGTCATCTTCTTCATCGGCTGTCATATAGGCTGGAGGCAGATCGAATCTGACTCGCCCATTTTCTACAGGTCTAAATGGTGTTTCGAGGAAGCCATACAGATTAACCCGCGCATGGGTTGCCAAGGAGCCAATCAATCCGGCATTAGGACCTTCTGGTGTCTCAATGGGGCAAATGCGTCCATAGTGACTAGGGTGAATATCCCGCACGGCAAAGCCAGCGCGTTCGCGAGTTAAACCACCAGGACCAAGGGCACTCAAACGGCGTTTGTGGGTCAGTTCCGCCAGAGGATTGGTTTGATCCATGAACTGACTTAACTGACTGGAACCAAAGAATTCTTTAATTGCTGCTACCAATGGTTTGGGGTTCACCAAGGAAGCGGGAGTTAGCACTTCTGCATCGGATACCGTCATCCGCTCTCGAATGATTCTCTCTAGGCGATTTAAGCCAACTCTTACTTGGTTTTGCAGCAATTCACCGACGCTTCTCACCCGACGGTTCCCTAAGTGGTCGATGTCGTCAATGTTACCAATATCATACTCTAGGTTGATCAGGTAATCTACAGCCGCCAAAATATCGCCAGGAGTCAGCACACGCATGGTATCTGGGACAGAAAGGCGCAATTTTTTGTTGAGCTTATACCGTCCGACACGACCAAGGTCATAACGTTTCGGGTCAAAGAAACGAGAGTCTAAGAGTTGTTGTCCGCCTAGGACTGTGGGTGGTTCACCAGGACGCAGTTTCCGATATAATTCCATCAGGGCTTCTTCTTCAGAAAATTGCCCTTCTTTTTCGATGGTTTTTTGGAAATATTCGGGGTGGCGTAAGGCGTCAAAGATTTCGTTATCTGATAAACCTAAAGCTTTTAATAGTACCTGGGCCGAGAGTTTCCGGGTTTTATCAATGCGTACCCACACCAAATCGTTACGGTCTGTTTCAAATTTCAGCCATGCTCCTCGGTTGGGAATTAAGCTAGCTGAATAAGTGCGTCGGCCGTTTTTGTCTATTTCTGATTTGTAATAGACACCTGGCGATCGCACTATCTGGTTGACAATTACTCGCTCGGCTCCGTTAATAATAAACGTGCCGCGATCGGTCATCAAAGGCAAATCACCAATGAATACCTCTTGCTCTTTGATTTCCCCGGTTTCTTTATTAATTAGACGTGTGGGAACATACATTTGGACAGCATAAGTACTATCCCGCCGTTTGGCTTCTTCGACGCTGTACTTTGGCTCCTTGAGTTTGTAGTTATGACCCAAAAAGTGCAGTTCTAATTTACCCGTATAATCTGTAATAGGACTAAAGGAGTTCAGTTCTTCTATCAGCCCTTCTTCTAAAAACCAGCGAAAGCTTGACCGCTGGATTTCAATCAAGTCGGGCAACAGAAAGGCGGGTTCCATATATGTTTCTTTAGTCATGCCTCTTCCTTTGTCAACCTGGTACAATTTTCCCTTGGACACTGTTTTTTGACGCTTCCCACTGCTAGCTAGTGTCCTTAGCTGTTTGGGAACTTTTTCTTAGACACTTGTAATTTATGGGTGTAGACTCCAGCGATTAAATCTGGCTGCAATGAGCAATTTTGACAAGGAAGCAATCACCCCTAATAGGGACTAAGTAATGGGTACTCGGTACTATAGGATCGGGGGAAAACTTGCTGAAAGTTTTTTCCCCCTGCATCTCATGCCCAATGATGCCAGTTGCTTCTCTTGTTGCAGACGCTATGCATAGCTTACTTCCTTGAAGCGGTACAAGTCGGCAAACCCACTCAACGCACTGGCTCCCCAACGCCCATTTCAAAAAGAATATCCAGTTAAAATATTCCTGAATTTGATTTACTTTCTTCACTTCCCCTCCAAAAAGCGCGTTAATTCGCTGACGCAGCTCTACACAGTGTGTTTAAAATCCACCCCGCTGTTGATACTCTCAGTGATATTCTTAGATATCCTAAGACTGAGGGAACGATCCGCACCTTGTCGATTTGAAATCAGAATCACTTCATTTTGCTGGATTATACTCACAAGGCAATTTTTGTTTAACGATTTTGAATAGATTCAATAAACACTAAACCGATGTTGTGCAAAAGTCTAGCTCAATTTAGGTCGGTACAGTTAGTCATGCGTGGAGAGCATCCGCTTGTAGAGATTTTGAGGATGGGCAAGCCATAACAGTATGGAAAATTAAGATGAGAAGTTTTATGCTCCTTCCTTTATTATTATGGCGCAAGCAAAATGTTTTTGAGGGAATAATATTAGCATATTTTTGTCCCCCTATAGGTTTATTTTTTTAACACAACTTAATAAAAGACACTAGGACACACTTGATATTGACAGACCGAATAATTCACAAGCATTTTGGGTGGTTTGATGAGCGATCTCCTCTACCGTTTCCTGACGCAGTTTTGCTACTTGCTCGGCTACATAAAGTACGTAGGCAGGCTCGTTTCGCCTCTCGCCCCGTTTCGGAACTGGAGCGAGAAATGGGCAGTCTGTTTCAATCAGTAGGCGATCGCTACTCACCATCGCCGCAGAAGATTGGATTGCTTTGGCATTTTTGAATGTAACTGTTCCGCTAAAGCTGATATAAAAGCCTAAATCGAGAAACCATTGAGTTTCTTCCGGCGTTCCTCCCCAGCAATGCATCACACCCCGCACTCTTTCTCCTTTGAGTTGTCGCCATTTTTGCAACACTTCTTTGGTTGCCACGGCAGCATCACGGCAGTGGATAATCACTGGTAAGTTTAGTTCAGCTGCAATCGCCAACTGGGACTCGAACACCAGATACTGTTGTTCATAGTTATCAGCTTTGTAAAAATCCAGCCCCATTTCTCCAATTGCTACCACATTTGAGTCAGAACTCGCTAAAGTTTTGATTTTCTCAGCTGTCTCGCTATTCCATTTATCAGCATCTAAAGGATGTAATCCTACAGCAAAACTAATTTCGGGAAACTCTTGGGCTATGGATTGAATACTGGAAAACTCCTCCGGGTGAACGCAGGAATGCACTAAACGCACTACACCTGCTTCTTGCCACCGCGAGCGCACTATTGCTAAATCCGGCTGAAAACTATCAAAGTTGAGATGTACGTGCGTGTCTATCAGTTGCATCTTTATGTCCTACCCTACGGCAAGCCGCTGGCGCGTCTATCTTTTTTGTCCTTCGTCATTTGTCGTTTGTTTTGTTACCAATGACTAATGACTAAGGACAAATTACCAATGACTACTCAGGTGTTTGTGTGAGGGGTTTTAGTCTGTGAGCCAATCTGGATTTTTTCCTTGCCCCATTGTTTGGGTGAAGAACACCTCGTTTAATCGCCTTATCAATTTTCCCATAAGCCTCAGATAACCGAGCCTGTGCTTCTTGTTTTAATTCTGGGGTAGGATTAGCTGTATAAGCAGCTACAGCATTGAGGTATTTTTTCATCAGCGTCTTGACTGCTGATTTGTAAGATTTATTACGCAGTCGGTTACGTTCTGCGATTTGGGCACGCTTAAGAGCAGACTTTGTATTCGCCACAGTCAATTCCAAAAATACGATTATTAATTATGTACACACACTACTAGACTTACTAATATAGCATCCAAATTGCCAATGTTATAATTTCCTAAAAAAATTATGGGATTAGTTATTGGGGATGAATGAAGATCGTCAATATCAATATTATTATTAGTTCCACAGTCTCTACTCGCCAATTCAGTATTTCGTCAATTGAGGAAATGCGTTAAAATAAGATATATCTAAATAAATGTCACCCTAACTCATCACAACCTGATTAAGCAATGTGATTGCAGATAAATATAATTTGTCCGTAAACCAGATGTATTATTTAGAGGCAGGAACTGTAAAAAGCTAAATTTCAGGGATTATCAAGTATAGAACCGATACAATATATCGTGCCTGTACAGACATTAACTACTAAAAGTTAGGGAAATAAGTAAAAATTATACTCAGACCCTAGCCCCTGTAAATTCAGGGAATTTGGATGTGTAAACACACCATCTGCACCCCATAAGAATTGAGGGAAAGGGTGTAAGGGTAGCGGGAAATGGCACACCTGCTTCCTGCCGCTAGCCAGTTAAGGCTTGTCGGATTGAGCAATTAAGTCGCCTTCTCAAGCAAACTATACGCTGGTAGCCTTGAGAGTATCAAAAAAATCCAGGTTAAGCTAGAGAAGAGAATTAGAGTCAGCTTGCACACCCCAGTGGGTCAAGAGCAATACTAAATCTCAGGTGGCAATATTATAATTTTGGCATTGTCCTTACTCCATGCTGCGAATTATTACTCAGCAGGCAGACGTTAGAGCAGAACTACAACGGATCTGCGATCGCACCCATGACGAACAGGTACTTCACAAAGAAGCAACGGTGCGGGAAATTTTGCAAGCAGTGAAGCGCCAAGGCGACAAAGCTGTATTGCATTACACGGACGAATTTGACAAACAAACCCTGAAAGCAGAAGAACTCCGAGTTACAGGCTCGGAACTGGATGCAGCCTATCAGCAGGTATCAAAAGAGTTGTTGAGTGCAGTTCGGCTAGCTTGCCGCCAAATTGAAGCGTTTCATCGTCAGCGAGTACCAAAAAGCTGGGTACACTTTGGTGACGATGAAGTAGTACTGGGCAAACGCTACACCCCTGTAGACCGAGCCGGGTTGTATGTACCTGGTGGCCGTGCCGCCTATCCCAGTACAGTGCTAATGAATGCAATTCCGGCTCATGTTGCTGCTGTACCGCACGTGGTGATGGTAACACCACCAGGTCCAGGGGGTGCTATTAACCCAGCAGTCTTGGTAGCTGCCCAAGAAGCAGGGGTGCAAGAAATTTATCGTATTGGGGGCGCACAAGCGATCGCTGCTTTAGCCTATGGCACAGAAACAATTCCGAAAGTGGATGTGATTACTGGGCCTGGTAATATTTATGTCACCCTAGCGAAAAAACTTGTCTATGGCACCGTTGGCATTGATTCTTTGGCAGGCCCCAGCGAAGTGCTGGTGATTGCCGATGAAAGCGCAAATCCGGTGCATGTAGCTGCTGACTTGCTAGCCCAAGCCGAACACGATCCAATGGCGGCAGCGGTTTTGCTGACGACAGATGCGGCTTTGGCGAAAAACGTGCAATTAGCCTTGGAAAGACAGTTAGTGGATCACCCACGGCGAATAGACACAGAAAAAGCGATCGCTCACTACGGCTTGATTATCGTTGTGGAATCGCTCCAGGCCGCAGCAGAACTCTCAAATGAATTTGCCCCCGAACACCTGGAATTAGAAGTCAAAGACCCTTGGGCACTTTTACCACAGATTCGTCACGCTGGGGCAATCTTTTTGGGTTACTCAACACCAGAAGCTGTAGGAGACTATTTGGCAGGTCCTAATCATACCTTGCCAACTTCTGGTGCTGCCCGCTATGCTTCGGCATTGGGTGTTGAAACTTTTCTGAAACACTCTAGTATTATTCAATACTCCCAAACTGCACTGCAAAATGTGGCTGGTGCCATAGATGTACTAGCAACAGCAGAAGGTTTACCTTCCCATGCTGATTCAGTCCGACGCCGAATTCAGCAAGAATAGTGATTTGGAATGCTTAATTTTTTTGATAACTGAAAGTTTGGATAACGATACCTACGGTAAGCTACGCTAAAGCACACCATTTGCTATCGTACCTTCAGCTGCCCTTTAAGCACGAGTTGGGCATTGCCGACAGTAGTTTCTGGAGAAACTCGTGAAAAGCTTCTCCAGAAAAGTTACTACAACTCGTTCGTATGAAAGTGGCGTAAAACTCGCCGACCTATGGCGTAGCCTCAAATATATAAACTTAAGTTGTCAGATAAAAAATTAGTTTAGTGTCACTGCCGACTAATTTTGCTAGATACTTATGTATGTAAGGGGTCTACTCTTTAGGAGACGAGAGCAGTGCTAAATAGTGTTTTGGTAGCTCTGGACGGTTCGGATATTTCAGAACGAGTAATTCAAGCTTTAGATAGTTTGGTGTTTTCAAAAGACGCCAAGGTTATTCTCTGTCATGTGTTTCTCACACCAGAGTCAGAAATGGAACTACCTGCTGATCGCCCTCAGCCAGAGTCCCCAACGTTTTCTTATTTTCATATTGAAAAGCAACTGCAATTATATCAGGAAAAGTTATCAGCCAGAAGTGAGTTAGAGTTAGTAACTGGCGATCCCGCTGAAGAGATTATTCGTCTTGCCAATATTTATAAAACTGACTTGATCGTAATTGGCAGTCGGGGCTTGATGGGGATGAAACGAATTGTTCAGGGTTCAGTTAGCAGTCAAGTTGTAGAAGAAGCTAATTGTTCAGTATTAGTCGTAAAACCAAGGTAAAAATTTAAAAGGGGAAGCAATTGCTATAACTACCCAAAAACTAGCGTTTGAAGAATACCTGAAATATGATGATGGCACTGATAGCCGCTAGAAATTGGTCAAGGGAAAACTAATTACTACGAGTTTAGAAAGTGGACAATATGCTGCACAAGGAGTTTAAGAATTTTAATCTATGCAATTCTATGTTCTCTGCGTCTAGAGTCCTTAGATAAAGTACTTTTACAGCAGATTGCAAGTAAGTGAGGTACAAAATGCAGGACTGATTCATCAGATATAAAGAGTTTCTGCCTCCTGCCTCCTGCCTCCTGCCCCCTGCCTCCTGCCTCAAAACCCGTAACTTTGTACTTCATGCAAATGAAAACTGCTGTAAATCGCAGAGCCACAGAGGAGGACACTTGCATGAGCCGGTTTCCCTGCTTGAGCAAAGTGTCCGTGGCAAAGAGAGAAAAAAGAGATTTTTGGAGTTACCTTGAAAGGGCTAGCCATAGAGCCAAGGAAAATCCCTTTTCTACGTTCAGTTAATTAAACGTTCTTGAGTTGCTAAAAACTGACGCAAGCTCAACAAGCTGAGTGTTTGACCCAAATTCAAGGGCAAAATTGAAATTCCTTCCAAGCGGGACTGTACCCAACCTTCTCCCCAGTACCATTCGTGGAACCCGTCAATGCCTCCGCTGAGTACTAAGCGAAGGCAGTTGGATTTGACAACATTTACTTGATGATGAATCGCGACTGGCCCAGTCCAGGTTGTAAACTGGAATCCGGGAAGCAGTTCTTCTGGCATTCCTGGCGCAAAACGTTGCCCTAAAAGCCATTTTTTTAGTTGCACGGGATGCAGTAGACTGTCACGAATTGCATCTGTTGATGCTTCGATTTCAATCCGTAGTTGGCTTTGTTGAAAATTACCCAGCATTTTTCTCGGATTACCTAAAGATAAGACATCGCTATTTCTAATATTGCAAATACAATCACTGATTATGACTAAGTGACTATTCTCGCAGCAGAGAACTTAGAATAGAAAAAGTGAACTTGTTAAGAAATGTAAGGTTATTCATGGCGGATCAGTTAATTCGTGCAACAGCAGCCGAAGGTGGAATTCGTGCCGTAGGTGCGATCGCCACACGTTTAACAGAAGAAGCACGGCAGCGCCACAAGCTTTCTTATGTGGCAACGGCAGCACTGGGTCGGACTATGACGGCGGGCTTGTTAATGGCCTCTAGTATGAAGCGGGCTGGATCGAGGGTAAATGTTCGGGTAAAGGGCGATGGGCCTTTGGGTGGCATATTAGTAGACGCAGGCTTAGATGGTACAGTACGCGGATATGTCGGCAATCCATCTATAGAATTGCCTCCCAACGCCAAAGGTAAATTAGATGTTGGTGGTGCTGTGGGTGGCGGCTACCTCTACGTTGTGCGGGATATCGGTTATGGTTATCCTTACTCTAGTACGGTAGAACTAGTTTCTGGCGAAATTGGTGATGATATAGCTCATTATCTGGTGAATTCCGAACAAACACCTTCGGCTTTAGTTTTAGGTGTGTTCGTGGGAGCAGCCGGAGTAACTGCTGCTGGAGGATTACTGATACAAGTATTGCCCAAAGCCGCCAGAGACGAAGCCTTAGTAGAAACGTTGGAATCACGGGTTGCTGGTCTAGCAGGATTTACGCCATTGTTGCAAGCTGGCAAGACGTTACCTGAAATCTTTGATGACTTGTTGGGAGACATGGGCTTAGAAATCTTTTCCGAACGCCAAATGTTGCGCTTCCACTGTGGTTGCTCTTTCGATCGCGTTTTAGGGGCACTGAAGATTTTGGGAGAAGCTGAACTGCAAGATATGATTCTTAAAGATGATGGTGCTGAAGCAACTTGCGACTTTTGCGGCAACGTCTACCAGGCAAGTAGCGATCAGTTAGCTCAACTAATTTCCGATTTGCAAGCCGAATCTGCTGTTTGAGGATAAAGTATAAAATAGCACTGATTTTTGAGATTGATAATGGTACTCTGGGGAGAGAGATAATCAAAAAAGTAGCTTTTTAATGATGAGAAAGTTACTATGTCAACAATGGAATTATCAACCTAAAACAGAGCGCTATTCAATTATTTTGGTGTGAGAGATGACAGAGCGGGATATTCCAGACAGTTGGTCTTCAGCCAGTGGAAGAGAGCCAGATCAAAGCAAAAGATTATCCCGAACAGAACAATTCGGTGAAACTCAGCCATTTGATGTCCCAGCTACTGGTTCTACCTCCAAGTCAGTGAAGCGGCGAAAAAAAAACCATAAGAAAGGATTACCAATAAATAGTAATTCACAAGAAACTGCCCAACTCAATAGTACTTCTGGAAAATGGCCGCGCTGGATGAAAAGCTGGACATTGTGGCTAGTACTACTAATGTTGATTCCCGGCAGTGTCGGATTCTTGGCAATGGCAATGCTGTTCAAGTTACCAGCTGCCCCTAATTGCCCCTCAATTTTCTGGCCGCTAGCTAGTGCTTCTGTGCGGCTACATTGCGCTCAGTTAGCGGCTTCTAAGCAAACAGTGAACGACCTATTGCAAGCGATCGCTCTGGTGAAGCAACTACCACAAAATCACCCGTTGCATGGAGAAATCAATCGTTTCATCGAAGAATGGTCGCGGGATATTTTGAAACTAGCCGATCAAAGTTTCCAAACTGGGAATTTAGAGGAAGCGATCGCGACTGCTCGTAAGATACCTGAAGATGTGGCAGCGTATAAATTAGTCGATGAACAAATTGACAAGTGGCAGTTAATTTGGTCAAAGGCTGAAGCCACATACAACGGTGCGATCGCCGAAGTAAAGGAACGGCGCTGGCAATCGGCGTTCATGTTATCCGCTAAAATGCTGCGCGTAGACAATGAATACTGGGCGGGTACTAAATACGACCAATTGAATCGTCTAATTGCCACAGCACGAGAAGATGGCGATAAGTTAGGAAAAGCCGAAAGTTTAGCAAACAGCAAAGTAGTCGATAATATCCTAGAAGCGATCAAGTTAGCCGAGTCCATTGGGCAGGAAAGTTACCTTTACCAAAAAGCTCAGGAAGCGGTTCCGGCATTTGGACGTAAAATGCTGGAATTGGCACAGGCGAAACTAGATAAAAAAGATGCGGATGAAGCGCTGAATATTGCTAGGCAAATACCGGAAAGTACGAAACTACAAGGCGAAACTGATGATTTTATTGCCATAGCTGACGCGAAAAGGAGTGCTTGGATCGGTAATGTTTCTGGTTTAGAGGCAGCGATCGCTCAAGCACAACAAATCGATCCCTCCAGACCAGTGTATAACGAAGCACAGCAACTAATTGCTCGTTGGCAGTTGGAAATTGAAGATGTTGCCCATCTGGAAAAAGCAAGAATATTAGCTAGCCAGGGAACAATCCCGAATTTAACAGCAGCGATCGCCCAAGTACAGCTGATTCCTGCTAGTAACCCTAGAGGCGCAGAAGCCAGACAAGAGATAGGTCGCTGGAATGCCCAAGTGGAGACAATTGAAGACCAACCTTACTTAGACCGCGCCGATCAGATAGCAATATTCGAGGATATTAACTCTTTGCAAGCTGCGATCGCCCAAGCGAGTGAAATTCGTAGAGGTCGTGCATTATATCCAGAAGCACGGAAAAGAATTCGTACTTGGGTAGGAAAGATTGAGCGAATTCAAGACCAACCTTACTTAGATCGAGCACAAGAACTAGCCCAGAGTGGCAATCTCACCGCCGCCATTAGCACAGCTCAACAAATTGCCTCATCGGGAAGGGCGCTTTCACAAGAAGCACAAGCTGCGATCGATGATTGGGAAGGGCAAATTCGCACTAGAGAAAACTGGAAAAAAGCCCAGGAAGTGGGGGCAGCTGGCACTCCAGAAGCCTTGGTTGAGGCAATACGACTGGCGGATCGAGTTTCAAATAATAGCATTTTACGTATGGATGCGAATCAGGCTATTGACCAATGGAGTCAGCAATTGTTAGAAATAGCACGCACTCAAGGTCAGTCTGATATTGCCAGAGGCATTGACATTGCCAAATCGATTCCACGCGGTAGTGCTGCTTACAGTGCAGCGCAAGAGCAAATTAAGACTTGGCAGGATTTTCTCAATCCTCAACCTGAACCTCAGCCTTCGTCTGCGCCTGAATCTTTACCATTTCCTCGCTCAACTACTATTAATGGTCAGTGATCGTCTATTAATCCAAGTTGCGGGTTATCAAATTCTAGGTTTTTTGCGTCCGTCGATTCATGCGATGCCTGCGGCGGGCTATGCCTATGCACACCACAAGTTGGGGTTGCACTACGCACAACCCCAACTTCGACTGAATCAAAAAGACAATTATTGAACCAGTTTAGAGTATCATAATTTGCTCATTCAATAAATGCTTGTCGAACAGTAAATGCAAAAATGAATGCTTCAAGCTTCAGTAAAAACCCTTTATACGTAGCTGTTAACGCCTAGTTTCCCACTGCCTTCAGGCGTGAGATGAGCTTAAAGTCTTTATTCGCCGATCGCTTCTCCCCATTCCTTAATGACTGAAAATAGTGATGAGTAATCATCATCAGCAAATGACATTTTCGCAGCTGTTTGCAAGATTTGCCGCACTCCTTTAATACTGCTGAGATCCAAGTTCTGAGATTTCGCTTCTGAGATAAATAATTCCGTATCTTTAAGCAAGTGTTTTGTAGGGAAATTGGGATCGGCATAATTGCCATCTAACATCCGTTGTAGCTTTTTGTCAAAGGTAGCTGCGTAGAGGGGACTGTCGCGCAAGATTTGCATAAACACATCGACATTGACACCTTGACGCTGGACAAAAGCTAAACTCAGAGCAAAGCTAGTTGTTAGAGAAGCTATTAGTTGATTTAGTGCCAATTTAAGTGCCGCCGCAGATCCCACTGGCCCGATAAGTAAAGGTTCTGTCCCAAAATTTTGAAGTAACTTCAAGTGGCGTTCGTATTGTTCTGGCTCGGCCCCTACCATAACACTCAACTTGCCAGCTTTTGCTTCTGGGATACTCCCTAATACGGGCGCTTCTAAGTACTCACCACCACCCCCAACAACAGCATCTCTAATTTCCTGGCTTTCTGTGGGCGTAATTGTTCCCATTTGGACGATCGTGCGCCCTTCCAGAGTTTGCCAAGCAGTATCTGAAAGCAACACATTATAAATAGCTGGGGCATTAGTCAACATGAGAATTACGCACTCAGCAGCACGAATGGCGTGGCGGGGATGTGTCGCAATTTCAGCCCCAGCTGCTTGTAGTGGTGCTAATTTTTCTGGGGTACGATTGTAGGCAACTAGCTGTATATCTGCGGCTAATAACCTTTGAGCCATTGGTAGTCCCATCAGTCCAGTTCCCAGAAATGCCACCTTCATTTTTTACGTTCCTTTAATACAGCGTCACCGATAGCGTTGGTGTAGCGTCTCTATGAGAGGCTGCGCCAACGCTGAGAGCGAGTCATCGAGCGTCATAGCCCATTATGAACATCGCATTGTTTGATTCAAATTTAGTGGGGAAGTAGTTATTTTAAATTTAAGATACAATCCTAAATCCAGTTTTGTTACTCCCTAACTCTGGCAATCAACCACCGGCAGCAAAAGTCAACATAATTATCACTGAAAGTAAAATACCGGGAGTAAGTAGTGTTGCTAGCATTAACAAGTCATGAGTGGACATAATTATTACTTTGGTAATGTGTTTAGCTTTACAGTAATCACTGTTATGCTAGTCTAAATAAGACTGATACTGCATTCTTAAATAGAGTTTTAACTTTTCTTTCTTTACGCTTACTCTGGCAGAATCAATCCTTTTAATCGTTGAGAAATTTCTGTATTTTCCAGACCTTTGCTCTGAATTAAGACTCCAAAGCCGCCGAGTCCTGTAGGATCTATAAGTTGGTGTAGTGCGTCCCGATGTTGTAGTAACTGCGAGAGAGGTTGCTTTTGCTCGGAAAGGGCTGCAATCCGATCGCCTAACCCCAATGCCATCAAAAATAATCCCTGCTGGATAAAACCAACATTTTTTAAATTGTACTTTTCACCCCAGCGTTCCAAAGCTGTAAAGTCAACATGGGCAGTTATATCTTGTCGGCCAATATTAATATAAGGATTGTCATGGAAGCGGTGGTGATAATAGCACTGTAACGTTCCTTGCGATCGCCTGGGATTGTAGTAACGCCTGGCGGGGTAGCCATAATCAATTGTTAACACATAGCCGTGCTGCAAGCGGTCTGCTACTATACTCAACCAGTCTAGAGCAGCTAAATTAATTTCACTACGGTAGCCATCTGGATATGCACTTTGGGTAAAGTTCATTTCCACTAAGTCTAAATATTCAGCTAGTTGGGGCGTTGAAGGTTCCCCTGTGACTTCTACAAATGATGAGCAGGTTTCTTTCTGATTACTATCTGTAGTTACATAAATTTCTCGGAGTTCTCCCGCTTCTAGAATAAATTGATGCACGGGGAACGCATCTACTAACTCGTTAGAAAAAAAGCAACCAGCGATCGCATTTGGTGGTATCTCCTCCAAATTACACCAACGTACAGGGAAATCTTGCAAGCGTTGCTGCTGTTCTTGTCTTAAAGTTGGAGACTTTTCAACAATGATGTACTCTAGCGCCGTAAAAAAATCTGGGTAGTGTTGTTGATGATATTTCAGGATATGCAAAGCTAGCAGTCCTTGACCTGCTCCCATTTCTACCAGAGAAAAGGGTACAGGTTTTCCTAAAATCTCCCACATTTGCAAAAATTGTTCTGCTAGTAATTCACCAAAGTCAGAACAGAGGTTGGGAGAGGTAAAAAAATCACTATCTTTAAAACCTATTTTGACTGCATCGCTGGAATAGTAGCCGTATTCAGGGTGGTATAATGCCATTTCCATGAATTGGGCGAAAGTAATTCGTTGTTGAGGACTGGTGGTAATGTGATTGGCGATCGCTGCACACAGCAAAGCATTGGAATCCATAAAATTTCAGATTTTAGATTGGGGACTACAAAAAACAAATGCTTACCAACGACGACACGTTACGCCAACGTCAGTCAAATTAATCGCCTCCAATCGTTAACGCAAAGGCAAGAACCAGACTTGTCCTTGCCATTCTCCTTCTAAACTACATTTATCTAGCAACAAAATTTCCTCGATCGTCTGCTTCAGTCAATCCAACATCCTGAACACGGACAATATCAATATTACTGTTACGACCCAAAACACCACGGATAATCTGATTATTAAAGTTCTCATCAGCCAAGAAACGCAGCATCGTAATTTACCCTAGTGGGTTTCGTCTTGCTAAAAGGCGATCGCGCACTCCAATCGGGTTAAAACGCTTTTCTGATCTTCAGTTTCAGTGTTAGAAGGTGAGTCATAGAAGTATGGAACATAGCTAGAGGCTATGGTAATTATAGTTTTGCTTGTTTGAAGCCCGAATTAGTAAAACCCTTACGCAATGGTAATTACAATTACGAATTAAGCGTAGTGTCTCGCAGAGAAGCAATACTAGCCACTCATCAATGACACCAGCACACCATTGGGATCGCGGACACGAGCAATAGTTTTTCCCCCAGGCTGGGTTTTAGGAGCATCTAATGTTTTTGCACCAGCACCGATCGCTCTCATATAAGCACTGCCTACATCAGGAGTAATAAATGATATTTGGATTAATGCCGGTGGTTGTGTAGCGTCGTTGGGATGGCAGCCACCAGGAAATAACTTTTGTGCTTCGCTACTAGAGGAGAAAGCTAGCGTGGTGTTTCCGGTTTCGATTTCCGCCCAGATAGATTGTCCTTTATCCTGGACAGTACGGCGAACTAGACCAAAGGCTTTTTCGTAAAACTCAACGGTTTTAACTACATCGTCTACCCAAATAACCGTGTAAGCAAATTTCACAGTTTTTTCTCCTTAACTAGAAAAATCAGTAAAAGCCGCGGCGAATCGAATTCGCGGCTATACAAACTCTCATCCGCCTCCGAGGAAATCATGAAAAATTCAGGGTTTATAACCCACGGAGGTAGGTTTTGCCTGTGTAGACGCGGTTTCTAACCGCCCTTTTTATTAACCGCCTTTTTAACTCTCCAGAATATTACGATCTGTTGCTAGAGTTTGTGCGCCTGTTTGCATCATTTTTATATCTGATGGCGACCAATAATGAGGCCCTTGACACTGATGTGCTACTAGCAATCCCCATAATCCTCTAGGGATGACAATTGGGACAACCAAGTTAGCGCGAGCCTGCAAATTGCGAAGAAAATCTCGGTGACAAGGCTGGATTGGCTCTAATTCAATATCAGCGATCGCTCTTACGCGTCCTGCTAAGTATAAAGCAGCATACTCATTGTTAAAACAATCATCTGGGCCAGTGGAACCAAGTATTGAGAATTCTTGAGAACTCAAAGATTCAAAAGTCACCTGCCCTTCCCACTGACTGTAAAAATAATACAACACCACCCGATCAACCTGAAGCGATTCTCTGAGTTGATTTGTTGTTTGCCGGACTAACTCATCGCGTTGAATTGATTTAACAAGGCGGTCGAGCAATTTCTGCAAACCCTGTTCACGGCGATCGCGGTTTTGGTTAAATTCCGAGTGAGGATGAATTTGCACGGTTCTAAAATTACGACTAAGTAAATGCTGCCGGATTTTTACAGTAATTTATTAGACTTTATGTAAGTGCATTGTTTTATTTATAGCAGCAATTGTATTTTAAGGAAACATAATACTATTCAAGCTCTGCGGTAAATTTAAAATAAATTTTTAAGAAATTCTTTTTTATCTACTCTAGTTAAAGATCGTAAATTTAAAGTTAAGAATCTTAAAATTTTATAAAAAATATGCTTGCTTTTCTATAGTTTAAGGCAATAAATATGCTTCAAACTTTAATGTAATATCGTTTTTTTACAAAGCTGCGCCAAACCCCTTAATTTCTTATTTCTTCTCTTCGCGACGCTTCGCGAAGGGGTAATTGGCGCTTTTGGCGGTTCGTTATTTATTTCTTGCACTACACTATAGGCGTATCTTTATACAGAATTATTATGACAAATCAGTTTGTATTCATCGTTACAGCTATTTGTCATCTTGATACTTTATAAATCCTTTCTGCTTAGTTACGGTTCAGAGATACCATTGAAAGTTATTCAGTTATCTAAACGCCGACCTTATTTTATGCAAGCGCAATTTTTAATTATTAAGTATATTTGCTGGTTACTTTTTCAAAATACCTAATTGCTTTCTCAAAATGGCTAATTGCTTTCTTAAAATACCTAATTGCTTTCTCAAAATGCTTAAATGCTTTCTCATTTCAGTAGATTTAGCAAGCAAAATGACTAATTGCTTTCTCAAAATGCTTAAATGCTTTCTCATTTCGCTAGATTTAGCAAGCAAAAAGAGATATTGCTCTCGCAAACTCCAGTTTGCTTTCTAATTTCGGTGTTTTCCGCAATAAAAAAAGACGGGATAAATCGCCTCTATTGCCTTAATTACCAATTACGAATTACAAAATAATCCCAAAGAAAAGTCAGCTTTTAATTTTATTGCAATTGGTGAAGAGTGAGTAGAAATAGCGATCGCTAATCTTCTCATAAAAATAACCCCTTTTATAGGGGTTATTTTTAGATAATACTGTTGATAAGTAAACTAAACTACAGCAGATAGTTGCCGTTTAAAGAAAGCTTGCAATACTCTCTCTGCTATTTGATGACTAGTTAAACCTAGTTCTGTCTTAGATTCATTGGGTTCAGCATGATCTACCAACACATCTGGTACACCAAATCGCTTGACAGGAACGAGAATATCTGCATCTAGTAAAGCCTCGGCGATCGCAGAACCAAAGCCACCCATGACACAGCCTTCTTCTAAAGTGACAACACGGCCGATTTTCTTCGCTAAAGGCAAAATCAACTCGGTATCCAAAGGCTTAACGAAACGGGCATTAATTACAGTTGCTTCAATGCCATGTTCGCTGAGAATTTCAGCAGCTTGCATTCCTGGATAGACCATTGTGCCATAAGCAACAATTAACACATCATCACCAGTACGCAGAATCTCGCCTTTGCCGATTTCCAAAGGTTCCCAACCTTCCTCCATCAATGGAACGCCGTAGCCATTGCCACGAGGATAGCGCATTGCGATCGGGCCGCTGGTATGCTCAACACCAGTTACTACCATGCTTTGCAGTTCTGCCTCATCTTTGGGGGCCATGATTACCATGTTGGGAATGCAACGCAGATAGGCAATATCATACATACCTTGGTGGGTGGGACCATCAGAGCCGACGATTCCCGCCCGATCCAAGCAGAAGAATACTGGCAGGTTTTGGATGCAGACATCATGAATTATCTGATCGTAAGCGCGTTGCAAGAAAGTAGAATAAATAGCTGCAACGGGGCGCATTCCTTCGGTTGCAAGTCCTGCTGCTAAGGTAATTGCGTGTTGTTCCGCAATGCCGACATCTATATATTGATTCGGCAGTTTTGCTTGAAGTTTATCTAAACCTGTCCCCGTTGCCATAGCCGCAGTAATGCCGACGATTTTCGGGTTTTGTTCGGCAAGTTTTACCAGAGTGTGAGAAAAGACTTTGGCATAAGCCGGGGGTTTGGGTTTATTAGAAGGAATGGCTTTGCCAGTTGCGACGTTGAAGGGGCTTTGAGCGTGGTAGCCAACTTGATCTAGTTCGGCAATTTCATAACCTTTGCCTTTTACTGTTGCTACATGTACCAAAACTGGGCCTGGTATCTGATGTGCTTGTTGGAAGGTAGCAATCAATTCTTCAAGATTATGCCCATCCACTGGCCCAATGTAAGTAAAGCCGAGTTCTTCAAAAACTGCACCTACTTTCGGAACAGCTAAACGCTTCATACCTTCTTTGATGCGTCCGAGTTCGGGTGATAGGGATTCACCCACGAAGGGAATTTGCTTAAACTGTTCCTCAAGATTATCTTTAATAAATTGCACCGGTTGGCTGAGGCGCATTTTGTTGAGATAGCGAGGAATCGCGCCGACGTTGCGAGATATGGACATGTCGTTGTCATTAAGAACAACCAACAGGTTCGTTTTTGGCATGTGTCCGGCATGGTTGATTGCTTCTAAAGCCATGCCTCCAGTCAGTGCGCCATCGCCAATCACAGCAACGGCTTTAAATTTTTCCCCTTTCAAGTCTCTCGCTAAAGCCATGCCCAAAGCTGCTGAAATACTTGTAGAAGCATGTCCAGCCCCAAAGTGGTCAAACTTGTTTTCACCCCGTTTCAGATAGCCCGCAACTCCGTCCTTTTGTCTGAGGGTGTGGAAGCGATCGTAACGTCCTGTAAGCAGTTTGTGGGGATAAGCCTGGTGTCCTACATCCCAAATAACTTTATCCCGATCTAAGTCCAGTGTTTGGTAAAGTCCTAGTGTTAATTCGACAACACCCAACCCTGGCCCCAAGTGTCCACCATTAACTGCTACTGTTTGAAGATGCTTATCTCGAATCTGACGGGCAATCTGTTGCAGTTGGCGAACAGATAAACCGTGCAACTGATTAGGATGGGTGATTTCGCTCAGATGCATATTATAAGGTTTTCCTCTCTAACTTCGAGTCTCGGTATTTTGATTTTCCCACGGTCGGGTTGTCCACAGAATCAAACTCTTACATTGTTACTAAGTTGTAGTGGAAAGTATAACTTCTTAATTGACGATGGTGAAAAATTTGTTAACCATTAACAATTCGTCAAATAAGATTGCAATCAGTTAAAGTTATAACACACTTTCTCATGAGTAATGCTACTTAAAAAATGCCTCTAATGCGTATATAAAAACAACTTTTTTAAGAGTAATTTGCGGAAGTTCCCTAAGCAGATTACTCAATTTTGCCATCTTTAAGTTAGTACAAACGAAAGTCAAATATTTTATTTACAGCTATATATCTAGCATAATTGCTAGTAAATTATTTAACTATAGTTTCTACTCTGGTTCGGTGACAGCAGCTAATTTTATCAACGATCGCTAGTTCTTATAACTGTGGCAAATATGTATCTAAAGCTACTTGATTACTTTATTCAACTTCATTTATTAATATATATCTCGTTAAAAGTCTCCAACTGGAAACGAAGCATTAATTACAATCCCTTATAGGGATGCAGAGCTATCTGTGTTACCCTACCATAATGTTTAACTACCTGTAAATTGCTGTAATAATATCGATCTAACCTTAAATTTTCCGAAATTACTCGCAAACAACAATATTTCCGACCTCTTTAAGAAGTCGGAAATTTCAAGCTTTCGATATTTTACAAATCCAATAGGATTGCTATATCTATATCTCTATTTACCAAAAGCATCTTTAATGTTTTCAACAGTACGTTCAACAACATTCTTGGTGTTGTCTACTGCTTCTTTAGTCCGAGATGCATCTTCATTTGCTCTTCTCTGAATTGTAGCGGCATCTTTCTTTGCTTTGCGCTCAACGAAGCTACCATTGTCTGTTGCTTGGTCAACTTTACTGGCATTGCTCTTGGCAGCATCCTTAACCTTATCTGCCGTATCATCAATGAAATTTTTGGTTCGTCCAGCATCTCTACTAGCTTTCTCTTGAGCGCGATCGCTTGCGTCTGAGGATGCAATCAAGGTTCCAGCAGGATCGGCTATTGCTGAGGTGTTCGAGAAAAATGCCCCTTGCCAAACGAAAGCGATCGCTAACATACAAAACAGCGCTGTGGCCATCCAGCGTTTTACGGTGGAAAACTGTTTTGCAACATAATTTGATTTCATACAATACAATCTCATGTGATTTAGTATACTATTTCTACTTCATTTAGCTTGTTAGCGATATCGATCCCTAGATAGAAGTTCTGTCATCAATAGTTATGAAATGAATTCACTATTTTGATAGATTGAATTTTGAGTAAAGATTATTTCTGAGGAATTAAACGTAGAATTAAACAGTTTATAGTTTTTGAGCATCCGCGATCGCCCTTCAGTTAATTAACTTGCGATCGCTTCCAACGGGCGGTTACGCGATCGCAACTGAATTTTTACAATTGGGGCGTTTGCGTTCTGATTTTTTCTTCAGTCCAATCCAACATCCGATCGGTGCTACACCTACTACAAAGCCAATGCTAAATTTCAATTAGAAATTCCTTGGAAAGGGGGTAGAGAAATCACAGAAATCAGACTTAGCTTTCAAGCCATCTCTCAGAATTGACTTGTAATTTACAGATAGATCCGAATCTGTTTGGATCAGCATCAACAACACATTTTTTGTTCCTGCTGAAGCCACTGGTAATACAACTCAATAGCAGATTTAATCACATCCGTTACTGCTTGATTAGTCTGCTGTTGAATAAAGACTAGTTGATGGCATACTCGTCATCTAATCGTGCATTAATTCGCATCGTTAGGTTCGTTTGTCATACAATCTGTATGACAAACACAATATACCTGCTACCTCGTCAACAACTTCCGGCGCAGATTATCCAACGCTGCATTTGCACTGACATGACGAATTAAAGCTCGACATCGCACAGTACCAAACTGATACTCAAAACTTGTCACTTCATCCTTTGGCCCGGCTAAACCAATGTAAACTAAACCCACTGGCTTTGTATCTGTTCCTCCGGTTGGGCCAGCAATTCCAGTAATACTCAGTCCCCAAGTTGTTGCAAGGCGGGTTTTAACTCCAACAGCCATTTGCTCTGCAACAGTAGCACTTACCGCCCCAAATTTATCTAAATCTTCCTGGTTAACCCCCAACAGCCTAACCTTCACGGAATTGTCATAAGAAATTACTCCACCCCAAAAGTAATCCGAACTCCCAGAAATCTCAGTCAACATTTGCCCTAAACCGCCACCAGTGCAAGATTCTGCCACTGAAAGCGTTTCCTTTGATGCCCGCAACAACTGACCAACTACAGAAGCTAGAGTATCATTATTAACGCCATAAAAATCTAGTCCGGCAATTTCTTTAAGTTGTTTTTCAATGGGCACAATTAGGGCTTCTGCGGCTGCTTCTGAATTTGCTTTTGCAGAAACTCGCAATCTAACTTCCCCTTTACCTGCATAAGGCGCGACTGTGGGATTTGGCAACTTTAAATACGAAGCAACCTTTTCCGCTAAAGCAGATTCACCAATACCCCAAAACTTTAAACTCCGGCTGTAAATAATTTCTTTACCCCAACCTTGACTTTTGAGAAATGGCACAGCTGTTTCTTCCCACATCACGTGCATTTCACTGGGAACACCGGGAAAGGTAAAAATCGTGATTTCAGGACGAGGTTGCCAAATGATGCCGGGTGCTGTTCCAGTGGGGTTGGGTAGAATTTCTGCACCTTGAGGAATCAAAGCCTGCTTGCGGTTACTTGGTGACATAACCCGACCACGTTGGGCAAATTTTTGCGTTATATCTTCGATAATGTCAGAACGTTCTACCAACGGGACTTTAAAAAAATCGGCGATGGTTTCGCAGGTAAGATCGTCTGGTGTGGGGCCGAGTCCACCAGTGAAAATAAGAATTTGCGCTCTGGAAATAGCAATTTCTATAACTTGCTTCAACCGTTCTGGATTATCCCCAACCACTGTTTGATAATAGTGGGGAATGCCTAGTTGGGCTAATTGTTGCGCCAAAAATTGAGCATTGCCGTTGAGGATATCTCCTAGCAATAGTTCAGTACCAACACAAATAATTTCTGCACTCATTGGATTGGGAAAAGGGAAGGGGGAAAAGGGAATGGGGAATGGGGATTAAGAATTTTAGATTTTAGATTTTGGATTTTGGATTAAATTTCAATCTAAAATCGTCAATCTAAAATCTAAAATTGAATTGCCCCATGCCCAATTATGCTAATGCTGGTACAGGAATTTCCAGGTGAGGATATAAGGGGAAGCGATCGCACAATGCCGCTACCCGTTGCCGACAATCTTGGGTTACTACGTCGGAATCTGGAGAAAGTAGGCGATCGCTAATAATATTGGCAATCTCGGTAAATTCTGCTACTCCTAAGCCCCGCGTGGTCATTGCTGGCGAACCTAACCTCAGACCACTGGTAACAAATGCCGACTGCGGGTCAAAGGGAATAGTATTCTTGTTAGCAGTAATATTTACAGTACTGACTAGCTGATCTGCCTGTTTCCCAGTTAGACTTACAGAGCGTAAATCTACCAAGATTAAATGGTTGTCAGTGCCGTTAGATACTAATTTTAAACCACGGTTTTGCAGTTGTTCGGCCAAAGCACGAGCATTTTCAATCACTTGGGCAGAATAAGTTTTAAACTCAGGCTTGAGGGCTTCTCCAAAAGCTACTGCCTTGGCAGCAATAACGTGTTCCAATGGCCCGCCTTGGCTGCCAGGAAAAACAGATTTATCTAGCTTTTTACCCAGTTCTGCGTCGCCAGTCAAGATTAAACCACCTCTAGGGCCGCGTAGAGTCTTATGGGTAGTTGTTGTGACTACGTGACAGTGAGGAATGGGGTCGGGATGAAGACCAGTGGCAACTAAACCAGCAATGTGAGCAATATCGGCAAGTAAGTAAGCGCCGATTTCATCAGCAATACTACGGAATTTTGCAAAGTCAATTACACGGGGATAAGCCGAATAACCACAAATCAAGAGCTTAGGACGCTCCCTCAGCGCCAGCTCGCGAATTTGATCGTAGTCAAGTTGTTCTGTTTGTTGACTGACACCGTAATGACTAACTTGGAACCACTTACCTGAGAAATTGACAGGGGAACCGTGGGTAAGATGTCCCCCATGAGACAAATCCATCCCCATAATTTTGTCCCCTGGTTCTAGGAGTGACAGGAACACTGCAAAATTGGCTTGTGCGCCAGAATGGGGTTGCACATTCGCATGAGCAGCCCCAAATATCTGTTTAGCACGGTCGATCGCTAGTTGCTCAATTTTGTCGATAAACTCACAACCGCCATAGTAGCGTTTACCAGGTAATCCCTCAGCATATTTATTTGTCAGTACCGAACCTTGAGCCGCCAGTACAGCAGCAGACGTAAAGTTTTCACTAGCAATTAATTCCAAGTGATCTTGCTGACGCTGTAGTTCGTCGTTAATTAACCCTGCGATCGCCGGGTCACTGGAAGAAAGAAAGTCTGAATTAGTCCTAGTCACTTGAATTATCCTTATGGAAATTTGTACAACGGCTGATTTTGGTTGGATGCAGCACCTAAATATACAGTCAAAAACCATCGATCTTGACTGCTGTACAGAGGCAATTAATCGTCTCCGTACTCTGGAGGTTTATTTGTGCCAACTTATTTATTATTAGACCCAAGCTCGATTAATGCATTAATTATCATAACGTTGCTTTTTGAAATCCTCACCTTGCTGCGTGTTGTGAGGTCGTTAGACAGTATTCTTTATGAACCTATGTTAAATAATGCTTACTGCGTAGGCGTAGCCCGTCGGAGACATCGCTGCTTTGTAGAATGATTCATGAACAACAAGAACCCCGACTTATTAAAGAAGTCGGGGTTCTGCGGGTTGCAATTCTCACAAATCAAAAAATCAAATAGGATTCATATAGCGATTTTGATAGTAAGCCAAAATCTGGTTAACTCGTTGCCGATTTTCTAAGCTAGAGTTTGCTGTCCACGAGAGGCTCAAGCCAGCAATTTGACTTTGATTGTAATCAAACTGTTGGGATGACTGAGGAATTAAATCCACTTCCACCCCTTCGACTTGACGTAAATGAGCTGCTATTTCTCTATAAATAGCTAAAGGCAAACCAGCGAATTCAACTTTTTCCTTAGTCTCCATCTTTATGAAGCTCCCACATTAAACGTATTTTGGGAGGGCGTTGTCACTGAAATAGCATTGCCGCTAGCAGATGCAGCTGACGACGTTGATTTGACAGTCCCTTCCCCTACCATTTTGGCAACTTCAATACCATATTGTTCCAAAATCACGATGGGGTTGTAGCCCTGATTCATTTCAATACGTTTAATCAGTACGCCATTTGCTAATCGCTGTCCCGCTTGTACATACCGACTTGTCGGCTCATCCGGTACTTTGATAATTGCTTGCGGTTCTTTACTAATTAGAACTACACCAGTCACAACTACTGCCCTTGCTAACTCAGGCTGTGCTGGTGGTGGTAATACAGAGACTAAAGCCGGGTTGGGGATAACTTGAGGCAAAACTTTAGGCAACACTGAAGTCAAAGTAGGATTGACTTTTTTTGGTAAAGAAGAAACGTTATTTTTCTTTGGATTTAAAGCGATGCTGCGTGTTGGAAGCTTTCGTACTGCTAGTGATGCAGTAGGTAGCTTAGGCACCACGGGAACTGGTCTTCCAGATGTTTTAGCCATTCCGGGAATAGTCTGCCCGAAAAGTTGTGCAAAAGGATCGCTTCGAGTTTTTGATACCACAAGTTCCCGTGTCCGCTCTGTGGCATTCGTGGATTGAATCAAGCTAACAGATGCAAGATTAACTTGTGAAACCTGTTTGGCCGGTATCACTGGATTCTGAAAGGATTGAGCCGCTGGTGGCGACTTTTTTGCTATTTTGGGAACTGGCACAGGATTGATGGCTTGTGGTGTATCTTCAGAAGCACATCCGGCGAGCGCCAAAGTTAGAATAGCTGCAATTGTAATTTTTGAAGTTATGCCCATGAGCCTTTCTCAAAAGCCATTGGAAAATTGAAAAGTGGAAATCAACATGCCTAAAATTTGGATCAAAGGCAAAGTATGTTCCCTTTATAACCTAATTTTTTACATTTCAAGAGTTATTTTTAGCACTGCATACCCAGTATAAGTGCGGTTTGTTTTTTGCAGTCAATCTTCTGCCACACCCATAAGCTCTTTCATCAAATCCAGTCCTTTCTTGACTCGACGGGAAACCGTTACTACACTGATGCCCAGATGTTCTGCAACTTGTTTTTGGGTCAAATCTTGCAAAAACACACATTCCAACACATCGCGGGTGCGTTTTTCTAGCTGAACCAACGCTTGTTGTAAGCGAAGTTGGTCTTCTTGTGCCAGTTGAAAGCTGCGATAGTGAGGATCTGGAACCAATTCTCCCAAGCAGGTAGAACCTTCTTCTCCATCTTGGATTGGCACATCAAGACTCAAGGGAGCGCGATTAACCCATGCTAATTTAATTTCTTGCCATTCGTTTGGAGAAATTTCCAGTGCTGCTGCTAATTCCGAGTCGGTTGGTTGGCGATTGTGTTTTTCACGCCAAGAACGTGATACTCCTATTGCTTGCTGTTGGAGCGCTAACCATTTCCGAGGAATTCGCACGGTGACACCTTTATCTCGGAGATAGTGTTGAATTTCACCCCGAATATAAGGAAGAGCGTAGGAACTGAAGGCATGTCCCTTGGAAATTTCAAATCTTTCAATAGCTCTGATTAAACCCAAACATCCAACCTGGAGCAAATCATCGTAGGTTTCATGACATTGATTTGTCCAATAGTGAGCTTCTTTTCTCACAAGTCCAAAATTGAGTTTTACCAGTTGATTGCGGATGTTTTCTGACGGAGATTGCTGATATTCTCGCAACAACTGCCAAATTTCGTGCTTTAGTTCATTGGTGACTGTGGTAGGCATAGCACCGGGTTTATTGAGCAAATAAAGAATCAATTATTATTCGCTTTTTAAATTCAGCTCCGATCGCACAATATCAAATGAAATATTGCGATATATTTCCTAGCAAATACTATGGTAGATAATAAAGACTTTCTATTAAAATTCCATAGATTACTTGACAATCGAGCAAAATTTAAATGAGCGAAATCATTATTTAGTTGGTTATTTATCTTTGGTATGACTTGTAGCTTTTTTAGAACCACATAGAAATAAAATATAAAATTAATCACTAAATATCAAACCGAGATTGTACTTAACTTGAATTAATTAATGATGAAGTTAATTTAGAGAAACGAAACAACAGTAGTCGAGCTTTGTTTCACAAGCAAAAGTTGGATTTACAGTAAAATTACGCGATCATTCCACTGAAATTTATCTAATAATTAAAAATTACTAATAATTTAAAAAATTTTTATGTATATTTACGCAAGTCAATAAAAAAAGGGCGTCTCACCCTTTTTTGTACTTAAGTCTATAGTGTTTTAATGAAAGGCAAAAGGTTAAAGGCATGAATCCATTCACCCATAAGGCTGAGAGATAAGAATTTTCCCAATTGCCAGGGCTATTTTGCCCCAATTTTACTCAGATTTAATTTTTCCCCATTTTTATAAAAAATCTATCCACCCTCTTTTTTAAAGAGGGTGGATAGTTTAACTTTTGCGATCAAGTCTGGTACTTACAGAATTGTCGTTTTGAGTGCCAGTCAGTTGCCTTGCTTTTGAAGATTTAGCCACGAGTAGATTCAACCCGTCCATAAAATAGACCACGAATCTTGACTTCTTTAGGTTCGCCAGCACCTAAATCTGTATCAGATGGCTGTTCGCTCTCAAAAGTGCCAGCAATTTCACCGCTAGAACTGTCTATTTTAGCGATTTGCAGAGAAATCTTGCCATTGAGATTTTCAGCACGCTTGACGTTAGTGCGGGTAAGTTCTTCATCATCTGCTTGGGCGGGGAGAGCTACAGCATTATCGTAGCCACTGACGACACCACGACCTTTAGGATCTAGGAAGGCAGCACCACGATAGGAAGGAACTTTAAAGCTGCCTTCAAAGTCCGTAGAGGTGTTAATACTGGTCAAGCTGGGTTGGCTTTGGGCAACCAAATTTTTGATGGTGAAGAGGAAAGGTACTCGCTCACCACCAGGAAGTTGCACAGTGATGGCTTGGAAGTCAAGACCATCAGTTTCCTTAAAAGTCAGGCTATTATCTGCGTTAACTTTTAGATCACCTTGCACCTGGTCAATGGTGGAAGTGTATCTGGTCAACAATTTGCCAGCAACAAATTCTGCTTCTTGGCGTTTATTAGCAGGTTCTTCTTTAATGAAGAAGCTAGTTGGTTCCAAGCAAAGTTCTTTGATGGTATAAGACTGGCTAGAATCAATGGGAATGGAACCACGGCTTGTTTCTGCTAGTTGTGGGCATTTATTCGCCAAGCCAGTGCCGCGAATTTGATCGTAAGTGAGTACATCTCTACCACTACTAGTAGTAGGAGCATCACTACAAGCGGTTATTAGCCCCAGGCACAAAGCCAAAAATGCAACAATTAAAGCGCGATACCTCATGGTCAACCTCAATCTCAAAAATTAATATCTAAGTTGTAAAACTGCATCGAAGCTTTGATCTCTGATGAGAAGCCGCTATGCGAAAAGCTACTTTTGTTCGGACACGGCTTTGCTCTGATTAAGAGAGTTTAAGCAAGTGTTCGGGTGTCTAGTTGTCAGACGCTGCTCAAACTTTTCTCTGCTAAACGTAGTTAAACGTGTCGCTCTCTTGAGCTTGGAGTGTAAACCCCAGACTAAGTAGAACACTGCATCCATTTTGGATGTGTGTCACTAGGGGAGCAAAAAACCAGCAGTTTTACTGTTGGTGGCATTTGTTTGGAGTTGGGCGAGTGTATGAGTAAGCCTCACACAGAGAAGCATAAATGCTTGTGCCTTGAAAAGTGCAAACAGGGGTGTCTGCTTCGCACTTTGCTCTTGCTTATCGCAAAAGCGTCGTCGCCCAAGTCTTTTTGTATCATGTATGTGACGCCACTACATACAGCCCATTGTTGGATGGGTAAATCAGCCAGATCATACGATTTTTTTTAACTCAAAATCAAAGTTCTCAAAATCCAAGAAAGTCTCGTCCCGATCGCATCTAGCTTCTGTAAAGCCTATGCTAAAGGTTACTACGCTCTTTTTGGAGCGATCGCAATTGCTTTTGATAAAGATACAAATCTAGTTATATTCACCCTTAACTAGGGCAAGTGAGGAGATGCGATAACAGGGAGACAACTGACAAACTAGGGAAAATTAAAAATCTCCGGTAAATTTGAGTTGACCTCATTTATACGGAAAAGGTGGCATGAACGATCGCAAAAACATTGAATCAGAGAAGTTGTCTGGTAAACTGCAAGCGCTCGCAACTGTGGTGTATGATGCCGCTACAGGTTGTGAAGGCGATACTGTAGCTCTTTTAGCTTTGCTGCGGCAATTAGAGCAGTTACACCGAGAGATCCGAGATGGGGTTTTTCAAGAGAGTTTGCCTGTTAACCGCCGCCAACTTTACTCACTGCTGAAAGATATTGAGTCTGAGGGAGGCTGGCCCTACATTGAGCGCATGAGGCTACAAGCCTTTTTAGCGAATTTGCCACAAGAGGCTCCCGAAGAAAATAGCCATGAAGTTTTGGAGAGCGATCGCTCTTTTGGCTGATTAGCTCGATATTTATTTCTAGCTCTGAATTAATAACTCCGATCGCCTCATCAACCGCTAAACCAAGAGCGGTTGCTCATTGAGGCTTCAACCTAATTCGTAATTTGTAATTAAAAAGGGTTTGTACGGATTATCCCATCACAAAGAAGGCGATCGCGCTCTTCAAGATTGTGGTTGTGCTTAAGGTAATCACCCACCCAATCGCAACCACGAACAAGCAGATCGTCAAGATTTAAATTCCACAGAATTATCGTGTTGTCAGTACTTGCTGATGCTAGTGTTTGACCATCTGGGCTAAAACTGACACTTAATACCCCAGCGCGATGTCCATTAAGACTTTTAATTAACTTGCCTTCAGGACTCCAGAGTTTCACTGTACTGTCCCAATTGGCGGCGGCGATTAATTCACCATTGGGGCTGAAAGTCACTGCATTGACGCTATCGCTGTACCCTTTTAATAAGGTTTTTAATAACGTCCCATCCCGTCGCCACAGTTTTACGGTGTTATCCCAGCTAGCAGAAGCCAGTAACTCGTCAGTCGGACTAAAGCTAACACCTGTCACCCAGCTGTTATGGGGTGAGAAAGTTTTTAACAATGTACCATCCCGTTGCCAAAGTTTAACGGTTCCATCATCACTGGCAGAGGCTAAAACCTGACTATCATGGCTGAAGTTTACGCTATTTACCGAATCCTGATGCCCCACTAAGGTTTTGAGTAACTTGCCCTCACGGTTCCAAAGTTTCACTGTTTTATCTTTGCTAGCTGATGCCAAAAACTGACCATCAGGGCTGAAATTTACGCTCATAACACTATCGCTATGTCCGTGGAGAGTCATGATTAAAGTACCATCCAACCGCCAAAGTTTCACTGTTTTGTCAAAACTTCCTGAAGCCAGCATTTCACCTTTGGGGTCAAAACTGACACTAGTAACTTCATTTGTATGCCCCACCAAAGTTTTGTAAAGTTGGGTTTTGACCTCGCCATTACTGGTGTATCGTTGCCAAAGTTTTACAGTGCGATCGCGACTACTAGAAGCTAGCATCCGGCCATCGGGACTCCAAGCAACGCTCAAAACTCGCTTCCGATGCCCTTGAAGAATAGACGGTCTTGGAGCATCTAAACTCCATAGTTTTATACTTTTGTCGAAACTTCCTGAAGCTAGCAATTTGTTTTTTGGACTGAAAGCTAAGCTGACAACATCATCACTGTGTCCTTTGAAGGTTTTGAGTAAAGTACCAGTAATACTCCAGAGGTTTATGGTTTTATCTTCACCTGCGGAAGCTAACTTTTTACTATCGGAACTAAAGCTCAAACTCCACACTGTACTGCGATGCTGTCGTAAAGTTTTGTAAAGACGAAAGTCAAAACTATCTTTAGTGCTGTTACTTTCCCTGAGCCAAAGTTTCACTGTCTTATCTCGACCTGTTGAGGCCAAGAATTTACCGTCTGGGCTGAAAACAGCTATCATCACAGCTTGTTGATGTCCCTGCAAAGTTGTAACAAGGCTACCGTCCCGTCGCCAGATTTTTACTGTTTTGTCATCGCTGGCGGAGGCGATGAATTGACCATCAGGACTGAAGTTTACCCAGTTAACCCACCCTCGATGTCCTCTCAGTATTTTTACTAGGCTACCGTCTTTGTGCCAGAGTTTTACAGTTGTATCCTTACCGCCAGTAGCTAACAACTCACCATCAGGACTGAAATTAACGCTGTCAACCGAATCTCCATATCCTTTCAGGGTTTTATATGGTTTAGGGTCAAATTCACCTGTAACCGGGTTTTTGTGCCAGATTTGCACTCTTTTGTCAATGCTGGCGGAAGCTAGGGTTTGACCATCAGGGCTAAAACTTACACAGGTAACAGCACCAGTATGACCTTTGAGGGTTTGGAGTAAGGTACCGTCAGGACGCCAAAGTTTCACTGTTTTATCTTTACTGCCTGATGCTAGCAACTGACCATCTGGGCTAAAAGTTACTCCCCAGACAACATCAGTGTGCCCTTCCAGGCGGTTAACCTCAGTTACCCCGTAAACGGCTTGTTGCAGTGCTGTTACTACCCGCATTCGGGTATCTGGCTGAACTCCATCAGCTTGTTTAAGTCCTTTCCAAGCCCGTAGACTTTCTAGGAGGGCATCAAATTCTTTATTTGATGCAAACAGAGCTTCGCTAGCGGCAGCGATCGCACTAATTTGTAAGTTGGTTTCACTACGTTCAGCTCGTAGAGTTTGACGCACTGCTGCTCTTTTTTGTAAGTCGGCTTGCCACCATAATGCTGCGATTGTTCCCCCCATAATTGCTAGGATTGCACCTGCTATCCGTGCTTCCCGCAGTCGTCGTTGCAATACCAAATTTAGTTGCTTTTGACTGAGTTGTTGGGCTGCTTCGGCTCTAGTTTTTTCAAGTTTAATTTTTTCTAATTCGGCGAGCATACCATAGTTGTTCTTTTGGCGAATTGGTTCAACTAAATAATCGTGGACTAACTGGTAGCGATCGCCTAACTCTTCTCTGACTCGCAATACCAAGCCTGAACCCACCAATATTTCTAAAATCAGTTCTCCAACTTTGTCAAAGCTTGATATCGTATCTATATCATAATTATTAACTAATGCAGCTGCTAAATCAGCTTTAGTTTTTAAAGGTCGCGTCCCCTTTTCATCTGTTAATTCAAATAATAATTTCCAACTTAACTCTTCGTTCTCTTGACCGCAGTCTTTGATAACTTCCCCTAACCAGCGCTCCACCAATTTTGCCGAGCCACCACAAAGCTTATATTCTGCAAGTGTCGTAATGTTTTCTATTTGTAGTTGAGCGCCGACTATTTGTAATTCAATTGGATGTACTTCGTCTAGTTCTCCTGTCAAATCATGGACTAATCGGTTAATTAATTCCTCACTTAGTTCATAATGTGAACGTTGAGTAAGACTGTGAATTATGGCTTTGGCATCTCGGCTAGAGAATTTTCCTAAATAGTAGCGAATATCCTTATCAAGAATATTTTTATTAATTACTCCTAAATCATATAATCCAGTACTATTTTTCTGACTCAAACGTTCAAACTCTAATAAATGATGTAAGTAATCTTCTCGCAATGAAAGAATAATTTTTACATAAGAAATATTTAAACATTCACTAAAAAATTTATAAAATTCTATTCTTTGTGTAGGAGGATTACTAACAAAGAAAAATTCTTCAAACTGGTCTAATATGATAACTATTGTATAATTGCGTTCAGATGCTAGCCGAATTCTTTCTAATATTATGGTGGGTGTAGAGTCAATATTAACCGATATTCCTGTGTACGCTAATGCTTGGTTGATACTGCTGCTTAAGATTGTTATCCAATCAGTATAAACAGACAAAACAATCGGTATAGGAATGCGTTCACCGATAACTTTTCCCTTAAGTGCTGGGACTAAACCAGCTTTGAGAATTGAACTTTTACCGACACCAGATGGCCCATAAATAACTGTGAGTTTGTAGTCAGCGCGGGCAATTCTTTCAATTAAGCGATTGACATCTTGTTGCCGTCCAGAAGCAGATATTTCTTGAGCAATTTCTTCAGGAATAAACGGTATTTTGTGAGGTTCTAGTACTGGGTTAATTCTGGGGCGTTGTGGCTGTAATTGACTTGCTCCGATAAAGGCACGAAAACCATACTGATGTTCTATTTTAATTTTTTCTTGCTTCAGCTTAAAGGCTTCTGTATAGTTATGACACTCAAAAAAGTAAAGCGATCGCAGTTCCTCTAAAATCTCTAAGTACAGTAATGGCTGATGTTGTAGCTCACAAACTACCCTCGCCCATTCCAAATTATTGATAGCTTCTTCACACTCACCCAAATGCCGTTGTGTGCGTGCTAGTAAGAGAAGATACCAACTTTCTTGTCGTCTTCTTCGCAAAGCGTCTCGCAAAGAAACTTGTGTTACTTCTTCGGAGATAGAAAGTGCTGTATTTGCTAATTCATGAGCCAGTACCCAATTCGATTCTGAAGCCGCCACATTTGCCAAAAAACCATAATTTTGAGCAATTTGTGCAGCAGTCCCATAAGTTTTATGTAGGTGTAATGACTTTTGAGCTAATTCTTTTAAGTCATTCCAGGCTTGTAAACGTTGCAGCATTTCACAAGCAGGCAAAATGAATTTAGCAACTAAGTCTTCTCTTTGTACCTCCTCCAATAGCTCTAAGCATTGTTTAAACCACGACAGAGCATGTTCGCAATAGCTACTAGTATTCTGGTATAAGTCTGCCATTCGGTGATAACAAAGCCCCAGGTGGAATAGGACTATTGCTTGCTTGAGTAAAGATGAGGGGGACATAGGTTGAGGACATGAGAGAGGTAAAGAAGAATTACTCTCCCACTCTGCTAGTCTCCTCGCTTCCTGCTGCCATAATGCAAGGCTTCGTTGATAATTGGCTAAAGCACCATTAATTTGATCGTTGGCGTATTTATCTCGCCCCAACACAAATTCTAAACTAGCCTCTAATCCTGGTGTTAATTTAACGCCATACAGGCGTAGTAAATCATTACGCGCTGATTCTATTTCGTGACGGTGTTGCGACTTAGGATCTAAATCTAGGAAGGCATTAGATAAAAACGTTTCAGCACCTGCTTCTAAAACTTTGTCAAATAGAGATTCTTCCTCTTGAGAGATCAAAGCAATTAAATCTGCTTTGGTCATTTCAAATTTAATAGTGGTTGCAGCCCAGCTTTTGAAATCAGGTGCTAATTTTGAAAGCAATGATGCCACTTCATCCTGTAGCCACAACACCACTGGAAATGGAAAAGTCGCAGCATAGATATCTCGTGCTTGGTTGATACCTGTAAGTAAGTTTTCGAGGTCGGTAATTGACTCAATACCGAAAATCATTACAGCAGACGGTAAAGAGTCTGTAAGGACAGCAGGATTATCTAAAGATAGTTCTGAGATTATTGTGCTGTGTAAAGAAGTAGTTGATGGATTGAGAACGATTTCTCTGATATTAATTTCTTTGGTGTTCGAGCGAATATTCTCTAACATTTGCTCGCGTAATCGCCCATAGTTGCATCGAACTAAAATCAGAGCAAATTGACCTTCAGAAAGTGCGATCGCTCTAATCAATCTTTGTAAAGTATGCTGATTTTCTTTGGTGTAGACGCGTAGCTGTTTATCATTACTCATTGGATATGGGGCATTGGATATGGGGCATTGGATATGGGGCATTGGTCATTTGTTAGTGAACTAATGACCAATAAAAAATGACAATTGACTGTTACTTGTTTTGTTGCCAAGCCAAAACTTTTTCTGTTTCTGCCAAGGCTGGACTAATGCCAAACCAACGCCCCACAGGATCGCGATATTCAAAAAGATACATGCTTCTTAGTAAGCTTTGATAGTCAGACTCACCTTTAACTCTCTGCTGCTGTACTACTTCAAACAATAATTCCCACTGGGACTCATCAATGGCTAATAGCAGATCGTCGCGGTAGTCCTTAATCACGGCTTCTAAGCAGTCCCTAGAAAAAGGCGGATCTTGTCGTTGCAGACAGCTATAAAGTAAGCCTAATAAGTTACGAATGTGACCACCACTCACGCGACATAGACGATCCAAGGTTTGGGAGCAATCGAATAATTCTGTAATTAATAAAAGTCTGCTATTCAAAGGAACTTCTGGAAAAGCTCTAGCTAGAACTAACTGGCGTACTAGTGACATTCCTGGTTCGTAGTCACTGCCATCTCTTTGCCGCACTAGTACCATCGGTAGTACTTTTGGTGCAATCCCTCCCCCCAGACGATTTTTCAGTGTCTCATACTCATTGGAGAAAATTAACGTCAGGGGAATTGTGTAAACTAGGTGGCATTTAAGTCGGCGTAACTGTTCGCCTCGGTCAATGAAGAGATATTCTGGTTGCGATCGCCCGGATGCTAAGGGACGCATATCCACTCGATCCAAATTATCTACAATTACTACCAGTCCTTTTTGACCCCTTAGCTTTAGCTGTTCAACAGCCTTTTCTAAAATCTCCTCGTTAATCGCCTGCAAAATACTATTGGTACGTGGTTCCAGATATTGCCTCAGTTGATTCCGCATCTGGGTGCTATCTTTGGTTTTCGCGGTAATTTTGGCAATACCCAAGGACAACTCTGCTTGTCCAGAAAGCTCTATGGGGCTTTGCAAAAAATCGCCTACTTCTTTAAATAAATTGGTAAAGTAACCAGGTTTGAGTTTGATGCTAATCCCTTCTAAACTGGCACTGACTTGACGGGCTACACTCAGCAAAATATCGCTGATATCAATATCTGCCATGTCTAAGTCTTGACTGGACTCAAAATAAACCACATGAAATCCTGCCAATTCTAGTTCTGTCTTGAGGCGCTGCAATTCCGTTGACTTACCGCAGCCGATATGACCCGTAAATAACTGACAGGTTGGCTCATCAGGAGAAATACGAATGATAGTTCTTTGCAATTCTTCGACAATCTTGCAGCCACGTACATCAGCAAAATCTATGTAATACTGCCGATCTAGTACGTTACTTATATTTAGCGTGTAGCTAGGGTTACATGCTTTATAAAAACGTGACAAATTTAATGTCGTTTTCATGTATGTAGAGGTTTATGTAGATGCAGCTTAGTTTGGATTTTTTATACAATAAATCCCTATCTAGGATGTAGATACAGGATTGACTCACAAGGTAGTAGTGTCTTGCAAAAGACAGCACTTGTTGCCAGATTACTGTCAGTAGTATGGTAGAGATTTAATTGACCCTAATAGCGAATGGCACTAAGATAATGCAAACCCATTATCTACAAAGCTTTGGGGTGTGGGGTGTAGGGTGTGGGGTATAGTGACGTTCGCGCCAGCGTTGCGTAGCAAAGAAATTTGTTTATGTTCGCACTTATTTTTACTTTTCGTGATTTTTTCCGAATCTACACCCTACCCCCTATACCCATACCTGGCAAGGATTCCATCTTTTATTGGTGCCGTTCGACCTGTCAGGTCTTAAGCATATCTGTCCTTTTTACACCTGCCATTGAGGTTTTGACAATCTCTCCCTTCTGTTCGACCTGCCACAAAATTATATGGCTGAGGGATTAAGTAAAAAAAGCTACAGATTTTCATGCTTCTCAGTTTGGATAGCTGATGAGTGTAACTGGTATGAATTATAGCAAGGGATACAGAGATCCAGGAATACTTGTGTATCATTTCACATTCTATTTGTCAAGAAAGCAAAATCCCACACATCTCAATTAATATTTTGTAATCTTTAAGGAAAAATCTTCAAAAATAACTTGTCAAAAAGACTACAGTCAGTTAAAAATGGACACCGGAAACTTTAATAGGACTAATTACTAGCGCCATAATCATTGTGTAGTTACTGTAAAGTGTTACTAAAAATAAAAAAGTCTTGAGGAGAGCGGCTAAAAGATGCCAACAGTGTTTACTGAAATTAATAATGATACGAGCTTGTCAAGGAATTTAGATTGCAATCAAAAAGGGGTGTGAATGGCTGGCATAATATCAGTTTCCCGCACGCATCTAGCCCAGCGTCGTCAGAAATTGCGTCGGCAGCGGCAGATGAGAATTATTCAAGCTATTTGGCGAACCTTTGCCATTACTGCTTTGGCGGGTGGATTGTTCTGGGTGACAGTCCAACCGATGTGGATGCTAAAGGCTCCCAAACAAATAGTGATGAAATCAGGCAATAAATTGCTGTCGGATCGAACAACTCAGTCATTGTTGGTGCTGTCTTACCCTCAGTCTTTGTGGCGGATTCAACCGTCAGCGATCGCTAACTCTTTGAAGAAACAACCAACTATTGCCCAAGCAATCGTCAGACGCCGCCTATTTCCTCCTGGATTAATCATTGAAATCCAAGAACGAGTACCTGTAGCGGTAACTCAAACACGTGGCAACAAAAAAGTAACAATCGGCTTGCTAGATGCAAGTGGGGCCTGGATGCCTTTAGAAAAATATACATCACTGAATCCTACTAGAAAATTACCCAATCTCAGAGTGATTGGTTCGCCAAATCAATACTGCCTTTACTGGACTCAACTCTATGAAGCTGTGAGCCAAAGTCCCGTGAAAGTGATGGAAATTGATTGCCAAAATCCAACAAATTTAATTTTGAAAACAGAATTAGGAAATGTGCATCTTGGTGTTCCAGGTCCCCAATTGTCTGAACAAATTAAGGTACTCGCCCAAATGCGTCATCTAGCAACAAAATTTAATTCCAGTCAAATAGAGTATATCGATCTGAAAAATCCTGAACTTCCATTAGTACAAATGAACCAAAAAGACCAGAAATTAACTCCCAAAATTCCTAAAAACATTTAGTATGTTTATTATTTTGATAGTTCCTAGTAAATTAAGAAGCTTTATGCTGATAAATATATTTATTATTTTCAGTTTTCTAGCAAATCGCCCTAAAATCGGCATTAACTTCTAATTAAAATGAGAAAATCAATCATAAAATCTCTATTGCGAGTAACAGACCCTCAATTGTTACCCTAACATCTAATAGTAGGGTGCAAAATTTCAGATAGTCTAATGATGGTCTATAGCGTACCAAACGCCTTCTGCCCATACATCCCTTGACTAAACCCAGTGCAAAAAAGAGAACATTGCTTGAGCTTTTCATTCAGATTCAGACTCGCGAACAGAGACCACCGATCGGAACGGTTTATGCCACCATCCAAGTGCAGAGGCAAAAAGGCTCTGCCTTTGGTCTGTTAAGGACACTTCCAAAGACAGTTTACCGAAGTTTCAATCTGTAACGAAAAATGCCAGCCAAAGTTGCGTAAGCATTGCTTCTGGGCAATAAGTTTGGACTGTTCTGTGCTGTAATTCCTATTAGGTGACGAAATCTCTTAGGAAATCTTGATTTGTTGGCCGCACTAGTGAGGGTTCTTGTAGGATAGACTATTGCTCCAACAAAGTGTCCATTAAGACCACCCAAACAACAAATTAATCAGGTATAGTCTGACAAGTAAATTCTTGCTTAGTTTAACTTAAGCATAAGTAAGTAGAAGGTAAATTTTGTGTCTAAAGCTGCAATTATGCCCAATGGTAAAACTTATTAACAATATTATTATTGAGGCAGAGAAGATACGCTGTAGTGTGTCTCTACAAGTAATGCCCGCCGCTGAGAATAGTGAAGAGATTAATGTCTGGTTGAAGTTATACAGGTCAGTTTTAGATAAATATAGGTATACTTCTCTAGAATTGGCTGTGCGATCGGCTGTGTTAAAAGCTCATCCCATAGCAAATTTTCGCACTGCCAATTCTGTTAGGCTTGGCAGTAGTGAAAACAATAAAGAACAACGCCATACTCTTGTGGCTTTGTCAAACTAAAGTTGACTCTGAGGTGAATAACACCTGAAAAAGTCGTTTATCTACCCTTTCACAAATCCAATGACACTTGATAATAACCAAGGACTTAACTATAAAAATTCCCAATCTACGGGACAGCCGGGGTTCTCTCTGGCAGTTAACTCGACCAATCCCTTTAATAACTCTGGGTTGAACTTCGGGCAAAATCACGATAATAAAAAAATTTCTCCGGAAAATAGCCGAATTGGTGAGATTGTTCCTGGCCGGGTCGCCAACATCAAAGTGATTGGTGTCGGTGGTGGTGGTGGCAATGCTGTTAACCGCATGATCGAGTCTGATGTTTCTGGCGTAGAGTTTTGGTCAATTAACACTGATGCCCAAGCTCTTACCTTAGCTGGCGCTCCAAGTCGATTGCAAATTGGGCAGAAGCTAACGAGGGGTTTAGGAGCAGGTGGTAATCCTGCGATCGGTCAAAAGGCAGCTGAGGAATCACGGGACGAAATTGCTACGGCTTTAGAGGGTGCAGATTTAGTATTTATCACTGCTGGTATGGGGGGTGGTACTGGGACGGGTGCAGCACCAATCGTGGCAGAAGTGGCCAAAGAAATGGGTGCCCTCACTGTTGGTGTAGTCACACGTCCATTTGTTTTTGAGGGACGCCGCCGCACCAGTCAAGCAGAACAAGGTATTGAAGGACTAAAAAGTAGAGTAGATACACTGATCATTATCCCCAACAACAAACTGCTGGAAGTGATCCCCGAACAAACGCCTGTGCAAGAAGCTTTTCGTTATGCAGATGATGTACTGCGTCAAGGGGTGCAAGGTATTTCTGATATCATCACGATCCCCGGTTTGGTAAACGTTGACTTTGCTGATGTCCGAGCAGTTATGGCAGATGCAGGATCGGCATTGATGGGAATTGGCGTTAGTTCTGGAAAATCTAGAGCTAGAGAAGCTGCGATCGCAGCTATTTCTTCACCATTACTAGAGTGTTCTATTGAAGGCGCTAGAGGGGTTGTATTTAATATTACAGGTGGTACTGACCTGACTTTGCATGAGGTGAATGCAGCCGCAGAAGCAATCTATGAGGTAGTCGATCCCAACGCCAATATTATTTTTGGGGCTGTAATTGATGACAGGCTTCAAGGTGAGGTAAGAATTACTGTAATTGCCACCGGATTTACAGGTGAAGTGCAAGCTGCGGTACAACAAAGTGTGGCTAACGTTCGAGTAGCACCTAATACCTCGAAGCGTCCAACAACACAGCAACCGACAGTTAATCCCCCAGCCTCAACTCCAAGTTCAGCTCCAACCCCAACTCCAATTCCAGAACCAAAGGAAAAACCTGGATTAGATATCCCTGATTTTCTGAGAAACCGACGTACACCAAGGAATTAAAAGATTTGGGATTTGGGATTTTAGATTAACTTAGCAGTTTCAGGTCAGGCTGAACGCTGTATAAAATCTGCTACTTCCACCAGGGTTTTACCAAGGGCAGGGATAAGCAATCTTTTGCTGTACCCAATTTTGTCAATTGGTAAAAAAACTTGTCAACGCTACTTTATAGAATGAATTTGGGCAGGAGTCTATTGGCTTGCATGTCCAGCTATGCTTTCAGAACAAAACAATAAAAATACCTGCCCAACTATGGATGCATCACTGATAGCGCAGTGTTAGCAAGTCTTCTCCCAAGGGAAGGCGCCAAGGGCGAACCAGGTCACGATCGCCTGTGACGATCGTAGACATGAATGCATCTACCCTTTGCAATCCACTAAACTCATATTCCGTACAAGTAAATATATTTACTTAAACCAAGTAGCGTAGGCAACTAGCCCACCAAAGTGCGCGAAAGAAGTCTGTTTGCTGGGGAATTAAGACATCAAACAAAAAAATAAATGTAAATTATTTTTGGATTTTTAATCTCTGTTCAATCCATTGAATAACCTGATGACCAAGGCAAGTACCATCTAAGCGGTCAATCTCACGAATGCCGGTAGGACTAGTGACGTTAACTTCAGTTAGATAGCCACCGATAACGTCAATACCCACAAAAATTAAGCCGTCTTGGCGTAAGCGTTCGGCTAGTTGGGTACAAATTTCATACTCTCTTGGGGTAATTTCGGTTTGAGCGACTGTACCACCAGTTGCCATATTATTGCGAAAATCAGTTCCACTAGAGAGGCGATTGAGTGCACCAATTGGTTCGCCATTGAGCAAGATAATTCGCTTATCTCCTTCTTTTGCCTCCGGTAAATAGGTTTGTACCATTACTGGCACTTTACCTTGGAGGGTACTGAGTTCAACAATAGAGTTAAAATTGCGATCGCCTGATTGCAAAAACAAAATTCCTTCACCAGCTTTGTTACCCAACGGTTTGAGAACTGCTGCCCCCTTTGCTTCCATGAATTGCCGAATAAATTGCTTATCAGCACTGACAATCGTTTCAGGAATCGCCTTGGTAAACTGGAGGGCGTACATTTTTTCATTTGCCCCTCGGACGCCACTGGGACTGTTAATCACCAGGGTTTTATTTTGGTCAATGTAATCCAGAATGTAGGTGGCATATAAATAGGAATCATTGACAGGTGGATCTGTCCGCATAAATACGGCGTCCATTGTCTCTAAAGAAGTCAAGGAGGAATCGCTCAACTTATACCAAGGATTTACCGCTACCCAGCGTCCCTCCACCAACTGCACTGGTACAAGTTCGACTCGCTGTAGGACAGCCCAAGCTTTGCCCTCCACCACACTCAGCAGATTTGCCTGAGTCACCCAAACTTCATGTCCCAGAATTTGCGCTGCTTCAATTAGGGCAACACTGGTATCATGACACGGGTCAAGTAGATGGATGGAATCAATGATAAAAGCCAGTTTCACCCTTTATACCTCAATCACCAAGAAATTAAATGGTTATTCAATTATTATCCCTTGATGATCTTAGCAATTGACGTACATCTGTACTACGGAGTAGAACTGGAGGGTAAAGTCTTGTGGACAGATATCGGTTTTGTCAGGAAAAAGCCCGTAGATAAGGCAGCACGTTGTTTTTCTATAGTTGTAGCGACTGCCGCGTAATTTGCAGCGGCTTGTCGCTAGTGCAATACCTTTTGAATCTATACGCTATTGCTAGAAGTTAGTAACTCATCCAGCTTGCCTTGACTGTCTAAAGCATGGATATCATCACAACCACCTACATGATGGTCATTGATGAAAATTTGCGGTAAAGAGCGCCGTCCATTTGCCCTTTGAGCCATTTTATTTCTGGCTACTTCATCCCCATCAATACTGTATTCGATAAATTCAACACCCTTGTTTTTCAGCAAACTTTTGGCACGGATACAAAACGGGCAAGTCCTCCAGGTGTAAATTTCTACTTTTGCAGCCATGATGTCCTCAACTTGATTTAATACTTTTTAATTTTAGAGCTTTGCCACTGACTGTGGCTGCTTTATCCCTTCATAACCTAATCTACAGAAGCAGTGAATATGGACTGCAAAGTTAATGCTAGCCAAATATGTGAGAGTTGTTATTTTTTATCCGACTTAAAAAACTAATAATATTTCAGTTTAAATGCTGGGAATACCAGTAATTGTATTGAGATTGTTTCTATCATTCAACTTTTTTGAGTACTAATACCATTTCTTTATGAAGCTGCGCTAAATAAAGCTTCAAGAATAAAGTCGTAAGAAGTGAGAGAAGCAATCACCTCAGGTGTAATTGCTTT
>NZ_JBALDN010000110.1:0-54907 GCF_036917375.1 Nostoc sp.
AATTTGTGAGCTATTCTGCTGTTTTGCCGCCAAGCCTAGTTTTAGATCCTCTGTTGCGTACCTGGTTGGTGGAGGATATTGGTCGGGGCGATCGCTTTCCCAGAGCCTAAATTATTTCTAAAGTATCTATAGACCAATACAGTTCAGTTAAGCTTTTTTCTCTCCCCCTGCCTCCCCTGCCTCCCCTGCTCCCCCTGCTTGCCTTAACAGATAAATTTGCTTAACTGAACCGTATTGATCTATAGACCAATTTCTTTGCGGCTCAATCTGACAGATGGTATCCAACGCCCAATCGTTTTGTACCCACTTTTGCCCACTTCTGTGTCAATGCGAATAAGAAAAGCAGTGACTATATTATATAGAGCAAAATTTGCTGTAACCACCCAAAAAATCAGTTCCAGCCCAATGCTTCACGGATTTGCGCTGCTAGTTTTAAGGGACGGAAAGGCTTGGCAAAGACAGCAGCTACATCTAAGCCAGTAAAGCTCTTTTGATCAGACTCCTGGACTTTGGCAGTTAGTAAAATTACTGGAATTGACTTAGTGATGGGATTAGCCTTCAATTGTTGCAGAGTGGCACGCCCATCCATATCAGGCATCATCATATCTAGTAAAATGACATCAAGCTTAGAGTTGGCAGCTAAATTTAACGCTTCCCGACCAGAACAAGCAGTTAATACGTTCCAACCAGCACCCATTTCTAATCCCAATTTTGCGATCGCCTGCACATCTTCTTCATCATCAACAATCAAAATATTTCTGCTCATATTGTCACTCTCGCATGATATGTGATGCTGATTAGCTTGATTAGTCTTCAGCTATTTTAGAATGCAATCGGGCAGAAGTAGGGGAGATTTGGGTAATTAAATGCTGTTATTGAGAGTCTGCTAAAGGTAACAGTACATAAAAGGTACTACCTTTGCCTAAAATGCTCTGAACCCAAATTTTACCATTATGTTGCTGTATGATATCTCGGCAAATAGCAAGTCCTAAACCTGTTCCTCCTTTGTTGCGGGAGTCAGATGCATCTACCTGCTGAAAACGCTCGAAGATTATTTGCAATTTATCTTCAGGAATTCCTCGCCCTTCATCTTGGATCGTAATTAAAAGGAAGTTGGATGATGAAGGCTGATTTTCTTTAGACTCAACGCCTCTGGATTCTGAGAGAGTGGCGCTTATCCACACAGTGCCAGCTGGTTCAGAAAACTTAATCGCGTTGCTCAGTAAATTGGTGAGGGTTTGCAGGAGGCGATCGGGATCTGCCCAAAGTTCTACTGCTACGGGATTTATAATTAGTCGAACTTGTAATTTATCTGCCATTGCTTGCATTGCTTCCGTTGCCGTAATTAGCAAGTCTGCGGCATTGCACTTCGCCTTGCGTGTGAAGATTTTGCCCGATTTCATCCGCTCTAAATCGAGAATATCGTTCACTAAACGAATCAGGCGTTCAGTATTAGTTGTGGCAATACTGAGGACTTTTTGTCCCTGTTCAGTTAGAGTTCCCAGTTGTCCTGAACTCAATAAATCTAATGCTCCCATTGTGGAAGTTAAAGGTGTACGCAATTCATGGCTGACTAAAGAGATAAATTCGTTTTCTAGGCGTTTGCGTTCGGTGATGTCATTGGCAATCAATAAAGCACATGGCACTCCACCTAGATCAATTAATTCGAGAGATATCAGTATGGTTTTGAGTTCTCCAGACTTAGTAGAAAATTCAAATTCTAGATTGTATAGTGACCCAGTTTCCGGCAGAAGCTGAATTGTTTGAGCGATCGCGACTGTACTTTTACCTAAATTAAGTTCTGTAGCAGTATCTCCAATTACTTCCTCTAGACAATAGCCGCTCATCTTTAAGAAGCTGGGATTAACATCAATAAAACGAGCTTCGGAAACTGTGGCGATCGCGATTGGGTTGGGACTAGAGCGAAAAACTTTAGCAAACTTCTCTTCTGCTTTGGCGCGTTCAGAAATTTCCTGCTGCAACCGCTCATTTTGGGCTTGGAGTTGTCGTTGCAGTTTCCAAATGGTCAAGTGATTTTCAATTCGTGCTAAGACCTCTTCTAGTTGGAAAGGCTTAGTGATGTAGTCCACCCCACCAACTGTAAAAGCTTTTACCTTATCTAGTACATCACCCAAAGCGCTGATAAAAATTACTGGAATTTCGCGGGTGCGATCGTTTGCCTTCAGATGTTGGCAGACTTCATAGCCATTCATCTCAGGCATATTCACATCCAGCAAAATTAGGTCGGGAGGAACTGCACTTGCTCCCCGTAAACCCGTAGAACCTTTAGTTACACTTCTAACTTTATATCCCTGTTCCGTCAACATGGCAGATAGGAGATTCAGGTTTTCTGGCGTGTCATCAATCACCAGTATGTCTGCTTTGGGGAAGTTGAGTGACTCTTTAGGCATGGAAATATCGACTTTAGCCACAATAGGCTACTAATTGTTTCTAGAGATTTTAACCTTAGTTCAATATCTTAATAATCAGTTACAAAGAAAATAGCAATTACCCATTTATCTACCCTAGTTCTCCCCGATTAATTTCTAATGTTAAAAACATCAAATCAAGTTTGTAAATCACTTACTAAATTACATAACAAGGAGTAACTTGTATGCAAAGTGCAACCATGCGTAAACCAACTATTCTTGCATCAGGGGAAGGTAATCAATTTTCAGTTATTGGTGCACAGTTCACAACAAAAGTAACCGGAGAAGAGACTAACCAAGCTTGGACAATTTATGAAATTACAGATACAGAGGAAAATGGTCCACCACTTCATACTCACCCTTGGGAAGAGGCGTTTTATATTCTAGAAGGTGAACTAGACATCCAAATTGGTACAGAAACAATTTTGGCATCACCAGGCTTTTTCATTAACATTCCTCACAATACACCACACGGCTTTAAGATTCGTTCTGCTACTGCGAAATTTCTGGTTTTAATTTCACCCAAGGGCGCGCAAAAGTTTTATGAAGAAATGGGTCAAGTAGCAGATAGTCCATCGCTAAATATGGAAAAAGTACAGCCTATTTTGAACAAATATGGATTGCAGTTTATTGCATGAAGTTTTCGTTTAGATGGATTTGGATGAACATTTGTGTGCCCCTATTCGGAAAGGCGATATAGAAACACGCAGAGTTCGCTTTGGAAATCGCTTTCGTTGATAAATAAATCTATTTCTACAAAAATGCTATGCACTCAATAACCAACAGGCAATTCTATTCCATACCGAAAACTGTCCGTTTTTTCGCTGCTACTGCCCTGAGTTTGGGTTTCACCGCTAGCCTTGTTTTTTACCCAAGCGCGAGTCAGGCGGGTAACGATACTGGAGTGCCTGCTGAACTCCAGGGCGAGTGGCGGTACGGTCGAATCTCGTCTATCCAATACCAAGACAGTTACACAGGGCAGTCAGCAGCCCCAAACGGCTCTAGCGACCAATTCCAACTTACATCTAATGGCAACTACAAGCGAAATAGACTGATTCAAATCAACACCTACAACTGTGCGTCTAACCTCTTCATAGAGGAAAAAGGCAAAGTTAAGATTGAGGCTCAACGCCTTACTTTTCAACCCAGCGACAGTACATCTAAAGGGCAAATCTGCAATAGCGGGCGCACCTACTCCAGCCGCAATACAGCAAAGCCTGAGACTTACCAATGGTCGATTGAGACGAATGATTATGGGCAGAAAGTTTTAGTACTTGAGACTGCCGATGGTAAAGGCCGCGCTCATTATGGACGACCTCAGTAAGCTAATGAGCATTCAATTTGCATAAAACCCAATACGCTGAGGTTAAGAATTTTTTCTCTCCCCTGCCTCCCCTAGTTCTACCCGATTGTTTTCTAATCTACAAAATATCGAACTGAGGTTATTCTATGATTCACCATATTTCAATTGCTGTTAGAAACCCTAGTCATGTTGCTAAAGTTCTGGGGGAAATCTTAAAAGCGCAAGCTGTTCCCTTTCCTCCTAATCCAGGAAGTTATATGGTTCTACCTTTTGATGAATACGGTACAGGTATTGAACTTTATCCTTTAGGTTCTCAAATAGAACCTGGTGAAGGTGATGAACAATGTGTATTTGTGCATACTGCTATTACTGCCAGGTATACAGATATTCATGCAGCAATCTCTGTACCCATTAGCCAGCAAGAAATTGAAAAAATTGGTGTGCGTGAAGGTTGGCGTGTAGTGCGCTGTAACCGCGATTCTTTCTTTGATGTGATTGAGTTCTGGGTGGAAAACAGGTTAATGATTGAATTGCTAACACCAGAAATGGCATCTCAATATTTGAAATTTGCTACCCAGCAAGAAAATCTGAAATATTTTTTGGCAGAACCAGCTTTAGCTACAAATTGAGAAATATTTATAGCAATCCTATTTTATTTGTAAGAATTGCAAACCGCAGATCCTCAACTTATCAAACAAGTTGGGGATTTTGTCGACTATAAGTCACTAAAAAATAAGTTGAGGCTGGGAAAGTTGTTTCATGTTGATGTAAGAGGTGATTCGTAAAGAAAATCTAAAGAGCTTTTAAGTGAGCTGGACTAGATTTTAATCTAGATCAGGTTGAATAGTTGTAGAAAATATGAGTAGTCTACCTGAGATTGCCAATCCCCAAAGGAAACCCTATGCCAGCGATCTGAGTGATGCAGAGTGGGAGGTATTGAAACCACTTGTACCCGCGCCTAAAGGGTTTGGTCATCCTGTAGAAGTGGATTTTCGTGAGATTCTCAATGCCATCTTTTACGTACAACGTACAGGATGCCAATGGGAAATGTTACCTCATGACCTCCCACCCTACACCACTGTGTATGGCTACTTTCAGAAATGGCAACGTAAAGGCATCTGGCAACAAATGCACGATCAGGTGCGCCAACAACTACGAAGGGAATTAGGTAGAGATGAGCATTCCACCGTTGCGATCGCTGACTCTCAGTCGGTGAAGACAACGGAAAAAAAGGGGAGGTCTACGGTTTTGATGGTGGCAAAAAGGTTAAAGGGCGTAAGCGCCATATAGTTGTAGACTCGCAAGGAAAAGTTGTCCCAATTAGAAGTTATTTGGGTAGACCAGGGGTACTCTGGTAAAAACTTTGCCAATGCAGTTCAGCAAGTCTGTGGTGAACGGGTGCGGGTGGAAGTAATTGAACGAACCTCACAGACCTTTGAACAGTTGCCCAAACGCTGGATTGTTGAGCGAACATTTGGATGGCTGAATCGATTTCGGCGGTTGAGTAAAGATTATGAAGTGTATTCAGAGGTAAGTGAAGCCATGATTTATGGTTCTTTGCTTCGTCTCATGGTTAGGCGATTGGCTATTTAATATTTACTTTACGAATCAGCTCTAAGTTTGTTTATTTGTGGGTGTTGAACTGACCTCAAAAATACCGTAGGGAGGGCAGTTAAACTAATAATGTTTTCCCACCAATTGGTTGATGATATAAAGTCATTAACTGGCTAGCATTTAAAGTTTCTACGGCATAAGCTTTTCCTGTTAAGTCACTGAATTCTACTTCAAAAACTCCAGGTTCATATTCTTCTAGAATCGTTCCTACTTGACCGCGATGCAATCCCAATTCTGGTAAGTCTTCTGTTAGGGCAACCACATCTAATAATTTCATTGGTATTACCTCATTTCTTAGATTACATAACAGGTGACTAGGCGGGGGAAGCCTTCATTATTACGCACTATCCAAACGCTTTGAATAATTGCTTGTTTATCTGAACGATTCAGGGGAAAATCAATGATATATTTTTGACCGTATGGATTCTTTTTACCAGGGATAGCATCATAATTTGCTACTGCTTGTAAAAGGATCGCTTGTAATTCTTCTGCATCATCTAAATTTAAGCCTAGTGCAGATTTAAATATACGGGCTTTGTGTTTTCCTTCTGGATGTTCGGGGTTGAGACAGTAACCCGCGATTTTATCTATTTCAACGATAGCGCATTCACGGTTAGGAAGTTTCATAATACGTTTGCTACAACCTTCTCCGCTTTTTTGACCTAGATATGCCCTGTATCTAATGTACCTACTTGGAAAAGACTAAGATTTCACCGCCGGATATTGTTTTAATACCTGCTGCAAATATTGCCCAGTATAAGACCTGGGATTTTTTGCAACTTCCTCCGGTGTACCCACAGCAATCAATTCTCCGCCTTTGTCGCCACCTTCTGGCCCCAAATCTATTACCCAGTCAGAACAACGAATTACATCTAAGTTGTGTTCAATTACTAAAATTGAATTACCTTTATCTACCAATCTTTGCAACACATCTAATAATTTATGGACATCGTAAAAAGATAACCCTGTTGTCGGTTCATCTATTAAATAAAGTGTCTTACCTGTAGCGCGTCGAGATAGTTCTGTTGCCAATTTTACCCGTTGCGCTTCCCCACCAGATAAGGTAGTCGCAGGTTGTCCTAGTTGGACATAACCCAACCCGACATCAAATAAAGTTTGCAAACGCGCGATCGCTTTGGGGATATTCTGGAAAAAGTCTAAGCTTTCCTCAACTGTCATTCTCAGTACATCAGAAATTGACTTATCTTTATACTTCACCTGTAACGTTTCGCGGTTGTATCTCGCACCTTTACAAATTTCACATTGCACGTAAACATCAGGGAGAAAGTTCATTTCAATCACATTCACACCCTGTCCGCTACAAGCTTCGCAACGTCCACCTTTAACGTTGAAGGAAAATTGTCCAGGTTTGTAACCCCTGGCCTTGGCTTCTACTGTTTGGGAAAATACATCCCGAACGGCATCGAAAATTCCTGTGTAAGTTGCAGGGTTGGAACGTGGTGTACGTCCAATGGGAGATTGATCGATAACGATCGCTTTATCAATCGCATTCAATCCCTGAATTTTATCCAAATGTCTCGGTAACGGAACTTTCTTAGTTAAATGATGTTGCAGAGATGGGTATAGTAATTCGTTAATCAGGGTAGATTTGCCAGAACCAGACACACCAGTGATGGAGACGAGTTTACCTAGCGGAATGTCTACATCTATATTTCTTAAATTGTTGCGATGGGCATTTTTAATTCCCAAACTGCGCCCATTTCCTTCTCGGCGTTCTGCTGGTGTGGTAATTACTCGCCTTCCTGATAAATATGCACCTGTCAAAGAATCTTCTGCTGCTAATAATGCCTGAAAATCACCTTGGGCGATAATATTTCCGCCGTGAATTCCTGCACCAGGGCCAATATCAACAATGTGATTGGCTGCGCGAATTGTTTCTTCATCGTGTTCAACGACAATTAATGTATTACCCAAATCGCGCAATTTCGTTAAGGTTTTGAGCAACCTGCCATTATCTCGTTGATGCAAACCAATACTCGGTTCATCTAAAACGTAGAGAACTCCCGTTAATCCAGAACCAATTTGCGTTGCTAGACGAATTCGTTGGGCTTCGCCACCGGAAAGGGTCATGGCTGGACGGTCAAGGGTGAGGTAATCTAAACCTACATCCAACAAAAATTGCAATCTAGCTTTGATTTCTCGCAGGACTAAATCAGCAATTTGTAACTGGCGATCGCTCAACTTAAATTGCTCAATTCTCTCCCGACAATCCCGAATTGATACGGTAGTCAATTCTAAAATTCCATATTGTCCCAACTTCACCGCCAAGGCTTCCGGTTTTAACCGTTTTCCCAGACAAACTTCACACGGTTGATCGATTAAATACTGCTCTAATTTTTGCTTAATTAATTCCGAACCACCTTCATACTGCCGTTGCAAAATTGGAATAGCACCTTTAAAACTCTGCTTCCTCCCCGCCTCTGCGGCTCGTTCATCTTTCTCTCCAAACAAAATAATTTGCTGCTGTTCTTCTGTCAGCTTGCTCCAATTTGTCTGTAATTCAAACCCATAAATCTGCCCGACGCTATAGAGTAATTCCAAGTAATAAGAATTATCTTTTTCTGACCAAGGCGCGATCGCAGCGTAAACTGGCGCTTCCCAGTCAGGTACTATCAAGTCTGGCGCAAATCTTCTTAAAGTCCCAATTCCGTGACAGTGGGGACAAGCACCATAAGGTGAGTTAAACGAAAACAATCGCGGTGATAGTTCCTCCATTACCGCGCCATGTTCTGGACAGGCAAAATTTTCCGAAAATACTAACTCTTCTTCTTTTTCTTGTCCGTCGTCACCAAGCAGACTCACCAGAATGGCTGCAATCCCACCTGATTGCTTGAGACACGTAGACAGGGAATCAACCAAACGCTCCTGAATATCAGCTTTTTTCACCAAGCGGTCAATTACCACTTCGATGGTGTGGGTAAAATTTTTATCCAATTCAATGGAATCTGATAGTTCACGGATCTCGCCATTGATCCGCACGCGGACAAAACCTTGAGAAGCCAGACTTGACAAAAGCTTCCGGTGTGTGCCTTTTTTCCCCCTGACAACGGGTGCAAGGATTTGGAAGCGGGTGCGATCTGGTAATTCCATGATGCGATCGCACATCTCATCGATTGTCTGGGGGGCAATACAGCGATCGCATATCGGACAATGGGGTTCGCCAGCCCGACCAAATAATAGCCGCAAATAGTCGTAAATCTCCGTCACCGTACCGACAGTGGAACGGGGGTTATGAGACGTTGACTTTTGGTCAATGGAAATTGCTGGACTTAAGCCTTCAATGGCTTCTACATCCGGCTTATCCAGTTGTCCTAAAAATTGCCTTGCGTAAGCGCTGAGGGATTCCACATAGCGACGTTGCCCTTCAGCGAAAATGGTATCAAAAGCTAAGGAAGACTTACCAGAACCAGAAACGCCAGTGAATACAATTAGGCGATCGCGTGGCAATTCCAAGTCAATATTTTTCAGATTATGCTGCCTAGCACCCCGAATCCGAATGGTATTCTGGCTGTTGTGGCTGGGGTACGGAAGATGTCCATTCAAGGATGCTGCTAGCTGTTGGTCTGACATATTGGGCGGCGAAGAAGGAGTTTCTTATGAAACAGTCCTTAATAATACTATCTTTAATTAGTTTATAGTAGAACAATCGTACTGTTTTAGTTAGTTCTCGTTCCAGATTCATGGCACAAATATCCTTAAGAGTTTGCTAATTTGGAAGCATCCCGATTTAAATCCTTCTGAGGGCGAAGCTATGGTATCGCAAATCCAACCGCCGACCCAGCCAGAGGTCATCTACCCAGATAGTGACGGACAACCAGTGGCAAATAATACCATACAGTTTGGCTGGATTGTAGAAATTAAGCAGAATTTAGATTGGCTATTTGCCGACGATCCAAATGTATTTGTCGCTGGAGATTTATTTTGGTATCCCGTAGAGGGACGTAACAAAATCGTTAACGCCCCAGATGTGATGGTGGTATTGGGCAGACCAAAAGGCGATCGCTTATGCTACCAACAATGGAAAGAGGAGGGAATTGCACCGCAAGTGGTGTTTGAAATTCTTTCTCCGAGCAACACCCAAACTGAAATGGACAAGAAATTACTTTTCTACGATCGCTATGGCGTGGAAGAGTATTACATTTACGATCCCGATCGCAATAATTTGCGTGGATGGTTGCGTAGCGAAGACGGTTTAGATGTCATCCCCCAAATGGAAGATTGGGTGAGTCCCCGTTTAAAAATTCGGTTTGCTTTATCAACAGAGGGCTTACAGTTATATCGCCCTGATGGAGAACGGTTTTTAACTTATACAGAAATTTCTCGCAACGCCGAGCAAGAAAGGCAACGGGCTGAACAAGAACGACAACGGGCGGAACTTGCAGAACAAGCCAGAAGAGATGCCATACCCCGATTATTGCAAATGAATTTGAGCATCGAACAGATTGCCCAAGCTTTGGGATTGTCAGTGGAAGAAGTGCGAACCCTTGCTCAGGATTAACGCCGTGTGCAATTTTTTAATCGGGTCATTAGAAATTGAATTTGTACTTGAGATATTCCGATCATGCTAGCCAATGCAGCCACTCATGATGTCACCTGGGAAAAGTTACCTGATGATTTTGTTTTAGACAACGAGCCAGTGGGTAACATTAATCAGCCACTCTTGGCTGCTGCTTTAACAGAAAGCTTAGAACTTGCTGGCAGATTACTCACCGATGCTTTAACCATCACTAATTACGGTATTTGTGCCACCTTAAATAATCGATTTGTCGTCAAAGCACCAGATTGGGGTTATGTATCATCTATTCGAGTCTCACGAGAAGAAGTGAAGCGCAGTTATACGCCACGACTTCAAGGTGATATTCCGGTAATTGTGATGGAATTTCTCTCAGATACCGAAGGTGGAGAGTATTCGAGTAAACCGACCTATCCCCCAGGTAAATGGTTTTATTATGAGCAGATTTTAAAAGTGCCAAACTATGCCATTTTTGAACCAGATAGCGGAGTGTTAGAAGTTTATCGGCGAGATGATTTAGGAAATTATGAACTGCAAACACCAGATGCAAATAATCGTCACTGGATTGCCGAAATGAATTTGTTTTTAGGCGTATGGCAAGGAAGCCGAGAAAACCGCACAGGTTATTGGTTACGTTGGTGGGATGACAACGGCGAATTATTACTGTGGGGTTTGGAGTTAGCAGCAAAAGAACGCCAGCGTGCAGAGAAATTAGCAGCCCAGTTAAAAGCGCTGGGAGTCGAACCTGAGGTTTAACTCGGAACTTCAACCTTTTTGCTCGGTTATTTGTGTTCAGAACTCGGAACTTCAACCTTTTTGCTCGGTCATTGGTGTTCAGAACTCGGAACTTCGACCTTTTTACTCGGCCGTTTGTGTTCGGAACTCGGAACTTCGACCTTTTTACTCGGCCGTTTGTGTTCGGAACTCGGAAGTTTGACCTTTTTGCTCGGTCATTGGTGTTCGGAACTTGAAACACCGAGTTAAGAACTGCGATCGCATTTCTTTTTTACCGAGCGATAGCTATTTTTGAATATTAACTCCCTCATCCTCCTTATCTCCTACTGCCTTGGACACACCTTAACCGCATCAGGATGGCTAATCAAATAACTCTTAAGCCAACTGCAACCCTGTGCTAATAAATCATCAAGATTCAGATTCCACAATTTGATTGTCTTGTCAGCACTGGCGGAAGCTAAAGTTTTGCCATCCGGGCTGAAAACCACGCTGTTGACTGAATCCTTATGCCCACTCAGAGTTGTAATTTCTTTGCCTGTGTCGAGATTCCACAATTTGATGGTTTTGTCACGACTGGCGGAAGCTAAAGTTTTGCCATCCGGGCTGAAAACCACGCTGTTGACCCAATTGCTATGCCCACTCAGAGTAGTAATTTCTTTACGCGTGTTGAGATTCCACAATTTGATGGTGTTGTCACCACTGGCAGAAGCTAAAGTTTTACCATCCGGGCTGAAGACGACGCTCTTGACCGAATCGCTATGCCCACTCAGAGTGGTAATTTCTTTGCGCGTGTCGAGATTCCACAATTTGATGGTGTTGTCACCACTGGCAGAAGCTAAAGTTTTACCATCCGGGCTAAAGACGACGCTCTTGACCGAATCGCTATGCCCACTCAGAGTGGTAATTTCTTTGCGCGTGTCGAGATTCCACAATTTGATGGTGTTATCAAAACTTGCGGAAGCTAAAGTTTTGCCATCCGGACTGAAGACAACACTGTTGACTGAATCCTTATGCCCACTCAGAGTGGTAATTTCTTTGCGCGTGTCGAGATTCCACAATGTGATGGTGTTATAAGCACTGGCGGAAGCTAAAGTTTTGCCATCCGGGCTGAAGATGACACTGTTGACCCAATTGCTATGTCCACTCAGAATGGTAATTTCTTTGCCTGTGTCGAGATTCCACAATTTGATCGTCTTGTCACGACTTGCGGAAGCTAAAGTTTTGCCATTCGGGCTGAAGACGACGCTGTTGACCGAATCGCTATGCCCACTTAGAGTGGTAATTTCTTTGCGCGTGTCGAGACTCCACAATTTGATCGTCTTGTCACGACTTGCGGAAGCTAAAGTTTTGCCATTCGGGCTGAAGACGACGCTCTTGACCGAATCGCTATGCCCACTTAGAGTGGTAATTTCTTTGCGCGTGTCGAGATTCCACAATTTGATCGTGTTGTCAAAACTTGCAGAAGCTAAAGTTTTGCCATTCGGGCTGAAGACGACGCTCTTGACCGAATCGCTATGCCCACTTAGAGTGGTAATTTCTTTGCGCGTGTCGAGACTCCACAATTTGATCGTCTTGTCACCACTGGCGGAAGCTAAAGTTTTGCCATCCGGGCTAAAGACGACGCTGTAGACCGAATCGCTATGCCCACTCAGAGTGGTAATTTCTTTGCGCGTGTCGAGACTCCACAATTTGATGGTGTTGTCAAAACTTGCAGAAGCTAAAGTTTTGCCATTCGGGCTGAAGACTACGCTGTAAACCGAATTACTATGTCCACTCAGAGTGGTAATTTCTCTACCAGTGTCTAGATTCCACAATTTGATCGTGTTGTCAAAACTTGCAGAAGCTAAAGTTTTGCCATCCGGGCTGAAGACGACGCTGTAGACCGAATTGCTATGCCCACTCAGAGTGGTAATTTCTTTGCGCGTGTCGAGATTCCACAATTTGATGGTGTTGTCAGTACTGGCGGAAGCTAAAGTTTTACCATCCGGGCTAAAGACGACGCTGTTGACCCAATTGCTATGCCCACTCAGGGTGGTAATTTTTTTGCCAGTGTCGAGATTCCACAATTTGATGGTGTTGTCAGTACTGGCGGAAGCTAAAGTTTTGCCATCTGGACTAAAGACGACGCTGTTGACCGAATCACTATGCCCTTCAAGACGATTTTGTTCACGAATATTAGATAAAATTCTCTGTAAACTAAACAAAGGGCCGTAGACTGGATAGCCTGCTAAAGATTGTTTATCCTTAACCAAAGCTTTCAATGTTCCTGCCGTCTGCATTGCTAATAGCAGACCATCTATTTCGCTTGAATCAAATAGTCGCAACGCATTTGCTCCCTCTTGTTCCAATCGCGTAGCTATTAAAGCAATTTTTCGGGCTGCTTCTGCCTTTTTTAGTTCCTTCACAGAAGTTTTACGGGCATTAACTGCCTCTCGCCGTTGTTGAATTGCTTGGTTTGCCCGTACTTCAGCTTGACTAGCATTTGCGCTAGCTGCTGCCACTTTGTTTTGGGCTAGTTTCAGGTTTTGCTGTGCCTGATTCACTTTGTTATTTGCAACATTCAGACTTGAAGTTGCGTTAGTAAGATTCCGTTTTGCCTGTGCCGCCTGTTCTGATATCTTTTGATTGACACGTGATATTTTGGCATTGTCTGTCGAGATCCGCTGATTATCTTTCTTGGTTGCTTTAGTTTCTCTGTTCGCCTGATTTAATTCGGTTTGGGCATTATCTCTTTCTGCCTTTGCTGTTCCTGCTTCTCCCAATTGATATTGAGCAAATATTAATGACCCAAATGCCCCCAGCACAGTCAGTCCTAACACCACAGAACCAATGCGAATCCGTTGATTAGCTTTGTGGTTTGCCTCTGCTAATAACTGCCTTGCCTGTTCCTCTGCCTCCAGCCGTTTCTGCACATCACGCTTTTCTAACTCTTGGCTAGCAGCTAAAAACTGATAGTCCAAATCACTTAAACTTTTGCCGACTGCCCATTCTTGAGCATCGTGCAAAGTCTTTCCCCGCAACAAGCGCGACTCATCTTGACGTTCCGACTCAGCCCAGGCATTAAATGTATCGGAGTAGGGGCGCAAGTTTGCTAAAATCTTTTCGCACCATTCCTGCTTAAACACCTCTGCATAAATTCGGTTATAAATTCGCAGCTTCCCCTCCCGCTTCACCACCAAACCCGTCAGCCGCAGTTCCGTTTGTTCAGGACTATCATCAGCTACTATCTCTCCCTGCTGCAAAATCTGCTGATACAACCCCAACAATCGCCCAGTCCTCTTTTCCCCACTCCGCATGATTCTGTCTCGAATCGTCTTCAAATGCTCCGGCTCATCTTGCGTCTCCCAATTCTCAATAATCCCCTCGCGTACCAAGTCTTCCACCCAGTCCGCATCCTCTAGTCCCCAATTCTTAGTCTCCAGTCCCCCTTGCACCAGTAACTTACAAACTTTTTGCGTCAAAAACGGCTGTCCTCCTGTCCAGTCCAGCACCACTTGCATCAACTCTTGAGAATCACCCACTTCTGCCAATCCCTGTGCCAAGGGTTGCGCCTCTGGGAGTTGAAAGCCAGTTAAATCAATTGCCTGTCCAATATTAAAAGGTGTTCGGCATTTGTCTTGAATCAAATCTGAAGGCGTAGATACTCCAATCAAAGCAAAGGTAAGGCGATTATATTCAGGATGGTCTGCTCGTCGGTTGTAGCAATCGCGGATAACGGCAAAAAAGTCATCCAAGTTGAATGAAAGACTTAAAATGCTATCAATTTCATCAATAAAAATAACAATCTTTTCAGTAATTGTTTGAAGTAAAATTGTTTCAATAAACTTGCTCAAGCGCTGTACTGGTGACAGCAACCCGTTATCAGTCCACCAAGTATCTAAATCAAAAGTTGTATAAATATTCAAACTTCCCACCAGAGTATCAATCACCCCGGCATACCACTGTTCTGGCGTAATATCTGCCGTCCCAATAGCTGTAATATCAACAACAGCACAAGCAAATCCCTCAATTTGCAAACGCTGCATTACCTGCACCCGCAAGCTAGATTTTCCCATCTGGCGGGAATTGAGTACATAACAAAAATCCCCAGCTTTCAAGCCTTCATAGAGGTCATGGTCAGCTTGCCGTCTAACATAAGTTGGTGCATTTTGAGGCAGACTACCACCGACTTGATATTGGTACTGGGTCATAAACAATTAAAAATTAAAAATTAAAAATTAAAAATTAAAAATTAAAAATTATGAAATACAAATTTGGTAGGGTATGTTAGCACGGAGACTACGAATTACAGACTAAATAAGCTAGACGTTTTAACACTTTTACCACAGTATCTAGGTCATCTCCACGATTGAGCGACAGTGTGTAAGATAATGCATATTTTGGTGTACCTTGTTTCGTCAACTTAATAAATTGAAATTCTCGACCATTGGTTACAAAACCAAATGTAGGTTTATCATTACCAGGATTAGCCAACATATAAGCTAATGCTTGAGAAATTGCTACCTCCAAAGAATATTCTGCTCGTTTCGCCTCAACAACGAGAACCCAAAATGGAGGATGAAACACCAAAATATCAATACGTCCTCTAATAATTGTGCCTTCGTCTTCAGAAGAAATTCTGACCTCTTCTTCCGACGCGATGTAAAAAGGCGGTTGATAAAAACCTGCTAGACGCAATATCGGAGATAGCACCACCATTTTGACTACAGGTTCCAAAATTTGGTAGCGGGATAAATGCAAATATTCTGCTTTGACTTCGTTGAGAGATTGCTTTTCTAAATCACTCAACTCAGGTAAATCTTGCTGCCACTCTAAAAAAAACTGTTCATTGTCTGCACGTTGTAGCCCAAATTTATCGATGAGTTGGGCTAAGGTTACATCTCTTCCTTGAATAACTTGAACCATTGTTAATCCTTTTTGTTAAATGGTAATTGCAAATAAAAGTCTTATTGCACTCCTAATCTACTTTTTTAATTTTTAATTCCCAAGCGATCGCAAAAATATTGACGGTACAATTCACACAGTGGCACTACTTGATTACCTTGAAACTTAACTAACCCCATACTGCGGAGTTTAAATGCTTCAGTTGTGCCTACATCCACGGCGTGATTTACTATCATCGCTTGTTTGACCGCAGCTAGCAATTCTACATCCTCTTGCAAGTTCAGCCAATGGCGGCGCAGATGGTCACTGTAAGGCCCTTCCTCGGTTGCCGCGATTTTTTGTAGATTTTCCAGCGTCATCCTGCCACGGGCAATTTCATAAAGCGCTACCCGCACTAAATAAGGATGACCACCCACGAGTGTCATTAATTCTTCAATTTGTGAGTCAGGCCAATTGAGTCCGTGACGCTGTACTAAGTCTTGTACTTGTATTTGATTTAGGTCTGGTAATTCAATGGGTAAGCCCACATTAAAAGGCGACTGATTTATATTGAGCGGAATATAAACTTCCTTAGAATGCACAATCACCAACCGGAGATTTTTCCAAATTGTTTCATTCTTTGACCGCTCATGCCAAGCTCGTAGTAATCCAAAAAAATCAGCCGCAATCTTGGGATGTTTGAAGACTTCATCGACTTCATCCAAACCCAAAACTACGGGGTTATTAATCGCAGGTAATAAATACCGTTGAAAATAATTTGTACATTTATTCTTACTACCTAAAACACCCTTCCAATACTCATCTAACTTATCGGGTAGATTCAGTTCGTAGGTAATGCTGGCACAGAACCACTGCAAAAATTGATCTAAATTAGCGAGAAATTCTGCATCGGCTGACTGGAAATTGACAGGTGCAGTCTGATAGCCATGTTGACTAGCATGATGAAGAACCCGCGACATAAGGGAAGTTTTGCCCATCTGCCGGGGAGCTTTGATGCGAATTAAGGCCCCTGGTTGGAGAATTGCTTCATAACAGTCTACCTCAATAGGCGATCGCTCCACATAGAATGCAGATTTTAGAGATACCTGCCCTTCTGGATTTTCTAAGGAGACTGCTGGTTTTATCTCGGTATCTGAAATAATTTCGTTAGCAGAGATAGCATTTTGAAGATTGTTCCGACTTTTCAGCACTGGGGTGGAAGATTCTGGAATACTTTCTAAATCAATAGCGCTACAGCCAAACTCGTAGGCATCCTCATAAGACCTATCAGCGCCCAGTGCATCATAAAAGCCTACCGCGAATTTAATTGCGGCGCGATCGCCAATTGCCCGATTCATCCCAACTACGCAATTAATGTGTTGGTAAATAGCCTCAGCTTGCACCTCGCTATAGCAAGCATTTAACAATATACACTCAACTTTGTCTTTAAATAACTTAAATAACCTTGCCAGTGACTCTGTACTCACCAGCTGCATTTCCCCCGTAATATTTTCCAAGGCTAAACCTTGATTTCCTCCACCATGTCCAGAAAAATGGATGATATGAGGATTATGATCTAAAAGCGCACGCCGCAAATCGTCAGGACGCACCGCCCATTTAGTAATCAGTTCAAACTTATCTCGGCTGCGAGAGCGTTGCAACCCTTCCTGAATTTCCCTTACTTCCTCGTCCAAGCGAAGTTTATCTGTTGTCGTGGGATTAGCTGACACAATCAGGATTTTTTTCACAGCGCTATCAACTATTGAATGCAGGCTTCTGGCTTAGATGTAGTTTACTACAGCAGATAACTACACAATTACTGATAGTGCATTACCGTTAACGAGTATTTGAACTGGATGAATCCACCTTTTATCTCCGTTAACGAGTATTTGAACTGGATAAATCCACCTTTTATCTCCGTTGGCGAGTATTTGAACTGGATAAATCCACCTTTTATCTCCGTTAACGAGTATTTGAACTGGATGAATCCACCTTTTATCTCCGTTGACGAGTATTTGAACTGGATGAATCCACCTTTTATCTCCGTTGGCGAGTATTTGAACTGGATGAATCCACCTTTTATCTCCGTTAACGAGTATCCGAACTGGATTCATCCACCTTTGAACTCCGTTGACGAGTATTTGAACTGGATGAATCCACCTCTGAACTCCGTTGACGAGTATTTGATACTCATGCAAATTCCAGCAATTTTCACAAGCGTGGAATATACATAATTTTAGGGGCACAATATATTGTGCCCCTACGCGTGTAGTCTATTCAATTGAAAACCACTGTAATCCTTAGCCAGATGCAACCTAATTAATCTTAATTTCCGATTTTTTATTGGCAACCTGAGCTTAAATCAAAACTTTGACATTCTCTAGCTTCCAACAATTGCCTAACCGTATTACCAGGCTGATAACTTATCAAAGTTCCCGCAACCGCAGCCAGTGTAACAACAGTAGCTAGTCCCAACAAAGCAGCTCGTTTTCTAGGTTTGATTGTACTGATGAAATTATCTATCCCAGTCGCACTACCAACAACCTCAATTGTCTCAAGTGCTTTTAAAGCAATAGCCGCATTAGCATAGCGGCGTTTTCGGTTACGTTCCACCATTTTAATCAACCACCGCCGGAAACGCGGACTGATTTGAGGAACTAATTGCTCGAAATTAAAGCGATAGTTATCATCAATTAATTTGCCAATCTCAACAGAACGGGTATTAGTAAGTAAGCAAATTAGTGTTGCTCCTAAACTATATAAATCTGATGCCTCAGTCAGAGAATGACCAAACTGCTCCTCTGGTGGCATAAAACCTGGAGTTCCGGCTATAAAGCTGCTCAGAGCTACTTTTGCACCCTGTATTCTAGCCAAACCAAAATCAACCAGGTAAGCATTTAGTTCTTCATCAACCAAAATATTCTCTGGTTTAATATCCCGATGAATAATTGGGGAAACTTGCTTTTGCAGATAAACCAAAATTTCTAAGATTGACAGAGCCATTTGCTTAATTTCTTCAGGATGAAAGCTACGTTTTAATCCCAATGATGGAGCATCTTTATATTCCTGAACCAGATAAAAAGCCCCCGGCATTTCAAAGGAATCTAGATAACGAGGAATGCGGGGATGATTGAGTTGTTGCAAGATTTCAATTTCGCGCTGATATGCTTTCACACCTGATAAATCTGCACCTGCACGAGCAAAACAAAACTCTTTAATTACCACCAACTGATTAGATTTGAAAACATTAGCTAGATAAGTAATCCTTCCCCCTTCTCGGTTACGTCCTAGTTCGCTGATGACTTGATAGCCAAGTTCTGAAAAATCTGGATGGTGATTTAAGGGAATTACCCTTTTATCTCCATTACGCACATCAAGCTCCATTTATTCACACACCATACGAGTTTGATTATGTCAAGGCGCAATTAAAAGATTAAGATCCACTCACCCAGATTGTTAGCCTCATTTTTACGTTGCTTGGGCTAATACATATCGGCAGAAAGGCGAAATTATTACCTTTGCGCTAGCCAATCGACAATCTGGGCATTGACAACATCTGGAACCTCATCGTGAGGACAATGACCGGCATTGGGAATGGGAACAATTTTGATTTCTTGGCCATTCTCCCGCGCCTTTTCGTAAATCTTGGCCCCGGTAATTGGTGTCCAAGGATCGTCAGCACCCCAAATTACTAATAAGGGACGTTCGACTTTAGGCAAAAGTTCCTCTGGGCTTGGGCCAGGAGGGGCTGTAAGAATAGATGCAAAGACTTGTTGCGCTCCTGGGTCGCAAGAGGGAGTATAAAGTAAATCGACCAATTCATCGGTGACGGCTTCACGGTTCCGGTAAACTTGGTAGAGGGTGCGGCGAATTTGGGCTTTTTGGCGGATGCGATTATAGACAAAATTACCTGTAATTGGCGATCGCACAAAGCGATTAAAAGCTCCCATCACCATCCGTAGCGGCGGGTTCAATTCGTGGGGACGATGACTCAACCCACCCGCAGAGTTAATTAAAATACCACCAGCAGCAATTTCTGGATGTTCTACCAGTACAATCAAGCTCAAAAGTGCGCCGATAGAGTTGCCAATAAATACAGCTGGTTCTTGGATGTGTGCTGTGCAAAAATCTTTCAACAGTTCCACCCAAACTTCCACACTGTAATCAATAGGCGCTTTATCGGAACCACCAAAACCCAAAAGGTCTATGGCAAATACCTGGTAGCCAGCATCAGCTAAAACTGGGATATTTTTGCGCCAGTGTCCAATGGAAGCACCGAAGCCGTGAACTAATACCAAAGGGCGTCCTGTACCCATGACAGTGTACTGAATTTTGTAGCCCTGCCAATTCCAAATGAATTTTTCAAAGGCGTCTTGGGTTGCAAGCTGTTGTGTAGTTACAGTCATTAATAAGATTCATAAAGTGTTTCTTTAATATAGTAATGTTCTCTGACCTCATGACTCCTCACTCAGCAATGATTTAGATGTTATTTCCATCCACCTCAAGGGATTAATAAGTCAAGGGATACCAAATACCCCTGTGCCTTTTTAGACGAATGGTAGTGTGAGATGAAATACATGAATCAAAGTTACTTGGCTCAAATGAGCAAGTTTGTTCTGGCTGCAACCTCTGTGGCAATATTTTCGCCAATAGCTTCTGCATCTGCAACTTTAGGATTCTCTACCAGCGTCGCCCAAATATCTGATAATTCTACAAATCAACAACTTTTAGCCGATAAGAAAGTAGAAACAAGGAGTCGTACTACTACTATTGAGCGGCAAACTATCACCACAGAAAGCCGCACTAGTACTGTTTCTGCAAAAGGAAAAAAAACAGGTTTTAGCCTTGCCATTTGGCAACCAACTGGTAATTTTTCAGAAGTGATTGCTCGCATTTCTGTCAAGAGTAAAGGTGGCAAGGGCTATTTAAAAGAGCGGTTTTTGGGTGATTATAAGTACAAAATTAAGCAAATAGCAAAATTTGCTAAGGGGTTAAAAGCTAGCGATCGCATCGTCGTGCGATTGTATGATGTTCAAAACCGCTTTATTGGCTATAGCGAATTTGAATGTTTGTCTGCAAACACCACAGTTAACCTGGTTTTGTCAGCCAAACCTACAGAATACCAAGTCGTTCGCACTGTTTATGGTATTGATGCTAACCAAGACGGTACTATTGACGCAGGTACTACCACCTACGACTACTTCACCCAAGTCAGCGACCAACGTGTTAGTTTCCTCAGCAGTTCCCAAACTTTCCAAGGTAGTCAGTTCCAAGTAGAAGGTTTGTCAAAAATTGCAGCAACCAGCGTTTATCCCACCTCTTTCACTCAGGGTGAGTATGCTTTAGTGCGTCAGTCGTTCGTGAGCGTCTTTAGTTCTGACTTGGCAGAGGCTTTGCAAGCTACTCCAGGTAGTTTGGTGCAGGTGATTGAAGTCAGCGATAACTCTAGCTATGATGTCAGCCAAATGCTGATGAATTATCGCCAAGTCGGGATGTCTCGCACTCTCCAGGTTGGGTTTTCTGATATTTCCACAGACTACTGGGCTAAAGATTTTATTGCCGAGTTGGCCTCAATGGAAATTCTTGAAGGTTTTCCTGATGGGACTTTCCGCCCGGATGCACCAGTAACTCGTGCCCAATTTGCGGCAATGTTGCGGAAAGCGTTTAGCAAAGGGAAAATTCGTCGAGCGATCGCATTTAAAGATGTCTCAACTCAATATTGGGCTTACAATGCCATCAGCGAAGTTTATCAAATGGGCTTTTTAAACGCTGTTATTGGCAAAGATTTTAACCCCAGCCAAAGCCTTTCTCGCCTTGATATTTTGGTAGCTTTAGCGCGGGGATTAAATTATCAAAGCAGTGGTTCTACAGACACAATCTTATCTGTTTACAGCGATGCAACTACTATTCGTAGTGAATATCGCAGTCTAATTGCAGCCTTGACACAACGCGGTATAGTAGTCAACTATCCCAATGTGAACTTGCTTAATGCTGAACGGGTAGCAACCAGGTCTGAAGTATCTGCTTTGTTATACCAAGCCCTGTCTAGCACTGGACAAGTAGCAAACATTTCCTCGCAGTATGTCGTTGGACAACAACAAGTTGCAGTTGAGGAGCAGACTGAAACTTCAACGGAGGGCGTAAAACCGCGTCGCCATTGCAACCAAGGAATTGGTAATGGTGCTGAGGGCTGTGACCCTGGCAATTCCCATCCTCACGGTGGCAGTAACGATGAAGGTGGACGCACCCCTGGTAACAAGTAACACTATTTTTTTAAGAGACGCGATTAATTGCGTCTCTAGCTTGCTCAACTGTAAAACTAATTTCCTGACCATAGGAAATTTCCAGTGTATGACCATCTGGGTCTTGAAGATAAGCCCAGTAACCAACCGGATGGCCCCAGTCATTTGGCCCATCCAGCAGTATTCCCTCAGCGCGTGCCTCATTGCACAGGCGATCGATTTCCCCGCGATTCTGATAAGCTACCCCAAGATGGGATTGTGGTAATAGTGCGCCTTCTACTTTAGGTACTTTAATTAGGACAATCACAAAAGGTCTAGTCAAGTCACTAATCCAAGCAACATCTGATTGAGTTGCTCGATCGATGCGATGATGCACGACTGTCATCTGGGCATACTTTGCATAAAATGAGATGCTTGCATCAACATCACTAACTGCAAGTGCAATGTGAGTAAAACCAATATCAGACATAAAAAAACTCCGTGTGTAAGCTTGGCGTGACGAATGTAAGTATTGGCATCAGTGCTTACTAAGAAAAGCTGACACGATTGATAATGAAGGTAGGCGTTATCTTCACAAAATTTATGTTTTTAACTTGGTTCGACAGCAACTCTTGGCTGCTAGAAATTGGCGAAAAACGAATACTAATTGACCCTTGGCTGGTTGATTCGTTAATTTTCAGCAATTTGGATTGGCTATTTAAAGGTTCGCGATCGCAAAATCGCCCAATCCCAGATAATATTGATTTGATCCTGCTATCTCAGGGTTTAGAAGACCATGCTCACCCACCAACGCTCAAGCTACTGGATCGCAGCATCAAGGTTGTAGCTTCTCCCAATGCTGCCAAGGTAGTACAGCAGTTAGGTTATACCCAAGTAACTACTCTCGCTCATGGTGAAAGTTTCACTTTAAATAATCAAGTTGAAATCAAAGCTTTCCCAGGCTCCCCCATTGGCCCCACTCTGGTAGAAAATAGTTATCTTCTCAAAGAATTGGCGAGTGGTTTAACTGTATACTATGAGCCTCACGGGTATCATTCTCCACAACTTCAGCAATCTGCACCTATCGATGTAGCGATCGCGCCGTTTATTGACATGACGCTACCTTTGCTTGGGCCGATTATTAAAGGACAAAATAGTGCTTTAGAAGTCGTCAAATCATTACAGCCTCAAGTAATAATACCTACTGCTGCTGGTGGAGATGTGTCCTTTGAGGGTTTGCTGATGAAACTCATTCAAACTAAAGGAAGTGCTGAGGAATTTCGTTCGTTATTAGAAAAGAACAATCTTTCGACGCAGGTACTTGAGCCGAAACCAGGCGATCGCTTTGAACTACCATTAGAAAAACGAGCATTAGCAATTTAAGTTTGAGTAGATACTGGATGCCGACATACAATCTATTCGAGTGGATTAGGTAAACAAATCGAAAAATCAACCGAAAATACCCTGAGGGGGCATTGCATTTTGATATCGGTAAAAGGTCTAATCAAAGATTGACCCTTTACTTTAGAAGGCTTGAGTCTAATGAAGACCCTCCCTGGATTGCTATTTGTACTTAGCTTCATGGTCGTAGCTTGCAGTCCGCCTCAGGATAAAACGGTGTCTTCTAATCCCGAAGTAACCAGCACTCCGGTTCAAGCAGGAGAGCAAAAGACACAGAATAAGCTTTTAGTAGTAACGACAGTTGCTCCTTTAACGAATATTGTGAGTAACATTGCAGGCGATCGCTTAGAAGTTAAGGGTATTATTCCAGAAGGAACCGACTCTCATACCTTTGAGCCTCGTCCCAGCGATGCCAATATACTATCCAAAGCTAATCTGATCGTTGCCAATGGGTTGCATTTGGAATCCCCGACAGAAAAACTAGCTAAAGCTTCAATTCCCAAAGAAACTAAAATCTTTGAACTAGGCAGTAATACCATTACTAAAGAACAGTGGCTTTTCGACTTCAGCTTTCCGAAAGAAAAGGGCGATCCCAATCCTCATCTGTGGGTAAACCCTAAGTATGCTGAAGCTTACGCTAAACTAGCTGCCCAACAGTTAACTGTCTTAGATCCTGCTGGCAAAGACTACTACGCGACTAATCTCAAAAATTATTTACAACGTCTGGATGATCTAGACAAGGCAACACGAGAAATCGTCGCCAGTATTCCCGCCAATAACCGTAAACTTTTGACCTACCATGATTCTTGGGCGTATTGGGCCAGAGAATATGGTTTTCAAGTAATTGGTGCGATTCAACCTTCAGATTTCAAGGAACCATCCGCTCAAGATATCACAAAGCTAATTGACCAAATTCGGAAAACAGGCGTTCCAGCTATTTTTGGTTCTGAAGTCTACCCTAGTAAGGTAGAAGAACAAATTGCCCGCGAAGCGAAGGTAAAAACAGCTAACACTGCCGATGATGAGTTACCAGGAACTGGTTCAGCTAATGCAATGGAAAATACTAATCCTGAGCATACCTATATTGGCATGATGGCTAACAACATGCGGATTATCGCCTCTAATTTGGGAGGAAATCCTGATTTGGTGAAGAATTTAAACACTGGAAATGTTGTTGGGCCAACAGCAACCAAGTAGTATCAAGAAAATTAAGTGCATGGAACCGATACTCGAAGTTAGAAATTTAACCTGTGGTTATCAAACCCAGCCAGTGTTTACCGATCTCAATCTGACGCTTTATCCAGGTCAACTTACTGGTTTGGTGGGGCCTTCTGGTAGTGGTAAAAGCACTTTAATCAGAGCTATTTTAGGGCTGGTTCGTCCTTGGACTGGAGAGATTTGGTTTCGAGGAAGGCGTTTAAAGCCAGGAGTAGCACCGCCTTTGGTTGGCTATGTGCCACAGGTGGAAACAGTGGATTGGACTTTTCCAGTTACAGCATTGGAAGTGGTGATGATGGGGCGTTACCAAAAGCAAAAGATGTTGCCTTGGTCTTCGCGGCGCGATCGCCAAGTTGCTAGGGAACTCCTAGAGCGCGTTGGAGTTGCCCATGTTGCTCACCAACCCATTGGTAATTTATCTGGTGGTCAACAGCAAAGGGTTTTTATTGCCCGTGCTTTAGTAGGAGAGCCGGAAATTGTTCTTCTAGATGAACCCACCAGCAGTTCAGACTTGCACGTTCAACACGAACTCTTGCACCTATTGGCTGATTTGAATCAACAGGGCTTGACAATTATTCTCTCTACCCATGACCTCAATTCGGTGGCAACTCATTTACCTTGGGTGGTGTGTTTCAACCACGGTTTAATTTGCCAAGGTCAACCTATTGATGTCTTCACTCCCGCAAATCTTGAGCAGACTTTTGGTGGAGAAATGGTAGTTTTCTACCAACAAGACCGGATTTTGATTGCTAGCGGCGGTACTTCCCTACGCCATCAAATGCAAGATAACTTGCCCCAAATATTGCGCCCCTCCAACTCATCGAAATCTGCTTAATTTAACTGTATATGGATCTTTTACTAGCACCCTTTCGCTACGAATTTTTTAGCCGTGCGATTCTAGTAGGCATGATGGCGGGGCTATTATGCGGCATTATGGGAGTTTATATTACAACTCGCAGAATGAGTTACATTGCCCACGGTTTATCTCATGCGATTTTAGGGGGAGCCGTGCTGAGTTATGTACTGGGCTTGAATTTCTATATTGGCTCTGGGATTTGGGGTTTTGCCGCTGCTCTGTTGATTCAATATTTGACCGGACGGAAAATTTACTCGGATGCAGCTATTGGAATTGTGACAACTGCTAGCTTTGCTTTAGGAGTAGCTGTAATCAGTAGCTATCGCAAATTTAGCCAAAACTTTGAAGCTGCTTTGTTTGGTAATGTATTGGGTGTTTCCCCTAATGATTTGTGGGTAGTGACTGGTGTAACGATTGTCTTACTCAGTCTGGTTTTCTTGTTTTATCGCCCGTTGCTATTTTGGTGTTTTGACCGGGAAGTTGCTCAGGTTCATGGCGTACCCGTTTTTGCAATGGATACTTTATTTGCTTTGATGTTAGCGACTTTACTGGTGGCTACACTGAATGTCTTAGGGGTGACTCTGATTATTTCAGCAGTGGTGATTCCGGCATCAATTGCCCGATTAGTGAGCGATCGCTTTGGTTATCTGATGATTATTTCCGGGATTTTAGGAGCTGTAATTTCGTTTGTAGGTATCTATCTCAGCTACTACCTCGACATTGCCTCTGGAGCTAGTGTAGTGCTACTGTCAACCGCTATATTTGCCTGCGTGTTGCTCGCCAAGACCCTGCAAGGACGATATAAACGCCGTCTCCCTCCCCTCCCAAAACACCTCCTTTAACAAGAGTTAGTCTGGTTTAATGCCGAATTTCATTTATATTATTTTATATTATTTGGCATATAAACTTCTCTAATCGGAAAAGGAATTTGAATTCCTGCTTGCTGATAGCGTTTGTGTAATTTTTTGACAAATAGATGCTTCCCAATCCGCTGATCGAAGTATTCGCTTACCCGCATATAAAGCGTGAAATCTATACTAAAATCATTAAAAGTATGAAATCTGATATATGGTTCACTATCTTTTAATTCCGGTGCAATTTCTTGCATGACTTCTTTAGCAACTTCTACAGTCACTTTTTCCACTTGTTCCAAATCGCTATCATAACTTACGCCCACATCCATTGTTAAAGTAATTTCTTTTGCAGGTAAATGATAGTTGGTGAAAATAGCCGAAGATAACTTAGAATTAGGAACAATGACGACATTATTGGAAATTTCTTTAATGGTCGTATTCCGCCAAGAAATATCTATAACATATCCCTCATGTCCAGCATCTAATTTTACATAGTCACCAGTTCTAACTTGCTTAGAAATAATTAAGTAAAAGCCAGAAAATAAATTTGCAAGTGTGTCTTGAAGTGCCAAACCAACTGCTAAACCACCAATACCTAAAGTTGTGACGATTGGGGTAATTTGAACACCCACAGTCTGCAATATGATTAATGTTCCCAAAACTAAAACAGTAATTTTAGCCAGGTTAGAAATTAGTGATGTGGGAACCCCTTCTGCTCTGCGAATAAATAAATTCACAAAACCAGCTGTCAATCTGGCTAAAACTAGAGTTACTGAATATAGCAGTGCGATCGTCAAAACTTTTTGCAGTACGATCGCAATATGTGGTTTCAGGGGTGCGCTCAGAACTGCCCAAAAAAAACCAGCAATAACAAACCAAATAAATGTCATACGGTGCAGAGAGTGAAATATAATATTACCCCCGGCAATTCGTTTATAATTAACGAATCTTTCCAGTTTTTTGAAGATAATTTTTTCACCAATTATTCCAGCTAGTAAGCCAGCTAGAATAAATGCTATGGGCAGAATCCATTCCATCATAATTAATTTCAATTTGGAAGTTTAGATTTACAAGAACAGCATTTTTACTGTGATTATGGCTAAATTTTACCTTGTTGTCGGATTAGCTGCTTGAGATTTTCTTTCCTTATGGATTTGCCAATTATTTACCACCCAGATTACATTGCTCCTCTACCTGAAGGACATCGTTTCCCGATGTCTAAATTCCGACAACTCTACGAATTGCTATTAGCCGATGGTGTGGCAAATCAAGAACAATTTCACACTCCCGAACGTCCGCCACCAGAATTAATAGAGTTAGTCCATACTCCAAGCTACGTTCAAGCCTACTGTGAAGGAACCTTAGATGCCAAAGCACAGCGACGCATTGGTTTGCCTTGGAGTCCAGCACTAGCAAATCGTACTTGTGTAGCGGTAGGTGGTACGATACTCACTGCGAAACTGGCACTCAGTCAGGGTTTAGCTTGTAATACGGCTGGTGGAACTCATCATGCTTTTCCTAGTTATGGATCTGGTTTTTGTATTTTCAACGATTTAGCGATCGCCTGTCGCGTTTTACAAAAATTTGAACTCGTCCAAAAAATCCTCATTGTAGATTTGGATGTCCATCAAGGAGACGGTACCGCTTTTATCTTCCAAGACGACGACAGCGTTTTTACTTTCTCCATGCACTGCGAAGTCAATTTCCCCGGTACGAAACAAAACAGCGATTTGGATGTTCCTTTGCCGGTGGGAATGGAAGATGACGCTTATTTACAAACCTTGGCGAATTATTTATCAGATTTGTTGTCTAAAGTCAAGCCAGACTTAGTATTTTATGATGCTGGTGTTGACCCTCATATAGGCGATCGCTTGGGAAAATTAGCCTTAACTGATGCTGGCATTTTTCGTCGGGAAATGCAGGTTTTGAGTACCTGTATGAGTAGCGGTTATCCCGTCGCCTGCGTCATTGGCGGTGGTTATGCTGATGATATGAAATCTTTAGTATGGCGGCATTCCCTGTTGCATCGCGCCGCCAGTCAAATCTATCAGCAGTATAAACTATAGTCATTTAATGGGCAATACTACCGCAAGTGGTAAAGTTTTTAAACGCATAGTTACGTAGAGTCTTACCAAATTTAATTCGTAGTAAATCACACTAAAATAATAATTTGCGCTCCTCTGTTACCCTCTGCATTTAAATTTAAACCCTGATTGTCTACGAATTTACGAAACTGGATGAATAACGGCAAACTCAGAGTCTACGAACTAGCAAAAGAATTGAATTTGGATAGCAAAAAGCTATTAGTAATTTGCGATAAGCTCAACATCCTAGTCAAAGGTCATACTAGCACCATCTCAGAATCAGATGGAGAACGCATTCGTCTAGCGGTAAATAAACTAACAGCAAAATCCTCGAAAACTAAAACAAACTCTGAAGATTGGGGCTATACGTTTATAGCTTCAGCAATTGATAGCTTTATCCGCCATCTTGAAGGTGAGGCTGCCTTGAAATCATATTCCGATTTTAGGGAGCGGCGCGATCGCGCCAATCAGTTAATGTATGAATGTTTCGGTAAAAAGCCTTGTCTGTTTTATGTGCGTCGCAAAGGCACGGGAAAAGAGGCAAGAGAGGAAATCTGGGATTTGACAATAGCAACAGACTCCGATGATTTTCCATTACCCGCAAGACTTGAGAAGCTCAAAAAAACATTAGGATTTAGAGCGGCTGTACAAAAAGATGGACGCGACGGTATAAAAATACTTTCGGCTCAGTTGTTACAACCTTCACGAGGACACGCCGACAGCTACGCTATACCTTGTCGCTTGCGTTTACTGGCTAATCATCAGCATCATCTCGACATTCCGGCAGCGACATTGAAACGCATTGCTGCCGCGCCAGTTTGTGGCGAAAATGTGCCTACAGAAGATCAACTGAAAGCTTGGAAAGCGTTTTTGCAAATTGAAGAAAAAATCGCTAAAGCGCGTCAATTTTGCGTGCGTTACGTAAGTCATAACTATAATTTTAAAAGACGAATCAGTTTTGAAATTGATGTAGCCTCAGCCACCCTTGACGGCTTTTATCAAAATTCCCTCGAATTAGAAAACTTTTGGGAACGAGCAAGACGCACAAAAAACGAAGATTTAAAGCTTTTTGAAACTGCTCCTATCGGCAAAAATTGGATTAGCGGCCGTCAATTAGGGACTGTTGAAGAAGTTGACCCCAACCGATGTATTATCAGCCTCCGATTAGAACGCGATTTAGCTGAATTCATGGCAACAGAGCGTTATAAGTTGCCAGATACAGGATTTTTATGTTTTGAAGCAGTTGGTGATATTCAGCAGATTCAGCGCAAGAAAAAAGCTTTAGATGATTTGAATAATGGTTATACCCAAAATCCCTATTTAGGCAACTTTTTATTCGATGCTTCTCAGGCTAGACAAATCAAAACAACTGTTGAACTTCAACCACAAGATTTATTATTATCTTCTGCAAATCCTGGTCAGAAAGCAGCAGTAGAAAAGGTACTTGCCGCTAAGGATCTTGTTCTTATCCAAGGGCCACCAGGTACTGGGAAAACTACCGTAATTGCGGAAATTTGCTATCAAATTGCCCTTCGCGGGGGACGCACTCTAATTGCTTCTCAAGCCAATTTAGCAGTAGATAACGCCCTGAGTCGATTAGTTCACAACCCAGTAATTCGCGCTGTACGCAAGGGGAGAGCCGAAAAAGTTGGGGAAGAAGGACAGCCATTTTTAGAAGACCAAGTGATTGGCAGATGGCTAGAAAATACTGCAACTGACTGCGAAAATAATCTGACTCAACGGCTGGAAAATATTCAAGTTTTCACTCAATTACTGGCATCATCACAAAGATTTACCGCTTACTTTCAAGCAGAGGAAGAATTTCATCAGCAACAAACTAAATTCAATAAAAACAAGATAAAACTAGAGGCAAACTTTCAAAATCAAGAAAAATTTTATAACGAAACTGTAGAAAAAAATAACGAGGTTGAATCACTAATTGCAAAATTAGGAAATATATTAAATACTTTACCAAATATCAACTGGGAAGCTTCAGAAGTTACAGATTTTTTGCCACTTCTTAAACCCTACACAGAAGGTAACAGTTTGGTAGAACAATTTTTAGCAAATGTTCGTCAAACCATCAAATATACTGATGAACTTGGCTTTGTGCGTCCGGCACTTGGTGCTTTTGGTTTAGCGGCTTGGTTGCGTGAAACTGTAGCAATAGAAATTTTTGGATTTAAAACTTTTTTGATTTATGCTCAAGAGGCAAGTAAAGCCATCTTAGAAGTTGCAGCATCAGTGGAGGTTGTCAAACAAAATTTCGCCTCTTTAAATCAATTACAACCAGATTATCAGCAATATCTTACCAAACTGCAAAATATACAGCAAACAATCCAGATATGGCAAAACCGTCAACGGGAAATAGATTATATTATCTCAGCAGTTAAGGAATGGAAATCTACAGCATCTTCTCATCTCTATCAAACTTTAAAAGAATGTCATCAATCAGGTTTACCACTTACAGAAAATTTAGTGGACTTACCACTAGGTTTGTTGATGTTTGCTAATACATTAAAACTCCCAATAGTACCAAAAACTTATAAAGTTAACCTACCTGAATGGGAAGTATTAGCAAAGGCGATCGCTTATGAAATAGACGGAGGTTTTACTGACAGGCGGGGTAAACAGCATAATTTTAGCTATTTTTTACAAGAAAATTTTAGCCAGATTCCAATGGTGCTATCAAAGAGCGATCGCACCCAATGGCAAGAAACCTATCAACAGTTTAGCAATTATCAACTACTAAACCCCAAACAGCGAAAATTACTTGTTGAGAATACCCAGGTTTTCTTAATTAGAATGCAAAGGACTTATGGTACATCATGGGAATGGAATAATATCGACTCTACTCTCACCCGCATTACAGAAGAATTGCTAGATATTATCCTTACAAATGCGCGCCAATGCGTTTTAAAAGTCAAAACGGAAACTGAACAACAGCTTCAGCATCTGCAACGACAATTAAATGAACTTCAGAAAAATGAAGTTAGCCAACAGCAAATATCTATTACTCAAGCTGAGGTAGAAAAAGCACAGCAAGATGCTAATTACCAACTGGGAATAGTTATTAATAAATTGCAAGAACTTAATCAAAAAAATATCCCCGCTCAATTACGTATTCTAGTTGAAAAATATCTTGCAACACAATCAAATATTTGGGAGCAACCCCAAGAATTTGCAAATCAAGTAAATTATTGTATAATTTCCATTAGTCAGCTTGAAACTTTAATCTCATCATTAGAACCTTTTGCTGTATTGGAGATAATTAAACATTCTCTAAATGAACATTTATCAAAGCTACAAGAAGAAACTGAAACTTCTCTACAGCAACTTCAGAAATTACAAATTAATCTATGTGAGGTAGAACAAAAATCACAACTACAGCCATCAGAAAACCTAAGAGAAGAACGAAGCTGGTGGTTGACAAAATGGCAAACAATACCTGATAAATTGAAACTAGAAAATTCCCAAGCCGACTTATTTAGTATAGAGTTTTTACGCAAAATAAAAACTCAGTTTGAATCTTGGCAGCAACAACTCCAGACAGACGAAACTTATCTCAAGAAATATCAGAATTTTGTTCAAGATTGGATAGGGAAATTAAGAGAGCCAACTGAAGGCGATCGCGACGATTTAAGGCGCATATATTTAGATAATGCTAATGTAGTTGGTATTACCTGTGTTCAGGCTGCAAATAGAGGTTTTTCAGAAGAATTCAAATCATTTGATGTCGTCATCATTGATGAAGTTAGTAAGTGTACTCCACCAGAGTTACTAATCCCTGCATTGAAAGGCAAAAAGTTAGTTATGGTAGGAGATCATCGGCAATTACCACCCATGCTTGATACTAGCACTTTAGAAGAAGTTGCCCAAACAATAGGCAATACAAGAGACGAACTACAATTCTTAGAAGAATCACTATTTAAAAGTCAGTTTGAATCTGCTGATGAAAGCATTAAACAAATGCTAACTACACAATATCGAATGCATCCATTTATTATGGGAGCAATCAATCAATTTTATGACGGTAAACTAGAATCTGGAATTTTGGAACCGGACACAAAACGCGCACATCATTTAGCAGATGAAATTATCCGAGAATCTCAGCATCTTCTCTGGGTAAAAACGCCTATAGAGAATCAGTTTTTAGAGCAAAAAAATGGAACTTCTTACTTTAATACTCCAGAAATTGATGCGATTGAACGTTTGTGTCATCAGTTTGAGAATACTTGGGCTTCTAGAGTTGCTAATGGTGAACCCAAAAAAGAAATTGCCGTAATTACATTTTATGGCGCTCAATTAAGAAAAATTGATGAACGTCTGCAATCTGAACTTTTTCCTTCGCTAGAAATTCGTACTGGTACAGTAGACAGATTTCAAGGCATGGAAAGACCTGTTGTTATTGTGAGTATGGTTCGCAACAATAGTAAAGGAGATGTGGGATTTGCTAAGAAGCCAGAACGAGTAAATGTTGCATTTTCCCGCGCTCAGGAACTATTAATAATTGTAGGTTGCCATAATTTATTTACCCATCAATCAGGTAAAGTCGGAAGTATGTATTCAGAAGTTTCAAATATTGTAAGTCTTCATGAAGGTTTCGTTGATGTTTCTCGCCTCTTCAGCTAAATCTATTGATGAAACTCTTAAGAATTTAGTAGATAAAACAGATATTCGTTATAATCTATCTGCCAGCTTGAGTGCTGCATTTCTCAGCGATCGCTTGTCTAGCCGTTTTAATCTAGATTGGTGAGTTTTGCCTCAATTCACCTTATTCGCCAGTACTGACACCGCTAGACCTCGATCCAGCAGGTTTACCGCCTGATTGGCAGGCAGCGGTTGAGTCTTTAGCCGTTGATGTGATTGCTGGCAGTTATACCCCTGTGATGATTCCGCTAATTCGTTCTTACACGCGATCGGGGATAGTCACCGATACTCAAGGTCAAGCGATCGCAGGCGCATGGGTAGAAGCTATACAACCAGATCGAGGGACTCGGCGTTTTTCTGTCACCATATGGGCGCACAGTTAGCTGTGCGATCCAACCGAGAAGTATTAATACACCATGCATTTCTGGAAAAGACATTGTGGCATGTGTAGTAAGAAAGCAAATATCACTTGATGCTCAAGTTAGCTCAAGGGGGTCTAATGATCGATCGCTTTTTGAATCTAATTTTTATCGATTCCTTCGCTGGAGTAATTAACCTGACATTTGGTACATTACTTCGCACTAAAATCTGCAATTATTCATGGGATGGAGTTGCAAATGATGAACTTTCAACACCAGAAAGTAGCGCTAGTTCTTCTAAATCTCTACCATCGTTAGAAGAGGTACAAAGCACTCCTCTTCGATGAAGTCTGCCTGCTGTAGCGATTCTCATTTGAATTAAATATAGGCTAGCTTAGGGGCGTACATCTGTGCGCCTCTATGAGAATCTATGTTTATCTGTGGTTAATTATATTGATTGTCACAAGCAATAACTAAAATTTTAACGGGAATACGGTAAAATCCAGAGGCACTTTTATTGTTACCAACACGGGTTAAGGATGGAAGTGATATGATTACGTTTTTGGCTGGGGGTGATGTTGCTCTTTCTGTGACGCTATTGTTTCTATGTCATAGATGTGGGTTGGGCAACTCTAGTTTTGAATGTGGTTGTAATAGCTTTAGGTTTTGCGATCGCTACTTTAACCCGATTAGGAGAAAAACGTGTTACGCAAATTACAGGAAAAGTAGGGATTCAAAATGGGACACTGGCGATCGCGATCACTTCTACACCTACGCTACTGAATAGTCCTACAATGGCCATTCTTGGGGCAATTTATGGTCTACTAATGTTTATTACTGGTGCTGGATTTACTTGGTGGGCTAGTCGTCGCCAAGACTTGTTGAAAGCATAAAAGTAGTTTACCTCATGCTTTACAAGTATTTATAGAAATTGAATTATCTAATCTTGTTACGTTGATGTTTCTAGCCTCTTCTGCTAAACCCATTGATGACAATCTCAAAAACTTGGTAGACGAAATTGAAGCCCAAAGTTCTAGTTTATCAGTTTTAGCAGCGCGTCAATTCCGTTATAGTTTGCTTCAAACTCCGGTAGAAGTGAGCATCAAAGAACCCCGCCAGTTTAACCTACTCGAAGAATTTATCATCCGTGCTGCTATTGAATTTCAACCTCCGCCAACAGAGGATGAATTAGCCTCTGTACTTGGGCTGGATTCTGTATTTATTAAAACTACTACTACAACTCTTCGTTCTTTACAAACTCTATCACCAACATCACCACTAACAGTTACTCCTGAAGGTCGCTCATTTTATGAAAAAGGGTCTGTACCACAGCCGCCATATCCTATACAAATTAATGCTATTATAGATTCTTTAAGCGATAAGATAACCTTTCAATCTGAATCCTTAAATGAGACAGTAATAAATTTGCCTGATTTGGCAGACTTTATAACTATTGATAATACAATTGTTGATATTGCTTCCTTAGCACTTGAGGAAATTCAAACAAGCATTCAAGCTTCAGGTTTAGCACTTCATGTACCAGAAGAAGGAAAAATTGTCACTTCCTGTAAGGTGCTAGCTTCAACTCAAAAATTTTGGAGAAAGATATCGATTTTCATTATATTTGATGCCCTTGAAGATAAATTGAGTATTCAAGTAAGAAATGGAAAACAAATTTTAGAGTTATCATCCAATTGGTTAGAAGTGCTACATAGCGAAGGTAAAATTTCTGTACAAAAATTATGTAAGTTGTCAACCGAAACCATCAATTGTGAACGTGAAACCATTCTCGATCTGAAAAATACTGAAATAGAAGCTAGACTCAAAAGTATTCGCACAAAGGCTCTAGAAACTTCTAAAAAACCAGTATTAGGTGAAGCAATTCAGTTACGGAATGGACAAATTATTCAAAATTTTTTAGAAGTTTTAAATTCGGCTAAAAGCCAAGTTCTGATTTATTCTCCTTGGATAAATCAAGCAGTTGTTAATGAAAAAATTCTGACTCTATTTCAGAAATTAGCTAATCGCGGAGTATGGATTTTAATCGGACATGGAATTACACGGCAACTAGAAAATGAGGATAAACCAATTCCACCAGAAGTGGAAAAAAAACTTCGAGCGATAAAAACACCTGATGGTTTACCATCTGTACAGTTTTTTTGGTTGGGAGATTCCCATGTCAAAGAAGTAATAGTCGATCGAGAAATCTATCTTTGCGGCTCTCATAACTGGCTATCTTATCGCGGCAATTACCTACCACTAGGCGAGTCAGTTTATAAAGTGACAATTCCCCTTCAAGTCCAGGAAGCTTATGAATTTCTCGCTAATCGCTTCCAAAATCACGCTCAAAAATTATGGCAAAATGCTCTAGAAAACCGTGATTTTCAACTGGCTGTAGAGTCTTTATGTATGTGGGGTGCGCTAGGTATGGAAGATATTGCACTCAAAGAGATACAGAAAAACAATTGGCTTGAACTTCTACCTGTATGGTTGGATGTAGCAATACAGGGATTAAAGTCAAAAAACTTATCAGGTGATTCAGCAAGTTTTAAAACTGCACTTTCGTTGCTGAGTCAAGTTTCTATCGAAGAGGCTTTTATTGATTTATTGCAGCAGGGATGGCGTAAAGTTATCAGCGCGATCGCAATTAACAATCCCGAAACTGCTTTAAACTTACTTAACGATCGAGTATGGGCGCAGTTTATACGTCTCAAGATTGTTCAAGAGAGTGATTCACCCAATGATTTTATTTTGTCCCTTACCTAACCTACACTAGGATATTTTTCATACTCCAATAGTCATAATTTATCAAAGACAGCCCAGAAATATACCGAGCTTGCATTTTGCGGGGATGTCAATTAAATGATTCTTAACCTTTGATTGACTTAAAGATAGATCCAGAGATTCGTCTTGTTCGATACAATTTATAGGTAGAGAGAGCCGAGGAGAACAAGGTGGTCTTATTAAAAGGCTTTGAGATTGAGATGTACACAGGCACGCCTCAAGGTGAAATCGTCGGTCTCTCCGACAAAATTGTTGCGGCTTTGGATGGATTTATGCGCGAACCAGATAGCCGCAACGTCGAGTACATAACTCAACCATCCCATAATTACGAAAATTTATTGTGTGCCTTGCTGCGTCCCCGGCGGGAGTTGCGAAACTATCTCAATCGTTTGGGTGATTACACCTTAATACCAGGGAGTACTTTATCTTTGGGTGGGAGCGATCGCTTTCTCCGTTCCGATCCAGCAAACCCCTATCATGACTACATTGAGAACACCTACGGCACGAAAGTAGTTACCGCCAGCGTACACATCAATATAGGCATCAGCGACCCAGAAATATTAATGCGGGCGTGTCGAGTCATCCGTATGGAAGCGCCCCTATTTCTCGCCCTCAGCGCCTCATCTCCGTTCTTGGATGGCAAAGCTACTGGCTATCATTCCACCCGTTGGGGCGTTTTCCCACAAACGCCTAGCCATGTGCCCTTATTTGCCAGCCACGCCGATCATATCCAGTGGGTGGAAGACCAACTCGTTGCCGGAACCATGCAGAATGTAAGGCATTTGTGGGCATCGGTGCGACCAAATGGCGATCGCCGTCCTTATGACTTGAATCGCCTAGAATTGCGAATTTGCGATTTAGTCACAGATCCCATTGCTTTATTAGCTATTACTGCCTTATTAGAAGCGCGTTTGTTGCAAATAATCGAAAATCCCAGCATCGATCCGTTAACCCAAAGCACTTTCTCTGCTGAAGAACTCGTTACCCTCACTGCTGAAAACGAAGCTGCTGCTGCTGCTGGCAGCCTTGATGCTCAGTTAAGGCATTGGCAAGATGGCAGAAGCATCGTAGCCAGAGATTGGATTGCCGAAATTTACCAAGATGTTTGGGCGATCGCCAAGCAACAAGGTTTTAGCTGTTTTCTTTCGCCTTTGCACAAAATCCTCCGCGAAGGCAATGAAGCTCAACAGTGGTTGCAATTACACGCGGTCGGTTTTGACACCCAGCGCGTCATCACTCAGGCTATTATCGCCACCCAAGAGCGCGAAATCGAACTCGAAGACAAATTATGTTCGTCTTTGCTGGGTTAACTCAAAAGACATTGGGGATTGAGCATTGAGAAAACACTTAGTTTTATCTACTCATTTCCCCACTTTCGTGTTCATACAAATGGTAGATTTTTTTGCAGGCACCACCAGCCCTAAAAAACACAAGTACTTACTTTATCTACACAAAACTTAATATTTTCCGATTGTAGCCAAATATCCTCTCAGGCATTGATCTGGGATAATTTGTACTTCCTTTTAAAAATCTAATCGATAAAGGATGCTTGATTATTATTAACAAAACCTATGAATAGCCTCTATCTTTTGGTAGATTTAACATTGACCATAAATTGTTTTATACAATACTTAAATTATACGGATAATGCCTCAGGTAGTTTTAGTGAACCCGCAGATACCTCCTAATACAGGTAATATTGCTCGTACTTGTGCAGCTACAGGTACAGAGTTGCATTTAGTGGGGCCTTTGGGGTTTGAAATTAGCGATCGCTACCTCAAAAGAGCCGGCTTAGATTACTGGCCTTATGTCAAACTACACTATCACGAATCACTAGAAGCCTTTAAAACCGTACATCAAAAGCGTGGCGGCAGATGGTTGGGTTATACGGTTAATGGAAATTGTAATTATGTAAGCTTTCAGTTTCAACCTGATGATTGGCTACTGTTCGGTAGTGAAACCACGGGTTTACCACCAGCAATCCTGTCAGATTGCGATGCTACCGTCTATATTCCCATGAGCCAACCAGGGGTTCGCAGCTTGAATCTGTCAGTGAGTGTAGCAATAGGTTTATTTGAAACCCGTCGTCAGTTAGGCTATTTAGAATAATTGTTTACATGAATGTTTATAAGTGTATTTACTTATAAGCTTTCCAGAAACCTATTAGACGATTTATTTGTGACTGCAAAAATTTTCTCGATCGCAGCAAGAATATGTAAAGCAATATACCAAAAATTGGGTTTATTCGCGAAATGTAGTGGAAGATACTTACAAGTATAGTAAGGTTATTATAAGAAATTTGTATATGAAACTTGGGATATTGCCAAATTTGAATGATAGATTTTGATGAATTTAAAACATCCTAAACTAGGAACGAAATTGCTAAAATCCAGTCATGTACTACATTTGAGCTATTTTTGCTCAATCAAGGACAGAAATCAGCCTAAAAGTAGCCGATAGTTAATACGGTTGTTTTTTAGGGAATAATCAACGTAAAGTCTCGTGTTGAGAAGACGGATGGGGTAGAAATATCTTGAAGATATCTACAGCAGGGGGCATAACTTTTCCAGAAGTCGCCGCAATTTAATTTTTAGCAGCGACTTGGACTTGGCAAATAGTTTGTCCAGTCCCCGCGATTGACGCAAGACAAGCGCGGATAATGGTAAAGAATAAAATCTCGTCCTAAGTGGTGTTAGGAGTGGTTCGGACAAGTAAACACAGCAAAATTTAAGTTTTGCAAACAGATGTGAACTTGTCTAAATCAGAGAAGCAGGTTAATCTTGCGTAAGCATCTCTGGTGAATGTGATCTCGATCTATCATTTGTTGCGATCTAAATCATTGACTAGTATCCAACTGAAAAATCGAGGTTAGTTAAGCGCTAGTGATCGTAAGGAGGTCGTCTTTGAAACGAGCATTGAAAAAGAGAGTAAAAGCTGTGTTGAACAATACCCCTAGCAGCGATGATGCCCCGGTAGAACTGCTAAATGTGATGAATTCAAAAGTTAAGAGCCGGGTGCGGACAAAAGCGGCGATGATTGGCTTGGCAATCTCTATGGGAGCAACCAGCCTTTTGGTGACTCGACAAAGCGATCAAGCCCAAGCAGCGGTGCCAGTAGGTAGCCAAAAGGCAACTTCAGCGATTCCTGCTGTTCCTGACACCGAGGTGAAATTCGCCTCCACAAAGCTGGAGTCCCAAGCAGTCTCATCAGGGAGCGTGCCGGAAAATCCTGTAATCGTGGAACCAACGGCAGTATCACAAGTGCCTGGGCTTGAAGCTAAATGGCAAGTAGCGGCAAGTGGAATATCTTTGCAAGTTCCTGCATCAAACACGTTTTCTCAAAAAACAGCAGGTTATAAAAATTCCACTTACCTGAAGCCCAAAATGGCACAGGGATTGAACAATACCTTAGCCGAAACTAGTTTTCCAACAGTCAATAAGCTGTCTGACTATAGTGCTGATGGTGTTGATAGTACAAATACATCACTAACTGCCCAGCCACAACAAATAGTGGCAACATCTGGCGTAGCTAACAGTGAAATAAATGCACAACTTAAGGCGCAACAAGAGTTCGCACTAAATCGCTTACAAGAAAAATCGAACCGTTTAAGAAAGAGTCTGGCGCAGTTGCAGTCTGGAGAGACCAAAAATTTATCACAAGCTGATATAGAATTGGCGCAGCCGACAACTGTGGTTGAGAAGACTGCATTAGCAGTCCAGTCAGACACTTCTAGCGATGCAAGCCAAGCGAACCTGGTATCGAAGTTAAAACAGAAAACAAGAGACACTGCATCTGTACCATCGGCGCCAATAGTTATTGCCTCCTCGACACATACAGCTTATGAAGTTAAACCTGGAGATACACTAGCAGCGATCGCCAGCAGATACAACACTTCAGTATCAGAACTAGTTAAAGCAAATAACCTCAATAATCCCAATGAACTGCGAATTAGTCAAAAACTAGTTATTCCTGCGGTTCAAATTCCTGCGGTTCAAATTCCTACCGTTCAAGTTGAGGCAACTGTAGCAAGTCAGCCGACTTTTGTAGAGTCTAGCAAAACTCCTCATGTTGCTACCTCACCTTTGAATATTGGTAGTGCTAACTCATATCTACCTAGTTCACCATCACCAACTATTGCCGACAACAGTAGCGTTGCCGTTCCTGCACCGGTAACTGTACAGATTCAGGCAAATAGTGCAACCGACTTAGAAACTGCTCCCCCAACAGCTAAGTCTAATGGCGTCGGTGGTGATATTCCAGTGCCACAAGCTTTTGCCGAAATGCAACAGCCGAAGACACCAGTAAATAGGGTAGCAAGGGTAAACAATAACAATAATGACCGTTTGCGGGGCTTACAAGCGGAAATCCAGAGGTTACAGCAGAAATATCGCGCTCAACAGTCTGGTAATTTAGTTGTACCAGCAGCAGCGATCGAAGCAAATAATGCTGCTATACTCACTCCTATTTCTACGCCCAATAATTTCAGTGTACCTAACCCTGCATCTAAACCGAATAGTGTAGCAATACCAATTCCAGTTCCAACACCGATTCGGGCTAACTATAGCGTTCAGCCAATTAAGCCCCAATTCCGTACTACTGTACGCCCTACCGAAGCAGTAAACCCAGAATTCTTGCCTAATCTAGGTTCTGCTAGCCAGTGGACTCCCTCTCGGACTCAATCTGCGACAAGGGTGGCAACGCCTCTTGGTAAAGTAAATACCTCTGACTCCTTAGGAAAGATGCGAGGAACCACAGTTTCTCCACAGGTATTACCGCCTTTGGCAGCAGTGGATCAATATCTTCCCAGACCCATTGACGAACTTACGCCTCCTCCATCCAGTTCAACTTTGGCTTATATCTGGCCAACGAAGGGTACTCTCACTTCTGGCTTTGGTATGCGTTGGGGAAGACCCCACAAGGGAATTGATATTGCTAACTCCACTGGCACGCCAGTTGTTGCCTCAGCTGACGGTACGATAGAAAAAGCCGGCTGGAACAATGGTGGCTACGGCAACCTCGTCGAAATCCATCATCCTGATGGCAGCAGTACTCGCTATGCTCATAACAGCAAGATTCTGGTGCAACCGGGTCAACAGGTACATCAAGGAGAAACAATTGCTTTAATGGGTACTACTGGTCACAGCACTGGCCCACACAGCCACTTTGAAATTCATCCATCAGGCAAGGGTGCTGTTAACCCAATAGCCTTTCTACCACAACGCCTGTAATTCTTAGTTGTCTTTAACTAAATCATTGCTTTGTTAGTTGAGGGAGTTTACCTCCCTCTTCTACTTTTATTACCTCAATAGGGATGAAAGTTCTAACAAAATTGCAAAATGGACTAGTCTTGAGCAAATTTCTGTGCTATATTAATTAATGATTTTGAAAAACATGGCTCAGTAGCTCAGTTGGTTAGAGCACGGGACTCATAAGCCTGGGGTCGTTGGTTCAACTCCGACCTGAGCCACTTTAGAAGTAAGATAATATAAGGGTTTCAGCTCCTAGTTGTACTGTACATTCACAAATTAGATGTCGCCGTTCACAAATTAATGTCGCTATTGCACTAATTGGTGTCGTAGCTCATTCGAGAGTTTCACAAACTAATGTCGCAATATTAGAGACTTATCGACTGTGTAGAGTGGTTTGTTAGGACAAATTCTCTTAGTCAGTAATGCTTTTGATATTCTGCAATTTCTACAAAGGATATAAAACATTGCTTGCATTGTCCGTTTATCCATCAAGCCAGAATAGGAAAGGGTTTTTCACAGAAAGGGCATTTTGATAACAAGCGTAACTGATGGCGATCGCATCCACACAACTTAATATAGGTGTCTTGACTTAAATTGCATAAACTTGCATAATAATAAAGCTAATACAATTTATAAAACTAATTAGTAAGCTTTTTAAGCTTATCTACTAGTAGTTTTGGGGTTATAGCGCAGTTGGTAGCGCACCTCAATGGCATTGAGGGGGTCAGCGGTTCGAATCCGCTTAGCTCCATTATTAAAACATAGCTACTCAAAACCTGTTTGTGTGACTTGAAGGAAAAGTTGGACAGGTTGTGCAACTTCACCTTCCAAATCAAGCAAGATTATGCTTGAAATTACAACTAGCTTCAGTTTCTTAAATATGCCCCCACATTAAGATACGCTTGTAGGGAAAAAAGAACGGGCGCTCATCCTCTAACAACTCGAATAGCTTCTGCTGATAGCGTTCCACAAATCTCTCATAGGTTTGGGCATCCAGTAGGGACTCATAAGCCGTTAGCAATGTCCCGCGATACCACTCCACTACGGCTTCTCGTGAGGGTAACACATGCCCATAAATTTGAAGCTTGACTTCCTGCTTGACAAACCCCAATTTATAAAGCAGTCTGGCGTATGTTTCTGGAGGAAGTACCTCTAAACGCCGCACATATCCTCTTAATTCTTCACTGAATTCCTGTGCAGTCTCAACTGCTATCTGATGCACTGGCTCACTATCCATCATTGGTATTTGTACGGCAAGCTGCCCACCAGGTCGCAGTTTTGCCCGCAATTTCTCAAATAAAATCTCGTGTCCCGTCAACCACTGCAATGCCGCATTAGAAAATACCACATCAAACTCTTCATTTCCTGGATTTTCCTCAATCCGTCTTTGCTCAAACCGTAGTCCATTGCCTGCAAATTGACGCGCCTTTTCCAGCATTTTCTCAGAAGCATCTATCCCTAAAGTCTCCTGTGCTGCTAAGGTTTCATGCAAATATTTCGTTAACTTTCCAGTTCCACACCCTAAATCGAGAACTCGTAAGTTTTCTTGCCGATGTACCATGTCTACCAAGTCGTAGAATGGACGACTTCTTTCAGCTTGAAATCGTTCGTATAGTTCTGGATTCCATTTATCTGACATATTTTTATAATTCGTAATTCGTAATTTATAAAGCCGTATTTTCTGATGTAAACGACAAAAAAACGATATCGTCAGAAATTGCGGGTTGAAATTTGCTTAGGATACGCCATAAGGTGTCGCAGCTACGCCCGTTGTAGACATCCCACCCAATTTACCATGCCCTATGACCAACTACTTTCGCTCTAATGTTGATGCAATGGCTAGCTATGTTCCTGGCGAGCAGCCTCAACGTGGTACACAGATTATTAAACTTAACAGCAATGAGAATCCCTATCCTCCTTCTCCTGCGGCATTAGCTGTGCTACGGAATATTGATGGTGAGTGGTTGCGGCGGTATCCAGAACCTTTTGGGGGAGAATTTCGGCAAGCTGCAAGTAAAGTTTTAGGAGTTCCTAGCGACTGGATAATTGTCGGAAATGGCAGTGATGAATTGTTAAGTGTAGTGATTCGAGCCTGTGCTGAACCTGGGAAAAAGGTAGTTTATCCGATGCCTACTTACGTGCTATATCGGACATTGACAGAAATGCAAGCGGCAGAAATTATTGAGATTCCTTACAGCAAAGACTACAGCTTACCAAAGGACGAATTAGTTGCTGCCAATGGGGCTGTGACCTTTATTGCGTCGCCCAATAGTCCATCGGGGCATGTGGTGGCAACAAATGATTTGCGAAAATTAGCCAGCCAGTTATCTGGAGTTTTAGCGATCGATGAAGCATACATAGATTTTACCGAAGAGAATGCATTGGCTTTGGTTAAGGAATACGAAAACGTTATCGTGATTCGGACACTATCTAAGGGGTACTCGTTGGCAGGATTGCGATTGGGCTTTGGGGTGGCGAATCCCAAACTCTTACAGGGATTGTTTAAGGTTAAAGATAGCTATAACATTGATGCGATCGCTTGTGCAATTGGTACGGCTGCCATTACTGACCAAGCTTATAAAAATGCTTGTGTAGCCAAGATTAAAGCATCACGGACTAAGTTAGCAACAGACTTGAAACAATTAGGTTTCCATATCTGGGATTCCCAAGCTAACTTTTTGCTGGCACAACCAAGAGAAGGAAACGCAGAATATCTCTATCAAAAATTGAAGGAACGGGGAATTTTAATCCGCTACTTCAAGCAGCCTGGACTAGATGATAAATTACGCATCACTGTTGGGACAGATGAGCAAAATCAGGCTTTAGTAGAGGCACTAAGTAGATGGGCGTCGTTGGGATAAGGCAGGAGGCAGGAGTCAGAATATTATTCTGATTGAAAAAGCGGATAGCGCAGCGTCTCCTAGAGAACGTCTTGATTCTGAATTCTGCATTCTTCTTCAATCACATTAACTTACAGCACTTGAAAACTAAAGCTAAGACTTGCCCAATTATTCACATCCAAGCTATGTGAATCGGCTGCTGTAACGTTCATCTCTGTTTTGAAGGCACTAGCGTTATGTAAGTCTTGTAGCAAGGCTTGTACAACTTCTAAGGAATTCAACAATGGGCCAATTGGCTCTTGTTCGGCTGTGGAATACTTGGCAGTAGTGTTCAAGGCGGCGAGAGTTCCGTTAAAGGGGGCAGTACTAAAAATCAGTTGGTGTTCGCACTCAGAAGCTGGCCCTGAAATCATCCATTCGGAAGCAGTATTCGTTTGGGGTAGGATGAAGGTTTCACCTGGAGAGATAACGACTTCTTTCAGGAGGGGTTTTGTGTCCGCGGTGTTTGGTTCTTGGGGGGTTTCCCAAGAATAGAAGGCGATCGCTGTATGATTATTGTTTAATCCCAGCAAGATTAAATATACTGGGCGATCGCTCTGGTTTTCTACCCGATATTGCATTCGACTACCGATAGGGACAATCGGAGTAGGGAGTGATTTTTGAATCGAAGTTTCTGTTTTGAAAGTTCGTACCGTTTCGCGCTGCATGATAACGCGAGGCGATATATTGTTAATTATTTCTAAGGTTGTCTTGACAGCCAAGCGGGAAGAACCTTGATTTTCTGTGAGTCGCCATAATTTGGCTGCTAACAAGGTTGATAATTTTGGTGCTAACTTTTGCACTGTTGATTTTACTGCTTCTCCTGCTTCCCCCGTGGCATTAGAAATTAGTTCGCCACTAAGAGAAAATAAACCATAACGGCTAGGTGTTTGCTGTAGTTTGGCAAATAGATAATCAGCCGATTTTTCCCCTGCGACTACGGTGGAGACATGGGGAAATGCAGCAAAGGCACTTGTAGCGTCTACCCGCTCAATTCTTTCTAATCCAGTATCCAGAGCAATTATTAAATGAATATTTCGGGGTAAAACCCGGACTGCTTCTTGGATAAGTTGTCCAATTTGTAGGGGATTTGCACCTTCTATTTGGGAAATTTGCGCTTTTGCTGTTAACCCAGTCCGCGATCGCAATACTAATTCTTCTCTTGTTGTTCCTAAAGTAAATCGAGAATTAACTCCGTAGTATAGCAGCACTTGTGGCGGTAATCCTGCTAACCACAGCTGGACTGTTTTGCCGTCTTCTTCAATGGCTGTCACCGCGCCTTCTGCACCAATAATACTGTCTGGCGGTAGAGACGTTAAATGTTGATTTTTTTGACTACTTAATAACCCTGGTTGCTGTTTACTACCCAATTTGGATAGAGAATTTTCCATATACGAGAGGGCGACTTGAATTTTGGTATTTGGGGTGAATTCCCACAAATACTGCGTCAAGGCGTAGGTAAATAACCCAGCACTAAAACCAGAAAAGAGTTCTTCCCTTGCTGACTGCTTGGGATTTGAGGTAGCTGCTAAGACAATCGGCGTGCTAGGTAACTTCTGAGTTTTAAGTTGTTGGAGAAAGTCGAGTTCTTCTGCTGCTAGCTTTGCCTCTAATGATTCTGGAAGGACGCGACTTTTTAATCCTAATATTGGGGTTGGCGCATAATAGCTAGTATCTAATACTGCTGTGACTCGATTTGTAGGGAGCGATCGCAATAATAGCAGTAGAGTTTCTTCTAATATATAGTTGACTATTTTTTCATCTTGTGATTTTAAACTGGCATTAGCTGGCACCAGAGCATTTTCCATTATCTCTGGAGATGTTTCCAATTTGACACGGCTGCCATAACCGCTAAAGTGGAAGAAGACCACATCATCGGGTTTAGCTTGATTACTCAACCGATCTAAAAAAGCCGTCTCAATGAATTCCCTACTAGCTTCTTCCTCAGTTAAGGTTAGGATATCTGACCCTTGGAAACCAAAGCGGTGAATCAAAAGTTCTCTTTGTAGTTCCACATCCGTCAGACAACCACTGAGGGCTGGAATTTTTGGGTATTGGTTAATACCTATCAACAATGCCAACTTGCGCGGACTGGGTTGTGCCAAAGCTTCGTAATAGCGATTTCCCAAAGACAACCACTCAGCTTCAGTTATCCCCAATACCGCGAGTATTGAGCCAATTCTCTCTAAAAACGTACGACGTTTCATAATTAGCTATCAGCCCTCAGCTATTCAGTTAGCAGCTTACAGGGCTGAACTCTGTATTGTAAAGTTACAAAAGTGTGGGGAGCGGAGCAGGGCAGCGGAGGAGCGGAGGGGCAGGGGAGCAGGGGAGAAAGTTGCAGTAAGTTTTTCTCCTCTGCCCCTCTGCCCCTCTGCACCTCTGCCTCTTGTGCCCAATGCTCAATGCCCAATGCCCAATGCTCCATGCCCTAAGCTGGTACTTCTATCCGCATTGCCCGCGCCAACTCTGCTGCTACCTCTGGACGAGAAAATTCTGGTGGAGGTAACTCACCGCGCCGCAGCATTTCCCTGACTTTTGTCCCTGATAGGTGAATGCGTTCTTCTGGCCTGCTAGGACTGGTTTTAGATGTTGCCATCTGCTTAGTGCGCGTGCAGTAAAAAGCGTGTTCAAATTTCATCGGCACAATGCCTAATTCACTTGGTTCAAATTCATCAAAGATATATTGAGCGTCATAAGTGCCGTAATAATCACCAACACCAGCATGATCCCGGCCGACGATAAAGTGAGTACAGCCGTAGTTTTTGCGGACTAAAGCATGGAATATGGCTTCACGAGGACCAGCGTAGCGCATTGCGGCGGGATTAATTGCCAAAGTTACCCTGTCTAAGGGGTAGTAGTGTTCTAGCAAAATTTCATAGCAGCGCATCCGCACATCAGCGGCAATATCATCTTCTTTTGTCGCCCCGACTAATGGGTGTAAAAATAGACCATCAACAATTTCTAAAGCGCACTTTTGAATATATTCATGGGCGCGGTGGATGGGGTTGCGAGTTTGAAAGCCGACAATGGTTTTCCAGCCCTTATCTTTAAATAGTTGCCGTGAGGCTGCTGGATCGATTTGATAAATGGGAAACTGGGGATGAGGTTCGCGTTGCAACAACCAAATATCACCCGCCAGATGTACAGTACCTTGGTTATAGAGTACCTGTACGCCAGGATGATTGACATCATCAGTGCGGTAGACTTTTATTGCTTCGCGGGTTTTGTCGTAGCGATATTTTTGGGTGAGTTGCAAAACTCCGATAAATTCGCCTCTGGAGTTATCCAGACGGATTAAGCCGCCTTCTTGCAACGGGGAAGCTACTTCTTCGCTTACCGATAGTGTAATCGGGATTGACCACACAAGACCGTTAGCTAATCGCATTTCTGTCACAGTGCGATCGTAGTCTTCTTGGTTCATAAAACCCGTCAGCGGACTAAAAGCACCGATCGCAATCATTTCTAGATCGGAAACGGCGCGATCGTCAAGTTGCACTCGTGGCAAAAAGTCAGCTTTTGAGAGAAACTCTGCTCTTTGTTCTGGTGTAGCGATACGGTTAACCAACTGTCCACCGTGGGGGGCTATGGCATCTGGATTGTGACTCAACTTAATCCCCTCTCTGCTTTTACTGTTATTGTTTCAGATTATGTACTAACTTATCAAATGCTGGTACGTAGAGAAAAATAGTTTAGGCATTGGGCACAAAAGCAGAGGAGCAGAGGGGCATGGGGCAAACTAAATCTTAAAAGCGATCGAAATCCGAGTCCGCAGCTTTAGCTTTTCCCTAGATGATAATCTCGATCGCGCAGATCAAACCTTCTTCAAGAACCTTTAAATTTTCTGCTAATCCTCTTAGAATTTATACCAGTAATTAGTAAAGGGGATCGATGACATTCGCTTGCTGCGAAGCACCCATCCCCGAATAGCTGCCCAGATAATTAACCTGGAATCTATAGTCCGGTATCTAATCATCCCAGTATCGTCTGAGATATGTCGATTGTCACTGGGATAGATACTGATTTAGAAGATATCTACAAAAAGATAGGTACACAATTACTCTTTTTCAAAACTTCCTCCATTCCCCATCGCCAACAGTGCTGTCCCGTAAGCAGCTTCTGTGTACGCTGACGCTACTACAGGAACCTGCAAATGACGCGCCCTAATTGCAGCCCAAGTATCATTCGCCGCACCACCACCAGCGGTATAAACACGACTCAATTTGTCTGCTCCCATTTGTTGTAATAATTCATACCCTCGGCTTTCTATGCGGGCAATGCTTTCTAATAACCCATGCAAAAATTCTACTGGATTATCTGGGCGTGGTGACAAGCGTGGGGGTAGATTGGGATCGTTAATCGGAAAGCGATCGCCTACCTTCAACAACGGATAATAATCTAACTCGCTGGCAATTGAAGCATCAATCTCCCGACTAAGGCTTTCTAACTCAGGGTTTGTGAAAAATTTCTTTAGTACTGCACCTCCAGTATTAGAAGCACCCCCAGTCAACCACAAATCACCCAACCGATGGCTATAAATTCCATATTTGGCATCTTCTTGCCGGGTACGACTTAACAACTTTAGTACCAACGTTGAACCAAGGGAAGTCACGGCTTCACCAGGTAATTTTGCGCCACTGGCAAGAAAAGCGGCAATACTATCGGTTGTACCCGCACACACCAGACAATTACGACTTAACCCGAACTTGTCCGCAACTTCAGGACGCAATTCGGCAATCGGAGTCCCAGGAGTTAAAATTTTGGGTAGCTGAATCTGTATTTCTAGCTTTTTTAGCCATTCTGGGTATTTCAACTCTTCTACGTCATAACCCAGCTTTAAAGCGTTATGGTAATCGCTAATACCCAACTGTCCATGCAGGAGAAACGCCAGCCAATCTGCTTGATGCAGGAAATATCTAGCTTCACTAAAAGAGGGTTGTTGCCTCATCCACAAAAGTTTAGCGAGGCTGGAGGTGGCACTCAATACAGTATGATTGGGGGGTGCAATACTCCTCAAATGGTCTAGCACTAACGATCCCCGCGCATCGTTGTACAGCAATGGTGCATCTACAGGGTTGCCAGCAGCATCGACCAGCAATACGGTAGAGGAAGTCCCATTGATTGCGATCGCTTTAATTTCTCGCCGCAATTGGTCAGGTATTTGTTCCACCAACGCAAACAAAGCCTCCTGCCAAATTTTTGGCGTAACGGCATTTGGTGAGTCGTGGAAGGGATATCGCACCTCTGCCTGAATACAATAGGCTTCCTCGTCAATCACCACACCACGTCCGCCAGATGTGCCGAAGTCGATACCCAGATATAAATTCATAATTTTTATAAATTTTTTTAATGGAGAATAAATAAGAACTACTGACCAATAACTGCTTTTGTTGCATCTTGTAACAAGATATTCCACAATTCTGGCAAAACAAGGAAAAGTAGTAAACGAACTGTTCAAAATCAATTCAGGTTAGGAGGTTTTCAGCCATGCCTATCTTAGATACTCTGTACATTGCTCAGATATCTTCCATCTCAGATACTCAAGTCTACATCGCTCTAGTTGTAGCCTTGATCCCAGGAGTTCTAGCTTGGCGATTAGCCACAGAACTTTACAAATAAGGCTCCGATGTGACACAGTTGAAAAGCTAATAATCCTGGCAGTACGGGGTGCAATTTCCAGATTTTATGGCTTTATGTCATAAGTACTTAGAAAGCTTGCACTTACGTAAGCCAGGTTATTTTTTAACTAGTGCGACACTTGTAGCTATTTCAAAAAAATGAAGTAATATGACAGCTAAATCAAGCATTCAGGAGTGCTGAGTGCTAATTCAGCTCCGAGTATCGAGTGCTGTTAGCGGTAGCGGGGCGTTTAGCCCGTGCTGAGTTGCAAATTTCACTCAGCACTCATAACTCAGCACTCTTGATAGTACTTCCCTTCACTAAGCGAGGTTATCTTTTAGCATCATGAACGCGATTCAACCCTCCAGACCACCGTTACAACCTATACAAAAACGCCGGGTCATTTCTCGACCAAAGCGGCATCTTCGTCAACGTTCTTACAAAGTGATGGCACTGGAAAGCACAGCCACAATAGCAGTTAATCTTGTGATTACAGCCGTTGCAGCATCTGCCTTGACACAACTCTTGCCTTATCATTGGTTACAGCAAGAAAAATTGCGAGAAATGAGTACTGAAGTCAAGCTGATGGAAGTACATGTCAATGGTTTACAGGCGGAATTTAGCCGTAACTTCGATCCCCAAGAAGCTAAAATTATTAGACAACGACAAGGATACCGATTCGATCCCAGCCAGCGTCAGATCGTGTTGATGAATCAAGATCGCCGAGAAGATGAGCAAACAAATTTGTCACCCTAAGACAAATGGTGCATTTGGGATTATTTAGGTTTATTGTGATTCAGGATACGTATAAACCGGGTGTTAATTTATATTATTGCTAATAAGTAATGGTTAATAGCTAATTTTTGAATAGCTATTTAGTTATCATCTATTAGTCATTAGCGATACAGCGTCACTAAACTCTAGTTCAAAATTAATCAATTATTTTGAATTTTAAATCCCCCAGAAGAACTAATCTACCAATTAGGACGCTGATTGAGACAGTAACTCGTCTAGCCAATTTTCGAGTTGTAAACGTAAGCGACAACCAGGAATATCCTTATCGTTGTCGAGAGAGGGTAGTTGAATAAGGGCGCGACGATAATCAGCGATCGCACAATTCCAGTCGCCCCAAAGATGGTAAGTCCTGCCGCGTTCAGCCCAGATATGACCTTCTAGTTGACCGAAAAGCAGTGCTACCTCAAAATTCTCAATTGCCACCTGATATTGCCCCAAATCACGCCAGGTAATGCCTCGGTTAATCCAGGCCCGGATATGGTGAGGTTTCAAATCAATTGCTCGATCGTAGTCGGCAATTGCTAATGCTAATTCTCCACAAGCCGCGTAGTAATTTGCGCGGTTATTATAAGCACTAGCCAAATAAGGATTCAGTTTAAGGGCGGTGTTGTAGTCGGAAAGCGCTTTTTCCCTTTCGCCACTTTGGAAATAAATTAGCCCTCGGTTGTTGTAATCAACGGCATTGTCGGGATGGCGGAAAATTAGTTGGGTTAAAAGTGCGATCGCTTCGGTATAATCTCCTTGTTGAGCCAAACTCAAAGCACAAGAGCGCAAGTCGCTATCCCCAAAAATAGATTCGCTGCGATCGCTTTTCCTCCGCTCTTGAAGTTTGTTTGTAATATTTAGAACGTAGTTGTGTTGTTTACTTTGCTGGTCATCGTCAGCTAAAAATGAGTGAATATTCATCTTTCCCTGCTTGAAATCCCTGCTTTTTTAAATAAAACTTTAGTTGTTTAAAGCTGGTGGTTTTACCACTATCTCTATTTTCAAGGTATTTATGGTTACTTTAAAGCCATCTTGAGACTGAGATTTAAACTACTCATACCAGTAGAAATCTACCCCTTAAATAAACAATTGCTCCTCAAACCTATTCATAGATACTCGATCCCGAAGATGAATTCCAGAAATAGCAGACGTTAATCTCAAAGACTAGTCAAGTAGTGAGAGCAGCAAATTGGTAGAATGCCAACAAGCCGTTCGTTAAACAGGGAATGAGAAAGCAGGGGAGCAGAGGAGCAGCAGGGGGAGAATAACTCTTAACTCCTAACTCAGCACTGTTTTGCCCAATGCCCAATGCCCCATTCCCTAAATTCAATTTTTAAATTTTGAGAAATTTCCCGATGACAACTGCAATTTCCTATCCCAATGCCCCTGATTTAGCAACCGATGATTACATAGCGATCGGCTTGGCAACCTGCTTCGTCAAAGAAGATGGAGAAGTTTATCAAATCGAAGTTATAGAACCAATTCCCTCTGCGGCTTTGGAAGCGCTGTTAAAGGGCATTCCTACCTCCTATAAGCTGGCTCATGCCACAACTTTGGGATCAGTGCTGGATGGCGATTCACCACTGCTACCAGATGGCTTTCCAGAGTCGGCTCAGTTTGGAGAAGAATTTGTGCCGCGGGCATTTGCAGCAGCTCGTACCTATAAGCGTCGTGAATCTGCAAAATCTCTGATTCCCTTAGGTACAAACTACACTGAATTTAAATATTCAATTGAGCGGAAACGGGTTTTAAATGCTGCCAGAGTTGTCACCAAAGAAGACAATATTAAACAGCATTCTCACACTCACAAAGTGCTTTAAGTCATTATGCTAAAACTTTACGGTGGCGCTCGTAGTCGAGCGTCAATTGTCCACTGGTATTTAGAGGAATTAGGAATTCCCTACGAATTCGTCAAGCTTGATATGCAGGCGGGTGAACACCTCCAGCCTGCATATTTAGCAATTAACCCATTTGGTAAAGTTCCAGCAATTGTTGATGGGAATTTTCAGCTTTGGGAATCTGGAGCAATCTTGTTGTATCTTGCCGATAAGTATAGTCAAACTCCACTTTCACCAGAGGAAAATGCTCTATTTTCCCAATGGGTGTTGTTTGCCAATGCTACCCTTGCTCCAGGAATTTTTGGAGAAGAGAATCGAGAACGGGAAATGCCCCGCTTGTTGACTCCGTTAAATGAAATTTTCAGTAAGCAACCTTTTTTACTTGGCAATGAGTTTACTGTCGCTGATGTAGCAGTGGGGTCTATTTTAAATTACATCCCGATGATACTAAAGCTAGACCTCAGCCCCTATCCAGCGGTATTGAGCTATATGAAGCAGTTATCTGAGCGTCCGGCATTTCAAAGAAGTATTGGCGGACGGACTTAAAATAATTCGTAATACTTCGGCTACGCCCTTCTCTACGAGAGGCTGCGCCAACGACTACGCGGTAGTTGAATCTCGACTTCGCTCGATTTCCGCGCAGTCGAAACTCAGGACAAGCTCAGTACAAGTTCGTAATTCGTAATTGAATTTTTAACTACGAATTACGAATCTTTTAACGATAATTTGTAAATTGCAAAGCAACTGGGTAGTCTTCTTGTTTTAGCCGCTGCATGACAACTTGCAAGTCATCCTTAGATTTGGCAGAAACCCGCACAGCATCGCCTTGAATTGAAGCTTGTACCTTTTTGAATTCGTCCCGAATCAATTTGGAAATTTGTTTGGCAATTTCCTGACTTATGCCTTTTTTGAGTTTGATTTCTTGACGGACACGATTACCACTGGCTGATTCAACCTTGCCAAAATCAAAGATTTTTTGGGAGAGGTTACGCTTGGCGGCTTTTTCTCGCAGAATGGTGTGTACAGAATCTAAGGTAAACTCGCTGTCAGTGCTGACATTAATGCTTTCTTCAACTAACTCGACAGTAGTTTCAGTGTCTTTGAGGTCGTAACGACCTTTGATGTCTCGTATAACTTGATCGACAGCGTTAACCAACTCTTGTCGGTCAAAGTCGCTCACAATGTCAAAGGAAAAAGTAGAAGCCATAAAATATTTTGGATTTTAGATTTTGGACTTCGACTTCGCTTAGTCGAACGATTTTGGATTGGGCAAACTGTTCCCCATTTCCCAGTCGCCATGCCCCAATTAACTAGTAGCTTGGATAATGCTCAAAAAGATGAGAGTGGCAGAGCTAGAGATGCTAATCGCAAACATGAGCGATCGCAAAAGGGGTATATTCAAAATATAAAAAATTGAGTATAGGAAACGAGCCACTACAAAGGCGATCGCAGCTACTTGGGCTGTAAAAGAATTTACACCAGTTACATAAGCCATCAATGCAGCTGCGGCAAATATCATAAAGGCTTCAAAGGTGTTCTGATGTGCCCAAGTAGCCCGTTGGGCATAAGGTGGCAATTTATCAAACATGGCGCGAGGACTAGAAAACATTTCATACCCAATACGCGCACGGGCATAAGCTACTAGCAAAAATGGCACATAAATGAGAAATGCAGCAGCAGCGATCGAGTACAAAAAAATTATCATTACTTATTAGTCGTTGGTTATTAGTCATCAGTCATCAGTCATCAGTCATTAGTCAAATACAAATGACAAAAGACAAATGACAAATGACTAATCAAAGTAGAAAAGCGTCACCACTTTTCTTTGTTCTTCTGCATCCTGACAAGTTTGTAACAGGGTGCGGCTGTCGTGAAATGCAAAGCAGATTAGTTGCTGGCAACGGGAGACAATTTCCTTGTTGCACAAGTAACTAGCTTCCGCTAGAGACAAATTATCATTACTGGGATTTTCGACTAGATGCATTACCTGTTCTAATTGCTGGCGCGATTCCAAAGGCTGGCGTTCCAGGCTTTGGGGTAGAATCACTGTCAACAAATTTGCATCAGCCCGGGTTGCTCCCTTGATGGCCGCGGAATTTGTACCTGTAGCACCAGAAGTAATGATTCGATTACCCGATAAAACTAGGGCATAAGTCATCATTTCAATAAGATTCTGATGCGTAATCGGCACATGACGAGAACCCAGCAAGGCAATTCTTTTAGAACCCGTTTGCTGGATTGTCGCCAGTTCTTGCGCTAATGTATCGAGGTTAATAAGGTCTGTTGATTGGCTCAAAGATGGAGATAATCAGACTAAACGACCCAGATATTTTACCAAACAGCGTGTAGATGCGAGGAAAACTTAAGTTAGACATTGCGACTAATTTTCGATTGTTTGGTTCAGTAACTCCATTACTTGGTTACACCAGGCTAGCCAATGTGTTTCATAACTAATGCCATTTAGGAGAGTTAAATACTGAAATTTGCTTGATTCTGGCAGTTCTTGCGGATTCTGAAAGTAACGCTGTTCTAGGTTATGGTACTGGAGTTTAGACTAAATCGTCGAAATCAAAGAAAAAAGAGGAGGTCTGATTGAACACAGGCCCACTTTTGACAGAAGGTGAGAGAAGAACCACC